>JBLNCG010000039.1:0-12922 GCA_050260475.1 Bacillota bacterium
CGGTGCGCGTAACTTTCAGACTGGTGAAGTCCATATTGTCATAATACTCTCCCGCCAATCCCGTGCCGTTCCCGGAAGAAGCCGAAGGAGACGGCGTAGGGGTGTTGGTGGGAGTGGGCGATGAAGAGGGAGTGGGGGTGGGAACCGGCGCGGTGCGCTCCCCGATGAGATCCTTGATGGCGTAATATTTATAGTTGCGGTTCGGTACGGCCAGATCGTCGGTCATGCCCCATCCGCCATACCGGGAGAAACTTCCCGCCAAAGTGAACTGCATGGCCAAATTGCCGCCAAGAGTCCAGAAATTGTCGGCGATATTGTGTTTATATTCGGTTTGCATGCGCTGCGCGCGGTGGACGCTGATCCGGTTTGCCAGGTTCGTGGTGCTGCCGCCCCCCGTATCCGGCCCTCCTTCATAGGAGCAGAAACCGCCGGGTAAACTCCAACTGGCGGCCAGCGAGATTTTTCCCTGCCGCTCGCTGACACCGTTGTCACTGGTGGCACGCATATTATCGAGAATCTGATCCACCGTATAATTCTCATACCCGGCTTCGCCTGCCGCGGCCGGTCCGCCGAAATAGGTGGGATCCGCGATGCCGTATATATAACCCGAAGGCGCGCCGTAATTCGCGTTCAAATAAGTAAGCATCTGGTCGTGGCGGCCTACGGTGAAGAAAGTGCCGCCCACGCCGCATAGCATACCCCGAATGCGGTTGTTGATCTGGTTGGTCCCGAATACATTGGCGAAGATCATCACGATGTCCCGGGTGCGTTTGGCATGGCGCCGCTGGGCCCACACCTCCTGATCCGTGGAGCCGTCGTAATTGAAGTTGGATCCCCCGGCGTTGACCTCCGCCACCGCCTTGGCTTTATTCCAGGCGTACTGGGTGAAGCCCCAGTTCCACATCTCGTTGCTGTGCTCCAGATAAACCTTTCGTTCGGATTCCAGCCGGGTGTAAACGAGCTGCGCCAGATTTTGAATATAAGCGTCGTCCACCGCCACCGGGATATTGAGCCAGAGGTCCATATCCGCCATATTGCAGATGTCTACGATATATTCCCAGGCCCAGCCGTCCTTTTTGTTCAAGGGGGCGATGGGGTTCTGGCCGGCGTCCGTCATTTTTTTACGGTTGGCCCAGTACTGAAGGATCGGCCCGTTGGCGTCCCATTCCACATTATTGTTGGTTTCCGCCACCGCCATAAACCGGATGGCGGAAAAATTCAAGCTAGTCAAGCAGTTGATGAATTCATTCCGGAATACCTGCGTGGTATCCGCAGGATAACCGGGCCGGATCAGCTTGAAATTGGTAATGCCCGAATTGGTCGGACTTTCCTGCGTGCGTTTGGTGTTGGTGAAGGTCATTACAATCAAACCGTGTTGAGGCCCGGGCGTTCCGATGGTGAGATCGAATGTGGTGGTGTTGGTTCCGGAATTATAAACCTGGTTGGAGATGGTGAAAGGCCCCTCCACCCAGGTCAGGACGGCCTGACCCGTAAAGGATCCCTTGTATACGCCGCTCCTGTCTACGCGGTATTGTTCAGGATCGTCGATGGACCCCCCCCATTCCGCCACCGGCCGCCAGTCGTGCACCCACTGTACATCGCAATTGGGCCAGCCGTCGGCATCTACATCCCCGGAGGTAAGTTCCGCCCCGCCGATTTTATTCCAGCGATAGCCTTCCTTGACGACATCTACAAACACGTCGCCCGGGGCTTCCGCACCCAACTTCCCGGTGTAAGGCTCCGCTGAAACGCTTCCGGCCACCAAGGCCAGAAAAATAAAAACTGCCGGATAAAACCTTGACTTCATGCTTACTCCCCTTTCTTTCTTTTTTTCATTGGTCTTTTAACCAAGGCAATTGCGTTGTTACCTTAATTCAAGGTCTTACCACTAAATATAGTGTATGGCTACCATTAGGCTATCGATATTTAGTGGCAAGACGGAAAATCGTCATAACAACGCAAATTGCTCTAACCGAATGCCCCGCCTTACACCTCCTTTCCTAACGCATGTGCCATATCGCGCATATATGATTATACATAACAAACTGACAGTTAACGTTATATTAATATTTCTTCGATAATTTCCTGAAATTTCCTTTTTATTTTCGTCGTGAAAATCCATTATTTTTAGTTGATTGCCTGCGGTATAACAAATAAAAAAAGGCCGTTAAACGGCCATTGTGAACTGCCTGTTAATAGTTGTCGATATTCCACCAGAAAAAATTATCAATCCCGTTGTTACCTGTATTAAGTACATCCAACAACTGTTCCGTGGAGGCTATCATCCCTCGTCCCGTCCGGAAAGGGCATACCAGCCTCACCATACAATGGAGCTCCCGCTCCGTGTTTGTCGGCAAAAGGCGGGATTTAACCGGACTCGGGTATTTGACCTCCCTGAGTTTTTGCTGCGAATTTTTTAAAAAGTAGGCCAAAAACTCCTCAAACAGCATATCCTGACCCGGAAGGCAGCCGAACTCCCTTACCGTTAATTGCTGCTCTTTTTCCATGACACAGAT
The DNA here is from genome assembly GCA_050260475.1 of Bacillota bacterium. Lineage (GTDB taxonomy): Bacteria > Bacillota > UBA4882 > JBLNCG01 > JBLNCG01 > JBLNCG01. The sequence goes on from JBLNCG010000039.1 coordinate 2,517, forward strand.
ATATGCGGCGATCTGTCCCTGCTTGTTTATCGCCTTCCATAAAGTTTTGGCTTCGGTTTTAACCCAGTCCCGCCAATATTCCTCCCTGTCGCGGACCACCGTGCCGTTTATTTTTCCGGAATACGACTGATAAATATGCATGATATCCCGCAAATCCGCGTCCAGATCCGCTTGTTCGATTTGCATCGAACACGAGGCGTCATCCGGAACCTCCGCGATATTCCAGAGCATCCCCCGCTCCTGCCAGCCAAACTTGGCATAGTAATCCCTGATCCCCGCGAACAGCACGGAAACCTGAATCCCGCGTTTCTCCATCTTTACAAGAGCCGTTTTTAAGATCTCTCCGGCCAAACCTTTTCCCCGGCACTCGGGTTTGGTGCTGACTTCCCCGATCCCGCCCATGCTTATCTCTTGTCCGCTTATATGGATTTTCCGGAAAAATATGCGGACCGTGCTGAGGATTTGACCGCCTTCCACCGCCACCAGGATGCCGTCCAGATCCTTCCAGGGGTCGTTCAGCCAGTGATTGGCGAAATACTGCCGGTAATCCTTGGAATACGTACCGCCGTTAAACACATACATGCAGTGATCCAGCCAGCCATCCATCTCTTCCTGCCGCAACGCACGAATCTCCGCCATTTTGCGCACTTCCTTTACTGATTTATACGCATATCAGGGATATCGGTTTTCAGGCTTTTGAACCCGCCCCAGAAATTCCTTGTACAGTTCCATGGGTGTGTCATCGGATTTCAGCAGCCGTACCTGCTCTACAAGATTTTTTACATGCTCTTCCGTAAACGCTTTTCCTTTTTCTTCAGTTAAGGATACCCTCTCGCCGGCGAAATGGCCCGGAAAATCGGCATACCACCATATTCCGGTATAAAGGCGAAGATTGGCGTATTTTTCCAGGCGGCGCATGGGTAAGCCGTAATCGGCAAAAGCGTCGAGCTTTACCAGTTCCGGATGAAGGTGCAGCATGGCGCAGGTTTCCGCTTCGCCGCCGTGGCCGTCGACTTTGGCTTCCTTTTTTTCGGCCCATTCTTTCAGGCCCGGATGGTCGCTGAGAAAAATCATGTAAGGTTTGGGCTTATCAAGGAAAATCTGGCAATAATACTCAAGAAAATGGGAGTTTCCGCCGTGTCCGTTGACAATAAGGATCTTGGAAAAACCGTTGCGGGATATTTCATCACAGATATTTTCCAGAAGGGACAACTGGAGATCGGGACGTATGGCGATGGCCCCCGGCACATGCCTGGCTTCGGCAATCTGGCCGAAATAATAATAAGGAAACACCACCGCCGGTTCCATCTCCGCAGCCAATGTGCATACCGCGTGGATATACAGCAGATCCTGGCCGAGGGGCAGGTGATCCCCGTGTTTTTCCACAATTCCGAAGGGCAGCAGACAAACGCCTTTGGAAACAGATACGGCCGCAGCAAAATCCGGAGCGGTCATTTTCTCCCAGTTCATTTTGTTCTCCTCCTCTTTGAGCAATTTGCGTTGTTTGATAATTTTACGTCTTGCCAAATATCGATAGCCTAATGGTAACCATACACTACATTTAGTGGCAAGACCTGGCCTTAAGGTAAACGCAATTGCCTTCTTTAACGCCTATCGGATTCTTTTATCTCCCTGGCATACTCTGTCATATTGATCACCTTTTTCTCCAGCCGGGACTTTTCTGCGGCGAAAGCCATCAGATGGCTTTGCACGGATACGGTCGCCGAAGTCAGACCCTGCTCGGTCCCGCCTTTCTGCACCAGGCGGGTGAACTCTCGCATAATCCCCCAGTCTCCGCCGCCGTGCCCGTAACCGGAGTCATTGCCAGAGGTGTTGATTAATTCCGTAGAACTGTCCCTGAAGTTTATAATTTCGATTTCGTTCTTCTCCATGTATCCCCGCATTTCACCGTGAGTCCCCATCAGCTTGATGGTCCTACCGCCGCCGGTGAAGGCGCTCATGGTGAATGCCGCCGTGACCTCGTTGGCGAATTCAATGTTCACCACCTGGTGGTCAACCACATTGTTGTCGCAATAATATACGCATCGGCCGTACGGCCCTTCACGCAAGGCTTTGAGGCGGCCCTCCAGGCTGAAATCGCTGGTGATCACATCCACGGGCCAGCTGGTATTGTCGTTGATATATATCTTCAAAGCCGAATAAGGGCAGCCTTTCTCCGCGGGGCATCCGTCCGTGCATCTTTTCGGCGCGCCGGGCGGAGCGTTTTCCGGTTTGAAATGGGTCAAAGATCCGAAGGAAGATATATACAAGCAGTCCGCTCCCGCCAGCCAGAGCATAATATCCATGTCATGGCAGCTCTTGGCCAGGATCATGGGGCTTGAGCCATTGCTGTTGCGCCAGTTTCCTCTGACATAGCTGTGGGCCTGGTGCCAGAATCCCACATTTTCGTTGTGCTGGATAGCCATCAGCCTGCCTATGCGCCCTTCATCCAGCAGTCTTTTCAATGCGGAAAAAAAGCCCGTATATCTGAGCACATGGCAAATCAACAGAATCCGGCCGTTTTTTTCAGCCTGTTCCCCGATGAGGGCGCACTCCTGGGGCGTGGTGGACATCGGTTTCTCCAGCAGGATATGATAACCCCTTCCCATGGCTTTCATGGCGGGTTCGAAATGCATGCGATCCTGCGTGCAAATAAATACTGCATCAGCCAGCCGCGGTCTGTCCAAAATCTCGGTCCAGCTCGAAAAAGTATTTTCCACGCTGATCCCGTGCAGTTTTTTTACCCTTTCCCTCCGCTCCGGATCAGGCTCGGCAACGGCGACGCATTGAAGCTGTTCCGGATTCTTCAATGCGAAGTTCGTATATGACATACCCCTTCCGCCTGCGCCGATGAGGGCTACTGTAACTGTTTTCATCCAAGTGCCTCCGTTTACGCTGGAATAAATATAAAGGATTCTTCAAAAGCTAAAGTCCGCTGAGCATTGCCGTGATATCCTTGGCAAATCTGTCGATGTAGCTTGCAACGTACTGTTGGATATCCAGGCCGGGATTTTCGATCAACGGCGTCAGATCCATCGCCAAACCCACCGCCTCGCCTTTGTCCGGGCGATAGGGATCGGCAAAAACCGCATTGGCCCTCCGCCTTCCTTCACCCGCGAGGTCATAGCGTTTCCCTCCGTCGATCTGGGAGTCGAACACTCCCAGCAAGGCCTGTCTCAAATTAGGATGCCCTGAGACGTCGATTATGACTTTGTCGCCTTCCACCATCCAATCAAGGCTTCTCCATCCCTCGCAGCCGTATAATTTCTCCGGCTTTGCCCCCGGCGGAAGTCTTCTGATGGCTTCAATAGTGCGCAGTGCAACCGCCACATGGGTTTTATGTCTGTCCGCGAGGTTATGGGTATAAACCAGACGGGGTTTGGCCCTGCATACTAAGGCCCCAATATCTTCCAAAACATCGGTGCAGGCCGGATCGCAAACCTGCCGGCTTGAATAACCCAATAAAACTGCACAGGAATATTCGCCGATTTCCGCAGCCTTTTTTTGTTCCCTGTTCCGGATTTGACCGATCTGCTCGGGAGTGTACCCCGCATAGGGGCCGGTCAGGCGACATCCCGTGCCGTCCGATACCGTCAGCCCGGTAAACCATTGATCCCCCCTGCCGTAGCACTCTACAATGCCCGCATAAGCCATCAATTCTATGTCATCCTGATGGGCGCCTACCGCAAGGTGAGTCGTGCGCTCAAGGGCTTCCCGAAGCGGCATATGATCAGGAACGAAGACCTCAGCGGTTTTACTTCTCAGTCCTTCCACCATATAAACCTCCCAAACCGCCCTTCCGCCATTATGCTTAGCGATTGTTCATTGATTGCTAATACTACATTCCCTGTAGCACTGATTATTGATCACTGATCTCTGAATAAGCGCTACCGCGTTACCGTCACTTTCTTCAATCCCCGCGGCCGGTCGGGATTAATCCCGCGCTCCACCGCCAGCATACAGGCAAACATTTGAAATACGGTCACGCAGAAGAAAGGCGATATAAAATCATTGCCCGTTTCCGGAATTCGTATACCGGTGCTCCCTAATTGCAAAGCCTTATTCTGGTCCGAGACCACCAGCAATTCCATGCGGCGGTTTATCAACTTCCGGAGTGCGCCGTGCATATAATCAAAAGACGGGCCGCCGGGGACAAGGGCCATAACCGGAATATCCCGTTCGATCATGGCGATGGGACCATGGAAAAAATCGGACGCCGCAAAGGCTTTTGCCCTGACATACGAGGTTTCCTGTATTTTCAGCGCCGCTTCCAAAGCCGCCGCATAATTGACGCCCCGCGCAAGCATGAAGCATTCCTCGATAAACCGATGCCTTTCAACCGCCTCTGTAAAGCCCGCAACGTTTTTCAGGATGGATGAGATTCCTTCCGGAACTCCGGCCAACTCATCTTTGAGTTCGGGATAATCCGACCAGGCCGCGGCAAAAAATGCCAGCAATATCATTTGCGCGGTAAATGTCTTGGTTGCGGCTACACTCAGCTCCGGTCCGGCCGCACAGTCCAAATGAAACGCCGCTTCCTGCGCCAAAGGTGATGATGGAGTATTGGTGACGGCAAGGGTGACGGCTCCATTCAATTTGCCCTCCCTTACCACTTCGAGAACATCCGCCGCTTCCCCGGATTGCGAAATTCCTATGACCAGGCAGTTTTTCAGCTTCAACCGGCGTTTGTAAACGGTCACAATGGAAGGCGCCGCAAGAGCCACGGGGATCCCCGTCAACAATTCAAGGATGTATTTGGCATAGATGGCTGCATGATCAGACGTGCCCCGGCCTGCAATATATACGGCGTTGATTTTTCTGGCGTTCAAATATTTCGTAAGATCCCCGGTAACGGAGATATTTCGCTGCAGGCAGCCTTCCAGAACCTCCGGCTGCTCCATAATCTCTTTCCACATGCTGGTTTTCCGCCACGCCAATTGTTCCATGAAAGACATCCTTCAAAACAGAGTAATGTATGGTGGTATAGACCATCATGTCCAGTATATACCATTTCCCGGATTATTTCAATCGTCTTCTACTTCTCCGGCGTTAAATTTTCCGTTCTCTGCAATATTCACCACATCAGAAAACACGCGAATCTGATACTCATACAGATCCGAACGGTATAAGGATTTTTCATAATATAGTTTCAATCCCGCCGCGGTGTACTTTATACTGGTGATGGAAAGCAGGGGGACTTCCCCCGCGATATCCAGAGTTTTTTTATCCCGGGGGGAGGCTTTCACCACCCCGATGATATTGTCGCCATGTGTTATGTAATAGCCGTACTTTTCCCAGAAAATCCGGTAAAGCGAGGCGGATATATCGTATTTTTCCAGCTCCCGGCAATATTTTGTGGGAATGAATGCCTCCTCGATTCCCACCGGTACGCCGTCCACCAGCCGCAATCTTTTAATCCTGTAAACCGTATCGCCGGATTTGAGATCGAGCAATTCCGTCATTTCCTTGTCCGCCCGCACCATCGACTTCTGCAGGATGCGCGTACCCGGGGACATGCCTTTGCTGCGTGCCAATTCCGTAAAACTCATCAGGTTCCGCTGTTCCAGGATCAGCCTGGATACAAAAGTGCCCCTTCCCTTTTCCCGGCTTAGAATGCCTTCATGAGCCAACTGGTTCAACGCTTGCCGGACCGTCATGCGGCTCAATCCGAAAATTACGCTTAATTCCCGCTCCGAAGGAATTGATTTGCCTTGCTGGTATTCGCCTTTACGGATTTTTTCCACAATAATCTCTTTTAACTGAAAATACGCGGGGATCGGGCTTTTTTTATCGATAAACATGGCTCTCTCCTTTCTACTCAAAGCCCCGGGCGGCCATTAGGTTTTGAGTCCTGAAAAAGGCGGAAAAATTATCCCCTCGGATCAAATCCTTGTGCGTCCCGATTGTTCAAAATCACCGTGAAAAGCATCAGGCCGGGATACAGAAAAACAATACCGCGCTGCTCCCCGCCCGATGCGGCGAGTTTGATCAAATCAGCGGCGAGGACGGAATTCGCCCATAAGTGCGTGAAAGCTAGAAAATAAAAAAGCATCATGCAGAAGGCATTCTTCGCTTGCTTCCTAAAGATGAACCGCCATACCTCCCGCCAGTCCAGCTTCTTAGTCTTTGCCGCTTCACCCGTTATCGCGATATTATTAAATCCGGTCTTGTTTTCCTCCAATCCTGATTCCAGCCTTGATCATCCTGAACAGTCTGTCTCCCGCGTCTTCCATTAACTGGCGCGAACGGGCCATGGCTTCCTCCAAGCTCATGCTCCGGTTGACCGTCGGTATAATCGCGTCAATGCCCTGTTCATAAACTAGATAAGCTCCTTCATCCATGCCCCCTGTCACCGCGATCACCGGAATCCCCCGGCCCTTGCAGCGACGGGCCACGCCCACCGGGACCTTGCCATAAACGGACTGCCCGTCGATTCTCCCCTCTCCGGTCACCACTAGGTCCGCCCCCGAAAGAAGCCGGTCGAAATTCACCAGATCCAACACGGTATCGATTCCGGGTTTCAATATTGCCTTAAAAAAGCAGACCAGGGCGGCTCCCAGGCCCCCCGCCGCCCCCGCCCCGGGAATCCCGTCGGGATCCAACCCTGTCTGCGCGCGAATCAAGCCCGCAAAATTTTGCATACCCTGTTCCAGTTCCTCCAGCATTTCGACGGTGGCCCCTTTCTGGGGACCGTATACGCGGGTGGCCCCTTTCTCCCCCGTCAGGGGATTGGTAACATCGCAAATCACTGTCATCCTGCATTCCTTGATCCTGGGATCCATCCCGGATAAATCTATACGCCGTATCTTAGCCAATTCCCGTCCGCCAAAACCGGTGCTTTTTTTTTCTCCATCAAAAAAGCGCACTCCAAGAGCCTGTGACGCGCCGGTTCCCCCGTCGTTGGTGGCGCTTCCGCCGATACCGATAATGAAATCCTTAAGCCCTTCATCCAATGCCGCCCGGATCAGCTCTCCCGTGCCATAAGTCGTAGCGGATAACGGGTTGCGTTTTTCCTGCGGCGCCAAAGTCAGGCCTGATGCCTGGGCCATTTCGATAACCGCGATATCGCCGCGAATCACCCCGTAACGGGCTTTGACTTTTTCCCCCAGCGGCCCGGCGACCTCCGCAGTCCGGTATTCCCCTCCAGCCGCGGCCACCAACGCTTCCACCGTTCCCTCCCCGCCGTCGGCTACGGGTATTTTGACAATCCCGGCATCCGGGAAATGGTGCGATGCCGCAGTTGAAAGTATTTCAATCACTTCCGCCGACGACAAGGTTCCTTTAAAAGAATCGGGAGCAAAGATGAATTTCATAAGGCCTCCGGTTTTAATCCAAATGGATTTATTTCCTATATCCTATTTTACCAGGATTTTGGTTTTCTGTAATATATTTTTTTAATATTAAAAAAAAATATTGAGACAGGTTGAAAACCTGTCTCTCTATGCCGTTTATCCATTGTTTATCTGAATCAAGGAAGCAAAACCGCGTCCCCGAAAAGATACGGCCTGTTCCAGGCGTTTCCGCTGTAATCCGCCCAGGCGGTGATGCCTTCCCGCTTGCCGTTTCCTATATCGTCATTGACCGCGAGATCGAACCCCAGCACTTTTCCCGGCGCCGCCACAAAGCCTCCGAATAAAGGAATCGCCGCTTCCACCAAGTATCCGCCCTCGATCTCCTTTACGGCCGTGACGAATCCTTTGAATACTTCATCGCTCACGTTTTTCTTGGAGCGGCTGTTTTTGGCGCTCACCCTCAATTGCCCGCACGCCTCATCATATGTTTTGGCTTTCCTATTGGCGAAGTCCACGTAAAATTCCACGGAATCCTGATGCATGGGGGTCTTGCTCGCCGCGCTGACTTTCTTGTCCGAAACCTCGGCCAGCACATAAAGGCATTTGTCGTCCCATAAAAGCCTGAATTTGGCGAAGGCCGCATCCTTCCCAAGGATCGGCTTGCCTGTCTGCATTGCTTCCGCTTTATTCCAGATCTCATCGATGGCGCCGTCAACCGCCGGAGTGCCTTTCGCCGCCTTGACTCTGGGCGTCATCCGTATCAGGTTATCCCGGCGGTTCTGTCTGAGCAGCCATTTGAACGTACCTTCCGAAAAAATAGTATACTCCTGACTGTGTCCGCTGGGATAAATGGTGAAGTATACATTGGCGTCCATTTCCAGCAGCCTGTCCACGGCTTTCTGGGATCCGGAGAAAGGCACGATATTATCCCGGGTACTATGGAAAATCCACATCGGAAGATGTTTGAGCTTATACAAGGATCTCAAATCGTCGATTCCGCCTGCCGCCGGAACCGCTGCGGCGAAAAGCTCCGGATATCTCATGGCGATCCCCCACGTTCCGTAGCCCCCCATGCTGAAACCGGCTAGATAAATACGGTCCGTATCCACCGGGTATTCCTTGATCGTCTCGTCCAGGGCTTTCATTAACAGATCAGCGCAGCCAGGCCACCCGTAAGCGGAAGAAGGCCCCCTGTCCCAGGTAGCGCCAGCCGGGGGCGCGGCAAATCCGGGCAAACGCGGCCCAATCACTATAAAAGGAAACTCGTAATCCGGCGCCGTGTGATCCAGCAGCAAGCCGGTATTCTCAGTTCCCGACAGTTTATAAAAGTCCGCTTCCGGAACAGTGGATCCCCCCCAACCATGCAAAAAAAGAATAACCGGGTATTTCTCCTTTTTTGTCTTCAGATTCCGTCCCACGCTCTTGTAATCTTTCAGCCTGGGCATCTGCACCAGGTAGCTCATGGCGCGATCTCCGTCTTTCACTACCTTGATGGTTTTTTGGGGTTCCTTCAGACCTTTGTTTGCGCCGGCCGCCTGAATAAAACCGCTCCCGGCCAGGCATACTGCCAATACAAACAGTACTACGGTTTTAAAAATCTTCGGATTCCGCATCCGCATCCCTCCATTTCTCGATAGTATATTCTTCCACCGTATATTAAATCCTCTCTTGTTTTTAAAAATCAGAAATTTTACACCGGCCGTAGGCGACTTTTATGATAAAATATACCTGGAAATCAACGGGCAAATTTATAAACAGGAGTTGATATTGATGAAAGCAGTCGTTTTTTATTATTCATATTCCGGAAAAACCAAGCTTGTCGCCGAAGCGCTTGGAAGATCCCTGCGGGCGGAAGTGCGGGAAATCAAGGAAGTAAAGAAACGCGGTGTTTTGGGTGCTTATTTTTTCGGCGGCCGCGACGCTCTGCGAGGTAAATCCAGCGAAATTCAACCGTGCAATACGGATTTGAAAGGCTTCGACATGGTTTTAATCGGCACGCCGATCTGGGCCGGCCGTCCAACCCCGGCAGTGAACGCTCTCCTGGCCAAACTTGACTTTACCGGCAAAAAAGTGGGCGCATTCGTCACCCTGGGCGGGATAGGGCTCGCATCCGCATTGAAAGCCTTTACGGATTCCATATCCTCCCGGGGAGGCAAAGTCGCGGCAACAGCTTCCTATCGCTCCATGAAAATAAAAAAGGAGGCGGTTGATGGATTAATACAGGAATTTGCCGCAAAACTTACGAAATATCAGTAAACAGGGATATGGCATCATGCACGCGGAAATGGAGTTTTTATGCGCCCTTTTTATTCAGGTTATTCATTGAAACCGCATCGATATTCCCTTGAGCATCATATCAACCCCAACGCCCACATAAAGGCCCGGTCGAACAATTCCTGGCCGGCGGAGTTGACGTTATTGAAAGTGGTATCTCCGGGCCAAAGGCCGATCCTTTTTCCCGCCGCGGTAGTCCCGTCTTTTAAGGAACTGCCGGCGTCATAGGTGAAAATGCACGCGTTGGTGGAACTTCCCCGGATCCGGGCCACCGTCGCCGCCCCGCCGCCGGGGATGCCCCAGTGGAACGTATCCGCCGCGGATTGGATGGTCTGCGTGCCTGTCAATCCGCCGGCGATGGGATGGGTGTCGGCCATGTCGATCTGGGTCTGGGCCCCGATGGTACCGTAATCCGTATCCGTAACGGTACCGGTCATGCCCATATCGTCGAATATCCACGATTCTGCGATAATTACGGGCTTTGCGGCGGATTTGTATTTGTTGGTGATATTTCCCGAGGAAATGGTGGCGGAGATGTAAACCACCTCATAATTGGCCAAATCCACCGGATGGGTCGCGTTGTCGTCGCTGATTGTTACCGTATATCCGGTGTTTTCCAGCCGCGTCCTGATGGCTCCGTCACCCGCGTTAAGGGTGAGGGAACCCACGATCATCAGGACTCTTTTATTTGCCACCGTGGCGGTCGGCGTGGGAGTAGGCGTGATGGTGGCCGTGGGCGTAGGGCTCATGGTTGCGGTTGCCGTCGCGGTATTTGTCGGCGTGGCCGTCGGGGTCGGCGTTCCTCCGCCCACCGTATCCGCGGACAGGTAGCAATCGCCG
>JBLNCG010000040.1:0-4744 GCA_050260475.1 Bacillota bacterium
CGGTGCGCGTAACTTTCAGACTGGTGAAGTCCATATTGTCATAATACTCTCCCGCCAATCCCGTGCCGTTCCCGGAAGAAGCCGAAGGAGACGGCGTAGGGGTGTTGGTGGGAGTGGGCGACACGGACGGCGTCGGTGTGGGTATTATTCCGTCGCCCGATAAAACAAACCAATGCGTTCCGCTGGCTTGGGGTAAGGTTATCGTATATTTGCCGCTGCTATATGGCACCGAATATGTGTCAATAATATTGCCATTGCTATCAAGGGCTTTTAGGGTCATACCCACAACGTTGGAAGTAATTACGACATCTCCGTGTACCGGTTCGCTGTAAAACGGTTTGTTTCCGCCTATAGTTTTACATCTAGCTATGGCTGTTATAAGTAAATTATTGGAATCTTGGATCGAACTGTCCGTCAAGCTGGATACGGCCACCACTGCTTTGTTCGTGGTAATCTCAAAGCTGACGCTGCTTAAATTAATAACCGTTCCATCCGTTAGCCCCAGCCATCCGGATGCCACCTGTGACCGCACCGTGTCTACGGTTTGGATGCCGGTACTCCAGTTCCGCCTGATTTCACCGGTATCGGATTCCACATAATCCTGTCCAACCGGTATATAATCGTTATTTACGTCGGATAGTACCGTAACTCCGGGATCAAGAGTATCCTCCGCATCCCAATTTAATTCGGGGATATCCGCAAACATGAGGGACAACTTGCTTTTTTCCATGAGAGTCCGGATCGTGGCGCATCTATTCGGATTGTTCCCGGTAAAATATGCATTCTGCCTGTCTAACTTCAAAACATATTTATTTTGGGCTTCGTTCACGTCTCTCCGGAACAACAAGGCGGCAACAGGCATCACGCCGTAAATAGCCGGGTCATCGTAGGAAGACCACTGGGAGGTGCCTCCGTCCACCGAGCCCGGTAATCCCGTCTGGCTGTATCCGTAAAGCATGGGGGCGTCCCAACCCTGCAAGGCGGCGATGGACGCCACGTAAATCGGGGATGTGAACCTGTCCCGTACCTGCCAATCCCCCATGTTCCATTCCGTGGCGGCATAAGGTTTATTATACACCTGCCCGCTCCCGAGCCAATCAAGAAAATTGGCTACATAACGGCTGTTGGCGCTGGTCGCTTCTCCCCCGCCGTAAGCATGGACATCAATAATGCCTCCATCGGTCAAGGAGCGTATGCAATAAAGCGACTCATCCCCCCAATAATTGGTGGTGGCAACGGGTACATTTACTCCCAGGCTGCTTTGCAGGTAGTTTAATCTGTTTACATTGAAACGATGCTCCAGATCAGCCATGAATATTTTGGAAGCGCCGGGAACCCACGTCTGTTTTATTTCAGTGTAATTCAATCCCGTGGCGGCGGCAAAGTTTTGCGCTTCCGTATCAAAGATGCTTTGGTGATAAGGCACATTTTTATCTCCGGCAAAGATATTCCCGAAATGTTCGCACAGATCATTCTCATTGGTAATGAGAAGGCCCATTACCGCCGGATCATCCTTATATGCCAGACCCGTATATGGATTATTGTGAGTCAGGTATTTGTAAGCGAAATCATCCAGCAATTCTTGAATTCTGGTATTCAGGTAACAGAAACCCTGCCCTTTGATATTATATTCCTGCAACTCGCTATAGCCGGGAATATTATCGCCCGCTTTAAATTCCCGCCCTACATTTAGATCCAGCCAGACATACACTCCTTCATCTTTAAGCGCCTTAATCCACCTGTCCAATTTATCCAATGAAGACGCCAGCAATACTTGGGTAGTGGATGCTGACTTATCGAAAATATTGGGGTCAACCCATCCGGAATCGTGATGATGAATCCGTATCAGGTTGTGGCCCAATTTGGCGATACGCTGCGCCTGTATGGGTATTTCCGCATCGGCCGTGGTGAACAGGGCGTATGCCTGCAAATTGGCGCCCCAAAATTTGGCCGGCTGGCCGGTATTGGAAAACACCAGCCGGTCTCCTTGGGCCACGACATATCCATATTGGCCGGCCGGCTTATGATTGAGAAAACTCAAATCCACCGGCGCATCGCTTAAATCCAGACCGGAAGTATACCAGTTCGGCGTATCCTCCGGTCCGTATTTTTCATCCAGGGAAGGGACAATGGTTCCCCCTGACGGAAGGGTAACTTGCATGGTCCAGGAATAATTCCCTGCCGTGATGCTGTCCTTGATAAAAAAGGCCCGCGGCCGCCCCGTATCGCCCACCTCGAAATATACATCCGCCATGACAGGGGAAAATTCTGCTTTGACAAACATGCCGGGGCTCACTTCCCATTGCCAGCCTGTCTTATCCGGTAATAAAACCGGATCAGGCGGCGTAGCGTCAAAAGAATAAGCGCTTTTTTTAATGCTGAATTCCATGCCCCCGCCGATTACGGGGCTCCGGTCCTCCGCCGCCGTCATATTATAAGTATAAGTAAGTTGATTATCCGCCGTTTTTTTAATATTGCCGTTGAAGGTCAAACCCAGGTCCGGTACGGAACCGGTAAAAGTCAGACCCCCTGGGTCGGTAATTGAACCCGTTCCGGTCTGAAATGTTTCACCGGCCCAGGCCCAGTTAGCCCCCCAAAAGCAATATCCGTTGGAGACAACCAGTTCCTGCTTGTGGGAAATTTCCACTCCGACCTTGGAATTATATGTCATGGTCCAATCCGTTCCCACCATGGCCGAACCATGGGTAAACAACATAAAAAATAATATAAAAATCAATCCCGGCAAAAAACATCTTCTGAAAACCTGCCGCACGTCCATAGATACCTCCTTTTTAAAATATGAATATTGAGGCTGCCTATTTTGAAGGCAGCCTCTACTTAAATCAAATCAGCCGTCACGGCTCCAAATAACAGTCCCCGAAGCCCGAGGTATCGGTCCAGTTATAGTTGGTTCCCCACCACATAAGCTGGCTTTCGCGATCCGCGCCGTCCTCGTCGTCATTATTCCCGATGTCGAATCCGATCGTGGCGCCCGCGGAAGGGGTAACGGCAAGGCTGCTCCAGGTAACGGCCACTTCCACGGAATAACCGCCGGAGATGGAGGCCCATGCGTGGGACAGGCCCGTGGTGTCGCCGGTCTGGATCCAGATGGAGCTATCGTTCCATCCCTTTACGATTTGCCGGTCATAGCTGTCATAGCTCGTGCCGTGGCTGTGATTTCCGTCTATATAAATCTCCACGGAATCATCCTCCCAGGCATAGGTGGAATCGTTCTGCAGACTGCCGTCCAGCACTCTCACTCCCACATAAAGGTTGGCGCTATCCCATAATGCGCCGAAAGTGACGGTGTTGTTAGGCGTGCCTATGATTACCTTGGATGCGGCGGTGTTGATGTTCCATGCGCTTTCATTGAGATTGCCGTCCACCGTCACGGCGGTGCCAACCCTTATTGCATTCACCGTGCCCGGCAGCGCCGAAGGCGTCGGGGAGACGGTGGGAGTCGGCGTATTGGTTGGAGTATTGGTCGGAGTATTGGTCGGAGTGGCGCTCGGCGTCGGAGTCGGCGTCGCAGTTCCGGGTATATATGGTGACAGGTAGGACCCCGGAATTACTTCCAGCGATCCTCCCGGAACCTGCCAGGCCACCGCCAGGTTGTCGCCGCCTCCCCCTTCTTTCTGTAATGCTTCAATATAATACCGCTGCCCGCCGGCAAGCGATATTCCCGTGGATGCTTGCGAAGTATATTTGGTCCATTGCCGGGAACTGGTCCAGCCGTCCACATAGGCGATTTTCACTTTGCCCGCCGGGTTATCGCTGGTGGATAGCCACAACTCGCTGCTGTCATCGCTGGCAATCCAGAAATAGTATGTGCCGCTCACGCCGGGATGGACGTATCCGACCATGCGCGTGCCATAGTTATCGGCCCAATCCGTGGGCGCCTCGAAACTGGTCGGATTGCTTGAACCGCTGGGATTATCGGGATAATTGGTATTGCCGGTCAAATCGGAAACCAGTGTTCCGCTTATCCCCGTCCAATACTGGCGGAGTATGTTTCCGGCCCCGCCTCCTGTCGGCGGATAAAGCCGGCTCTGCGGGATGATCTCCTTGGCCTGGCTGCTCGATGACCAGGAGAGCTTCGCCACCGCGCCGCCGCCGTTCTCGTAATACTCCATCTTGATGTCGTATTTTACATCGGCGGTCAAGGAAATAGTGCCGCTCCATTCCGTGGGCCCCTGGTCGATCCATTTGTCAATCAGCAATTGGTTGTTAACCCAGAGTCTCACGCCGTCATCGGTGTTGGTATAGAAGGTATAGGTTTGCGAATATCTGGGCTGCACCTGGCCCGTCCACCGTACGCTGAACTGATCCGCGCCCATGGAAGGATCGGGAGCCCCGCTGCCCCAGTCGAAATTCACCGTGGCGTCGGTGCGCGTAACTTTTAAGTTGGTGAAATCCATATTATCGTAATATTCTCCCGCCAATCCCGTGCCGTTCCCGGAAGAAGCCGAAGGAGACGGCGTGGGAGTATTGGTGGGAGTCGCCGTTATGGTAGGCGTATTTGTCGGAGTATTGGTGGGCGTGGCGCCAGATGGCGGATAAAGCTGGCTCTGGGGAATGATCTCCTTGGCCTGGCTCGCGGAGGACCAGGAGAGCTTCGCCACTGCGCCGCCGCCGTTCTCGTAATACTCCATCTTGATGTCGTATTTCTGTCCCGCGGTCAAGCTGATGGTTCCGCTCCATTCCGTAGGCGATTGATCCACCCATCTGTCGATTACAAGCTGGT
>JBLNCG010000041.1:0-20213 GCA_050260475.1 Bacillota bacterium
CGTTCAGCATGACATCCGTTTCTTCCCAGGGAACCCAGACTATGATTTTCTTTCCTTTGTATTTATCGGTCAATTTCAGTTCATAGGGTTTGGCTGCGCTGCTTACAATTACGGAACCGGCTGCCAGGGCAATCAGCGCGGACGCTGCGAATAACGCCTTCAACAACGGCTTTGAAAACCTGCGCATTTCATTAATCCCCCTTTTTTTGACTCAACTTTCACACCTTGATTTTAATAAAGCAAAATCAATAAATTGACATGGGAAAGTTGAGTTTTAATTAAATTGGCCAAGGCGAAGTAACTGCTGATTCCGATTTCCCTTTTCTATAAACACAAACCATACGCTTATACGGATCAATAGTATTATTGCCAAAAAAACCATTTTATCCAAAGTCATTTTTAATTCAGCGCCAATACACTGTCAATCTCCGACTGGGCCATTTTTTTAATGGATTGAACTGCCTGGGCGGGTGTCTGGTTCTCAATCCATCTGATAGTGTCGATGAACTGGCCCAATCTTCCCCATCCGTAATAATTGGGAACCACAGAATTCTTATTCATTTCCTGAACCAGATCCCATACTTCCTTGCTTCCATATAATTTGATCATGTTTTTTTCAAATTCAGCCCTCTCCGCCGGGGAAGGAACCCTCATCCAACGGATATACATGGATGCTAGCTCCGGATTCTTACAGCAGGTCGTAATGCCCATTCCATTCAATTGATAGCGATCCGCGGACTTTCTGCCCTTAAGTCCGGGACCGGCGGGAAACGGAACGATTCCCAGCTTATTACCCATCTGCTTTTTCATCTCTTCCATTTCCCAGTAACCCCAGTAATCCATGGCCACTTTACCCTTGTAAAACTGCACCTGCGGGCTGGGATCCCACCACACCCTCGGGGTGATTTTATGCTTGAATACTATGTCATACATGTATTGCAAAGTATAATAAGCCTTCTCATCCTCCATGCCGAAAACATATTTATTTTTGATTTTCTTCACAAACTGGACGCCGTTGGCGGTAAACCATTGATCCGAAAGCCATGACTGATAGCCCCACTGATCTATCTTGCCGTTGCCGTCCGTATCCATAGTCAGAGCCTTGGCCAGTTCCAGGAATTTATCCCAGGTCCACTTTCCTTCCTTATACAGCTTGCAGGGATCTTCCAAACCATAAGCCTCGAACAACGATTTGTTGTAATAAAGCCGATCGCAAAATTCCGGGCCGTTCACCCCATACACCTGCCCTTTCCAGGTAAAATATTCCAGGGTGGGAGCGGGAATGTCGCAAGCTGCCAAAAAAGCTTTGTCCTTGAAATTGATATACTTGGAAATCGGCACAATCAGCTTTTTCAAAATCCAGGCGGGTTTTTCATCCGGGCCGAACCAGACCAGATCCGGTCCGTTTCCCGTCGTAATGGCGGTGATGGTTTTTTTCTTTTGATCCGCGCTTTCACCAGTTAAAACCACTACATTCACTTTGACTCCCGTGGCATTTTCAAATTCCTTCCGGCTTTCCGGGGTTCCTTTGCGGTTTGCAGTCTCCCCCTGCTCCTTGTCCTCCCATCCCTGCCAGATGGTAAGGGTCTGCCCCTTGTATTTCCGGGTTAATTTGAGATCATACGGCTGCTCCGCGCTTTCCGCTATGGAAATATTACCGGTTGTCACTGCCGCGGCAATAATGGCAAACATTAACGCGGGTAACGCTTTCTTGAATTTCATAAGCTTCCCCCCTATAATTTTATCCATCACCATAAAATGCCGGTAGATAATATTTTCTTTCAAAAAAGAGTTTTCCCCGGAAACCGGGAAAAACTCTTTCTTTTAACGGCACAGATTACTATCCCACGATACCGGAGCGCTCCACGCTTTCTACAAAATATCTTTGTCCGATGGCGTATAAAATCAGCATCGGCACCAGTACCAGCATCACACCGGCATTTTGCGGCGGTATCAACCTGAGAACATCGACGTTAACGGATCCTGCCGGCGTTACCAGAGTTCTAAGATTTACCAGCTTCATGGCCAGAGTCGACGACTCGGGGGTATTCAAATAGATCGTGGGCTCGAAGACATCATTCCAATGCCAGACAAAGGAAAACAGAAATACTGTAACAATAGCGGGTATGGCATTGGGTATCATGATTCGGCAGAATGTATGAAAAGGCCCGCAACCGTCTATATAAGAAGAGTCTTCCAGTTCCTTGGGCATGCCGCGGAAAAACTGCCTGAAGATGAATATGAACAGCCCGCCCCGCAATCCCAGCCCGAAGAGCGCCGGCATTATGAATATCCAGTATACAAAGTTGGCGAGGTTTATACCGCCCTTGATAAATGACAACAGGTAAAAGAAGTCAAATCGTCCGAAATACAAATACTGTGGAATCAGAATAGTCTGCACGGGAACAATCATGCTTAGGATGACAAGGCCGAAAAGAAACTTTTTCTCCTTGAATTCGAAACGCGCAAACCCATAGCCGATTACGGAACAGGATGCGACCTGTATCAAGGCGCAAATAAATGAGACAAAACAGGAATTTTTCAAGGCTCTCAGATAGTCCATCACCCTGAAAGCCAGTTTGTAATTATACAGCGTAGGATGACGCGCCACCCAGATGCAGGTCGGATCCAACATATCGCGGAAGGGCTTGATACTACTGGTGATGATGTAAATCAAAGGATAGATCATCACATAAATTAAAGCCGTGAATAAGATCGCCCGGAAAACGAGCCACCCCAAATATCTCCAAAAATGAACCTTGCCGAATTTTTGCAAGAATTTTTGATTTTCCTTGTCTTCCCGCAGTCTGTTGAAAAAGCCACGGAGATCCATTGCGAGATGCTCCTTTCGTCAATCGTTTATATAAAACGTCTTCCTTGATAATACCGCCAGGATAATGCCCAAAAAGGTCAGGACAATACCGAAGTAAATCCAGGACAATGCGGATGCGTAACAATAATCCAACTGCCCCCCGAATGCCACATCATTGATGATATAACGCAAAACCGGATTGTTCCAGTCCGTAAAGGAATCAATTACGGTATATATCACGTTCAACACGATGATCGGTGAAATCATGGGTATAGTGATCTTCCAAAACGCTTCCCAGGCGGTGGCGCCTTCCACATCGGAGCTCTCATACAGTTCCGGGGAAATCGACTGCAGCCCGGCAAGGAAAATCAGGATCTGCACCCCGGAACGCCAGATTACTATATAAACCCGGTCCATCACATCGATAAACGGTCTGACCCAGGTCATATTGGCGAATATAATATTAAGGACCCTGCTGAAATCCAGATTGGAGACCATGGGAAGCGCGCTGGACGCGGCCTGCCCCGTCAACTGCCCATTGACAAGATCTCCCTGCAGGACATACACCAAAGCTCCGGATGTAATTACCACAGGAAGGAAAAAAGCCCCCCTGATGAACACCCTGCCCTTGAATTTCTGGTTCAATAAAACCGCCATAAACAGGCTGAAAAGTACAATCAGGGGCAGTTCTAAGGATACCGAGGAAAGGGCCTGCAGTACATAGCGCGGAAACCTGTCGTCCGATGTGAAAGCACGCATGTAATGATCAAAACCTCTCCAGGAAAGGGAAAAACCTGTATCAGTTATCTCCATGCTGTTGAAAGTAAAACAGATGGACTGAACCAGAGGCCGGAGTACAAAGAATATAAATCCTATCACCCACGGATAAACAAAAATCCTACCCGCTCTTGATCTGCGTCCTTCCAGGGTCACTGTTTTCCTTTTGCTATACTTTCTTACTCCTATTACGATCAAGACGATTCCTGAAAAGGTTAGGAAGGCTTTTACCACGGAACTCCAGATAGAGTCAGTTACCGGGATTATAACTGCGCCGGTGATGAGAAAAAGAATTCCCAGGGACAGTAAAATAATTCCCAGCGTATTGACATTGCCCGTCAGCCTGTTAATAGGGTTGGTTTCAGCAACAGCTTTAGCAACAGGTTGTTTCATCTATTCCCCCCCCTTTGGATGTAATAACCTTTAGTTTTCAGAAGAAAATTCCCGGCATTACTTCCAATGCTCGGAATATTGACTTCGGGCTCGTTGTAATTTACATAAACGGCAACGCCGTTCTCATAGATGGTCTTATAAACCCCGGAAGCGATCCTTTCATGCCCGATCATCTTTTTATTGTAAATATGCTTGTAGAGATCCTGCGTCACTTTATAATCATTTACCGCGTCGGTCAACCAGTCGTTGTAATGCCCGCTGTAAAAATAATTCATTTTTGACAACCTCATGGCGCTGGACGGTTTAAAAATCCACTGGTAATGCGGAAGGGCGCCATACTCCAGCATTCTTAAAAAATGGATGCGTGTATCATCGCTCAAGTTGGCGGGATTCCCGGAATACGGAATATAGCCATGGATAACCATCTGTAAAAACGGCACCGGTTCGGTTTCTATATCGAAATTACTGTTCTCCATAGGTATATTTACGATGTCGGTGACATACGGCAAAGTATAACCGCTGCCGCCTGTGACCATAGTCCTTGATGTTTCTTTGGAGAGCCAATTTAAAGTTTTATGCCAGTAATCAATGGTTTTATCCCTGAGAATCACCCGCTTGTTGCGGTAATCCGAATACAGCATATCCCCGATGGATTCAAGGGCAATATTTTGAAGTTTATTTTTTTTCAAGCTGGCTGTGAATTCAGTCGCAAAATCCAGCAGTCTGGCCGGAGATATGATTTGCCATCTGCCCAGTTGTACTGCTTTGCGCTGGTCATACATGTTCCAGTACCATTGGAAGGCGATGGCGTTGGTCACCTGGCGCGCCGCATCCCTGTTCAACGCAAAGCCGTTTCCGGCTGTAGTGACTTCCAGTAACTCCGCATTTAAAAAAAGCGCGATTTTATTCTGAACGGTATAATCGATAAGCCGCTTTAACGCGCCTGCTCCGCCCAGCGCCCCTTCAGGCCTGATTGCGTCGGTTATCCTGTCCCGATAACCTCCTTCATTAAATCCCATAAACTTAAGATTTATCTTATCTACGCCTTGTTCCTTTAAGGCTTTCAAAATCTGGACCGACTGCGGGAAAGTAGTAAGCGGTTCCACCACTGTCATAGGCAGGCCCAGAACCAATTTGCGCATTTTGTATCCACCCAGCAAAGTCAGGTTGAAATTCAAGGCGCCGGAGGTGTTTTTTCTCATCCCCCACTTTTTGATTATATAATTCCTGTATACTTCAGCCATACCCGCATAATCGGCATCAGCGCCGCTTAAAAGGTGATAGCTGATTTTAATGTCTGTGCCCATGCGGACCGGGGACAACCAGGCCCTTTCCCTTTCGCTTTCAGTCCGTTCATTATTTCTGTCCCTCATACCGCCTTCGAAAAGCACGATTTGGTGGACATCCTTATATGTATAGCTGGAAAAGACGCGGAAATAACCGAATGCATAACCGCTCACCGCGGCATGGATATTAGACCAGGCGTCGCCCTTTTCGATAATCGCGATAAACGCCTGATTGTTCTTCTTGATTCCGAAAACCGGAAGCCTGAAGATTTCATCCCGGCCGGGTTTTTCCCTGATGGGTGTGGATTTTTCCCTCCCGTAAACCGGTCTTACCACTTCAAGGTAATTTTTACTGAAGTTGTCGCTAAAATCAATAATGCTTCCGCTTCCGTCGGGAATAAATAAATACCCTTTATCCGAATAGGTGGAGGCGCCCAAAAACGGCAGTACGGATATTCTGGTGATCCGGTAGCCCGGGGTATCCTTAACGGATTTCATAGGCACGCATGCAGTAAATCCATCCTTGGTAAGCTGAAATTCAAGGGAGATTTTTATCCCCATGTCTACGAAATCGTAATTGATCCGTATGCCATTCGGAATCGGCTCGCCGGTGAAATTCCCTTGCCTGACGCAGTTGACATAGGAGTTGGCGCTTTCCGTGGTCTGTTCCATCGGATTTAATGTATCCAATATAATCTGCGAAGCCAGCTTCATCTTGAGGAATCCCATGGAAACCGGATCCTTCTCCCAGTCCGCCGGGAAGGAACTCCACTTTTCGCCGGTTGTCTTATTCTTCACCACCACATCGGCGTTTGTCTGGTTGAAATACATGCGGTATCCGGCGTTTTCCGCCGCGATCTCATAGCCCGGTAAATCGCTTGCCGCAAAAACGGTAGGATTTAGCATACCGCAACAGGCAGCGAAAATTGCAAGATATAAAAACATTCTTCTCATTTATCAACCCTACCTTTCCCGCTAAACCCTGAATTTTAGCTCCACATAAAGCGTAACAAAAAACCTGACTATTTGCTGTACAGCGCTGAAAAAAACCATGCATAAAAACAAGGCGCCGAGAATGCTCAGGATTGTCAGAATGGATACACCCACGGATTTGCTCATGGTATAATCATGAATACTCATCATACCTATTAAAAGCAGCCCGACGCTCCAGAGTATGCCCACGGTATCGAAGAAATAATAAAATACCCCTTCCTCCAACGTAATAATATGACTCAGGAGAATCTGGGGCAGGGCGAAAACCATGATAGGGAAAAAGGAATAGATGGTAGTTACCCAAATGTGGTTCATTTTCCCTTTTCCATCCATAAGCGTGGTGATACTCCAGTTGATAACCACCCAAATGCAGATGGGAAGAATGATGCTTAAAACCTGGATAACAACGCTCATTCTCTCCGGCCGGAAAAAATTGAACATAAAATTGGTCCATTGTACCTTGACCACTGCAATAAAGGATAATATGGCCAGCAAGATGAAGGACGCCTGCATGGTGTTCTTCTTATGGTGTTTCAATTCCCAGAAACCGTCGAAAGGATGTATGATAATATAAAAAGCGTATAATACGGTTCTAAGTATTTCCATCTCAATACTCCCCCTGTACACCCGCAGTAGTACCGGGTTTCTTCTTTAACTTCCGCAGCGCTATAAATCCGATGATGCCGATGATTATCACGGTCATTATTTTATCGAAACTGCGCTCCAAGAGTTCAGATCGGTATTCCAAAAAAGCTCTTGAATATCCGCTCCGGTAGTAACCCTGCCGGAAGTTCTTCAAAGCGTCCTCATATCTCTCCACCTTGAAATAAGCCTTGCCGATCCCCGCATATGCCAGATCGTAATTGGCATCCCTCTTAAGCACTTCCCTCCAGGGCTCGGCGGATATTTTGTATTTTCCGTTTATATACAGGTTATTAGCTTTCATAACCGCTTTGCCGAAGTCGGTGATTTTGAAGATGGTGATAGATTCTTTTCCCTGATCCAGCACATATACATAATCGCCCTTTTGGACCAAGGCTACCGGGACTTTAAACATGCCCTTCTGATCTCCTGAACCGGCGCCGCCAAAAATAAAGAGCAAATCGCCAAGGCTGTTGTAGACGAAGATCCTGCCCCTCCACTGGTTCAGGGCCATAAAATTCCCGTCCGCATCCACAAAAACATCGGAAAACATGGGGGGCTTCACATCCCTGACAAAATCGCCGTACAGGGTTCCGGCCAGGCCTTCATGCTTCATAATGTCAACGCCGTTTCTGTTCAACCGTTTGATGTGATAATCATAAACATTGCAGGTAGTGGTATATATAAAACCCGAATTGTCTATGGCGATATTGGCGATTTCCGCAGAAACCACTCTGATCAAATGCTTTTTCATTTCTTTAGTCAGAATCAGCCGCCATATCCGATCCAATAGCGTGATTTGAGCTCTGTTGGCGCCGAAATAGCCCAGAAACCTGCCGTCCTGATCCACCTGAAGCAGTCCGTCCGTTTCACCGTTTTCCACGATATATATCTTTCCGGACTTATCCACCGCAATTTTTTGGGGTTTATAATCCTTCTGCACGAGGCTGGAGTTGGGTTTTCCGAATAGCCTCAACAGTTCCCCGTTTTTATTCAAAATGACAACCCTTCTGTTTTCCGTGTCCGCGACATACATAACGCCTTCTTCCGTGACAAACACATCCAAGGGAGCGTTGAACCTGTCCTCCACTCCGTCATTCATGAATTTATCCACGATGCGTTTCATCTTCAAATTGCCGTCCAAATGTACGATTCTGTTGTTGCCGGTGTCCACCACATAAAAGCTGCCGTCCGGAGCCAAAAACAAATCCCCGGGGCCCGTCATTTTATCAAAACCCATATCCTTGGCCACTATTTCATCAACGGGTATATACCCCGGCGCGGAAGGGATCGGTAAAATAGTCGGGTAGGGCGGTTCATCATAATTATAGCTGTCATAAGGGACAATCGCATAGGAGAAACTCGATGCGAAAATCAATATGAACAATACCGATAATAATCTATTTTTTGTTTTCAGCACCCGCGTCACCTGCCTTAGTATATAATGGAACTATTTATTCCGTAATGCCTGAAGATTTCATGGTCTCAATGACATTGCTCTGCGTTAATATAAAGATCAGAATCGGCGGCAGCATCGTCAACAATCCCGCAGCTGCCGCAGCCCCGGCCCTCATGATTCCGCCCGTGGTGACGTAACCGATGGTAAGAGGCAGAGTTTTCATGGCTTCATAATGGATGTAAAGACCGGCGGAACCGTCCTGCCAAAAGTCCCTGAACGCCAGGAGGATCAAGGTAAGCCATGCCGGTTTAACCATAGGCATGACGATGCTCCAGAGAATCTTGGATTCGCTGGCGCCGTCGATCCTGGCGGATTCGATGTAGCTGTCGGGTATCTGGATCATAAACTGCCGCATCAGATATAGGCCGAGTGCGCCCGCCATCAACGGAAAAATAATCGATTTATAATCATCCAGCCAGCCCAGCTTGGATAATACGATAAACCGGGGGATACCCATGACATACGGATTGAACATCAGAGCAATAATTATCAGATTGAACATCCATTTATGGCCAGGAAACCTATGCTTAGCCAGGGGATAAGCGGCCATGGAAGCAAATACGACGTGGCCGATGGTTCCTACGATGCTGACAAAAATGCTGTTGAACAGGTATCTGGTAAACGGCACGAAAGACTGCCCCATCGCGGAAAAAAGATCATTAAAGTTTTTAAGCGTGGGGCGCATGACATAAAAACGCGGCGGAAACAGGAACAGCTCATCAATGGGTTTAAAAGCCGTCACCACTGTATAAATCAGCGGGAGCGCCATAAACATGGCAAGTAAAACCAACAGAATGATTATGGAGGCGGTTCCCCATTTGGAGCGGTAAAATCTCACAACCATGCATATCTCCCCTATCTTTCTGCTTATTGACTGCGCTAATCGACTTTAATATAACGGCGTACAGTCTGCCCGATAAAAACGGTGATAGCAAAAAGGATCACCGCGATTGACGAGGCGTAACCCATGTCATAACGTATATTGCCGTAATCCATCATATGCAGCACAATTGTATGGGCGGAATAAAGCGGGCTGGGGAATCCGGCCAGCGCCAGGCAAATGTCGCTGGCAGCAAATACCATGGTCACCTGCATAATGGCCCCGAAAATCAACTGCGGCTTCATGGAAGGCAAAGTAATATAATATAGCTCCTGCCAGCGGTTTTTAATTCCGTCAATGGCGCCGGCTTCGTACAGCGACTGGTCGATGCTTTGCAACCCGGCGATAAAAGCCAGAAAACTCGTGCCGAGGCTCATCCACAACTGCACCAGCATGATGATGTATAAATTGATTTTCGGATCCTGCAACCATACTTTAGGCTCCTTTAAAATTCCCATTCCCATAAGCCAGCCGTTGACCAGGCCGTAAACGTCGCCGGAAAAAATAAAAGTCCATATCATAAAAGCGCCGCCGGATATGGAGGGAGCATAAAACAACAGCGTGGCTATGGATCTCAATTTCGGTTTCAGCTCATTGATGGTCCAGGCAAAAAGAAGGCAGGAAATATAACTGAGCGGACCGGTGATTAAAGCGAAGATAAAGGTGTTCTTCAGGGCTATCAGCCATACCGGATCGTTCAGAAACAGCATCTTGTAATTCGACCAGCCTATCATTTTAGGCGCTTCGATGATATTGTAATATGTAAAACTCAAATATATGGATAAAATTACCGGAATAATTATAAAAAGCGTAAAAAGAAGCATATACGGCAGCATCAGGTAATAAGACCATTTATTTCTCTTTATATCCGCCAATAATATTTCCCATGCGGTTTTCGGTTTGGTATCCTCTTTCAGGATTTTTCGCTTGACAACAATCCTAGCATCCGGCATTATCCTCACTCCTTAATCTATGATCCCGAATTCTTCGCGTTTTTTCTTGAGTTCCTTGTCGATCTCCTTGATGTTTCTGGTCATGGCTTCCCGCGGCGGCTCACCGTTCACAACCACTTCGATGAAGGCATTGTTCACGTATCTGACGGTATAATAACTGCCGGGCACCACCGGAAATTCTTTTACATGCTTCCATTGTTCCATCAAGACCTTATAGTCCTTGGAAGGCCAGGGCAGGTAGGCGACTGCCTCCACATTGGCGGAATTATACCTGGCAGCGGCCCCGCGCAACGCTTCCAATGCCCGCCCATACTTATATTGCGTTTGCGCGCTGGTCCACCATTGAAGGAATTGCCAGGATTGCAGCGGCATGTCGGTTTCCTTGAACATAACGGACGCGGTGCCGTTTCCGCTGACAGAACGATCGATTTCCCCAGTAGGCTTTAGCGTGCCGGGGATGGGCGCGATACCCCATATCCCTTTAAGTTCAGGAGCCGCTACGGCCAGCAAGTCGCATGTAGTGTAATCCATAATGCCGGCGGGCATTTCTCCGGTTCTGAAACGTTGATAAAAGCTGTAATAGAGCGGCAATCCATAATTTGTATATAATTCTGTCCATTTCTTAAAGGCTTCCACTGCACTGGTTTGGTCCAGGGCGGAACGGGCGCCGTCCTTCACATAATAATCGCCGCCCGTCTGGAGCAGAAAAGCGTTGAAAATGTCAAATACCGCATCCGATGACGAACTGGTAAAGCTGAAGTTAAAACCGCCGTATAATAATCCGGCTCCGAATTGCAGATTCTTGTTTTGAAGGGCGGCTACCACCTTGTATAGTTCATCCCAGGTGTTGGGGACTTTCAATCCAAGTACGGAAAAAATGTCCTTGCGGTAGAAAAAGACCGGGAAACCTTGGGTTTCAGGCAATCCGTAAACTTTTCCCCGGAATTGGTACGGATTGAAGGCGCTGGGCATAAAGCGCTTCTTGACTTCATTAAATCCCTTCAACCGGCTTAAATCCTGCAGGGCGCCCCTGATGCCGTAATCCACGGGCAGCGTTCTGGATACATTCAGCGCCACATCAGGTGATTGCTTCAAGGAAGTGGCGAAAAGCAACGAGTTTTCGCTTTGTAGGGTTCCGAGGCTTACCTGCGTCCCGCGCGGCGGGGGGATGATGTTGATATTCACGGGTACTCCGGTATCAACGGTAAATTCCTCATCGATCAGGGCTTTCAGGCAGTCGGCCTGGTCTCTTCCCATCATCACCCAGACCCGGAGGGCCCTGTTTTTCCCTCTGTCTTCATAAACATTGCCGACGTTGGAATAGTCTTCGGTGAACGATGAAATGAAGGATTGGATCGAAAACAAAGCCTGCCTAAAAAAGGAGGCGTTAGGGTTGGGAAATCGTTGATCCGTGGATGCAAGAACGAGATAATCAAGTTCCAGAGGTTGTTCCGTGGTCACCAGCACCCACCCGGCCAGATCATTAAGGCTATTAACAAAATCGTTCAGGCGCCTGGGTATGGAATCCGTATCTTTGGCCATATCTTCAAGCTGCATGGCCACCCTTTCCAAAGTGCGGGCGGTGCTCGCTTTCCTTCCGGTGATTTTACTGATGGTCCCGACCTGATCACGGATGATTTTGCCGTTTTCCTTCAAGGTGGTGACCATTCGCGGAAGCCTTTTCGTCAGTTCATAATCGCTGCCGGTTTTGTTCGGATCCGGATAAACGCCGGTGATCATGATTATATTTGTATATAACTGGGTCAGCTCCACGGAAGATTGGCGCACCATCCTTAACGGCCCGGATATGTCTCCCAGTTTTGCTTCCATTTTAATGGTATGTTCACCTTTTTCCAGGTAAAAGAGATATGGATGATCCTTATCCGCTCCCACTGTCTTCAATTGCCAATTAGTATCGTATCCGAAGTCAATCCGTTCCACTTCTTTAAAAGGAATTTTTCCGTCTATGGCGATGGATCTGGTGACCGGAATACCAAGCACCAAATCCTGACGGAATTTTATTCCCAGCTTATACAGGCCGTTTGCCGGAACCTGGATTTTCCAGTTGATCCACTGGCCGTTTCTGTTCCAATTCTGGCCGCCGATGGTGTTATATCTTAATTTGGCCGGATCCGAAGGCTCGCTGGCCGGATTGAGCTTGTCATAAGTGGGATGGAGAGTGGGTTCGCTTTTTTGGAACGGTTTTTCGGCTTGTATCTTGATCAGGTGGCCTTTTGTTTCAATGTAGTTTTTTTGTCTGTATTCATCGAGGATTTCCTGGTAGGGGCGGGGTTGTTTATATTGAAATAATTTTATGTAATCTATAACCATGGGTTCCCTGCTGGCGATGAACCTGATCCGGTGGGCGCCCTGGGTGAGATAAAATTCAAAAGGTTCCTTGTATAAACCGTCCGGGTCCGAGACCACGGTTTCACACCAAGTGGGGCGCTCGATCTGGGTGGGCATAATGTCGTTATTCCTGTTGTCTTTCCGAATCTCCGTCTTGTCTTCCCAGACCCGCGGGAAAACGATCGCCCTTGTCTCGGAGAAAGGCCTGGCTCCGTCGATCCAGAGTTCCCTCTCAATGCTGGAACTCCGGCCTTCGATGGGAAAATACCTTACCGACATATTGTATAGACCGGTCTTCGGCACGGTAACTTGCCATTCCACATATCCTTCATCCCCGCATTGGAGGACGGCGCCTCTTGCGCCTGGGAATCCATTCAATACGGCGGCTTTGGCATCCGGCGAACCAGTGGCGTTCACTGCGGGGATCACGATTTCCCCCTCGAATCTGGGCATATTGCTGTATTTAACCTGATATAACTCATAGCTGCTTTTACGATTGATCTGGTCGAACATAAAGGTTGAATCATCCTCGAGAGCCGCTTTAACCGGGATGAAGCATGGCACGTGTAAAAGCAGAAAGGCGAGGATGATTAAAAAAATGATTTTTTTCATATTCCGATGCTCCTTATATATGATTTATATCCCTTGTTCCCCGGAAGGAACTGTTTTAATGCAATATAAAAATCGTATCGCCCGGCGGTTATAAGGATTTCTTTTTATCCGAAACGGTAAAAATCTATTTAATCATTTTCAACGCGGTTGTAAAATAACCTTCATAAATGCTTAAAAATAAAATGGATGGCAAGTTTGCAAAATTCTGCCGAAAGTTGCGGCTAATCCGCAATTCAACAGCATTATTCCACCTTTATGCCGGGAATCTCATAACACATATCTATATTATTATATCAGCGTCATTTTTCCTTGTAATGTGATCAAAGTCATATTTTTGCAGCTAACTGACAATGTTGTTCGTAATATATGTAAATTATGGGTTAAAAAAATATTACAATATATTTTATAACATTTTTTGCCCGGGCATGTCAACTCCCCCAAAAATATCAAAGGCAATTGCGTTGTTAACCTTAATTCAAGGTCTTGCCACTAAATATAGTGTATGGCTATCATAGGCTATCGATGTTTAGCGGCAAGACATAAAATTATCATAACAACGCAAATTGCTCAATGAAGCCGACTTTCACGGATCGAAAATTTTACCGGGATTCAGAATCCTGTTGGGATCAAAAACTTTCTTGATTCGTTTCATCAAATCCGCTGAAGCGTCGCTTACGGAATATTTCAGATATTTCTTGCGTTTGTGACCTATCCCGTGCTCCCCGCTGATTACCCCGCCCAGTTCTTTGGTCGCCTGGTAAAGCTCCTCCAGGACCGCAGGAAGCATCTCATGCCACTGCTTGAAGGTGTGGGAGGGATTTTTAACAGGCGTGACATGAAGGTTGCCGTCTCCCGCATGCCCGTAGCAGGGCATAGGGATGTCAAATTTTTTCGATATCCTGTCGATTGCAGGCAGGATGCGGGGTATGTCCGCTACCGGCACCGTGATGTCTTCCAGACTTTGGTGCGGGCTCACCACCATAAAGGATTCTGCGATATTACGCCGGACGCTCCAGATGCGTTCCTGGGTGGTGGCATTGTCCGCCACATAGACCTCAATGGCTTCATGGGCAAGGCACAATTCGCCTATGGCCTCGTAATCCTCACGCAATTGGGACGAACTGTTGCCGTCCACCTCGATCAGCAGCATCGCCCCGGCGTTTTCATACGGTATTCTCTCGTTCAGATACTGGCAGGAGGTATGGGCGGAGAGTTTATCCATAAATTCGATGGCTGTGGGTATGATCCTGGCTTTGGTCATAATAATCGGAACCATCTTGATGGCAGTATCCGCATCCCTGAACAGTACCAGGAGATCCACGACCTTGGTGGGGCGAGGCAGGAGCTTGATAATGATTTTTGTAAAAATTCCCAGGGTTCCTTCCGAACCCACTAGCAGCCCGATCATGTCATAACCCGTCACATTCTTTACCAGTTTCCCGCCGAACTGTACGATTTCTCCCTCGGGAGTCACCATTTCCAGGCCCAGAATGTACCTGCCGGTCACCCCGTATTTTACGGCTTTGCCGCCGCCGGCGTTCTCCGCCACATTGCCCCCGATAAAACAACTTTGCAGGCTCATGGGATATCCGGCGAAAAAAAGGCCGCGTTCCGCCACCGCCGCGTCGATCTCGTTGGTAACCACGCCCGGTTCCACTACAACCACCATATTGTCCGCATCCACTTCCAAAATGGAGTTCATGCGATCCAGGCATAGGACAATGCCGCCGTAAAGAGGCACCGCGCCTCCGGAAAGACCGCTCCCCCCTCCCCTGGGTGTAACGGGAATTTTTTCACGGTTGGCGAGTTTCATGACGGCGGCTATTTCATCCGCGGTGCGCGGCCTTATCACAACATCGGGCAAATGGTGGTATTCCTTTTCCGTCACTTCATCGTGGGAAAAGGGTTCAAGCTGATCCGTATCCCCGTAAATGACATATCGTTCACCAACGATTTTTTTCAATTCCTCCACGACTGCCTGTGTGATATGACGATACTTCGGCATGGCAATCCCTCTTTTTCAATGACCCTTGGCCAGTAGTCAATGATCAGTGATAAATTATCGATAGCGCAATTTGCAATTATCAACGCAATCGCATTAATACCTTAATTCAAGGTCCTGCCACTAAATATAGTGTATAGCTACCATTAGGCTATCGATATTTAGTAGTGGCAAGACGTAAAATTATCATAACAACGCAAACTGCTCAATTATCCGTTTATGTTTTTCCTAATCGCAATTTTATCAGTCAGGACCGGCAGGATTTCAAACAAATCCCCCACGATGCCGTAATTGGCAACTTTAAAAATCTGCGCCTCGGGATTGGTGTTGATGGCGATAATATGCTCGGCCGTTTTAATGCCGGCCAAGTGCTGGATGGATCCGGAAATTCCGGCGCAAATATAAACCTTGGGCGACACTGTTTTACCGCTCAAGCCGATCTGCTGCGGATAAGCGGCCCAGCCGCGATCAACAGCGTCCCGGGTCGCCCCAACCGCGCCGTCCAATACTTTGGCTAAATCATATATCAACTTGAAATTTTCTGCTTTTTTCATGCCGCGGCCGCCGGCCACAATTACATCAGCTTCCTGGAGGTTGGAACTTTCCCCGGCGGACTCCTGGAAACCAATACGCTTAATCCTGGATGCCATGCAATGGGCCGGCGCCAATTCGCGTATTATCTCACCTTTCCGGGTTTTGTCGCGGAGGGCGGGCTTCATCGAACGGGGGCGCACTGTGGCCATCTGCGGGCGGTGTCGGGGGGATTTGATGGTGGCCATGATGTTTCCGCCGATGGCCGGCCGGCTCTGCAAAAGGTTCCCGGTCCCTTCCTCGATGCCCAGTTGCGTGCAGTCGGCGGTAAGTCCGGCACGGCATTTGACCGCCAAAAGCGGCATGAGCGTCCTCCCGGTGGAAGTGGCGCCCGCAATGATAATCTCGGGCCTGTATTTTTCAACCAGATATGCCATGGCAGAGGTATAAGGTTCAGGCAAAAAATGCTTCAGACCTTCGTTTTCAACGATAATCACCCTGTCGGCGCCTCTTTCCACCAATTCCTGAACTCCTTCGGAAACGGTTTTCCCCAGGATGACGGCGGTAAGCTGCACCCGGCGCAGATCCGCGAGCTGCCGTCCCCTGGCCAGCAGTTCATAGGAAACCGCTTGCACAACTCCGTTTTTCTGTTCCCCAAAAATCCAGACTCCCTGATAACCTTCCATTTAAAGCACCTCAATTTTTTCCAGGTATTTGATGATTCCATCCACCGCGGCGTCCAATTCCCCCTGTTCCCTGGGCGTCCTGATCTCACCGTCTCTTGCTATTTTAGGCGATTCGATCTTGACCACGCGGGTGGGGGAGCCGTTTAAACCCAATAAATTCATATCAGCGCCGATGTACTCCGGACCCCGGACCGGGATTTCAATCTGCCTGGCCCGTTGCTTCCCCCGCAAAGTGGGAAGCCTGGGATAAGCTATTTCCTTTACCACTGTCAGTAGACACGGCATTTCTATATCCAGCGTCTCGTAACCGTCTTCCACCAGGCGTTTTACCAGAATGGACCGGCCTTTTGCTTCAATAAACTCGCTGATATAAGTACCCACCGGCAAACCCAGCCAGGCCGCCATGCCCGGGCCCACCTGGCCGGTATCTCCGTCGGTCGCCCGTTCGCCGCAGATGATCAAATCGAAACTGCCCATTTTCTTTACGGCCTGCGCCAGGGCATATGAAGTCGCATAAGTGTCCGAACCGGCAAAAGCTTTGTTCGACAAAAGCATCCCGTCATCACATCCCATGGCCACGGCTTCCCTTAAAGCCTCCTCGGCTTTCATCGGTCCCATGGAAACGGCGGTGACTGTTCCGCCATATTTTTCTTTAAGTTGAATGGCGATCTCAATGGCGTATAAATCCAGGGGATTGATAATGCTCTCAATCCCTTCGCGGATCATGGTGCCGCTTTCCGGATCCATTTTCACATTGCTTGTCTCCGGCACCTGCTTGATTGGAACAATGATTCTCATGATGATCCCCGCTTTCGCGCGTTTGACGGCGTCAACCGCTATCAGTTGTCAGCAATCAGAAACCAATTCCTTTGATAAGGCATTTTAACCCAATCCGGTAAATAAGTGATAAAATTGAGCCACTATATAAATAATTGCGTAATTCCCATTTTATTTCATCCTGATATTCTTGATGACAACTGATCACTGGATTCCGTTATTCTCCACCTGCAATATCAGCATCGGGCCGTCCGGAATTACCGCCCAGCGGGCGCTGGAACCCAATTGCCGCAATATTTCGGCAGCGGTTTTTTCCACGTCTGACGCATATTTAAAATGATACTTTTCAAGTACGGATCGAGGTATGCCTTCGGTATAAATCCAGACCGGATTCTTGAGCATTACCTGATAGGTTTCCTGAGCGCACCATTGATCCGGAATGAAAAACTCCCTGTTCCGAAGGCGCCGCAGAAAATTTTCAGGAGTGTCCACCAGATTTAAAATATCCTGATATTCCGGACTGCCTAGCCCTTCATGACATGCCGCCGCTATAAGGATGGTTCCGCCCGGTTTAAGGCCGTCCGCAGCCGCGGTAATGCCTTTGGTAGCCTGATAAAGGTTGCAGTCAAGAGGCGATCCGGCGTTGGTCGTAAGGATAAAGTCCAGGGGCTCTGCAAGCTTGTGGAGGCAGCGCCCGGCCTGGAACCGGCACCCTTCCAAATGGGCTTTCACCGGATCCCCGGCAAAAACCCCGGTGATCTCCTTGTCCCCATTCAAAGTCACATTTACAATAAAATCCGCCCCGGCCTTTTTCATAATGGCCAGCCCCGCTTCGTGGAAGGGATTGCCCTCCAGGACACCGTAGGCCGTCTTTTCATGGGAGATGACATCCGGCCCATGTAAGTATTCCAGGGTTTTTACGGAAGAAATCCCCGGCAGGATGGATTTGCGGCCTCCCGAAAAGCCCGCCCACATGTGCGGTTCAATAAAACCCGTCAGGATTTTCAAATCCGCGCTGTAATATGTTTTATTGATGTAAACCGGTATCCCGTTTCCTATTTCTCCGACATAGATCATCTCGTCGGTATTCTTGGAGTGGTGGTTTTCCACACGGTAGCCGGAAGCGATGTCGCCGCCGATCAAATGGATCAATTCAGCACCCTCGTTGGGCCGGTGGATGCCGGTGGCGATAAGTATAACAATGTTTTCCTTTCTTATACCGCCTTCCTCCAGTATTTTCAAAATCGGGGGAAGCAGCACCCGGTTGGGAACAGGCCTGGTGCTATCGCTCACCACGATGCAGGCCGTCTTTTTCCCGGCAGTGAGATTCAAAAGCGGAGCTGATAGGATGGGGTCAGCCAGAGATTGCCGCACCCTTGCGTCAGGATCCGGAATCCCGGGAGCCCGCCTGGGAGCCAGGACTCCGGCAAAACCCGGGGTTTCCGGTAAATCCACCATCAATCCTCTTTGGCCGTATTTTAAATTTATTTTCATAGGGTTCACCTCTTCTATACGGCGTCATCTGTATGGAATGGGCTAAGTGTCTATTTCCGCGCCAGCGCCCAGGTGTCCCTGGCAATAACCAATTCTTCATCGGCAGCCACCACGGCTACGGAAACTTTTGAACCGTCTGCGGAGATAATCCCTTCTCCGCGCAAACCTTCATTTCTTTCCGGATCCAGGACAAGACCCAAAAATTCCAAACCCGTCAAAAAACCGGCCCTTAACCGGGCCGAACCCTCCCCTACGCCGCCCGCGATGGTGACGGCATCTACGCCGCCCATAGCCGCCGCATATGCTCCGATATACTTTTTCGTCCGGTAAATAAACGTTTCCAGAGCTGCCCGCGCCTGTCCGTCGCCGCTAAATGCAGCCGCCTCCACTTCGCGCAAATCGTTGCTTACTCCGGAGATTCCCAGCCAGCCCGACTGGTTGCATAATATTTTATCCATCTGCTCTGGAGAAAAATTCTCCTTGCGCATTAAATATGTAACCACCAGAGGGTCCAGATCGCCGCAGCGGGTTGACTGGACCAGCCCTTCTGTGGGAGTCAAACCGGTACTGACATCGATGGATTTTCCGTAAAAAAGGGCGTTGGCGGTAGTGCCGCTGCCCAACATCAATTGCACCAGGCGCATTTCGGCAAGGCTTCGCTTAAACAATGCCGAAGCTCTCTCCGCCATATATCTGAAAGCGATGCCGTGGAATCCGTAACGCCTGATTCTGTATTTATCGCACAATTCGTAAGGCAGGGCATAAGTGTAGGCATGAACAGGCAGATCCGTATGAAGCGCGGTATCGAATACCCCAACCTGGGGAAGCCCCGGGAGAAGCTTTTCGCAAGCCTCGATTCCCCTCAAATTCGGCGGATTATGCAGAGGGGCCAATTCGCTATATGTACGGACTGTTTCTTTTACTTTTTCAGTTATTAAAACAGATCCGGTAACCTCTCGACCGCCATGAACCATGCGGTGGCCGACTATCTCAACCGCATTGTTCCCGAAGGATCCCAGAATATATTTTATCAAAACCTCCAGCGCCGCGCCGTGATCGCGGATAGGGAAAATTTCGCGCACCTCTTCGGATCCCTTTTTGTATGCAACCGCCGCATCATCCTTGCCGATGCGCTCTACAGCGCCTTTGGCAAGCACCTTTTCCTCCGGCATTTCGAAAAGCTTGCACTTTACCGAAGAACCGCCGCAGTTTAAGATAAGAACTTTCAAGGAATACACCCCCGTTTTCAGTGAACAGCAAACAGCAAGCAGTAACCGCTCAACTTTCGCATCTTGATTTTAATGCAGCAAAATCAATATTCTTAGGGATATTAAATTTGAAAAAATCGTTAAAAGAAGGATCGCCTGCTCTTGTCCCGCAACTTTGCTGCCGGGCTAAATCGACATGCGAAAGTTGAGTAACCATAAGTAAAACCTGGATGGAAAGAATTAGGGCTTCCTGAAAAAGTTTAAAGCTTCAACTATTGGCCAAGGCTGGCCTCAAAATCCTTCGATACACCGAAAAAAGCACTTTGAAAAAATGGGACAAAAGAACCCGGAGCCGGTGC
>JBLNCG010000042.1:0-8860 GCA_050260475.1 Bacillota bacterium
GAGCACCGGCTCCGGGTTCTTTTGTCCCATTTTTTCAAAGTGCTTTTTTCGGTGTATCGAAGGATTTTGAGGCCAGCCTTGGCCAATAGTTGAAGCTTTAAACTTTTTCAGGAAGCCCTACTTAACCCCCGCCATCTCCTCCGCTCTGCGTATCTCTTCCTCGGTGGCCGTTAAATTTTTCTCATAAAACAACGGGCTGTCCCAGCCGAGTTTTTGCCATTTGCACCGGGCGAGGCTGTGGTAGGGGAGGATTTCGATTTTTTCCAGACGGGGAAGGCCGGCGGCTATTTTCCCCAAAGCCCGCAGGGCTTCCGGTTCGTCGCTCCAGCCCGGGATCAGCACATAGCGCAGCCATAAGGGGACAGGCAGGCGCTTCAGTTGCCCAAGGATTTCTTTGAGCTGCTCCGGTTTAAAGCGGGATAATTTGCCGGGGTCCAGGGGGTGCTTGATGGAAAGCATGACCAGATCGGCGATTCCCGCTATTTTCGCGAATACCTCCCCTGGCCCCCATCCAGAACTATCCAGCGCCGTATGCCAGCCCTTTTTTCGGGCGCTTATAAGTAAATTAAACGTGAACTCCGGCTGGACCAACGGCTCCCCGCCGCTGACGGTCAATCCCGGGGAGCGCAGGAAAGGGCGGAATCTTTCCAGCCTTCGTAGCAGTTCTTCCACACCGGTTTCTTTCCCGGACGCGAAATCCCAGGCGTCAGGATTGTGGCAAAAGATGCATCCCGCCGGACACCCCTGCAGAAACGTCACGCAGCGTGTCCCCGGGCCGTCCACGGTGCTGAAGCTTTGGATGGATTGGATGCGGCCCTTTGTCATGTTCAAATCCGTTCGTATATCGTCCTTTCAATCACTTCCATCTGCTGCTCGCGGCTTAAGCGGGCGAAATGTACGGCATAACCCGAGACGCGGATGGTCAGATTGGGATACAGTTCCGGATGTTCCATGGCGCTGATCAGGATGTCCCTGCTATAGACGTTGACGTTGATGTGGTGCCCCAGCGCATTGAAATAACCGTCGATCAGGCCGGCCAGATTCCCCTTCCGCTCTTCCGGATTTTCCCCTAAAGCCCGGGGCGTGATGGAAAAAGTATAGGAAATGCCGTCCCGGCAAACGTCATAAGGCAGCTTCGCCACTGAGCGCATGGCTGCCGCCACGCCTTCGCGCTCCCGACCGTGCATGGGATTGGCCCCCGGCGCAAAAGGCCTGCCTTCCTTCCGGCCGTCCGGAGTGGGGCCGGTTTTTTTCCCGTATACCACGTTGGAAGTGATGGTAAGCACGGAAAGCGTGGGGACGGCATTCCTATAAATGGGCTGTCCGGACAGGGAGTCGTGGAAAAAGCGCAGAATGCGCACAGCGATTCCGTCCACCCGGTCGTCATCATTTCCGAAACAGGGGAAATCATTTTCCGCGATAAATTCGGCGGCAATGCCGGCCTTATCGCGCACGGCTTTCACGTGACCGTAACGGATCGCGCTCAAGGAGTCGGCCGCCACGGAAAGCCCCGCAACTCCGAATGCCATGTGCCGGCGGGGATTGGAATCGATCAGCGCCATCTGGAGCCGCTCATAGTTATACTGATCATGCATGTAATGGATGCAGTTCATGGTGCGGCTGTATAAGACGGAGAGCCAGGAAAGCACTTTCTCATAATTGTTCCAGACTTTGTCCCATTCCAGATATTCCCCTTCCAGCGCGGGGACTTCCAGCACTTTGTCCCCGGTCCGCTCATCCCTGCCGGCGTTGATTGCCAGAAGAAGGGCTTTGGCCAGGTTGACTCTGGCGCCGAAAAACTGCATGTCGCGCCCCAGGCGGGTCGCGGAAACGCAGCAGGATATGGCGTAGTCGTCGCCGAAGATCGGCCGCATCAATTCGTCGTTTTCAAACTGCAGCGCGGATGTTTCAATGGCCAATTCCGCGGTAAACATGCGGAAGGGTTCCGGAAGGTGCGGACTCCAAAGAACGGTCAGATTGGGCTCGGGGGACGGGCCGAGGTTTCGCAAGGTTTGCAGCCAGCGGTAGTCGGTTTTCGTCGTCAGCGGCCTGCCGTCCTCCGCCATGCCGCCGAGGGATTCGGTGATCCATACCGGATCCCCGGCGAAAAGTTCGTCATATTCGGGGGTGCGGAGGTGCCTGATCAGGCGCAGCTTGATTACCAGATGATCCATCAGTTCCTGGGCTCCGGGTTCGTCCAGTGTCCCCTCGGAGATATCTCTTTCGATGTAAATGTCAATAAAGGGGCTGTTGTGTCCGAAAGACATGGCCGCGCCGTTTTGTTCCTTGGCCGCGCCGAGGTATGACATATAAAGCCATTGTATGGCTTCACGGGCGTTTGCCGCCGGGCGGGAAAGATCGAATCCATAGGAATTTCCGAGCTCCATCAGGCGTTCGAGGGCGCGGACCTGGTCCGCGATATCCTCCCGGAGATGGATGGCGGTGTCATCCACATTGTCCAGGGAATACAGATCCCGCTTTTTTCCTTCCACCAAAAAAGAAATTCCGTAAAGCGGGACCCTGCGGTAATCTCCGATCAGCCTACCCCGCCCATAAGCGTCGGGAAGGCCGGTGATGATGCCCAGTTTCCGGGCCTGCCGCATGGCGGGGGTATAGATGCGGAAGATGGCTTCATTCTGGGTGCGGCGATACCGGGTGAAGATCTTCGCCATGTTTTCATCAGGTTCGATCCCCCTTGCCCTGCAGGCTGCCTCCACCATGCGCCATCCGCCCCAGGGGTTGACCATTCTTTTCAGCGGTTTATCCGTTTGTAGCCCCACGATCACTTCATTTTCCCGATCAATGTAGCCCGGCTGCCAGGCGGTCATACCCGCCACATGCCTGGTGTCGATCTCAAGGACCCCGCCCGCTTTCCGCTCCCTTTCCATTAAATTCTGGCATTTTGCCCAGAGTTTTTGCGTACGCCCGGTGGCTCCGGCCAAAAAATCTCCTCTTTCGTAATAGGGCCGGTAGTTTTCCCGTATAAAATCAGATACGTCCATGCGCTTCTTCCAAACGCTTCCCTTGAAAGCGCGCCAGGGGTCCAAATGATTTTCCTCCTTAGACGGTGAAATTTTCCTAAAAGGGCAATTTGCGTTGTTATGATAATTTTACGTCTTGCCACTAAATATCGCCTAATGGTAGCCATACACTATATTTAGTGGCAAGACCTTGAATTAAGGCAACAACGCAATTACCTCTAAAAAAAATCCGGGATTTACCCGGGTCGTTGCAGGGAAAACAATCATTTCCCGGCGGGATGCGGATTGATCTTCAGCTCCCATTGTTTTTTAAAATTTTTCCCGTTTTTCCTCTTTTTCCGGCACAAAGAGATCAACAAGCCCGATGATGAGGGCTACCGTCAGAGATCCGAAAATCGTGATCGCCGCTCCGCTGATTATATACCTGGCTGCGACCAGGGTTAAAAAAGAGATGATAAAGGAGATCACGGCATGAGTATAATTGGAGATGGGGTGGGTGATGACCAGCTCCACCACATAAGCTAAAAAGGAGATCGCCAGAGCGAGCAGCAACACCGCCGGGATAGTGAGCACGCTGAAACCCGCCACAAGATAGCCGATAAAATAGAGAACCAGCGCGGAAATAAGGAACCTTATGAGTAGGCGTGACCATTCCATCTTGATAACCTCCGGAACATTTTTCCCGTTTATTTTTTCCCGGATTGTTTTTTTTATGCGGCCTCTTGGAGAAAAATGCTTTCATAAAAGCGCTCTCCCAAGAGGTATAAGAAGAAGATGATTAAAAACCGCATTTTTACGCCAAAATATAAATGGAATTCCGGAAGAATTCCGGGGGGTGTCTGCATGGTGCAGGTGGATTGGGGAGGTGTTTTGCTCACTCTTGTTATTTTTAATCCCCGGTACTGGCTTCCCACCATTTTGGGGATTTTTATCTTGGAGTCGGTTAGAATCGTATTTTCCCTCTCTGTGGGGGGGATCCTCACCAGGGTGGTTTTGGGAGGCGTGCTCGGTTATACCCAGGCGGATTACGGCATTCCGTGGATTGCTAAAATGGCTGGGGCCAGCGGTCCTCTCCTCTGCCTGCTGCCCCTTTTATTCTTCTACCCTAAAAGATGGGCATATATCCTTTTTGCCTGGAAAGAGGTCAAAAGGCCGTACCGCATTATTTTATTCAGGTTGGGATTGATCAACCTGGCGCTGCTTTTTTTCACGGGGAAAATATGAAGGGGCGGACAAACCTGAAAATCAGCGTTCAAGAGCAGGAGGCGGGATCGGAAAAGGAATTGGCAAAAAAAAGTAGAATGGTTGATTATTTGTGTAAAAAGTTTACGGGCGGTTCAATTTGAGTTATGAAATAATCATCGACAATGTAGAACCCGATTCGCCGGCCATGCGTTCGGGGATTGAACCCGGAGATCGCCTTCTTACGGTAAATGGTAAGTCCCCCCGGGATTTAATCGACTTTTGCCTGTGGACAACCTGCAGGCGGGTCACTTTGGAGGTCATGAAGAAATCGGGCGGAATCGGCAGATATTCCTTTCGAAAAGATCCGTGGGATTCCGTTGGATTGAATTTTTCCCGGGCGGTTTTTGATGGGATAAAACTGTGCCGCGCCAGATGCCTTTTCTGTTTTGTAGATCAGATGCCTTGCTCTGCGCGGGACAGTTTAAAGGTAAAAGACGACGATTACAGGCTGTCTTTTCTGCAGGGCGCTTACATAACCACCGGCAATTGGACCGAAGCGGACTGGGAGAGGATCGATCTTTTACGGCTGAGCCCCTTATATATTTCCGTACACGCTACGGATCCCCATATAAGGGGGCGGTTGTTGGGATTGAAATCTCCGGCGCCCATCATGCCCCAATTGGAAAGGCTGCGCGGCATCGGGATCCAAATCCACGCCCAGATTGTAGTCTGCCCCGGCATTAACGACGGCCGGGTTTTGGAACACACCGTGGATGAGCTAGTTGCCCTTTGGCCTGCGGTGCAATCCGTGGCGGTGGTGCCGGTAGGCTTGACTAAATATCGGACGGGCCTGGCCCCGCTTCGTCCTTTGACAAAAGATGAGGCTTTATCTATAATATTATGGGGAAAACGCGTGCACAGGGCATGCCGGAAAAAATACGGTTCCGGCCTGGTCTATCTGGCGGACGAAATTTACTTGAAAGCAGGCTGCCCTTTTCCGGAGAGAGGTTACTATGAGGATTATCTCCAGCTAACAAACGGGGTTGGGATGCTCCGGGCCTTTCTGGATGATTTCCGGCGGCATGCCGTGAGGTTGCCCAGGCGACTTAATAAACCGCTAAGGTTATCCATCGCCACGGGCGTTTCCACCCGGGATATATGGCCTCCCATACTGGAGAGGCTGAGGAAAATATCCGGTCTGGAGGTGGACGTACATGTGGTGGAGAACCGTTTTTTTGGGCCGGAGGTAACAGTAACTGGTCTTTTAACGGGATCAGACCTTTGCCGAGGATTGAAAGGACGGCGGCTGGGGGATTGCGTCCTGATCCCCGAGGTGATGTTACGGGCGGGAAAAGGCGTTTTTTTGGATGACATGCCGCTGGAAGAAGTGCGCCGTTATATTGAAGTAAATGCAATCGCTGTCCCCGCCTGCGCCGAAGGGCTGGTAACGGCGGTCAGGACGCTGACCGGGCGATGAACCGGATCCGCCCGTTTTAAAGAACGGTTGGAATATCTTTACGATCATTCTTAAAAACAGCAGTACCAAGTTTTTTCGGGGTCAACAAGGAGACAGCATGAGGTCGACAAGGAGATAGCATGACAAAGCCGATTGTAGCCATCGTGGGGCGGCCGAATGTAGGCAAATCCACCCTGTTCAACCGTCTGCTCGGTGAAAGAAAGGCCATCGTGGACAACCTGCCCCACGTTACACGGGACAGGAATTATGCCGAATGCTCCTGGCTCGACCATGCCTTTATTCTTGTAGACACCGGCGGTTTCACCGATGAGCGGGATCGGTTGCTCAAGGCCGCGTTACAGCAATGTTTGGCTGCGGTGGAGGAAGCCGAAGCGATCATTTTTTTGGTTGACGGTCGGACGGGTTTGCAGCCGGGGGATTTCGACCTGGCGGATTTCCTAAGGAAAGCCGGAAAACCGGTGGTGCTGGCGGTCAATAAAGCCGAGAAGGATTTGAGCGTAGAAGAATTTTACCGGCTGGGCATGGGGGAACCGCTGCCGGTTTCCGCGGAACACGGATTGAACATAGGGGACTTGTTGGATCGGGTGACGGCGCATTTTAATAAGCGGCAGGCGGCAGAGGAAACGGCCGGGGATATTTTAAAAATCGCCATTGTCGGCAGGCCCAATGTGGGGAAATCCTCCCTGTTAAATGCTATTTTAGGCGAAGAAAGAGTGATCGTAAGCGATACCCCCGGCACTACCAGGGATGCCATCGACACGCATCTTACCCATCAGGGCCGTCGGTACCTTTTTGTAGACACAGCCGGGATCCGCCGCAGATCAAAGGTGGATACCGGCGTCGAACATTACGGAGTGGTAAGGGCTTTGCGCGCTATCGACCGGTCGCATCTTGCGCTCATGGTCATGGACGGCGTCGAACCCTTCAGCGAACAGGATCAGCGCATCGCCGGCTATGTCCATGAAGCCGGCAAGGCTCAAATCCTCGTGCTCAACAAGGGGGATCTGGCCGAATCCCTCCCTGAAGGCGGACCGGATCAAGCGCTTCGCGCCGCGATGGCCTTTTTGGATTACGTTCCCGTAGTCCGCATTTCCGCAAAGACAGGATACAACGTGCACAAACTGTGGGAGATGATCGATTTTGTAGGGAGCCAGTACCGTAAACGCATACCCACTTCCAAATTGAATGAAGCCATCCAGGAGGCCGTCCTCAGGCACGAGCCCCCTTCCTTCCACGGGAGGAAACTGCATGTTTACCATGCCGTCCAATCGCAGACGGCTCCGCCGGTGATTCTTCTTTATGTGAATCAAACCAATCTGCTGCATTTTTCCTATGAAAGGTACCTGGAGAATAAAATCCGCGGCGCCTTCGGCTTTCAGGGCTCCCCGCTGCGCATTGTGTTGAGAGCCTCAAAATAAAAGAATCGGCGATTGAAATATGACCGATTGATTCAACAAGGAGGGATTGTTCTTGTTCAGACAGGCAGGATTGCTCTTTTTGGCGATACCGGCGGGATATTTGCTGGGATCCGTTGCCGTGGGATTGATCGTCGCCAAAATCACCGGCGTGGACATTAGGAAAAAAGGCAGCGGCAATATCGGGGCCACCAATGTTTTTCGGACCGTGGGGAAGCTGCAGGGGCTGTCGGTTTTTATAGGAGATGCATTGAAGGGCTATCTCGGGGCCTGGATCGGAGAAAGCCTGGCGGGGGACTGGGGCATGATTGCCGCAGGTTTTGCGGCGGTGCTCGGGCATAATTATTCGATTTTTCTTAAAGGCGAAGGGGGAAAAGGCATTTCCACCACATGCGGGGTGATTTTGAAGGCAATGCCTTTGGCGCTGCCTTTCCTCATCCCGTTTTGGGCGGCGATTATCTTCGTTACCGGGTACGTCTCTCTCGGCTCCATATGTGCGGCTCTGGCCCTACCGGCGGCGGGATACTTTCTTTATCACGATGCCAAGCTGACGGTCATGGGGACAGCCTTGGCAGCCATGGCGATCTGGCGGCATAAAGGCAATATCCGGCGGCTTCTTCGGGGCGAGGAAAACTGTTTCAGAAAAAAACACATCGGAGGAAATGATAAACAGGATGCATAACGTGGCGATTATCGGCGGCGGGGGCTGGGGAACG
Source organism: Bacillota bacterium (assembly GCA_050260475.1). Lineage (GTDB taxonomy): Bacteria > Bacillota > UBA4882 > JBLNCG01 > JBLNCG01 > JBLNCG01. Next base: position 7,775 of record JBLNCG010000042.1, read on the forward strand.
ACTTTGTCCATGCTGCTTTCGGGCAAGCTGGACAGGGTGGATTTATGGTGCTTCGAACCGGAAGTGGCTCTGGAAATCAATGGAAACCGCGCCAATTCCCTTTATCTATCCGGCGTAAAACTCCCGGGGAACATCAGGGCGACCAATTCTCTGGCGGAAGCCGTCAGGGGGAAGGAGATGATTATTCTGGCTCTTCCCGCCCAGCACGTCAGGGATATCATGCGTAAAATACGGCCTTGCTGCAACCCGGAAGCCCTTTTCGTCATCGCGTCCAAGGGGCTTGAGGTCGCTTCCCTGAAGCGGCTGTCCGAAGTGGTCGGGGAGGAACTGGGTGCCGGAGCGCCGGGGCGTATTGTCTGTATTTCGGGTCCGAATCATGCGGAGGAAGTAAGCAGGGGAATTCCCACGGTAAGCGTGGTCGCCGGGGAAAACAGAGATGCATGCCTGGTTCAGGAACTCCTCATGTCCGATCGTTTCAGGGTTTATACGAATAAAGACGTCATCGGGGTTGAATTGGCGGGAAGCTTGAAAAACGTAATCACCATAGCTGCGGGGATCTCCGACGGATTGGGCTTCGGGGACAATACCAAGGCCGCCCTGCTCACCAGGGGCCTGGCGGAGATCACCAGGCTGGGGGTGGGCATGGGCGCGAATCCGTTGACTTTCGCCGGACTGGCCGGGATGGGCGATTTGATAGGGACCGCCACCAGCAATCACAGCCGGAACCTTTGGGCCGGCCAGGAAATAGGCAAAGGGAAAAATCCTCTTACGGTGATAAATTCCACCCGTATGATTGTCGAAGGATATTATACCACCAAGGCAGCTTATCTGCTGGCCGGGCGCAACGGCGTGGAAATGCCGATTACAACTCAGGTTTACCAGGTCCTGTATGAAGGCAAAAAGCCCGTGGAGGCTGTAAAAGGTTTGATGGCCAGGGATCCCAGGGAAGAAACGGAAATCAAGCTGGTTTAGTGTCCATATCTGGGAGGAAACCCCTCGACTTCAGTCGAAGACTTGAGTAAACTTAACTCAGGTGATGACGATGAAGTTTTATCGAAAAACGGCACATACTGTTTATGACGTTAA
>JBLNCG010000043.1:0-9358 GCA_050260475.1 Bacillota bacterium
ATTGGAGCAATGAGCTTCCCGTATCGCCCGTATTGGTGTTTTCATACAGGGTCGTCCAGGTGGAGCCGTCGTTGGATCCTTGGCATTTAAGGCTGGTCAATAGGCCCCAGGTCGGCTTATAGATCTTGATGGCCGACGGTTCAATCGCCGCGCCCGAACCCAGGTCGATCACGATTTCATGGGGCGTCGCCGCCCCCACCCAGTCTCCGTCGCTTTCATTCGTCCCCCCGTCGAAGCATTTCCATGCCTCGAGCGTATCCGTTCCATACGCATGCAGGCTCCCGGTATATTCGCCGGTCATGTTTACGGTGGGGTAAGCCGTGGAGCCGGACATCCATTCGACTTCATTGACTTTCAGATTACTGGCCGCTTGCACGATAAGCTTTAGATGCCTGTATGGGCCTTCCGCCAGGACTTGCCTGGGTTTTGACATCCATAGCGTCCCCAAAAACGCTATCGATAATAAGACAACAATCCCGGTTTTTTTTGCCGTTTTCATATTTACCTCCCTTTTTCATTTTTTAATCGGTAAAATAATCGCCGGCCTTGTTCCGGAAATACACCCCCCCTCATCAAAAATATGATGCGCGAAAAAGGATTATCCGGCTTCGTAGCAAAATAATATATTCATATTAATTTTAAGTCTTATGGCAATATAAATTCTGCCTTCTTCGGTAGCAAAAAATATATACATTGAAAATGATCCTGGCGCAAAAACCGGGGAAAGGAACTTCATGAGCGGAATACCGGAAGCCAAACCATCCGGAAATATTGTCCCGGAAGTAAAGATAATTTACTCCCGTTTTTATTATCTATATGAAAATGGCGGATATACCGGTTTGGATTTTGGCCCCGGCTGTACGAGGGTGATATGCAAAATCCGGTTTATGCCTGTTCTCAATATTCCTTACCTGATGCTGGGAGGTAAATTCCAGGGTTCCAACATATCTTCCTCCGAAGGATACGAGGATTTGTACATTATAAAAAAAACACCCCGGATAGGTTGGAACGAGGTGTTACTTGACCGTCCTAAGGCGTACCGGTATATACGCTACCTGGGCCCGCCGGGCAGCCATTGTCAGCTCAGCCGGGTGGAATACTATGCCTGTTGTCCCGCGGAAGGCTCCGCTGATCCGCAAAAACTGTCCGGTATACCTTTCGGTACGGGGCCCGCATTGAATCCGGGGCAGGAATACGATGTGGTATACCGGGAAGGGCCGCCCGTATTGCTTAGTTTCAAAGAAAGCGCCGAAACAGCGGGATATCCCGTATATATGCAGAATAACAAAGGCGATCTCTTTTTCCACCAGCATGATTTTATCGAAATGACTTATATCATCAGCGGTTCCGCTTTCCATATCAACACCCATGCCATCGATTACCTTTTTGCGGGTGACCTTGTCATTATTCCTCCCGGAGTAATGCACGCATACATCGGTTCCAGCAACCTTAATTTTATCGATCTCCTCTTTTACCCGGAGCTTCTGCCTTCCCGGGACTTGAAAAACATTTTGGACTTATCGGTTTTTTCCCACCTTCTAGCGGAAAGGCCGGCTTTCACTATAAGAGATAAACAGGAGGAGCGGCTACATTTATACCTGTCCCGGCAAAAAAAAATTCTTCCCCTTATGGAAGCCATGTGCTCCAATTTTCAAACACGCCAACCCGGTTACCTGCTTTCCAGTTATGGAATGTTTTTACAATGGCTTGTCCTGTTAAATGAAATTATGGAGGAGATGAAAGGCGGGATTGACGCCGGGGCTTCTGAAGATAATATAAAGCTGATCCAGGAGTTAATATCTTATCTGGAGCAAAATTACCGAACGATAACTAATATCGAGGCCGTCATCAACCACTTCCCTGTAAGCTACAGCAGGCTTTCCCACCTTTTTAAAGCCGAAACCGGCATATCCATCATTGAGTATTTAAACCGGATTAGAATTGGCATCGCGGGCCGAAGATTGATTCGAAGCAGTGATAAATTGGCGGCAATCGCATCCGGCGTGGGTTTTAATAATTACAGCAACTTTGCCCGGCTCTTCAAGCAGTATTTAAATTGTGCGCCGCTAGATTTTCATCATACATGGCGATGTTGGTTTACATAAATATTCACAAGGAGCATGCATGTTCACCATCGAAAGGCGGCAGGAAATCTTGAAGGTCCTGCGGGAGAGAAAATCCGCCACAGTTTTTGATTTAAGCCGTAAATTCTTTATCGGGGAAGCCACCATCCGGAGGGACTTGGAAAAACTGGAGAAGGCGGGTTTGCTTAAGCGGACATATGGCGGGGCGGTTCTACTGGAAGGCCTTGACTCGGAAATTCCCCTCTCCATAAGGGAAACAGAGCAGAAGGACGCCAAAAATCTCATCGGACAGCTTGCCTCCGGGCTGGTTCAGGACGGGGATATCATCATTATGGATTCCAGCAGTTCTACTTTGAAAATGGCACCGTACCTGAAAGGCAAAAGCAAATTGACGGTAATCACCAACGGTGCCAAAACCGCTGTGGAACTGGGTGAACTGCTGCATATCAAAGTCTACTGCACCGGCGGCAATTTGCGGGAAAACTCCCTTTCTTTCATCGGCGAACTGGCTGGCCGCTGCATTGAGAACTTTTACGCGGATAAAGTTTTTTTCTCATGCAGGGCCGTTTCCCGGGAAAAAGGCCTGACTGATTCCAACGAGAATGAGGCCGTACTGCGGAGAATAATGATTGAGAACAGCCGGAAAGCCATTTTATTATGCGATCATACCAAGTTTGACCAGGTGTCTTTTTGCAAAATTGGAGACTTCAGGCTGATTAACGCTCTGGTTACGGATAAAAAACCCACCGGGGAATGGGAACGGTTTTTAAATGAAAAGAACGTCAGTCTAATCCACCCGGCATAATCGACTTTAAAAAAGAAATATTTTTACGGAGGCTGCCATGGCTTTGATTCAATGCGATTTTTTCTCGGATGTACTGGGAATGTCCATGTCCATGAATGTAATACTGCCGCAGGAAACCCACAACCAAATCGGCATGCGGGGTAAAGCCGGACAGACCAGGTTCCCCACTCTTTATCTCCTGCACGGCCTTTCCGACGACCATACCACCTGGTGCCGGCGGACTTCCATCGAAAGATACGTTTCTCCCCTGGGCATGGCAGTAGTAATGCCCAATGTCCACAAGAGCTTTTACACCAACATGGCCCAAGGGGACCGGTACTGGGATTATATCAGCGAGGAAATACCCGCGCTGGCCCGTTCCTTCTTCCCCTTGTCGGAGCGGCGCGAGGACAATTTCGCGGGCGGGCTATCCATGGGAGGATACGGGGCCATGAAACTGGGCTTGCTCTGTCCGGACCGGTTCGCCGCGGTGGCCAGCCTTTCGGGGGCACTGGATGTAGCCGATTTCAGAAACCACCAACCGGAATTATACGATAAGATCTTTGGGAATCAAACCGTCTATGGCACGGAAAACGATTTGTTCTTTCTTCTGGAGAAGGCCGTCAAAGAAAAGGTGGATTTACCCTACATTTATTTCTGCTCCGGTACGGAAGACTTTTTATATCAAACCAATGTGTCTTTCCGTAAGCACGCGCAGTCTCTGAACGTGAAATATAGTTATGAGGAAGGCCCCGGAGAACACAATTGGGAATACTGGGACATGATGATCCGGCGGGTATTGGCGTGGCTGCCGCTGGAAAAAAAATAAATACTGTGGATTATCGAGCGACACATTTACGCTTGCGGAATTAATTCCTTGGCATTAATTTTTGGAAAATTTAGGATTCATCCCCGATTCATATGAATCAGCCGGATGATTTATCTTCCGGCTGCCGGGTACGAGCTTCATTTATGCGATGCAATCCCTCAATTGCCGGGCGGAGGTTTCGAAATCCTTTCCCTTAATGAACAGGCTGGACGTGCCCGCCACAAAAATATCGGCGCCGGCCCTTCTCATTTTAACGGCGTTTTCATAGCTAACGTTACCGTCCACCTCGATCTCAACGCGGCCGTACTTATTGACGGCCAGGTATTTCTTCAGGTTCGCGATTTTTCTCAAAGTCGCGGGAACCAGTTTCTGGCCGGCAAAACCGGGATTGACCGTCATCACCACGATTACCTCCGCATCCTCCATGACATCCTCGATGTTATGTATGGAAGTTGCCGGATTAAGGGCTACAGCGGGCCTCGCCCCGAGATCCTTTATGCGCTGCAACATGCGCTGCAGATGGATCGTAGCCTCCTGATGCACGGAGACGATGTCGCCAGGTTTGATCTCGAATAAACCAAGGTGGTTTTCGGGGTTATAAACCATCAAATGCAAATCCATGGGGATATCGGTGACTTCCCGCACCGCCCTGACCAAATCCGGCCCCAGCGTAAAATTCGGCACGAAGCTGCCGTCCATAATATCGAAATGCAAGTATTCCGCGCCGATTTTTTCCAGCATGCGGATATCATCTTCGAGACGCTTCAAATTGGCGCACATGATTGATGGTGAAATTCTACCGGGCATGAGCAAACCTCCTTTTTTACGGCTGAACAACCACCCTCATTCCTTCCCGCCCTTCGGCGGCCGCAAAAGCCTTCAAGATGTCATCCAGGCCGAACCTATGGGAAATATAATCTTTGGCTTTGATGGCGCCGGATGCGATCAGTTCCACGGCTTTCTGGTGATGAATGGGCATGGCCCCATGGGCGCCGTGCACAAAGAGTTCTTTATAATGGATGATATTGGTGTCCAGCGTGACCAGGGATTTATCCTTAGGCAGGCCGCCGAAGAAGTTGACCCTGGCTCGGTTTTTAGCCATTTTAATCGCATCAACCTGGGCTTCCGGGGCGGGGCAAGCGCAGATCACCACATCGGCGCCCAGACCGCTTGTTTCTTTAAGCACCGCAGCCACTCCATCGTCCTGCGCGGAATTAATATAAGCATCCGCGCCAAACTTTTGGGCCGCTTCCAGGCGGTATGCCGCCCGCTCAAGCACCATGATTTTTGTGGCGCCCATCCTTCGGGCGACCTCAATAATCATGCACCCGATGGGACCGGAACCGATGACGGCCACCGTGTCACCCAACCTTATACCGGACAGCTCCAGCCCGTTCAATACGCATCCCAACGGTTCGGCCAGCGCCGCCTCCTCAAAAGAAACATGAACAGGTATTTTATGTACAGGACCATAGTTCATGACGATCCGGTTCAGCAGGACATACTCCGCGAAGCCTCCGGCAAACTGGTACCCCATGGCATAATTGATCTGGCAGTTGTTGCCGATCCCGGCCTTGCAAAACGCACATTCTCCGCATGGGATATCCGCGCCGACGGCCACTCTGTCCCCCGGTTTCACCCTGGTGACGTTCCTTCCCGCTTTCACGACCTCGCCGGCGATTTCATGGCCGATAATCTGGGGCGGGGTAACCCGGCTGTTGCCGGAATGATAAATCCTGATATCCGAACCGCACACCGCACAAGCCTTCACCCTCACCAAAACGCTGTCATCATCCGCTTCCGGAATCGGAACCTCTTTCACTGCCATTTTATCCAGCGCTTCAAAAACCGCTGCCTTCATCGGAAAACCTCCTTTTTATTTAAATTACATCGCGCAATTGGCGTTGTTATTATAATTGCGTCTTGCCACTCAATATCGATAGCTTAAATGTAGCTATACACTACATTTAGTGGCAAGGCCTTGAATTAAGGTAACAACGCGATTTTTCCTTACATCACAAACATAACTTTATTATAAAAAGCCGTCCTATCCCGCATCATTGCCAAAACTTCGCCGGCCTGTTCCAGCGGCACGGCGTGCGTGATGAATCCTTTAACATTGATCCTTCCTGTTTCCATCGCCCGCAGGGCCATCACCCAGTCGTTTTTCGGCAAAGCCACGTAGCTGGAATTCCAGGTTCCGGCAATTTTCAACTGCTTTCTGAGCAACTCCCAGTAGGCCTTCTGGGATAAAATCATGTCCCCCGCAGGATTTCCCATAGCCACGATCCTGCCGAAGGGCCTTACGCATTTCAGACACTGCTCTAGGGTGTCGGAAACCCCCGCCCCTTCTACAGCCACATCCGCTCCCCGGCCTTCCGTAACTTCGTTCACCCATGCCACCGGATCTCCGGCGCTGCTGTTAAATACATGGGAAAATCCCTGTTCACGCGCGAAGGCGATTTTGCCGCCATCGATGTCCGCCAGCATCACCCGGTCGGCGCCCCAGGCCTTCGCCCATTGCCCGAGCATCAAACCGATGGGACCCGCACCGAAGATGGCCACGTTGTCCCCGGGTTCCAAGCCTACCTGCCGCAGAGCATGAATAGCGACAGCCGCGGGCTCCGCCATGGCCGCTTCTTTTAAGGATAATCCTTCAGGCACGGCCACAAGGTTCCAGACGGGAACCGTGAGATATTCCGCAAATCCCCCGTTGCAGCGGGAACCGAAATAGTTGTAATCCCGGCATTGCGCGTATTCGCCTATCAGACACGGTTCACATTTTCTGCAGGGGAGCAAGGGAAAAACCGCAACCTTTTTATCGATCCAGCCGGAATTTACGCCCTTCCCCGTTTCCGCCACTTCGCCGGCGAATTCATGCCCCGGAATAGTGGGAAAATGATAGGTCCCCTTGGTAAAAATTCTGGGAATATCCGAACCGCAAACCCCGGAAGCCCTGATTTTTACCAAGACCTCTCCGGAGGCCGGTTTCGGAATCGGAACCTCTTCGTACCGCAAATCATTTATACCGTGTAATACCAGTGCTTTCATGAATGATACCTCCGGGATATTAGAATACAGAACACAGGAAACATAAAACGGAACAATAAACGGATCCGTACTCATTCTATATTCTGTGTTCTGTCTTTTGTTTTCTCATCCTTACCAAACATACTTTTTCCAATACTCCACCGACGCCTTAAGATCCTCGATAATCCTGAAATCGCTGTCCCAATGCTCCCGATGGCTTATCTCGAACATGAGGATGGTCTCCTTGACGCCGGATTTTGCCAGCGCCTCCAAGACTTTTTCCGGATGGATAATTCCCTGTTCATTGTATTCCTGCGTAAACGGCCAGTGATTGCTCTTATGCAGCACTGTCTGCTGGATATGAATAATGGGAGAAAAAATGCCCAGCCTTTCGATCCAAGGGTAGGGATCCCTTTGCGCGGGGTGGGGGGCATGTCCGATATCAAGGCAAATGCGCATGGGTACGCCGCAGTCCTGGTTGACGCGATCCATCAGTTCCAGGCTTTCTTCAATCGTATTGGCCATTTCCCGCGGCACGGACATCGGCTCGAAGATCAGGCAGTCGAAACCGAGGTCCTTGGCAAAGAATGACAATTCTTGCCAACCGCGTATGCCTTCCTCAATGAGGTATTTCCGCTTCGCTTCATCCTGGTACGAGGCGAAGGTCAGAATACCGAAATGGCTTCCGCCGGTTTTAGCGCCCAGTTTTGAGGCCGTGAAAAAAAGATCCTTAAACCACTGGAGCCAGATTTTTCGCGCCTGTTCGTGGGGATGCATCAGGTGGTTGACTCTGGTGAAAGCACTGGTGAAAACGGAACGGACTTTGATGCGGTGCTTCATGGCACACTCCTTGATTCTGGCTGTTTCTTCATCCACATAATCCTTGGGCAGGAAAGGATTCAAAAGATCCGCCACGAATTGCACATTGGACAGGCCCAATTCCTCATGAACGATCCGCGTCCATTCTTCGGGCTCCAGATACTTGTTGATGGCGAACCCAAGGTTGATGCCCAGTTCCACGTTCATATCCGATCCTCCTGCCGGTTTATTCCATTTGTGGCCGATCTATTCCATTTGTGTTTTTTTGTGTTTATTTTATATTTAATTATATCACCCCGGAAATTTTTTTCTATATGCGGCGGATGATTGGTTTATTGTACAAGGTTTTTGCTTTATTCAAAAAAAAACGGACAAAAATAAACATGAAAAACCGGCGCTGCCTGCCGGAATCGCCTCTTGCCCCATACATCCTTCGGGCTGGAACAATCCGGGTGGGAAGGCGCCCGTTTATAAAAGAAAGAAAAAAAGGCTCCCATATTCGGAAGCCCTAATAAACCTATTATGTTATAATGCTTTAGTTCCCGTTGCTCCAATCCAGCAACGCCCTATATTTATGAGCGTTGGCCAACGACTGGCCGGTGTCGTTTTTGGCTCCCCACGCCCCGCCCGACGACCAGGTGCCGGTCTGGGTGTAGTGCATGGTCAATTTATAATAGTCGTTCATGGCGTTCAGCCATTCCTTATACATGTCGTAACTCTGCGGATTCGTGGCAAAGTCGTCGGAATTGGTGGTAATATGCTGGCCGCCTTCATAAGCTATCAATTGCATATAGGTGACGCTGTCATAAGTAAACGTGTTCAGGGCGGCCTGGGCGTTGCTTACGGTAGCACTGACCGAAGCGGTCCATTCTGTCCGGATGTTGGAGGAGGCGCCGTCCAATCCGCCGCCGCAGTAGTTGGCGATGGTATAATATTCGGGCTGCGCGTTCCAGGGGTTGAGTCGGGTATCCGTAGTTCCGTTCAACAGCTTATTCTTTAAGGCGGTGCATTGCACGTGAGTACCCCAGCTCATATTGCCGTTCCATCCGCCCCCCGCCTGGCCGGCGATGACCCGCTTGATCCGGTGGGTTTGTCCGGAAAATTTGTCCATGAACACCTTGTGCAGCCTGGATGCCGCGTAAACATGGAAGAAGAATTTGGCCGTATATGTATCGCTGTCAAATCCCATGGACGTCCCTCTGCTGCCGCAATAATCGCCCTGGGCGAAAGAGGCGCCGCCGCTCCAGGTCTCGTTGGAATATTCCAGATAAATATTCCGGTCGGAATTGAGGTTGTTCTTCAGCAGATCCGCCAATTGGGTCCAATAGTTATTCGTGGCGTTGGCTTCATAATCCTCGATGGTCAAATGCGGTACGGTGATCCAGATGTCCGCGCCCACCCTGTTGCAAAGGTCGATTTGCCACTCATAGGCCACGCCGACGCTGGTGTAATGGTCCGCGGTTTTCGGAATGCGCTGGCTCCAGGTTTCCACCGTGGAACTGTTGGTGGGTACCCAGTCCATAAACCGGATTACTTTATATTTGGCGTTGACCAAATCATCGATGAAGGCCTGGCGCCATGGATTGGTGACTGTGCTCCAGTTAATGCCGCTGTTGAAATAGTCCGCCCAGCCTGTGCCCCAGTTTTTATTCCAGAAATTGATGCCCAGCGGCATGCGCGTGGTGAAAGTAGGCGTAGGCGTAGAAGTTGGCGTAGGCGACAAGGTCGGAGTGGGCGTGTTAGTAGGCGTGGCCGGAACACCCACGGTCTCGGAGGATAAGTAGCAATCCCCGAAAGCCGAGGTATTGGTCC
>JBLNCG010000044.1:0-34628 GCA_050260475.1 Bacillota bacterium
TCTCCTAAATGCAAGGTTTTTAAGGGTTTATTCGTGTTTCCCATGCATTTTCCCTGCCGCTTTTTGGCTTTTTTGTCAATGTTTGTAAGGGTTGGAGACTTTTTCAGGAGACCCTAATTACATTTTCACGTCTTGCCACTAATATCGATAGCTTAGATAGCCGCACACGATATTTAGTGGCAAGACCTTGAATTAATGCAACAACGCAATTGCCTTCAGGATTTTAGATATTGAGTAAAACACTCATATTTGCTATAATGTTTTTGATCATATTATGTTTGTGCACGGGCAGTACGGAAGGAAGGATTTAATAACAAAGAAAGGCAGGAGGGTAGGACGGATGAGCAGCAAGGAAAGGGTGAAGGTTTTCGATTGCACCATCAGGGATGGAGGTTTGATCAACAACTGGCAGTTTTCCGAGGAAATGGTCCGGGAGACATGCAAGGCGGTCTTTGCCGCGGGATTGGACTACATGGAGATCGGTTACCGCGCTTCCAAAAAGGTTTTTTCGCCTCAGGAATTCGGCCCCTGGAGATTTTGCGACGAGGATGTGATCCGCCGGGTGACCCGGGGGCTCCCGGGGCAAACCAAACTGGCGGTGATGGTGGATGTGGGCCGGGTGGAGACGGAGGATATCCTTCCGAAAGCGGAAAGCGTCTTAAGCGCAATTAGAGTAGCCACTTACCTTCATCAGATCGATGAAGCCGTGGAACTTGCCAATCATATTTCCGGCAAGGGATACGAGACTTTCATCAATATCATGGCCATTTCCCACGGCAAACCGGGAGAAATCGACGCGGCCCTGGAGAAAATCGAGGCGCAGACGTCAGTGACCGCCGTAAATATCGTAGACAGTTTCGGCGCCTTATATTGCAGCGATGTCAAAAGCTTGATTTTCCGCTACCGGATGAACCTGAAATCCAAGAAAGTCGGCATCCATGCTCATAATAACCAGCAGCTTGCCTTCGCCAACACCATCGAAGCCATCAACAACGATACGGATTTTCTGGACGCCACGATTTACGGGATAGGCAGGGCTGCCGGAAATTGCCCGCTGGAATTGATTGTGGCGTACTTGGAGCAGCCGCGATTCAAGTTGATACCGATTTTGCAGGTTATATCATCCACCTTCGTACCGTTAAGGGAAAAGATCGAGTGGGGGTACCTGATCCCATACATGATCACCGGGATTAAAAACATGCATCCCCGGAAAGCCATGGCATTACTGGGCAGCGAAAGGCGGAACGAATTTTCCGATTTTTATGAGGAAATAATCAATTCCATGGAATCCGCCTGAGAAGTTTTTGTGCTCGGAAGAAAAAAGGAGTGAATGAAATGCCGTATATCAGTTCGGTTACTTCGGTGCAAATCACCGAAATCCAGAAGGAATCTCTTAAGAGCAAACTGGCTCAGGCCATGCAGAAAACCGCCGGCAAAGGGGAAAACTGGCTTATGCTGAGTTTCCGGTGCGGGGAATCCATGTATTTTCAGGGCAAGAAGGGGGATAAAACCGCCTATCTCGAGGTAAAGGTGGTCGGCACTTTGTCCTCCGCACAGAAAAATGAACTGGCCGCTGAAATAGGCGGGATATATCAGGAGGAGCTTGGTATACCTGCAGACAAAACTTACATAGTGTTTTTTGAGGTTTCCGGAGCCAACTGGGGATGGAACGGCGGCACTTTCGGATCATAAAAAATTTTTCTTAAAATTTTTGCGTATGTTGCCGATTATTTAAATAGGAATATGGAATGACCATTCCAATTTTCCGGAATACACCGGAGGTGCGCCGCGTAAACGGAGTTAGAGGGCAAGGTAACTTGCCCTTGCGGCTTTTTAACAATTATCAATAATCGAGACAATTGCGTTGTTGCCATAATTCAAGGTCTTGCCGCTAAATATAATGTATGGCAACTATTAGGCTATCGATATTTGGTGGCAAGACGCGAAATCATCATAACAACGCAAATTGCTCCACTTGACATGCGCCTTTCATTTGGTCTATAATAATTATATAAGGGCGGGTGTAAATGTGGAAGGCGAACAGACCGCGGTAATCGGGGATTTTGTAATTGTCAAGGCCCTGGAGGACGGAGTCACGCTGATCGGGTTGACCCGGGGGAAGGAAACCAAATTCCATCATTCGGAGAAGCTTGATCGGGGTGAAGTAATGCTTGTTCAATTTACGGAGCATACTTCCGCCATGAAGATCCGGGGCAAGGCGCAGATTATCTCCAAGCACGGCACGATTACTTCGGGTCGCGACAGTTGATGCGCGGATTGTCTTTAACTTGGGCGGAAACAGTTGAGATGAGGTAAGTCAAGCGGAGCGGAGCAGAGAAGAGCGCAGGTTGTAAAAAGGGCCAGCCTCTATCTGGGGCTGGTTTTTATTTTAGCAAAACCGGCGATCTTACAAGGCTCCCGGGGACTACCGGAAAGGAGAGCTACAATGTATAAACCCACCAAGGAAGAGTTTGTGAAGCTTTCGAAAGAAGGCAGCCTGGTGCCTGTTTGCTGCGAGGTGATGGCAGACTGTGAAACCCCTGTCTCCGCATACCTGAAGCTGGGTACCCGGGCGTACAGCTTCCTGTTGGAAAGCGTGGAAGGAGGGGAAAAAGTCGGCAGATATTCATTTATCGGAGGGGAGCCGCTTTTTGTGTTTGAAAGTAAAGGCCGGGAGGTGAAGATCCGGGAAAAAGGGGAGACACTCCGGGAGATTTGTGCGGACCCCCTGGAGGCGCTGCGGGAAAAGATGGGAAAATACCGGCCGGTCAGGGTGGATGGGCTGCCGCCATTTACCGGCGGTGCAGTGGGATTTGTGGGATACGATACGGTGAAGTTTTGGGAAAGGCTGCCTGACCGGAAGGAAGACACCGGCCACATTCCGGATTGCTGCTTTATGCTTGTAGATACGGTGGTGGCTTTTGATCACCTGCGCCGGATCATCCAGGTGATTACCAATGTCAATTTGGAATCGGAGCGGAATCCGGGTTCCGCATATGACGCGGCCGTGGCGCGCATAGAATTGATTTTATCCAAACTGGCAAGGCCTTTGACCCGTAAAGCCGCCACTCTATCCATTCAGGGTGACGGTACCGCTTATAGCACCGCTTTTGCCCGGAAAGATTTCGAAAACGCCGTTCGGAAGGCAAAAGATTACATAGAGATGGGGGATATCTTTCAGGTGGTAATTTCCAGAAAACTTGCGGCTCCTTATCAGAAGGATCCTTTGCAGCTTTACCGCGCCTTGCGCATGATCAACCCATCGCCGTATCTTTTTTATCTGAATATGGGTTTATACCAGTTGGCCGGATCCTCGCCGGAGATCAACGTCAGGCTGAACGGGGAGGAAGCCCAGGTCAGGCCCATCGCCGGCACGCGGCCCCGAGGCAAAACCCCGGAAGCCGATCAAGCGTTGGCCGCGGAACTTGCCGCGGACGAAAAGGAACGGGCGGAGCATCTGATGCTGGTTGATCTTGGGCGAAACGATCTGGGACGGGTTTGTACCTACGGCACGGTTAAAGTAAGGGATTTCATGACCGTGGAACGATATTCCCATGTGATGCACCTTGTCTCCACGGTTACGGGGCGTTTGAAGCCGGAGTACGACGCTTTTGCACTGTTCAAGGCCACTTTTCCCGCGGGAACCGTAAGCGGGGCGCCCAAAGTGCGGGCCATGGAGATCATTCATGAACTGGAACCGGAAGCCCGCGGTCCATATGCCGGAGCTGTGGGTTATTTCGCATTCTCCGGCGAGATGGATACCTGCATTACCATCCGCACCATCCTCGTGGCCGACGGCAAGGCTTACGTGCAAAGCGGCGCGGGGATTGTCGCGGACTCCGACCCCGCCAGGGAGTGGGAAGAGACGGAAAACAAGGCCAAAGGAATGTTGAAGGCCATCTGCATAGCGGGAGGAGGGATGAAATGATTCTGGTGATCGATAATTATGATTCCTTCACGTATAATCTTGTGCAGATTTTGGGCGAACTGGGGGCGGAGCTTACGGTGTACCGGAATGATCGTATCACCTCCTGGGAAGCCGAACGGCTCAACCCGTCCCACCTGGTGGTTTCCCCCGGGCCGGGGCACCCCGGGCAGGCCGGAGTCTCCAAGGAAATGATCAGGCTTTTTGCAGGCAGGATCCCCATCCTTGGAGTTTGCCTGGGTCACCAATGTATCGGCGAGGTTTTCGGCGGGAAGATAGTAAAGGCCAAACACCTGATGCACGGAAAAACTTCCCGCATCTATCACAATGATAAGGGCGTTTTCCGGGGCGTGGAAGACGGGTTTATCGCTACCAGGTACCATTCGCTGATGATCGACAAGGATACATTGCCGGAAGCGCTGGAGATTACGGGGAAAACGGACGACGGAGAGATCATGGCCATAGAGCACAGGGATCATCCCACCTTCGGTCTGCAATTCCATCCGGAATCCATATTGACGAAAGAAGGGAAAAAGATTCTGGGGAATTTTTTAAAGATGAATTGATCGTTGATAACCGACAACTGAAAAAAGGAGATGAGCTGATGATTAAGGAGGCATTGAGCAAGGTGACGGGCGGAGAAGACTTAAGCCTGCCCGAAGCAAAGGAGGTTATGCAGGAAATCATGACCGGCCAAGTCACCCCGGCTCAGATGGGGGGATATCTGGTGGCTCTGCGCATGAAAGGGGAGACCATCCAGGAGATCGCAGGTTCCGCATTGGCTATGCGGGAGCAGGCCAGCCTGATCAGGCCTTCTTCCGATGTGCTTTTGGATACCTGCGGCACGGGGGGAGACGGCGCGGGGAGTTTCAACATTTCCACCACCGTGGCTATTATTGCCGCCGCGGCGGGGATTAGGGTGGCCAAGCACGGTAACCGCGCCGTTTCCTCCAATGCGGGAAGCGCGGACGTTTTGGAGGCGCTGGGGATCAAGGTGGATCTAGCTCCGCAAAAAGTGCAGGATTGTATTGATTCCGTGGGGATTGGCTTTATGTTTGCCCCTGTTTTTCACCAGGCCATGAAGCATGCGGCCGGCCCGCGCAGGGAATTGGGTATGCGCACTATTTTCAACCTGCTGGGCCCTTTGACCAATCCGGCGCAGGTCAACCGCCAAGTGCTGGGGGTTTTTGCCCCTCATCTTACGGAGGTTTTCGCGTTGGTGCTCGCGGAAATCGGCTGTGAAAAGGCTTTTGTGTTACACGGACACGGCGGAATGGATGAATTGTCCTTGAGCGGCCCCAACAAGGTCACCAAAATGTCGCAGGGAAGGCCTGAAACTTTTTTGCTGTCTGCGGAGGACCTCCGGTTGAGGAAAGCGGGAAATGATGCCTTGAAAGGCGGCACCGCCCGGGAAAATGCGGAGATCATTCTGAGGGTCCTCGGAGGGGAAGAAAGTTTTTACCGCGATGCGGTTTTATTGAACGCAGCCCCCTGTTTTGTCCTGGCGGATTTTACGGATAACCTGCAGGAGGGCGTACGCATGTCCGCAGAGGTTATCGGCAGCGGCGCCGCCATGAAGAAACTGGAAGAATGGAAGGAGTTCACGCAAAAAGTGGCCTGATAAAAAGGAGAGATGCAGTTTGTTCCTGGAAAATGTCCTTGCCGAACAACGGGAGAGGGTCAGGCGCCAAAAAGAACGGGTTCCCCTGTCGAGTCTTATTGAATCCGCACGGATAAGATCCGTCCGGTTAAACTTCTCCGAAGCGATAAAAAGGGAAGGCTTGTCGTTGATCGCCGAGGTTAAAAGGGGGTCCCCGAGTAAAGGCCTGCTAGCGCCGGATCTGGATCCCGGAACTCTAGCCGCATTGTACCAGCTTGGAGGAGCCAGGGCGATTTCAGTCCTGACCGAACCCAGGTATTTTTACGGATCCGCCTCGGATTTGCAGGCCGCACGCAGGACGGTGCAATTGCCTGTTTTGCGCAAGGATTTTTTAATAGAGCCTTACCAGATCTGGGAAGCGGCCGCCTGGGGGGCGGATGCCGTTCTACTGATTATCGCCGCTTTGAGTCCTTCTTCAGCCGGGGAGATGCTGGAATGCTGCCGTGAGGCGGGGGTGGAGGCGCTGATAGAGGTCCACGGCGAAGAGGAACTGGAGCGGGCCATGCGGCTTAAACCCAGGATCATCGGTATTAATACGCGTAATCTTCTCACTCTGCAGGTGGAGAAAAAAAATTTGGCAAGGATACGGCCTTTAATTCCGGAAGGAATTTTAACAATCGCGGAAAGCGGGATCAATTCCTCCCATGATTTGCGGCGGATCAAAACCCTCGGGTTCCATGGAGCGCTGATCGGGGAGGCGCTGGTAAAATCCGCGGATCCCGCTCTTACTCTCTATACCTGGTTAAAGGAAGTGGAGCATGATCAATGTCAAGATTTGCGGCATTACCAATGAGGAGGATGCGCTACTCGCTGCGGAGCTGGGCGCCGGAGCCGTCGGGTTTGTGTTCGCGGAAAGCCCGCGGCGCGTAACGCCGGAGCAGGCCGCGGCTATCGGCGGGAAGCTTCCGCCATTCGTTTTCAAGACGGGCGTCTTCGTGAACGCCTCCATGGAAGAGACAGCCCGGGTGATGAAGATCGCCGGCCTGGATCTGATTCAGCTTCATGGAGAAGAAGGACCCATCTGGGGTGATGTATTTCCACGGCGGATCATCCGCGCTTTTTCCGGGGATATTCCGCCGGGATGGGACGGTAAGGCCAGGGCATATCTTTTGGACGCAGCCGTAAGGAGCAGGCGGGGCGGGACGGGTGTTTGCGCGGACTGGGAGCTGGGTGCCCATTACGCCCGCCGATACCCGTTGATCCTGGCCGGGGGATTGACCCCGGAAAATGTGGGTGAGGCGGTCCGCAAAGTCCGCCCGCTGATGGTGGATGTTTCAAGCGGCGTTGAGAAGGCGCCCGGGAAAAAGGATCCCGCAAAACTCAAGGCTTTTTTTGCCGCGATAAGGGAGGCGTAAACGATGAAAGGACAGCCGAATCAGCAGGGGCATTACGGGGTGTTCGGGGGAAGATATGTCCCGGAAACGTTGATGGAAGCGCTGTATGAATTGGAGAAGGCATATCTCGGAGCAAAACGGGATCCTTCTTTTCGCGAAGAGTTGAATTATTATTACACCTATTACGCCGGGAGGCCCACTCCGTTATATTACGCCAGGAGGCTGTCCCAGGAAAACGGCGGAGCGCGGATTTATTTAAAAAGAGAAGATTTGAACCACACCGGTTCCCATAAACTCAACAATACCCTGGGCCAGATCCTGCTTGCCGCGCGCATGGGCAAAAAGCGGGTCATCGCGGAGACGGGTGCCGGGCAGCACGGGGTGGCGACGGCCACGGTAGCCGCGCTTTTCGGCCTGGAATGCGAGGTTTTTATGGGAGAGGAGGACACCAGGCGCCAGGCATTGAATGTGTTTCGCATGGAGCTTTTGGGCGCCAAAGTGACTCCCGTGGTCTCCGGTTCCAGGACGCTCAAGGATGCGACAAACGAAGCCCTCCGCGACTGGGTCACCAATGTCCGATCCACCTATTATTTGATAGGTTCAGTGGTGGGGCCGCATCCCTATCCTATGATGGTAAGGGATTTCCAAAGGATCATCGGCGATGAATGCATGGAACAGATTCTCAAGCAGGAAGGAACGCTCCCCGATTACGTAGTAGCCTGTGTGGGAGGGGGAAGCAATGCCATGGGGATTTTTTACCCTTTCCTTGAACGGCGCGGAGTCCGGTTGATCGGAGTGGAGGCCGCCGGCCTCGGCTTGGAAACTGAAAAACACGCCGCCTCCTTATGCAAGGGACGCATCGGCGTACTGCACGGCGCAAAAACCTATCTGCTGCAGGACGGTGACGGGCAGGTAAGGGAGGCGCATTCCATTTCCGCGGGCCTGGATTATCCCGGGGTCGGCCCGGAGCACAGCTTTTTTAAGGATGCCGCCCGCGCTTCCTATACGGCGGTGACAGACGGGGAAGCCATGGATGCGCTGCAAAAGTTGAACAGAACCGAGGGAATTCTTCCCGCCCTGGAGAGCGCCCATGCGGTGGCTTATGCCTTGAATCTTGCGAGGGAAGCGGGCAAAGGCAAGAAGATCGTGGTCTGCCTTTCCGGACGCGGAGATAAGGATGTGCATACCGTGGCGGAGTATATGAAAGGAGAACAACCTAATGTCCAGGATAGATGAGGCCTTTGGGAAATTGCGGGCAGCCGGGAAAAAGGCGGTGGTGTTTTATGTGATGGCAGGCGATCCGAATCTGGCCGCCACGAAAAATGCCGTGTTGAAACTGGCCGGGCAAGGGATTACGCTCTGCGAGATCGGGATACCGTTTTCCGATCCCGTGGCGGACGGCCCCACCATTCAAATGGCCGCCCAAAGGGCCTTGAAGAGTGGGACAACCATCCCCCGCATCTGGGATATGACGGCGGAGATCAGGCGAAACGCGCCGGATTTCCCTTTGGTTTATTTGACGTATTTCAATCCGCTGGTGTCGTATGGAGTGGAGGAATTCTTGGGAAGGAGCAGGGAAGCGGGGGTGGATGGGTTGATTATACCTGATTTGCCCTGGGAGGAAAGCTTGAATTACACGGAATTATTCGATAAAAACGGTTTGGCGCAGATCCATTTGCTTGCGCCCACTACTTCGGATAAACGCATGGCGGTAATCGCATCCAAAGCCCGGGGTTTTATCTATTGCGTCTCCCTGACCGGGGTTACGGGGGCCAGGGATTGGATGCCGCCTGAGCTGCCGGAGTTTATCACCCGCGTAAAAAAATACGCCGGCGCGCCTGTGCTGGTGGGATTCGGCGTCTCCACGCCGGAGCAGGCGGGTAAAGTCATTGCAGCGGGGGCGGACGGGGTTATCGTGGGAAGCAAAATAGTGGAGTTGTTGCGCATAAACGGAGGAGACCCTCGGCAATTATGTGAATTTGCTGGAAGATTTTTAAATCTTCATGAGCATAATGCTGGATCATGGCTTTAGAGAATTGACTATTATCAGGGCGTGTTTTATAATTAAAGCATACAAGCTGAAATGGCGTGACTTTTGAAAATGAAAAACGTGACATTTATTAACGTAAAGTCTTGATTATAGTTTTTTTTTATATAAACTAAAAGGTATAAACGATTTGATAACGAATAAATAGGGGGTAATACTTGTCTAATAGTCGTATTTTTTAAAATAAGCGGGAGGAAAAAGCAGGAATATCCTGAAAAGATAGAGGGGTCGGTTCGTGCAGACGGCCCCGAGTTTCTTTCTTTACCGCTGCGCACGTTGACTCAAAAAGGGTAAGTGAATTTGGGAATGGTTGTCTGTGAAGCCGGAGGTGTCTTATTGGTGTTCGGTAAACGGTGGCGGGTGGCGTATAATCAATGGTGGTTAATACTTTTGGATGCCGCATCCATAACTCTTGTATTTTATTTGGCGGTTTTTTTGCGGTTTGAAGGCAAAGTTCCCGCATCTTACCTGAGTTTGCTGTTATATATTGTGCCCATCTCCCTGACTTTATCCGTGGTTGTGTTCTATGTTTTCAATTTATATCGCAGCATATGGTATTATGCCAGTATGTGGGAACTTATGCGCATCTTTTTCGCCGTAACGGCCAGCGCGATTCTTCTTAAACTGGTCTTGATATTGACCGGCCTGGTATTTTCCAACAGTATCCAAATCATTTGCTGGCTGTTAAACCTTTATGTTATCGGCGGCACGCGGTTCAGTCTGCGTATTTACCGCGATTACAGGCGGGGGCATGAATCCGTCAGCCGCAACAGCCCCAATGCCAAGAAAGTTATAATTGTCGGCGCGGGAAGCGCCGGCGTGATGATCGCCAAGGAAATGCTGCGCAAGGAACAGAATTATTACAAGCCGGTGGCTTTTATCGACGATGACAGGAAGAAAATCGGCCAGACGTTGCTGGGATTATACGTGGTCGGGACGCGGGAGAAAATAAAAAAAGCTTATCTTCATTACAAGGCGGATCAGATTATTATCGCCGTCCCCAGCGCAAGCCGTTCCGATCTTAGGGAATTATACAACATCTGCCGCGAGGTTACGGACCAGATTAAAATATTCACCGGCATCTATGAATTTGTGGATGGCCGCATTACTAAACAGATCCGCGATATTCAGGTGGAGGATCTCCTGGGCAGGGAGCCGATGGAGGTCAATCTGGAAGAGATGGCAAGCTATTTGAAGGGTGAAACGGCGCTGGTAACCGGCGCGGGGGGTTCCATCGGATCCGAACTTTGCCGGCAAATCGTCTATTTCGGTGTTAAACGCCTGATCATGCTGGGCCGCGGTGAGACTTCCATTTATGAAATCGAGCAGGAGTTCAAACTTAATTACCCGCAGGTCGATATTATCCCGGTTATCGCCGACGTGCGCGATGAGGAGCGGATAAACTTTGTTTTTGCTACATATAAGCCCACGGTTATTTTCCATGCCGCGGCGCATAAGCATGTCCCGTTGATGGAGGCTTCCCCGGACGAGGCCGTGAAGAACAACATTTTCGGCACCAGGATTGTGGCGGAAGCGGCCGATAAAATCGGCGCCAAGAGTTTTGTATTGATTTCCACGGACAAGGCCGTGAATCCCACCAGCGTGATGGGGGTGACCAAACGCATAGCGGAAATGGCAGTCCAGTCCATCGCCGTGAAATCAAAAACGAAATTTTGCGCCGTGCGCTTCGGCAATGTTCTGGGCAGCAGGGGGAGCGTGATCCCGCTCTTCAGAAGGCAAATCGCCGCCGGCGGGCCCGTTACGATAACCGATCCGGATATGGTCCGCTATTTTATGACCATCCCCGAGGCGGTGCAATTGACGATCCAGGCGGGGGCGATGGGTTCCAACGGCGAAATTTTTGTGCTGGATATGGGGGAGCCGGTAAAGATCCTTGATCTGGCGACGGAATTGATTAAAATGTCGGGATTAAGGCCCGGGATAGACATAGAGATCAAATTTACCGGCATTCGACCGGGAGAAAAGCTTTATGAAGAAGTGCTCACCATGGAGGAAGGGACTCAACTGACCAGGCACGAAAGGATATACATAACCCACGCCAACGGCATTCATCAGGATTTCCGGTTTAATCTCGAGCAGTTAAAGAACGCCGTTCAAAGTAAAGATTATGAGGCCATCATAAGGGTGATGGGATTGATCGTCGGCAACTACCGGCCTGATAAGAAATGGGACAAGAGGACGGTTTGAAGTAAGGAAGAAACCAGTGGAATTGTTCGCTGCAAGGAGGTATTTATTTTGCAGGAGGAAATACAAAAAGAGATTGACAGTATTGTTGAGCAAGTGATTAAAAACCACCAGCCGGAAAAAATCATTATGCATTAAGCAGGATTTTGAGTTTTCCGGTATTCTTGAACCATGCATTTCTGTCAATCCTTATTATATTGAAAGTCGTTATCCGATCGAAATTGAAGTGGAAATATCCTTCCGGGAAGCCGAACAAGCCTTACAATATGCAGAAAAGTGATAACTTTTGTTAGTGAAAGAATTAACTTGAAGCAAAAGTCAACTGATTAATCAAAATGGCACCAGATTTTGCCGGAAAGCGGGTGTTATTTACATATATGATTCTATTTACGGCGCAGGCCTTTTTTTATTTGAGGAGTAACAAATATCTTTGTTAAAAATAATTATTTCAAAAAACGCAGAGGGTCAAGATAGAGTATAAATAGAATGAAGCTAAAAATGCATTCAATATTAAGTATACGGATAAGTTAAAATATCATTTTCTAAAGGGCTAAAATAAATGGATGTACAAAATAATATAATTAAAGATAAAAAAATTTCGCCTTCGTTGAGAACAAATTTTTTCTGGACTTTATTTGGGAATATTATTTATATGGGTAGTCAGTGGGGAATATTGGTTATTATCGCCAAAATAACCAAGTCGGCAATGGTTGGACAATATACATTAGGGCTTGCTATAACAGCACCAATATTTATGTTATTTAACCTTCAGTTAAGAAGTGTACAAGCAACAGATGCCTTAAATAAATATTTTTTTAGTGATTATTTAAGCTTAAGAATAATAACATCGACAATTGCTTTTGCTATTGTAATTATAGTAGCTTTTATATGGAAGAATACGTTAACAGCTATATATACTATTATATTAATTGGTTTTTCGAAAGTAATTGAATCAATAAGTGATGTTTTTTATGGGATGTTTCAACAAAAAGAGAGAATGGATTTAATTGCAAAATCAATGATTCTTAAAGGGATATTAACAATACTGATGTTGGGGAGTTTTATATTTATATCCAAGCAAGTATTTTGGGGAATTATTGCACTTATATTAACCTGGTCTTATATTTTAATATTTTATGACATTAAAAACGGTAAATTAATTAATAATATTAATTGTAAAATAGATAAAAAAATAGATATTTTAACAATAAAAAAGTTGATTTTGCTATCATTGCCGCTTGGTATAGTTATGATGCTATTATCACTCAATACAAATATCCCCAGATATTTTTTAGAAAGAAAATTTGGGGATTCAGTGCTAGGGATTTATTCAGCAATTGCTTATTTGACAATAATAGGTAATAATATAATTACTGCATTAGGACAATCAATAAGCTCACGTTTATCTAAATATTATGCCTCTAAGGATATAAGAAAATATTTAAAGCTATTATTTGTAATTTTATCTCTAGCATTGATTCTAGGTATTCTTGGTTTACTGATTTCATGGTTTTTTGGTAAAAAATTACTAACTTTTCTTTATGGAAGAGAATATGCGGACAATTCAATTATTTTTACCAGTTTAATGGTTGTAGCAATATTTCAATATATTGCTTCTTCTTTAGGTTATGGAATGACTGCAGCTAGATATTTTAAAATTCAACTTCCTTTATTTCTTTTTACCACAATCTGTACATTGTTTTTTTGCCGGGTGTTTATTCCAAAATATAGTTTATATGGAGCTGTTTTATCGCAGGGTATTTCAAGTATTATTCAAATGTTATTAAGTTCTATTGTTATCTTAAATGCAATAAAGAAACGTGAAGGGAATTACTATAGTGGTTAATATGAAAAAAAAAATACATATTTTACATGTTGTAGGAGGTATGAATAAAGCAGGAACGGAAACTTGGTTGATGCATGTTTTACGCAATATAGATAAAAATAATTTTAACATAGATTTTTTAGTGCATTCAAATAAAATATATGATTTTAGTGAGGAGATTTTATCATATAATTCAAAAATTATTCCTTGTGTTAACCCATCAATACCTTGGAAATATACTCGCAATTTTTTAAAAATAATTAAACAATATGGCCCTTTTGATATTATTCATTGCCATGTTCATCATTATAGCGGTTTTATATTATGGCTTGCTAAACTTGCTAATATTCCAGTGAGAATTGCACATAGTCATTCTGACACATTAAATCTTCAAAATAAGTCAAATATTTTTAGACGAATATATTATTTTTTCATGAAGAAATTAATTATCCATAATGCCACGGCCGGGCTGGCAGTTAGTCGAAAAGCAGGTATAGCTCTTTTTGGTAAAGGATGGGAATCCAATAAAAAGTACAAGATTTTAAGTTGCGGTATTGATTTTCAAAATTTTAATAAAAAGATTATTAAACCGTATCGGCGAACCTTTAAAATACCTGATAACGCGTTCGTTATTGGTCATGTTGGTAGATTTGTAAAATCAAAAAATCATATTTTTTTAATTAAAATATTAAAAATGCTAATTAAATCAGATCCTTATACATATCTTTTATTTGTTGGTGATGGTCCATTAAAAAAAAATATTGAAAAAATTGCAGCTAATGAAGGATTAAAAAACAATGTTATATTTACAGGAGTTCGAGATGATATTGCTGATATAATGTTAGGTGTTATGGATGTTTTTGTCTTTCCTTCATTTTATGAGGGTCTAGGAATAGTAATAATTGAAGCACAAGCTGCAGGTCTTCCTATAGTCATGTCAGATACAATTCCTGAAGAAGTGGATGTCGTAGAGCAATTAATAAAAAGGGTACCTTTAAAACAGAGTATCTTATCATGGGTTGATGTAATACTTGAAATGAAAAATACAAAAAATAAAATTCCACATCAACAAATTTTGGAAGTGCTTAATAATAGCCAATACAATATTTCATTAAACATAAAAGATTTAGAAAATTTTTATACAGATTTGCTGCGTTAACATTTATTTTGGGAGTTAAGCATGAATGTAATTCTTTTTATTTTAATATTTATTTCACATATTTTAGCAACCATTCCATTTTGGGAAAAACTAAGATGGCAAGTAATGCCTAATGTATCAGATTTTGCTTCTCTTTCATTTATATTATATTATGATATAGGTATCATTTTAGAGTTAATAGGGATTTCAAATACTAATATTTATTTTGATTCTTTAATTTGGTCAAATGATAACATTTTTGCGATATCTTCTGTCATATTAATGATTACCCCATGGCTTTTTCACTTGGGATCGAATTTGATAGATTGGAATAAACCATTTGATCAAGAGAAATATTTTTCTCATTTAAAAAGGTTGCCTATATTTTATATAATAGTTTTTTTAATTTCTATTTTTTTGGCTATATTGGGCTATCTACAAATAAAAGACAATCCCATATGGGTTGCAAGATCTATTGTTGGGGAACAATGGGGTCCATTAATTTTTATTTTATATTTACCAATGCATTTTTTAGCATTTTATATAAGACAAACAAATTCCCGAACAAAGTCTGGTTTATTTTTTTCAATATTTTTAATTTTTACAAGTATAATGTCAACGTTGCAAATAGGCCAAAGAACAAATATTTTATTACCGTTTGTAATCTTTTTATTATTCCGTAATAAAATAACAATTAAAAAATTGGCAGTTATTATTATTTGTGGAGTTATTTCGGCTTCTATTTTTCTTAGTATATTTAAACCTCAATACAAAGAAAATGTACTTTCTTTAAATCAATTGATAGTGCAAACAATTTTTTCAGACTTTTCGCGTAGCGGGATTTTAAAAAATACTATAGAAAGAACTGATTTATTTGGTTCAAATATAATTCCTTATCCAATGGCAGGATATCTTTATTCAGTATTTTTCTTTATACCTCGTAGTTTTATTCCTTTAAAAGGCGAATCAACAGCAAGATATTTTACGAGTAATGTATTAGGCGTAGATGCCGTATCTATAAATTGGGGATTTGGAGTTGGAGTAATTGAAGAAATTTTAATTAATGGAGGTTTTTTATTATTTATTCCAATTACATTTTGTTATGGCATAGCTATGGGTTTTGTTAATAGAATTTCTAAAAGGGTACCTTCTCTTGTTGTGCCAACAAGATTGGCCGCAATATGGTTATGTGGTTATAATTTACCATCATTATTATTGACTTTTGGGGTAATGGCGTTCATATGCTGGTTATTAAATACTGTATTCTCTGAAAAAAACCAAAGGAAGTGTTAGATGTTTGTTACCCAAAGTAACAATTGGTATTCCATTTTTCAACAATGAATTAACATTGATTTTTGCAGTCAAATCAGTTTTTGCACAATCATATCAAAATTGGGAACTTATTCTTATTGATGATGGTTCTTCGGATAACTCATTATCTATTATTAATTCTATAAACGATAAACGAATAAAAATAATTTCTGATGGAATGAATAAAGGGTTACCAAGCAGGTTAAATCAAATATCGTTTTTAGCAAGTGGCAAATATATAGCACGAATGGATGCAGATGATATGATGCACCCTCACCGTTTGGAAAAACAGGTGTATTATTTAGAAGCAAATCCTCAAATAGATATTGTTAGCACTGCCGCTTATTCTATTGATGAAAAAAACGTTCCTTTTGGAAAACGCGGCAATCGAAAATTCAAAATTGATCCTTATAATATTATGAATAATAAGGTAATCTTTCATCCAACAGTAACAGGACGTATAGAATGGTTTATCAATAATTTATATAATGAAAGTTATAAGAGATCACAAGACTTAGAATTATGGTGCCGTTCGTATAAGAATTTTTCATATGCAAAATTAGATGAACCTTTACATTTTTATAGAGAAATAAATAATTTTAATATAAAAAAGTATTTAGAAAATTGTTATTTTAATAGGCTAATCTATCAAAAATATGGTCCAGTATTAATCGGCAAAAAAGATACTCTCATATTAACAATAAAATCTTATTTAAAGGGCGGGATATATAAATTATCTACATTATTTTACTTGCAAAACTTATTAATAAAAAGAAGAAATACATTTTTAAATACGAAAGAAAAAGATGAAGCATTACAAATATTAGAGAAAGTATTATCAACCGCAATACCTTTATAATTATAAAAAGGTAGGGTATTGAATTTGAAACGGCGCATACTTTTTGTATCTACAATATCATCAACTGTTACAGCATTTCTAATTCCATTTGCGAAGTATTTTCGTGAAACAGGCTGGATTGTGGATGTTTTAGCACGTAATGTTACTAAACAAGAAGGATGTCAGACAGTATTCGATAACCTCTGGGATATCAAATGGTCACGTAATCCATTCGATATAAAAAACTTTATAAATCCACCTAAATTTATTCAAGATCTGATTTGCAATGAAAAATATGATATAATTCATGTTCATACCCCGGTTGCTTCTTTTGTTACACGTTACGCTTTGCGAAATTTTAAAGATAAAGATAAACCTGTTATAATTTATACAGCACATGGTTTCCACTTTCATAAACATGGTTCATTGTTAAAAAATAAGCTTTTTTTAAATTTAGAAAAAATCGCGGGAAAATGGATGGATTATTTGATTGTTATAAATCGTGAAGATGAAGAGGCAGCTAAAAAATATAAGATTTGTCCCCCAAGTAAAATTCGATATATTCCTGGAATAGGGATAGATACAAAATTATATGATCCATCAAAGATTTCAGTTGAAAATATCTCTCAAATTCGTAATGAATTAAAATTAGGATCAAATGATATACTTTTTTTAATGATTTCAGAATTTAATCCTGGTAAGCGGCATAGAGATCTTATTAAAGCGTTTTCTAATATTATGAGTCCCAATGTTCATTTAGCTTTAGCCGGGATAGGGTCAATGCAGAATAAAATAATGGAATTAGTTAAAAAATTAAGAATTGATAATAGAGTTCATTTTCTGGGTTTTCGTAATGATATACCTGTATTAATAAGAGCGTCACGTGCAACAATACTTCCTTCGGAACGTGAAGGATTACCACGTAGTATTATGGAATCCTTGAGTTTAGAAGTTCCGGTAATTGGTTCTAATATTAGAGGCATACAGGAATTGCTTGAAGGAAATTGTGGCTTATTAATAAATACAGGTAATATAGATTGTTTAACAAATGCTATGCGATGGATTATTGACCATGAAAGTGAAACCAAGGAAATGGGTAAAAATGGTAGAATTAAAATGCAGGGATTATATAAATTAAGCAATATTCTCAAAGCACATGAAGAATTATATACAGAAGCTGTAGGAAGGAAAATTAAAAGGTGATTGTATTAAAAAGGTTGTTTGATATTTTTTTTGCGTTGATTATAATTATTATTTTTTTACCTATTTTATTAATACTTACATTTCTTGTAAGTATTAAATTAGGAAATCCAATAATTTTTTATCACCAACGGCCCGGATTAAAGGGAAGAGCTTTTATTTTATATAAATTTCGAACCATGACTGAGAAAAAAGATATTGAAGGGAAATTACTGCCAGATGAGGAACGCCTGACGAAATTTGGTGAATTTTTACGTTCCACCAGTTTGGATGAATTACCGGAATTATTTAATGTCCTTAAAGGGGATATGAGCTTGGTCGGCCCGCGGCCTTTATTGATGGAGTATTTGGATCTTTATACTCCTGAGCAAGCCCGCAGGCATGAAGTAAAACCGGGCATTACCGGGTGGGCGCAAGTAAATGGACGAAACGCCTTAAGCTGGGAAGAAAAATTCAAGTTGGACGTCTGGTATGTAGATAATTGGAGTATCTGGTTGGATATTAGAATAATTTTTATGACTTTTATCAAAGTACTGAAACGGGAAGGCGTAAGCGCTCAAGGACATATTACCATGCCTAAGTTTAAAGGGGCGAATCAAGATGAGTGATACCGGTATTGTTATAATCGGCGCGGGGGGGCACGCCAAAGTTGTTTTGTCCACGTTGTTGGAAGCGGGATTCAATGTTCTCGGTTTTTTAGACGATGACTGTAGAAAACATAGCGAGGAAATATCAGGTTTTCCTGTACTGGGTGCTGGCGATATTCTATATGAAAAAAAATATCTCCAAGCTGTTATTGCAATAGGCGATAACCGTTTTCGAAAAGAAATAACCGAGAAATACGATGGATGTTGCCAATGGGTAACTGCCATACATCCACAAGCTTATGTACATGGAAGTGTAAAGATGGGGAATGGTACGGTTGTTTTTGCCAAATCCGTCATACAACCCGATGCGATAATTGGAAATCATGTTATTGTCAATACGGGAGCCACTATCGACCATGACTGCAATATTGAAAACTTCGTACATATAGCCCCCGGCGCTAATTTGGCGGGAAATGTCCGCATAGGACAAGGAACTTTAATAGGGATAGGATCCGTTATAATCCCGGGAATTGAAGTTGGTAAATGGTCTACGATTGGGGCCGGTTCAACGGTAATAACCGATGTCCCCGATGAATCTACATTCGTGGGAGTACCGGCGAAATTAATCACAGGCAGGCGAAAGAAATGAATAAAATCGAAATGTCCTCCTCCGAATTAACCGATTCCGATGTGCAGGCGGTTCTGGAGGTATTGCGTTCCGAACGCTTGGCATTCGGGCCCAAGACTATGGAATTTGAAAGGATAATGTCCCACTACATCGGAGTAAAGCACGCGATTGCCGTCAATTCCGGCACCGCCGCCCTTCATCTCATCGTGCGCGCCTTGGGTATCGGACCGGGAGATGAGGTCCTGGTCCCGTCTTTTACCTTTGCAGCCAGTGTTAATGCTATTCTCTATGAAGGGGCGGCTCCGATATTCATAGACATTGAGCCGGATACTTATAATTTAGATCCAGGCGATATGGAACGCAAAATAACCAAGCATACAAAAGCGATTATGGCTGTAGATATTTTCGGGCATCCCGCCGAATGGGACAGGATATTGGAAATAGCCGGAAAACATCATTTAAAAATAATCGATGATTCCTGTGAAGCCTTAGGGGCTGAATATAAAGGGAAAAAAATCGGAAAGTTCGGAGATGCGGCGGCTTTTGCCTTTTATCCCAACAAGCAAATAACTACCGGCGAAGGCGGAATTATCGTTACCGATAATGATGAAATCGCCAAGCTCTGTCAAAGCATGAGAAATCAAGGACGAGGGGAAATGGGTTCCTGGCTGGAGCATGAACGGCTGGGTTATAACTACCGCATGGATGAGATGTCCGCAGCATTAGGAGTTTCCCAGTTGAGACGCATAGAGACTTTTTTGAAAAAGCGGGAGCAAGTGGCGGCATTATATACCGAACGGTTAAAACCATACGATTTTGTCAAAGTACCGCAGATCAAACCATACGTCCGTATGAGCTGGTTTGTTTATGTCGTCACTTTAGCGGACAGATTGGAACGCGACTCCATAATGATGGCCCTGGAAGAACAGGGCATACCCAGCAGGGGTTATTTTTCGCCCATACATCAGCAGCAGTATATCAGGAAATATCTGCATAATTTCGGTTGCATACTGCCGGTTACCGAATCCGTATCCAAACGTACCATTGCTTTACCTTTTCACAATAACCTCGGTTTCGAGGAGATTGAATATATCGTGGAAGGCCTTAAAACAGCGGTATATAGTTCTGCAAAACAGGAATATTTACAGAAAATTAATGAGGTATAACCATGAGCAGCGAACAGATATCCCATTATGATGAATTAAGTTTGATGGACATTTGGAAAATTCTTGAGAAGTCCAGAAAACAGATCATTATTTTATTTATTGCATGTGTTTTGTTGACGGGTATCATTACCTTCTTTTTTATACCCAGGAAGTATCAAAGCCACATCACTTTCTACCTCCAAGAAAAAGGCTCATCCGGCACTTTATCCATGTTATTTTCGCAATTGGGCGGATTGGGCGGCATGCTGCCTGGCCTTATAGGCGGCGGGGAGACAAGCGCCGATCTGTGCAGTGAAATTGTCATGGCCCGTAAATTTCTGGAAGATGTCTTGAAGGCCGAAAATCTGCCCCATGAACCGGAAGATGTGGAAAAACTTGAAAAAATGATCAGGGTTGAGAAAAAGATGAAATCAGGGGCCATTAAAATCAGCGTCCTCTGGACGGATCCCGGGAAAGCGTGCAGCCTGGCCAAAACGATTTTCAAACAGTATAAAAAAGTCGTGGAAGGGCAGGTGCATGGCGCCAGCAGTATAAACCGGCAATTTCTTGAGGAGCAGTATGAAAAGAATAAAAAACGCCTGGATAAGGCGGAAAATGAGCTGCTGGCCTTCCAGAAAAAGAAAGGCGTTCTGCTTTTACCGGATCAGGCCGTTAAATCCATCGAGTATTTTGCGGATTTGGAAAAGCAAAAGGTTGCCACGGAAATCGGACTCACCGAGGCCAAACAGCGCCTCTTGAAATCCGATAATCTGCTGGCCCAGGAAGCCCCGGCCGTCCGTTTAAAGATTGTTGAGACCATCAATCCGGTGCTTGAGCAATACAAGACAAGCCTCATTGAAGTGGAGATGGCTCTGGCGGAAGCCGAGGAAAATTATACGGATGAACACCCCATGGTAAAGAGCCTGTTGGCCAAGAGAGATGAAATATTGGCCAAGATGGAACAGGAAAAGGAAAGCATCCTGGACGGGAAAATAGTAGCGGCCAACCCGGAACTGCTGAAACCTTATCTGGAGGGGCAGATTGAAGTTGCGGGTTTGGAGGCGCGCGGAAAGGCGCTTCAAGGACACTATGACCAATACAATAACATGATGCGGGACCTTCCCGATGATATGCTGGCGTATGGGAGGCTTCTGCGCGAACAGAAAGTGGCTGAGCAGGTTTATATTCTTTTGGTCAGCCAGTTGGAGCAGGCCAAAATCTCCGAGGCCAACGAAAATAATATCGCTATACAAGTCATCGATCCCCCGGTGGCGCCCCATAAGAAGCATTCCCCATCTACGGCGCTGAATATGGCCGTTGCCGGTTTTTTAGCGCTTTTTGCCGGAATCGGCTGGGCCTTCTTAAAAGAATATATGGGTGAAGTTAAAATACTGCAAAACAACCGTTTAAGGGTGTAAGGCGGAGGACAGTATAGATTAACTTCACATAGCTTCAATTTTTGATAAGGCAGGTATCCATGAATATTTTATTGACCGGTGGCGCCGGTTTTATTGGCAGCGTTTTAGCGGATTATTTGCTTGAAAAAGGGGATCGAGTTACGGCGGTTGATAATTTTGATCCCTATTATCCGGCGGAGTATAAAGAAAGGAATGTTCAAAATCAATATAATTATAAGACATACCGGTTATCGCGGATTGACATTAGGGATTTCGATGCCTTGCGGCGGAATTTATGCGGGGATTTCGATGCTATTATCCATTTAGCCGCCAAAGCCGGGGTCCGCCCAAGTATTTTGGACCCCGTCGCATACCAGGAGGTAAATGTCGGGGGAACGCAAAATTTACTGGAATTGGCTAAACAATGGGGAGTGAAAAAATTTATTTTTGCCTCTTCATCCAGTGTTTATGGCGTGAACCCCAATGTGCCGTGGAAAGAAGACGACCATGTCTTAATGCCGATTAGTCCTTACGCCGGTACGAAAGTAAGCGGAGAGCTTCTGGGGCATATTTACAGCCACCTGTATGGAATAAAGTTCATCGCCTTAAGGTTTTTTACGGTTTACGGCCCCAGGCAAAGGCCGGATCTCGCCATCCACAAATTCGTACGGCTTATTTTGAATGATCAGCCTATTCAGGTTTTTGGGGATGGAAGCTCCAGGAGGGATTATACATATATCGACGATATTGTGCAAGGGATTATCAGCGCCTTGGAATATGACAAGTCGCG
Source organism: Bacillota bacterium (assembly GCA_050260475.1). GTDB lineage: Bacteria > Bacillota > UBA4882 > JBLNCG01 > JBLNCG01 > JBLNCG01. The sequence continues at coordinate 22,031 of JBLNCG010000044.1, forward strand.
ATATGAAATTATCAATCTCGGCAATAACCAAACCGTCAGCCTGACGGAAATGATCAGCAACCTGGAGGATGTCCTGGGTAAAAAAGCCCGGATTACAAGGCTGCCGGACCAACCCGGCGATGTGCCGCAAACTTGGGCGGATCTTAATAAGGCGCAAAACCTGTTGAATTATCATCCGCGGACAAGCTTCAAGGACGGTCTGGATAAATTTGCCGTTTGGCTGAAGAAAAACTAAAAGATGACTCGTTTTGGAGGCAAAAAAATGTACATTACAGTGATGGGTTCAGGATACGTAGGTCTGGTTACCGCGGCATGCCTTGCCGATTTCGGCCACTTTGTCACCAGTGTGGACAAGGATACGGAGAAAATTTCCAAGCTTAAAAACGGGGAAATACCCGTTTATGAATTAGGGCTTAAAGAGATTGTTCAGCGCAACACCAGGGAGGGCAGGCTGATTTTTACAACGGATTTGGCGGAAGGCGTAAAGAAATCGCCGGTTATATTTATCGGCGTCGGCACCCCGCCCCTGCCGGACGGCTCCGCGGATTTAAGCCAGGTGGAGGCGGCGGCGCGGGAAATCGCCTGCCATATGGAGGATTATAAAGTTATAGTCAATAAGTCCACCGTCCCCGTGGGTACGGGAAAACGGGTCGCGGAAATAATAAAAAACAACCTGAGGAAACCGGTGGATTTCGATATGGCAAGCAACCCCGAATTCCTGCGCGAAGGCACCGCCATTCAGGATTTTACCCATCCGGACCGGGTGGTAATCGGCACGGAGTCGGATAAGGCCCGGGAGATAATGCAGGACGTATATAAAGCCCTGTATCTGATTGAAACGCCTTTTGTCCTGACCAATATGGAAACGGCGGAATTGATCAAATACGCCTCCAATGCTTTTTTAGCGACGAAAATCACGTTCATCAACGAAATGGCCAACCTCTGCGAAGCCGCGGGCGCGGATGTGCAGGTACTGGCCAAGGGAATCGGCTTGGACGGCCGCATCGGCAGGAAATTTCTTCATGCGGGCCCGGGTTACGGCGGCTCCTGCTTCCCGAAAGATACGAAAGCCTTGACGCGCATTGCCAGATCGTTCGGGGAGAAAGTTTCCATTGTCGAAACGGTGGTGGAGGCCAATGAAAATCAAAAAAAGCGGATGGTCCGGAAAGTGAAACGGGTCCTGGGCGATTTATCCGGGAAAACCGTCGCCATACTGGGACTTGCGTTCAAACAAAATACCGACGATATGCGGGAGGCGCCTTCCATCACCATCATTAACGGTTTATTGGAGGAGGGGGCGAGGATAAAAGCCCATGATCCGATTGCCGTGCCGGAAGCGAAGAAAGTTTTCGGCGAGAAAGTGGAGTATTGCAAGGACGCCTATGAAGCCGCCGGAAAGGCGGATGCATTGGTAATCATTACGGATTGGAATATGTACCGCCGCCTTGATTTTCCACGCTTAAAATCCGTCATGCGAAACCATGTTTTAATCGATTTGCGGAATATTTACACGCCTGAAGAAGCTTTGCAGGCGGGGTTTTATTATGAAGGCGTGGGCAGAGGTTTAAACTTTAACAAAATGCGGGAACAGGCGGCGCCGGCGAAAGAATGGCAATGATATGAAGCATAATATAATTTTGCATCGCTTGGGAAATTTGATGCCGGCAGCCTTCGCCGCAAATATGGCCATAATTCTGCTGTCCGTCCCGGCCCTGGGCGGCCTGAAAAATATGGATTTCACTTACGACGCTCATGTTTTCGCTTTCGCGTGGTCGGCTCAATGGCGGTTCGGCTCAAGCCTGGCTTTTAATTTGAGCGAAAGAAACGAATTCAATGATAAGCTTTCCATGCAATGGACAAGCTTCAATATTCAATCCATGGGAGATCCTGTCCCATGGCAGGCGGGGCGTTCCCCGCTGGCGCTGGGGACGGGCCATTATGACAGTACTATCCTGAATCATGATATTCCCGGTTTTGATATACTGCGTTACAGCTTCACTTTTTGGGGGATCGAATATGACAAATTCGCCGCTTTTCTTGACGGCAAAGACAGGATTCTTTTCGGACACCGTTTCGGCGGGGATTTTTTCCAAGGCCGTCTGGAACTGCATGCCCAGGAGCTCTGTCTGGCCGCCGGCGAATACGACAGCTTATTCAATAATCCCTTGCCGTTTGTGCCCTATTATCTATTACAGCATGTTTTTCTGCAAGAAAAGGAGTTAAATAACGCGAACATTAATATCATGTGGGCTTTTGACTGGAAATATAAAATGCCGGACACATCGCAGATCTATGGGGAGATCTTTATCGACGACCTGAAAAGCCCCTTCGACGCGGACGACCGTACCGTGCCCACAAGGCTCGCCGGTTTGATCGGATACGGCAAGCCGGATTTATTTGTACAAAAGGATGTTTTCCGCTTTGAATACGCCCGGGCTAACCGTTTTACATATTCCCACTGGCAGCCCGGCACTGATTTCATTCTTGACGGGGAATGCATGGGTCACGGGATGGGCAGCGACGCGGACAATTTAACGCTGGAATACCGTTTCCCCGCCGGATCAGGCCGCATGCTGGGGATCAAGTGCCAGTATGAAAGGCACGGGGAAGGGGAAATCGGGGATCGCTGGGATCACACGATGCCTCCCTTACAGTTTTTAACCGGAATAGTAGAAATCAGGCGGGTCTTTGATATCGGATATTATGTGTCATCCGGCCGTGGGGAGTTTTATTTTTTAGGCTCAGCGGGAACAATCGCCAATCAGGATCATTCGCCGGGGGCGGAAGATGTGATTGCGTATATTAAAACCGGGCTGACAGTAAAGCTGTAAGTTGGTAACGGAGGGATTTTCCATGAGAAAGATCGTTTTTCCGATGATTATATTGTTGGTTTTTTGTTTTGCGATTACATACGCCGAACCCGGAGGGGACGGCAAAGGCGAATATCTTTTAACGCCGGGGGATGTTATAAGGGTTACGGTGTTCGGCCACGAAGAACTAAGCATCGATACCATCATCGGGCTGGATGGAAAAATATCGTATCCGTTTTTAAATAGCATACAGGCGGCCGGACAGACGCTGTTGCAGCTTCAAAGTATGATTAAAGCGGGCCTGACCGCGTATATCAGGGATCCGGTGGTTACCCTGTTCATCATGGAGTACCATAAAGTAAGGGTGAGCGTTTTAGGCCAGGCGATGAAACCCGGGATTTACGAAATACCCGCCGATTGCAAGGTTACCGAAGCCATTGCCGCCGCCGGCGGACCAACGGAGCGGGCCGACTTAAGCCGCGTTATTCTACAGAGAGATGGAAACAAGGAAAGATTGAATATGGGATGGGGGTATCATTTCCACGGAGAGATAAAGGACGATCCCGTAGTTCTTGAAGGGGACAGGATTATTGTGGGCGAGACGTGGGTCCCGGATTGGAATAAGATGCTGCAAATCGTGATGATATTTTATTACATCAACGAGATGGGCAAATGATTCCCCGCAATTTGGATATGAGTTGCATGCCCGGAACGGCTATGGTAATTATTGACATGGCCGTTTATTTTTACCGGCGGCCAAATGCGTCATCCGGAACATGATCGTTTACCGGCTTTGAGCAAAGCCTTTTTTGACCTCACCGGCTCATAGCCGGGCTTAAACCCCGTCCTGGGCAATTGCGTTGTTGCCTTAATTCAAGGTCTTGCCACTAAATATAGTGTATGGCTACCATTAGGCTATCGATATTTAGCGGCAAGACGTTATAATTATCATAACGACGCAAATTGCTAAACGGATTTCCAACTTGGCTTGGTATGATGTTTATGATATAATACTCTTGTTTCTTAAATTTGCGACGTGCCGGGGAATGCCGAATTTTACGGGGCGTTTTGGGCAGGAATCGCCTGGCTACTTGTAGAAAATATTTGTTTTTATAAGAACAACCGGTTTTTACCCCGGGAATCAACTCGGACTTTTTGATGCGCAGGTGACGTTCCCGTATGAAAAAGCGAGCACAGGAGGTTCCGTCATGTGGACCGTCGTCTATATTGCGCGGAATAAATCGACGGCTGAATATATAAAGAAAGTCCTGGAAGAGGAAGGGGTGCTGGTAAACATCAAACCCATCAGCATTACTTCCCATGCCCAGGAGCAGAATTTCGAGGTCAGCGTGCTGGAGGGGGAAGCGGAAGAAGCCATGGAAATCCTCAATACTGCGCTGGGGACGAACCAGAAATAAGCATTCTAAAATAACCGGATATTTTGCGATTGCCGAAAGCGAGGTGACGTTATGCTCAAGGACTTTTTTCGGGCCAAACCCCGGTATGTGGTGGTAAAATCGCCGCCCCAGGAGGCTGTCAAGGAAACAAAGCAACTTCCGGAGCCCGGGGAAAAGAAGGAAATTCAGGAAGGCCTGTGGATTAAATGCCAGAACTGCGATCAGATCATTTATCACAAGGACCTTTCCAGAAATTTAAGGGTTTGCCCGAAATGCGGTTTTCATTTTCGCGTGTCCGCCAGGGAAAGGCTCCAGCAAGTCCTGGATGAGAATTCCTTCAAAGAGATCTTTGCGGGGATAAGGTCGTTAAACCCCTTGAATTTCCCTGATTATGAGAATAAAATTAAAAAATCGCAAAAAGCCACTGGAATGACGGAAGGCATCATCACGGGTTTAGGCAAAATCGAAGCGATCCCTGTGGCAATCGGATCCATTGATTTCAGCTTTATCGGAGGCTCGATGGGCTCCGTGGTTGGGGAAAAAGTGACGCGCCTAATCGAGTTCGCTTGCGATAAGCGCCTTCCCCTGATCATCATCACCGCCGGCGGCGGCGGCGCCAGGATGCATGAAGGCATTTTTTCCCTGATGCAAATGGCCAAGACCTGTCAGGCGCTTGTTCATCTCAGCGAGGCCCGCTCCCCCTATTTTTCCGTTTTAACCGATCCCACCATGGGCGGGATATTTGCCAGTTTCGCCACGCTGGGAGACGTCAATATCGCCGAACCGGGCGCAATGATCGGGTTTTCGGGGCCGCGCGTGATCAAGAACACCATCGGCCAGACGCTTCCCCCGGATTTTCAGACTTCCGAATTTCAGCTCAGTCACGGCATGATCGATATGATTGTGGAAAGAAAAGATTTGCGTAAAACCCTTCATCAGCTTTTGGAATTACACAGGTGCGAGGTGTAGGCTCATGGCGAACGGAATAACCCCTTTGGAATTCGAAAAACCCCTGTTTGAACTGGAAAAACAAATCGATGAATTGAAAAAGTTTGCCCAGGAAAAACAGATCGACGTCCACGAAGAGATCGCCAACTTGGAAAAAAAAGCCGCCAATCTCAGGCGTAACATTTTCAGCAACCTTTCCGTCTGGCAAAGGATACTAATTGCGCGTCATCCGAAGCGCCCGACCTGCCTGGATTACATCAACCTCGTTTTCGATAATTTCGTGGAACTGCACGGAGACAGATTCTTTGCGGATGATCCGGCCATGGTGGGCGGCATTGCCATGTTGGACGGAATTCCTGTTTCCGTGGTCGGGCAGCAAAAGGGCAGGGATACCAAGGATAATCTGGCGCGTAATTTCGGAATGCCGAATCCGGAAGGATACCGTAAAGCCAAGAGGCTGATGCAGCAAGCGGAGAAGTTCAAGCGTCCCATAATCTCCCTGGTGGATGTGGCGGGCGCATACCCCGGCATAGGAGCGGAAGAAAGGGGACAAGGCCTGGCCATCGCGGAAAATCTTTATTATATGGCTTCCCTTAAAGTGCCGGTCATCGTGGTCATCACCGGCGAAGGCGGCTCGGGCGGCGCGCTCGGCATCGGCGTGGGGGACCGGATATTGATGCTGGAAAACGCTTATTATTCGGTAATTTCTCCGGAGGGGTGCGCGTCCATTTTGTGGAAGGATGCGGCGCGCGCGCAGGAAGCAGCCGAAACCCTCAGGATTTCCGCCAGGGATCTGAAGGAATTCGGCATTATCGACGACATCATCCCCGAACCCTTGGGCGGGGCGCACAAGAACCATCAGGAAATGGCATCGATCCTTAAACGATATCTCATTGAAAACCTTACCGGGTTGAGGATTTTTAATACGGAGCAGCTTCTTGCGGCCAGGTACGATAAATTCCGTTCCATGGGACGGTTTATCGAGGAAACGGAAGGGAAAAAGCTCAAACAACATCAGCGGGAGGTCGTCTTATGATGCGCATTGCCATTCTGACCAGCGGCGGCGATGCGCCGGGCATGAATGCGTGCATCCGGGCGGTTGTGCGCACCGCCCTGCATCGCGGCTGTGAGGTATATGGAGTCCATAAAGGTTATCAAGGCTTGATCAACGGGGATATTGAGGAGCTGACCTCGAAATCCGTGGGCGATATTATGCAGCGCGGGGGCACAATCCTGCATTCTGCGCGGTGTGAAAATTTTAAAACCGAAGAGGGGCGCCAATTAGCATACGCTAATATTAAAAAATTCAAGATCGAGGGCCTGATCGCCATAGGGGGCGACGGCACTTTCCGCGGGGCGAAGCATATCGCCAAATACGGCCTTAAAACCGTAGGCATTCCAGCCACCATCGACAATGACATCGCCTGCACGGATTATGCCATCGGTTTTGACACCGCGGTGAATACTGTCTTGGATGCCGTAAATAAAATCAGGGACACCGCCTCATCTCATGAACGCACATATATCGTCGAAGTGATGGGGAGAAACGCCGGATATATCGCGCTTACGGCGGGCCTGGCCGGGGGAGCCGAAGCCATTCTTATTCCGGAGCTGGAATATGACCTGGATCAGGTCTGCGATACCGTGAGGGATGCCCATGAAAAAGGGAAATCCCATTGCATAATTCTGGTGGCCGAAGGCCTCCTCGGGGATCCCATCGTAGGGGCAGCGGGGAGCGATGGAAGCGCTTTCAGAGTCGGCCGGCATATACTGGAAAATACGGGTTTTGAGACCAGGATCACCATCCTCGGCCACATACAGAGGGGCGGCAATCCTTCCGCGCAGGATCGCATCCTGGCGACGCTTTTCGGGGCGAAAGCGGTGGAAGTGCTGCTTTCAGGCGAATCTTCAAAGGTGATCGGGATCAAAGACAACAGGATCAAGGTGTTTGATATTGGTGAGGGTTTGGCCATGAAGAAAACCATCGATATGACGCAGTACGAACTTGCGAAGATATTATCCAGTACTTAGTTTCATAAATGCCTTTGAGTTGCGATACCATCCAATCGTAATGGACACACGGAAACTTTGGCCAATGCAATTATAGTTGTTTTGGAAACAAAGTACGAGTTAAGGAGACGGGATGAAACATACCAAGATCGTATGCACTATCGGTCCTGCCAGCGCCGACAAAAAAACCCTGAGGCAGATGATGGAGCAGGGCATGGATTTGGCCAGGCTGAATCTTTCACATGGAACCCATGAGTTGCATGCCGCCAATATCAAATTGATCCGGGAAACGGCCCTGGAAATGCGAAAACCGGTGGGCATCATTTTGGACATCCAGGGGCCGAAGATTCGTACCGGTGATTTACCTCAGCCCTTGAAACTGGAAGCCGGCGATCGCATCATCCTATCTTCCGCAAGGAATGATAAAGATGCCGTTTTTGTAGATTACGCCGGGCTGCCGGTCTCGGTAAAACCCGGTTCCAGGATATACCTTTGCGACGGGATGATCGAACTCACCGTGGATGATGTCAAGGGTGAAAGGGTATATTGCCGCGCGGTCAACGGCGGGGAACTGGGATGCAGAAAAGGAGTCGCCCTGCCGGGGACGGTTATAAACCTCCCGGCCTTGACGGATAAAGACCGCGCGGATATCATCTTCGGCGTTGAACACGAGGCGGACTATATCGCCGCCTCTTTCGTCCGCCGCCGCCGGCATGTGGACGCCATTAAAGAGATTATTTCCGGTCGCAACGGCAGTCAGATGGTAATCGCCAAAATCGAGACCAACGAGGGCGTGGAAAATCTGGAGGAAATCATGCAGGCTGCCGACGCTTGTATGGTGGCCCGCGGAGATCTGGGCATCGATATCCCCGTGGCGGAGGTGCCGCTGGCGCAGCAAAAAATCATCCGGCAGTGCAATCGGAGCGGTAAACCGGTAATTACCGCCACGGAGATGCTTGAGTCCATGGTCCGCAATCCGCGCCCCACCAGGGCCGAGGTTACGGATGTGGCGAACGCCATCTCGGAAGGGACGGACGCCCTGATGCTGTCGGCGGAGACTGCCACGGGCAAGTATCCGGTGGAGGCTGTCCGGAATATGGCAGAGATTGCGGAAAGAATTGAGGCCTCCTTGCATTATGAGGATATATTGCGCAGTAAACAGATCGCCGCTTCCCGATCGGTGGAAGAAGCGATTTCTCATGCCACCTGCCAGACGGCACTGGACCTGGGGGCCAAGGCCATCATCACTTCCACCCAGTCCGGAAGCACGGCGAAGATGGTTTCCAAATACAGGCCGCAGGCTCCAATTATAGCCACCACGCCTAATCCCAGAGTGGCCAATCAGCTTTGCCTAGTCTGGGGGGTATTCCCGCTTTGCGTACCCAGTACTCACACCATCGACGAGATGCTGGATGTAAGCATAAATGCCGCCCTGGAGCATGGTTTTATACATAAAGGGGATCTGGCGGTGATCACGGCGGGGGTCAGGACGTTTACCCCGGGGTCCACCAATCTGTTGAAAGTACACAGAATCTGACATAAAAGGAGCGATGCTGTTATGGCAAACCGGTTGTTGTTTACTTCGGAATCAGTTACAGAGGGGCATCCCGACAAGATCTGCGATCAGATCTCCGATGGAGTCCTGGATGCGCTGATCAGCCAGGATAAAAACGCCAGGGTGGCCTGCGAATGTGCCGTTACTACCGGTCTTGTTCTGGTGATGGGGGAGATAACCACTTCCTGCGATTATGTGGATATCCCTAAAATCGCCAGGGATATCATCCGTGACATCGGATACACCAGGGCTAAATTCGGTTTTGACGGTGATACCTGCGCGGTGATGACTTCCATAGACGAGCAGTCCCCCGATATAGCCCTGGGTGTGAATAAAGCCCTGGAAGCGAAAACCGGCGAGATGACCGACTCGGAGATCGAGGCCATCGGCGCCGGGGATCAGGGAATGATGGTGGGATACGCCACCAACGAAACCCCCGAGTATATGCCACTTCCCATTTCTCTGGCCCACGCCTTGGTCCGCAGGCTGGCCAAGGTCCGGAAGGATAAGACGCTGTCTTATTTAAGGCCGGACGGCAAAAGCCAGGTGACGGTGGAATACGATCAAGGCGTTCCCGTAAGGGTGGACACGATCGTGGTGTCCACGCAACATCACCCCAGCATAGAACAGGAAAAAATCCGCCAGGACATTATCGATGCCGTTATTAAACCCGTGGTGCCGGCGCAGTTTATCGACGCCAAGACCCGTTACCTGACCAACCCCACCGGCAGGTTTGTCATCGGAGGGCCGCAGGGGGATTCCGGATTGACCGGCCGGAAAATCATCGTGGATACATACGGCGGGATGGCCCGACATGGAGGAGGGGCGTTTTCCGGAAAGGATCCGACGAAAGTAGACCGTTCGGCGGCGTATGCCGTTAGGCATGTGGCGAAGAACCTTGTAGCCGCGGGATTGGCCGATAAATGCGAAATCCAGATTGCTTATGCCATCGGCGTAGCAAGACCTGTGTCCGTCAGGATCGACACTTTCGGTTCCGGCAAGCTTCCGGATCCGGATCTGGTGGAAGTGATCAAACGGCATTTCGACCTTCGCCCGGCAGCCATCATCAATAACCTGAATCTCAGGCGCCCCATTTATAAACAAGTGGCGGCATATGGGCATTTCGGCCGGCCGGACCTGGATCTCCCCTGGGAAAAACTGGACAAGGTGGAGGAGTTGAAAAAAGAATTGTAAACCCGGGGTCGATTTCCAGCGATATATGCCGTATTGTAAAGTAATTGTTAAATATTAAGATTTATATTGCGGAATTTTGTAATATGTGTATAATGAAATCATCAGGGGCAAAATTAGCCCGGGAGCTTAAAATTCATATGGGGACAATGGCGTCTCAAATGTTCATTTGAGGCGCCGTTTTTTTATTTCCAGGAAAATATGCCAGTGCGAAAGGAGAATCATCATGACGGATTACGGGAAGATCATTAACCTGACCGAAGTATACGGTATCAATGTTTTCAACGACGCGCTGATGAAGGAAAGGCTTCCAAAAGCTGTTTATAGAAGCCTGCGCAAAACCATGGACGAAGGATTGCCGCTTACCCTGGAAGTTGCGGATGTGGTGGCCAACACCATGAAAGATTGGGCGGTGGAGAAAGGCGCCACCCATTTCACGCACTGGTTTCAGCCTATGACGGGCGTCACTGCCGAAAAACATGAGGCCTTTATTTCGCCCACCCCGGATGGCCGGACGATCCTGGAGTTTTCAGGCAAGGAGCTTATCAAAGGGGAGCCCGACGCATCATCGTTTCCTTCCGGCGGGCTCAGGGCTACCTTTGAGGCGCGCGGTTACACCGCCTGGGATTGCACCTCGCCCGCCTTCATCAAAGACAGCACACTTTGTATACCTACCGCCTTTTGCTCGTATACAGGCGAGGCGCTAGACAAAAAAACCCCGCTGCTCAGGTCCATGGAGGCATTGTCCATCCAGGCCATCCGGGTGCTCAAGCTCTTCGGCAACAATACCGCCCGGAAAGTCGTCACCACGGTCGGGCCGGAGCAGGAATATTTTTTAATAGACAAAGAGTTTTATGATTGCCGCAAGGATCTCATATATACCGGGCGGACTCTTTTCGGCGCCAAGCCGCCCAAAGGGCAGGAACTTGAGGATCATTATTTTATGTTTTTGAAAGAGCGCATCAGCGCGTTTATGAGGGAGTTCGACGAAGAGCTCTGGAAGCTGGGCATCCCTTCCAGGACCCGTCATAACGAGGTTGCTCCGGCGCAGCATGAAATCGCCCCCATTTACAGCACCACAAACATCGCGACGGATCATAACCAACTGGTAATGGAGACATTAAAGAAAGTCGCGCTGCGGCATGGGCTGGTCTGCCTGCTCCATGAAAAGCCTTTTGCGGGCGTAAACGGTTCCGGCAAGCACAACAACTGGTCCATGAGCACGGATGACGGTCAAAATCTGCTGGATCCCGGCCATACCCCTCATGAGAACGCACAATTTCTGGTGTTTCTCTGCGCGGTGTTAAAGGCCGTTGATGAACATGCGGATCTGCTTCGCTATTCCATCGCCAATGCCGGAAACGACCACCGCCTTGGAGCCAATGAGGCGCCTCCGGCAATTATTTCGGTATTTTTGGGCGATCAATTGACTGACATCTTAGAGCAGCTTGCCAATGGTGGAACAGGAAAATCCAAGGCCGAAGCAAATTTGATGATCGGTGTTTCCACCTTGCCCGCACTGCCGAAAGACACGACGGACAGGAACAGGACCTCGCCGTTCGCCTTTACCGGAAATAAATTTGAATTCAGAATGGTCGGTTCCTCTGCTTCCATCGCCAAAGCTAATTATACTTTAAATACCATCGTCGCGGATGCATTGTCCGAGATCGCGGACCGGCTTGAAAAGGCCGAGGATTTCCACGGCGAAGTACGGATCATCATCAAGGAGATCGCCCGGAAGCATAAAAGAATCATATTCAATGGCAACAATTATGCGGAAGAATGGGTGACCGAAGCCGGGAAAAGAGGCCTGCCCAATATTCGTTCCACCGTGGACGCCATAAACGCGCTAAAAACCTCGGAGAATATCAGGATTTTTGAAAGGCACGGCGTGTTGAGCAGAACGGAGATCGAAGCCCGGTATGAGGTGGCTATGGAGAAGTATATCAAAACCATCAATATTGAAGCGCTTACCGCGCTGGAAATGGCCAAGGTCCAGATCCTTCCCGCTTGCATGGAATATATCACCAGGCTTGCCCGGTCCATTAACGCCGTAAACGAAACTGGCCTAAAGGCAGACATAAGCGCTCAGGCCGATCTGCTGGTGGAAGTATCCACATTGACCGCCTTGTTTAAGAAAAAGATTGCCGATCTGGAAAAAGCCCTGGAGAATGTTCCGCACGGGCACGGTGATAACTATAAGACAGCCGTTTTTTACAGGGATGAAATTTTTGTCAGGATGGGCGAGTTGCGCAATGAGGCGGATAAACTGGAGACTTTGGTAGACGCGGACCTCTGGCCGTTCCCCACATACGGCGATATGCTGTTTAAGGTTTAAAAGCGGAAAATCTTTGACAATACGACCCTGAACCCGGGTTTGATAATACCGCCCGGGTTTTTATTTTCCGGATTTTATTATTAATGATCAACTTTCGCATGTCAATTTGCCCGGCAGCAAAGTCGTATCAATTAAAATTAAATGTGAAAAATATTGATGTTTTAACGTTTTTTCCAATTTCCCTAAAAATATTGATTTTGCTGCATTAAAATCAAGGTGCGAAAGTAGGTAAGCGTCAAATCCCCCCCACCTTGACAAAAGGCCGGGGGTTAATTTTTGTTTTTTTTCACCTTACAAATCTCCGGCAAAGACTTTGACCACGGTAAAATCTCGTCAAACGCCTCTTTAT
>JBLNCG010000045.1:0-18664 GCA_050260475.1 Bacillota bacterium
CCGACGTCAAGTACGACATCAAGATGGAATATTATGAAAACGGCGGCGGCGCGGTGGCCAAACTTTCCTGGTCCTCCGCGAGCCAGGCCAAGGAAATCATTCCGCAAAGCCGGTTGTATCCCGCTACAGGCGTTATCCCTACTCCTACGCCCACTCCCACAATCATAGCGACTCCGACGCCGACAACCAGCAATCCTCCCGAGGGCAGCATCACCATCGACCGCAACACTAAGTACCAAACCATTGAAGGCTTCGGGTTCTTCGGCGGCCAGGGGGCATGGTGGGATTCGGATGATCCCAACTACTTCTACAGCACTCCATGGCTGGATTTGATGTTCAACAATCTGGGCTCCACCATGTGGCGGAATGAGTTGTATCCCCATATCCCGGTCACGGCCAACAACGGGGGCCAGGACGCTTATTGGGACAAACAACGTCCTTGCGCGCAGGCTATCGCCAATTATTGCAACACCAATAACATACCCTTAAAAATCCTGCTTAGCGTCTGGTCGCCTCCGGCCGCATACAAATGCTTGCTTGATGGCGACCAAAACTTCCTGATCGGCCAGGAACCTGACGGCACCAGAGGCGGCAATGTATTGGATCCCACGGAAGTGACCAACTTCAGAAATTGGCTGGTTTCCGGACTGCAAATGTATAAGGACGCGGGGCTGAATGTTTACGCTATGAGCTTCCAGAATGAGCCCTACTTCTGGGAACCTTACAATTCATGTTTTTATTACCAGGATCGCGCGGATCATTACGACTATCACACCTTCTCCCAGACCGTCAATCCCGGAATCAGGAGCTTTACCAACAACAATGGCACCCATCCCTTGACCTTCGGCAGCGAAAACATGCTGGGCATGGAAGGGCTGGATATAAACTGGCAATGGTTCTATCATCAAAATATTATGAATGATGCCACGGCATTAGCCAACCTGGATCGCTGGGCTGTCCACGGATACACCGACGGAGTCCAGGCGGTGGGCGGCAGCGAAGCCTTGGAGGCCTGGCAGGGGCAGTATAACCATTTCACCCAGCCTTCCGGGAAACCATGCTGGCAGACGGAGATTTCCGGGTTTGATCCCAGCATCTGGCTGGATAACGGTTCGCAGCAGGGTTCCTTCGCTTACGGATTGTCGATTCAATTAGGCCTGATTTACGGCAAGGTGGCCGCCTGGGTGTTCTGGCAGGGAACAGCCGGTAGTGCGCCCGGAATATATAATATGACCGGTTATAATCTGTCGGTAGGCAAGACGTTCTATGCCTCCAAGCAATTTTACCGGTATATCCGCCCCGGCGCCAGGATGGTGTCCGTAATCAACGGCAACGCGGACCTTTATGTCAGCGCCTTCGAGCATACGGGGTTGAACAATTTCGTGATCGTGCTGGTTAACAATTCCACCAACAGCAAAACCATTTCCATCACCGGTTCCAATCTGCCGGGTTCCTACACCGGTTACCGCAGTTCCTCCAGTGAAAACTGCGCGAATATCGGTACGGTTTATCCATCCAGCGTGACCGTTCCGGGTAAGTCCATCCTTACCCTGGTCAACGGCGATTATACGGAATAATAACCGAATGATGCAAAAAGGGGGCGGCTTTAGCCGCCCCCTTCTTTGCTTTAAGGTAACAACGCAATTGCCTTTGATATACTTTTGCTTGCTTTCAATTTGATTTTCGGGTATAGTTTTTAAGAAAGCGGGATTTAAAACTGTTTGTAAAAGGAGAGATACCATGATTCTCGGCGAGTATTGGAAAATGCATGATGATCTAACCATCGGGAAGATCGATCAGGCTGCGGTTAAACTTCTTGTTGAAGGCGGGGCGCGCATTGAGAATAAAAAGATGCTTGATTTACTTGAACCGGCCGGCTGCCGGATTGATCGCGCCGGGCACAGGTGTTATTTTACAGAGAAATTAATCCGCGACGCCGTAAAAAGGATGGGTGGAAAAACCCAACGGCAGGTCAACATACCCCCGGGCTGGAACCCTCAATACCGTCTGGCGCACGGCGGCAGCCATCCGCATTTTCTGGATTGGCCCAGCGGCGAACGCCGCCTGGCCACAAAACAAGATGTTGTAAATATGGCAAAGATGGCCCATGTACTCAATGAATACGCTGAAATAGGCAGGGTTCTCACTTGCGGGGAGGTGGAACAGAGGGTTGAACCTCTCTGGGCTATCTATCAACTGGCGCGGATTACCGACAAAAAAATCAGCGGCGGCGAAGTTTTTTATGCCGATTACCTGGAACCTTTGATGCGCATGGGGGAGGTTTTAAGCGGGAAATCCGCCGATACATCCTTAATTGCGCCGTGTGACTTTTGGATTGCCCCGCTCGTCATGGATCCGCATCAGGCCGAATGCTTTCTTGAAAAGCGCCGGCTGGGGCTGGAAACCATGATCGGGACCATGCCGGTGTCCGGCATGAGTTCTCCGGTGACAGTCGCCGGCACTGTGACGGTAGCCGTGGCCGAACTGCTGGCGGGTTGGGTGCTGGGTTATCTGGTGAATCCTGCATTGCCTGCGTCCGGAATTGTGGCGTCGGCATCCCTTGACATGCGCACCATGTCCGCGTGTTTCGGAAGCCCGGAAGCCGTGCTGCAGAATATTTCTACCGCCAATATCGCCTCCAGGCTTTACGGTATTCCGGTTTGGGCGGCGGTCAATTATACTGACTGCAAAATCCCGGGTTTTACCGCGGCTTTTATGAAAATGTACAATACCATCGGGAGTGTTTTCGGATCAAACAGAAACCTGGTATGCGACGGTTTGCTTTCCGCGGGGCAGGATTATTCGCCGGTGCAGCAGATGCTGGAATGCGAGATGAACAAAGCGATCGATAGGTTCTGGGGGCATTATGAGGTAAATGATGAAACCATTGCCCTCGATCTTATGCAAAAAATAATGCGCGATCCGGGCGCCAACCTTCTGGAAGAGGAGCATACTTTCACCCATTACAAAAAGGAGCAGTGGTATCCCCGGTGGATCGACCGGTCCCAGTGGCGGGGGACGGAATTCGAAGCCGCCGGGGAACCGGAGATGATGAAGCGCATCGACACATATTGCAAAGATGCCATCCGCAGGTACGAACAACCTTCCCTCGACCAGGCCAAACTGGCTGAATTAAAAAAAATATTTTTGCATTTTGAACGAAATGTATTGGGAAGTAATGCTACCACTCTTGAATGGGAATTGTAACTTTTGTCATTTATTGGTGTTTATATATCGTAATCTATTCTATTATGTTACAATATCGTTATGGTTTATTCATTTCCGCCAAACGGGAAAGGGGGGATAGAAAATCCATTGAATATTATCAATTGAGGAAAGGAAGGAAAGAGTTACGATGATTAAAAAGTATCTATTCGGCGCCGGATTAATACTACTAGCGTTTCTGGTTCTTTTTACGGCCCGGCAGCATTACGGGATTAAAGAGGCTGCCACCGTGGCGGCGCAGAATGTATCAACCGCGCCTGTTGTGGACGGAAATCTCAATGAATCCAATTGGAATATAAACACAAGCGTAGCGAAGACTATCCTGGGCACGCCCAACAACACCGTTACTTTTGGCGCGCTGTGGAACAGCAGCAATCTGTACGTCGGCGCGAAAGTTCTGGATTCAAGCCTCCGCAACGATTCCACCAACGCCTGGGACGACGATTCCGTAGAGATTTATCTTGACGCCAATCATAACCACGGAACGAGTTATGACAGCTACGACCGCCAGATCGTCAAGGGCTATAACGATACCGGCATCTGGATCAACACCGGCAATACCGCCGGCCTTACCCACGGCTGGGCCGCCGTGGCCGGCGGGTATTCCACGGAAGTTGCGATATTCTGGAGCAGCCTGGGGTAACTCCCGCAGCCGGCAACACCATCGGACTGGATATCGGCAACAATGACGACGACAACGGTTCGGCCCGCGAAAGCCAACTGATGTGGGAGGGGACCAACTACAATTGGACCGACACCTCCGCTTTCGGGGATTGTTATCTGGAAGCCGGAACGGCGACTCCGACACCTACCGCCACGGTTACGCTTACCAATGCGCCAACCAATACACCGACCGCTACAATTATCACAACTCCCACCAATACCCCTACCAATACGCCAACGCCTACACCGACCCAGTCTTCCCAACCCGGTACGGTGACGGCGAAGAAGACCTTGAATTCCCTCACCATCGACGGGAATTTGAATGAAAGCGTGTGGAGCATCGCAACCGGCGCGAGCAAAACCATCAGCGGCAATCCCAACAATACCGTGACTTTCGGCACGTTGTGGGATAATACCAATCTATATGTAGGAACAAAGGTGCTGGACGGCAACCTGTATAACGACTCCACATATGCCTGGGACGACGACTCCGTGGAAATTTACCTCGACGCCAATCATAACCACGGAACGAGCTATGACAGCTACGACCGCCAGATCGTCAAAGGCTATAACGACACCGGCATCTGGATCAACACCGGCAATACCGCCGGCCTTGCCCACGGCTGGGCTTCCGTATCCGGCGGATATTCCACGGAAGTTTCGGTAACCTGGGCGAGTCTCAGCGTAACGCCCGCAGCGGGCAACACAATCGGATTTGACATCGGCGTAAACGACGACGACAACGGCTCCGGTCGGGACAGCCAGTTGATGTGGATGGGCACGGATCTGAACTGGACCAACACCTCGTCCTTCGGTGACTGTGACTTATCCGCGGATATCGTGGGCGGCGGCACACCCACCCCCAGCGTTACGCCGACGAATACCGCCACGTCCACCGCCACGATAACGCTTACACCCACTGTCAGCCCTACTCCTTCCGGAAACGGGACCATCGGGAACACGGCGGAAGGAACATTTACGGACGGTGTGGCCGCCAATTATTATAATACCATCCGTTATCAGGCTTCTTCCAGTTTAACCGTGAACGTGATGTGGATAAAAATCGCCACCGCCGGAACAGGACGGATGAAATGCGCGATCTATTCCGACTCCGGCGGCAATCCCGGCGCGTTTTTAGTCGGAACAGAGGAGCGCAGCAACCTTGGTACGGGATGGCAGGCCTTCCGTTTGACGAACGCATATAATCTCACCTCCGGATCCTATTATTGGCTGGTTAACTGGAAAGACGGCAACTACGGCATTTACTCCACTACCTTGACAGGCTGCAACTGGTGGGGCGCCCTTACTTATACCAGCAATTGGCCGGCCAACCTGCCGGCCAGGGGCGGCCAGGCCGACGCGCAGCATTGCTTCTATGCGGCTTATCAGGCCGGATTAACGCCGCTGCCGACGCCGACATTATCACCCTCACCGACAGCCACGCCTACGTCATCGTCCGGATGGACCATTCCTCTGGGATACGGTTATGCGGCATGGACGAACCTGGAAAAGACTTACGCGCGCATGCAGGCAGCGCAGCAAAAACGCCAGAACGGCACTTTCAGCGACGCGGATCGCGTCCGGGTTTGCGTTTACGGCCAATCGCTCTGCGACGGCAACAACGCCTGGGCTACGACCTATGTACCCAATGCCTTGAAGAGCGCATACGGCGATATTTGGTCCTTCAGCATCAAAGGCCGCGGCGGCTGGGCAAGCTTTGCGCTGGTGGCGGTGTATCCCGAGGACATCGGATCCGCCGATCCCGACGTAGTCATCATCCAGGATTACAACAATGGGAGAACTCCTACGAGTCCCTTGTTTATGCCGGTTGTTATTCCCAGAGCGATCTGGATAACTGGTGGAGCCATGTTCAATATAACCAGCCGCCGGGGGGCATCACGCAGGCCGAATACAACAACAACCTCAATAAACCGGGTATCAGAAACATGACCAACGGCCGGGGCAATAAGATCGAGATCATGCTGTTGGCCGACCATTATTCTGTGACCGATTCGGGCGGCGACAACTGGAGCAATCAGTGCGCCTTCACTTTCTATCCGTCCTGGGCAAGCGCGCAAAAACTGGGCTACAACGATCTCCGGACAGCCTGGGGAAGTTATATCACCACGTTTATCGGCCCCCTTTCCACCATGAGCAACCGTTCGCAGCTTCTCACCGACGGGGTGCATTTAAATGATAGAGGCCAGAAACTCTGGGCGAAAATTGTCCTGCGTTACTTCAATGTCGACTACCCGACGCCATAGACGCCTATGTTTCATCGTTACGCGAAAAAATATTTCCGGCAAGGGCAACCTTACTGCGGCAGGTGATGGAAATGGAACTGCCCCGGGATTAACCTGGGGCAGTTTTTCTTTTCTTTGCGTATATAAGCCGTTTTAATAAATATAATTTTTTAAGTGATATGACTCTGCTGCCGGGCCGAATTGAGGCGCGAAAATTGACTAATGATAAAAAAATGAAAGGTATTGACAATAAAATCGAAAGAGAATAGAATTTAAATGAAATTTTTTATAATTTCGGTTACAGGAGGTTGAGATGTACGACAAGAATTGGGCCAAAGTTGATCCGGCCGCTCTTCCAGTTATTAAAACGGATCTCCCCGGCCCCAGGTCCAGGGAAATGCACGCCAGGGCGGCCAAATACATGAAAGGTTATTCCAGCCAGGTCACTTTGTTTCCGGTGGTTTTTGAATCGGGCAAGGGGTGTACATTGACGGATGTGGACGGCAATACCTTCATTGACTTTTCGTCGGGCATATACGTAACAGGCCTCGGGCATTGCCATCCCAAGATCAGCGAGGCCGTTGCGAATCATGCCCGCCAACTTATGAACTGCCATGATTTTACCACGGAAATCAAAATGAAGCTTTTGGAAAAATTGGCTTCCATTACCATGGGGGACTTGAACGGCATCCAACTGTACGATTCCGGCACGACCGCCGTTGAAGCCGGCTTGAGGTGCGCCAGGGCGGCCACGGGAAAATTTGAATTCATCTCTTTCTGGAGGGATTTTCACGGCAAGACCATGGGCGCCGTGAGCTGCGCCATCGTGGATAGGACCCAGGGCATGAGGGCGCCGGGATTCTTTCTGAGTCCGCGGCCCAACTGCTACCGGTGCCCTTTTAAGATGGAGCATCCCGGATGCAACTGCTACTGTGCGGATTATCTTGAAATGATGATCAAAAACGAAACTTCGGGCCAGGTGGCGGCCATAGTGCTCGAGCCGATTCAGGGTTGGGCCGGATCCATAATTCCACCGGACGATTTTATGCCGCGCCTCAGGCAGTTGTGCGATAAATACAAGATCCTGCTGGTGGCGGACGAAGTTTTAACCTGTATGGGCAGGACCGGTAAAATGTTCTGTATGGAGCATTGGAATGTGACACCGGATATCACCACTCTGGGGAAAGGATTCGGCAACGGTTTTCCGGTGACTGCCATGTGCGTGAGCGACAAATATAAAGAGTCCATAGAAAAAATCTCCGCTTCGTCCAGCTATGGAGGTAATCCCATGGCCTGTGCGGCTGCTTTGGCCTCCATCGAAGTGATTGAAGAAGAAAATCTCTGTGAAAAATCCTTACATCTGGGGGAGGTTTTTTTAAAGCGAATGCGGAAAATGAAAGAAAACCACAAGATTATCGGTGATGTGAGAGGTAAAGGCTGCCTGTTGGCGATGGAGCTTGTCAAGGATCAATCGACCAGGGAGCCGTTTGAGGACGCAGGTAAACTGGTTTATCAAAAGGCTTTTTCCAAGGGATTGTCCTGGGTGCCCGCCGGACATATCTTAAGGCTGTCCCCTCCGCTGATTATGGAAGACGATTTGGCTCTGAAGGGATTGGATATTATTGAGGAAGCCGTGGCGGAAGTGGAAAAGCAGTTGGGATATTGAAATTGTATCAGGGGGGTGAACAGGATCAGTCACATATTAACCCTGGATGTAGGAACTACTTCCATAAAAACATGCTTGTGGGCGAAGGATTTCCGTCTGGTGTATTTTGCTTCCACGGAATATGAACTTCTTACTCCATCCAAGGACATCGTGGAACTTGCGCCGGAGAAGTATTGGGAGGCGGTGTGCGACAGCATTTTAAAGGTTGTCAAGGATTCCGGAGTAGATTCCCGGGGAATAAAGGTGGTTACGTTCACCACGCAAGGGGAGACTTTGATACCCGTAGATAAGGAAGGCAATGCGCTGCATAATGCGTTGGTGTGGCTTGATGCCAGAGCCGCGGAGGAAAGCGAGGCCATCGGCAAGGGCATCGGGCGGGAGGATTTTTACCGGCATACCGGGCTTCCCGAAGCCGGGCCCGCCTGTCCGGCGGCGAAGGTATTATGGTTCAAAAATAAAAAGCCCGAACTTTTTGACAAAGTTTATAAGATTCTGCTTTTAGAGGATTTCCTGATTTATAAATTCACCGGGGAGTTTGTCACGGAACGGTCCCTGATGTCCTCCACCGGATATTTTGATGTGCACCGGAATGCATTATGGGAACGCACCCTTGAAGTTCTGGGCGTGGGTGCTGAGTATTTCCCCGAAATTTTACAGTGCGGCACGCGGGTGGGGCTGATCCGGGAGGATGTAGCGGATGGGTTGGGTTTAAAACAGGGCGCAGTGGTTTCCACCGGCGCCATGGATCAGATATCTTCCGCGATCGGGGCAGGCAATATCGTCCCCGGAGTGGTTACTGAAACGACGGGCACTGCTCTGGTTATTGCGGCAACCGTGGAAAGGCCCAAATTTGATGCCGCAAGCGGCATGAGTTATTACAGGCATTATAATCAGCAATTTTTGATGCTGCCCTATAATCCCACTGCCGGCATCGTGTTGAAATGGTTCAAGGATGAGTTCTGCCGCGAGGAGATCGAAGCCAGCAGGATGAAGGGCATTTCGGTTTATGAAATGCTGGATGGCATGGCTGAACGGGTGGTGCCTCTTTCCGGGGGGATGCTTGTGATTCCTCACTTCGCAGGCAAGTTGAGTCCGGATATCAATCCCCATGCCAGAGGCGTTTTTTTCGGCGTGGGCCTTGACACGAAAAAAGAACATTTTATAGGCGCCATCCTTGAATCCATCGGTTATATGCTTAAAGAGAATATTGAGGCGGTCGAACAAATTGGCGTTAAGATCAATGAGATCCGCTCCCTGGGAGGGGGTTCCAGGAGCAGGCTGTGGAATTCCGTCAAAGCGGATATCTGTGAAAAAGACATCCTCACTATGGCGCAGGATGAATCCACCTCGCTGGGGGCGGCCATGCTGGGCGCGGTTTCCGTAGGATTGTACAAAAGCATTGAGGAAGCTTGCGGAAATTTTGTTCGTATCGGACAGGTGTTCAAACCGGACGAAAGCCATTTTGAAATGTACCGTAAAGGTTACCGCCTTTATCAAAAATTATACGGAAGCCTGAACCGATTGTTCAAGGAGCGGGTTTAGAATACTCTCCACATTCCCCTTTACGGGGAGTCGGGGAGTCAGGGAAGAAGCAGCAAAAAAACAAATATGGAAAAGAGGTCGGCTAATGGGCGTTAAAATCACCATCATCGGCGCAGGAAGCGCGGTATTTTCCTTGAATCTGATCAAGGATATCTGTCTTACCCCCAATCTGCAGAACAGTACAGTAAGTTTTATGGATATCAATCCGGAGCGGCTGGAAACCGCATATCTGATATGTAAAAGGTACGCCGGCGAGATCGGCATGAAACTGAACCTTGAAAAAACCGCCGACCGGCGGGAAGCTTTGCGGGGATCCGATTTTGTCATCAACACGGCTCTGGCTGCCGATCACGGTAGGCTTCAGGACGGGTGGCGCATCGCCAAAGACTTGGGTTACAGGTTCGGCGGCCTTCACATAATGCATGACGAGGCCTTCTGGGTGAATTTTTACCAGCTTCGCCTGATGGAATCCATTGTCCGGGATATGATGGACATCTGCCCGAAAGCCTGGTTCGTGCTGGTCGCAAACCCGGTGCAGGCCGGCGTGACATATTTAAAACGAAAATATCCTCAATTGAATATTGTAGGCATGTGCCACGGCTACGGCGGTGTTTACAGCTTGGCTCATCAGTTGGGTTTGGAGCGCGCGCACATATCATTTGAAATACCTGGCGTGAACCATTTTGTATGGCTGACCAAGTTCTTTTACAAGGGCAAGGACGCGTTCCCCATTTTGGATGAATGGATTGGGGAGAAAGCTCCGGAATTTTGGAAAACATGCTATACTAGCTGTCATGAGGGTCCCAAGCCCGTAGAGTTATATAAAAGACTGGGGGCTTACCCCATAGGAGACACCGCCAATCCGGGCGGAGGTTCCTGGGGGTATTGGTTTCACACCGATGATGAGACCGAGAAAAAGTGGAAGGAAGATCCCTGGCAATGGTATCAATGGTATTTCAAGGGCGGTTCGGAACATGTGGAAAAGATGAAAAGGATCGCAAGGGATCCCGCGGCGAAGATGCGCGAGGAGTTTCCCGGCGACCATTCCCACGAGCCTATAATCCCGCTGATCGAAGCCCTGGCCTGTGATGTGGAGCGCGTGGTGATCGTAAATATCCAGAATGATCGGGAATACGTACCCGGCGTGCCGGAGGATTATGAGGTGGAAATTCCCGCGCTGGTCAGCAGAAAAGGCGTGCAGGGCATCAAAACCGACGGCCTGCCGAAGCAAATTCTGGCTTACCTGCTCCGCGACAGGGTTGCGCCGGTGGAGATGGAGCTTGCGGCTTTTGAAAAAGGCGACCGCAGCCTGCTGCGCAGCCTGATCATGATGGACCCGTATACTAAATCCGAAAAACAGGCCAGCGACCTTCTGGAGACTATTTTAGCGCTGCCTTATCATGAGGAGATGAGAAAGCACTATAAATAAATCCCAATAATCAACGATCATCAGTCATTAAAAAACATGAATAGTGAAGTGTGGGGAACCGGCACCTATATTTCCGTTTGGTTTCAGATAAACGCGATCTTTTAGGCGCTTTTAGGAATAATAATTTTATCAACGGCTTGATAGAAGGGGGAGCGGGCTATGGACCTCAGGAGATACGCCGATATCAGCGTGGATGCAGGGAAGCGGTTTCAGACGATAGACGGTTTCGGAGTGAATATCAATTCCAAGTACTGGAATGACGGCAAACTGATCCCGGTGATGGATTTGCTTACCGATGATTTGGGCGCCACACTGTTTAGACTGGATGCTTATGGAAAATCCAATTGGATTGATCCGGAAAACAAATATGATGCCAGCATTTTAAACCAGCAAACCTATGATCAGGTATATCAGGGAATTGAATTTGAGAATGCGGCGGCCATGGGCAAACACCTGAACGCAAAAGGCATCGAGCCTTATATCACTTTGAGCGGGATTGTGCCCAGGTGGATGTGCGCCGGTGACGGCAAAACCCTGGCCAAATATGACGAGTTCGCGGAAATGGCCGTTTCCTACCTGATTTGGCTGCGTCAAAAAGCCTGCGTCAAATTTCATCTTTTCGGTCCGCTGAACGAGACCGATCTTGGTCCTCCTGAAGGCCCTGTTGTTTCACCCGCGGGATACAGGGAAGTCCTGGAAATTCTGGCAGACAAGTTGGACCAGGCGGGGTTGGGGGATCTCAAGCTGGTTGCGGCGGAGCAAAGCCGGTATGATCTCGATTATGTCGGCGAGATTTTAAAAAGCCCTAAGCTTGCAGGCAGGATGGGAGTTTTCGGCATGCATTGTTATCGGGATTTTCATGCCGACGAGCTGGTACGCCTGGCGCAGAACAGTCCTTACCGTGACATCAGGCTTTGGATGACCGAATACGGGGACCTGGATCAAAGCGGGGAGCGGGAATGGTATGTTGCCTGGGTAACTTGTCAGCGGCTGTTGCGTCTGCTCGGTGACGGGCTGAACGCTGCCTTGAATTGGGATGCTTTTGATAACTATCATGATCATAATGAAGCCTGGACAATATACGGCCTGATCCGGACGGGCTTAAGAGTCCACACGCCTAAAAAGCGTTATTACGCATGCAGACAGGTTTACCGGTATGTCAGGCCCGGATTCGTGAGAATCGAGGCCCGGACAGAGGCTCCGGGCGTGACTGTTTTGGCTTTCATAAGCCCGGATGGCAAGCATGTCACCGTGGCGGGGATGAATGAAAGTCCAGAAAACTTCGGATTGAACATCAATGTAAAAAATATGGCGCCGGAGTTTAATCCAACTTACGCCGATATATTCAGGACTACCGTTGATGAAAATTGTGCGCATGTGGATAGAGTCCCGGTCCGGTCGGAAAACTGGCCTTATACCGGCATTCAGGTTCAAGCTCCGGCAGGAAGCATTTTCACCGCAACCACCCTCAAACCAAACTGAAGATGCGGGCCGGAAGAGACAATGATAAAACGGAAACCAAGGGGGATTTTCATGAACGGTAAGGAAATCAGGATGCAAAAGCTTTTTTCTAAGGGAGAAAATGCGGTGATAATCGCTATCGACCACGGTTACATGGACGGGCCGATCCCCGGGATGGAGAACCTGCCGCAGACCGCGCGCCAGATCGATTCGTGCGTGGACGCCGTACTTCTTGCTCCGGGCATGCTGAAAAACGTGGGGGAGGCTTTTAATCATAAGGGCGCGCCTATCCCCATCGTGCGTTTGAACTGGAGTACCGTATTCTGCTTCCAATGGAAGTACTGCAAGTCCCGTACTGTGCAGGCGTTTTCCGTTAAGGACGCCGTGGCCCTGGGTGCGGAAATTGTACTTGTCTCCCTGACCCTAAAAACCGGCGACGAGGAAAACGACGCCCGTAATGTGGAGATCTTCGGCCGTCTATGCAACGAAGCCAGGCAATACGGCATTCCGGTAATGGGGGAGTGCTTCCCCAACGACAGCGACAATATCAGCGATGCCGAGATGCACGATCAGGTGTTGCGCGGTACAAGGATTTTGGCGGAACTTGGCGCTGACATGATCAAGACTTTCCGCACATATAAATTTGAAGAAGTGATCAATGGATGCCCGCTGCCCATACTGGGCCTGGGCGGACATACCACGCCAAAACCCGCGGATTCGCTTTTTCTCGCTCAAAGCATCATTAAGGAAGGGGCCAAAGGCGTGGTTTTCGGGAGGAACGCCATCCAAAGACCGGATCCAAAAGCTTATCAGAGGGCTCTATGCGCGGTAGTCAAGGATAATCTTGACCCCCGGGAGGCGGTCGAGAAATTTGGACTTTCCTGAGCTTATCTCTTAAGGCATCCGGTTGAACATTTCGCTTAAACTCTGTCAAGGCCGAAAGAAAGGGGTATTAAAATGGAGCGAGTGGAAATTTCCACCGGGGATCTCAATCTGGATACGCTCAAGGCATGGCGGAACTGGTTGATGCTTGCCGCCGGGCACTACGGGCAGGGCAGGTTCAACGCCATGACCATCGCCTGGGGGAGTCTGGGAAACATGTGGGACAAACCGGTGATACAGGTGGCGGTCAGACCGAGTCGTTACACTTACAAATTTATGGAGGAATATGATTCTTTTACGGTCAGCGCGTTCCCGCCGAAGTATAAGAAGATGCTGTCCTTGATGGGTACAAAATCCGGCAGGCACGTGGATAAGATCAAGACAGCCGAACTTACTCCCATACCGTCGGTAAATGTACCGGCCCCGGGTTTTAACGAAGCGGAACTGATTATCGAATGCAGGAAAATATACTTCGACGACTTCAAACCGAAAAATTTTCTGGCGGAATATATCGAACCCTGTTACCAGGGGAAAGATTATCACCGGTTTTATATTGGAGAAATATTAGGGCTTTACGGCACGCCGAAATATATAAAAAATTCATTGCCTGAATAAAAGCCGTATACCTGTCATTTACGTCAGCTTATTTCATTGCATCGTTTGTCTCAACGGAAGCTGACGCAAACGACTACTTAAAACGGGGGGGGGGATAAAAATGTCGAAAATAAAAGCTGCTTTTATCAGTTTTAGCTTTTTTGCCTATCCCGCGGAATTCGTACAGGAAAATTCCGGGAAGGTCTTTGAAGAAACCAGAAATAAGGGTCTGGACATGCAATACTTCGGCCCGGTAATCGATGCCCCGGATGCGGAGAGGGTTCTGGAGGAGCTTAAAACCGCCGATTTCGACTTTATTATCGCACATATCACCACCTGGACCATGACGCCGGTGGTAATCCGGGTTTTGAAAGAATATAAGCATTTGCCCATCCTGGTTTGGGGTTTGGGAGGGAAGACGGCGAACGGGACGTTGATCTCCCCGGCCAGCCCGGCGGGGACGTCGGCGCTTCTCTTTCCGATGCGGCAATTGGGGATCAAATACAAATATATCTATGATCATCCCGACAGCGAACCAAAGTACGGTGAAGTTTTATCCTTCGCCAAGACCGTGGAAGCCATTAAGGCCTTGAACGGGGCCAAGGTAGGCGCCATGGGTTACTGTGATATGGGATTATACGCTCTGATGATCGACGGGGTGGCCTTAAAAAAGCACCTCGGCATGGATGTGGAGGATATCTTCAGTTATGAAGTGGGGAAGACGGCGGGTGAAGCTCCGAAGGAAGAAGTGGACAAGGTGGTGGAGGAGATGCGGAACGCTCTGCTCTTCGATACCGAACCCGCTTATGAACAACTGGAGAAAACCGCCCGCCTGACTTATGCCCTGCGGTTGAAAGTCAAGGAGAGGGGATACATCGGTGTCACCATGAAATGCGTTTACGGGGTTTCGCGTTACATGGGCTTCACGCCGTGCCTGACCCAGGCATTGCTGGCCAAGGACATCACCTCGATTTGCGAATCCGATGCGGCGGGCCTCTTGACCCAGGTCGTCCTGAAGCAGATCTCCGGCCAGTCCTCCACTTTTATGGAGCATTATGAATACTACCGGGACAAAGTACTGGCCGGAGTATGCGGTTTTACGCCTTTTGATATGACCGCCGGCAAAAAAGTGAAGTGCATGTGCGCCGGATGGGGAGGCTTTACTGGTTTATATGAAATTCCCGATATGAAGGCCGGAAAAATTACAGTGGGCAGGCTTTTTTCCGAGCAGGGGAAATTGAAGATGTTTCTGCTTGCCGCGGATGGAGAGATCCCCGATAAATGGGCGGAACTGGGCTGGAAGGAGCCCATGCCCAAGTTTCCGAGCCTGCTTATTAAGCCGGACTGCCCGTTGGACTTTTATATTGAAAATGTCCCGGCCCAGCACATCAACATCATATATGGGGATTGGAAGGCGCAGATTAAGGATTTTTGCAGGTTTACGGATATAGAAGTAGTGGAATACAAAAAACAGTGAAAAGTGATCAGCAATCAGTAATAAACAACTGATGAAATGGAAATGGTGTATCGTTTTACTGCTTGCTGATAACTGAAAAGGGGCATGCACATGAAAGAAATGCGGGTTGGAATCATCGGATTCGGATTTATGGGTAAAACCCATACTTACGGATATAAAACCATTCCTCTTTATTATCAAAACTTGCCCTATAAAATAAAACTGATCGGGGTTTGCGACGCCGTCCCGGAAGTGGCTGAGCAGGCCAGGAATTTGCTGGACTTCGAATTTGCCACTGCGAATCCCGATGAGATCCTGCGCAGGGATGACATCAATGTGGTGAACGTTTGCACACCGAATATTTATCACAAGGAAGCGGTTTTGAAAGCCCTGCAGGCAGGGAAAAACGTTTACTGCGACAAACCTCTCGCCGCAAATTTTAAAGAAGCGGAGGAGATCGTGGCAATTCTTCAAAAATATAAAGGGATTACCCAGATGGCCCTGCAATACAGGTTTTTCCCGGCCACCATCCGGGCGAAGGAATTGATCGAGGAGGGCAGGATCGGCAGAATTATGTCCTTTCGGGCGTGCTACCTACATTCCAGCGCTATTGACCCGGCCAAACCCATCGGCTGGAAACAGGACAAGAAATTCGGCGGCGGCGGAGTCCTTTTTGATCTCGGTTCTCATGTACTGGACTTGATTTACCATCTGCTTGGAGAATACAGGCGGATTTTTACGAAAACAGAGATCGTTTACAATGAGCGGCCGGACAAAGACGGCCGTCTGGTGAAAATCGAAGCGGACGACTTGGCGCTGATGATTTTAAAATTGAAAAACGGCGGCGCGGGAACCATTGAAGCATCAAAGATAGCCACCGGGGTGAACGACGAACTGCGCTTTGAAATTCACGGCGACAAAGGGGCCATACGGTTCAACCTTATGGAGCCCAACTGGCTGGATTTTTACGATAATACTCTGGCTGATGCGCCTTTGGGCGGAGTCAAGGGATATACCCGCATCGAGTGCGTGCAAAGGTATCCAAAGCCCGGCGGCGGTTTTCCCAATCCAAAGTTCTCCATCGGCTGGATCCGGTCGCATGTGCACAGCTTATACAGCTTTCTTTCCTGCGTATATGAGGGAAGGCAGGCCAGTCCCTCATTCAAGGAAGGGGCGTATATCCAGTATGTGATGGAAAAGGCTTATGAGTCGGACCGGAGAAGAGAATGGGTGGAGCTTTAACAGTGACCAGTGATCGGAAATCGCTGTTCACTGACAAAGGGGGTGAGTCTATGGACGAACTGGACATCGAGGAACGAAGGCAAAAAATTTTGGACATGCTGACTCAACGAGGCAGGGTTAAAGTGGCTGAGTTGAGCAGGCTGTTCAATATCTCTGAAGTTACAATCCGGAATGATCTTTCGGATCTGGAAAGTTTGGGTCTTTTGGAGCGCGTGCACGGCGGGGCGGTCGGCACGAATAAAGCTTATTACAACATGTCTTTTTTCGACCGGATGCATACCAATGAACCGGAAAAAAGGCGGATTGCCGGCAAGGCGGCCGAATTGATTTCCGACGGGGACACCATACTTATCAATTCCGGGACAACTACGCTTTTTGTAGCGCAGGAGCTAAAAAACGTCAAGAATTTGACTGTCGTTACCAATGCCGTCTCCATCGCCCTGGAGATCGGTCATTACAGCAATATTCATGTGATTTTGCTGGGCGGGAATTTTAATCCCCAATACCAGTTTACATACGGCGACGATACTATAAACCAGTTGCGGCGCTATAAAGCCGACAAGCTGATCCTGGCCGCGGACGGCGTAAGCGCGGCGGACGGCATAACCACATACCATCATTTCGAAGCGGAGGTCAACCGGCAGATGATAATCCGGGTCAATAAGACTATCGTGGTGGCGGACCACAGCAAGATAGCCAGGACAAGCTTTGCATTCATCGATGAGGCGTCAAGCATCGACACCCTGGTTACCAATGAAAAAGCCGGCCACGAAGAATTGGATGCCTTGAAGGAAAAGGGGATCGATATTTATCTGGTGTAGATGAAACAAAAGGATGGGACGAAAATGCTGCGGATCATGAAAAAAGAAATCGATGTGGAAAGTTCTCCTATTATTTACGATGAGTCCTTCACCCCTGCCGTTTTGGCCAAGAAGTGGCAGGCAAAAAGCGGCGAGTGGCGGCTGGAAGGGGAGTGGCTCACCGGAGAAAATCCCGGCAATTTTCCGGGCATGATTGTTTCAAAGCAGGATTACCCCGGCGATGTGATGCTGGAATTTGAGGCCAGGACTGTGGCGCCTTGTACACATGATATCAACTTCATGTGGAACGGCAGTTGGGATGAAGAGAAAAACCGGCGCGGCATAGCTTACGTGGCGGGTCTGGAGGGGTGGTGGGAAGGGAAGGTCGGCATAGAAAAATCGCCCGATTATAAGTTGAATGCAGGCACTCCATTGTTTGATTTCGATCCGGGCCGAATCTACCGCATCTTGGGTGGGAGCATAGGAGGGCATTGCTTCATTTGCGCCGACGGCAAACTTCTTTTGGAGGTCACCGATCCCGATCCCATTGATTCGCAAAAGCATGTAAAGGTAGGTTTTGAGGCGTACTGCAGCCTGATCCAGGTGCGTAATGTAAAAATCAGGCGGATCAAATGGCGACCGGTGGAGATGAGCTACCGCCCGGAATTTTGATTTCAAACGGAACTTGTGGATTTGACGGCCGTAGGTAGATGATGGTAATGCCCCTAATAAAAACGCAGGCAGGGTGATTTTCATTGTACGGCTTTTCATTAGATAAAAAAAAGTATGGGAATTTTTCTAAAAGATTTTTATGACATAACGCATACCAATGTTAACTTTACCAGTTATGATAAAAAAATTACCATCTGCGGACCCAAATCTTCAAATGAATTTTGCGATCTGTTGAGATCGGACAAGGCGGCGGAAGATAATTGCATCCGATGCGACGCTGCGGCTTTCGAAACCGCCGCTAAAATGAAAAGCCGTTATATTTACCAGTGCCATATTGAACTGACCGAGATTATCGCTCCCATCGTCATTGAAGGAAAGGAATTGGGCTGGTTCATGACGGGAGGATACTTCAAAACAAACCCTGCCGGGAATTATGGATTCGTATATACGATAGATGCAAGCAATATAAAATAGATTACGATTCATTAAATGAAGCGTTTTTAAAACTCCCCTACATGGAACCGGAAAACCTCTTAGCCACCGGATTCCTCCCCTGGTCTCTGGGTGTTACCAGCATAACCGACAATCTGGCCGTCACGGTGTTCAGCGGAGGCATCAACACATATTACCGGATACCCACCTATGCGTTTAAGCATTTTTCGCGCTATATCAGGCCCGGCGCGGTCAGACTGAATTGCACTCCCGACAACCCCAACGGGATATCCGTATCGGCTTTCCGGCACACAGGCAACAATACCCTGACCATCGTACTGGTCAACAAGGGCGGCA
>JBLNCG010000046.1:0-109106 GCA_050260475.1 Bacillota bacterium
TAGAGCTTTGCTTTTCATTCTTTCCTAACATGACTATCATCTCCATAGATTGATAGTAACATTATTCGACATAAATTGCTTTTTTCCTTTAAATAAATTGGGTTTTTCACAACGCTTCTAGGCCGTACCAATTAAGGTACGCTCGGCCTTACTTAAATTAAGGCATGCCCTTTTAACGCGTTTTCCGAACTCAAAATCGATCAGTTTAATCAACGGTTTAATAGTAAAGCAATTCGCGTTGTTATGGATAATTTACGTCTTGCCACTAAATATCGATAGCCTATGCTAGCCATACACTATATTTAGTGGCAAGACCCGAATTAAGGTAACAACGCAATTGCCTCTAGCAAAGGCCACTGTGCAGTGGCCTACGTTTCAATAAGCTGTGTTTTCCTGTTCATAAAATTTCACCGGCAATCATTCAGTACTCGTTATAGGGCGCCGGTATGGATTTCATAGGTCCAGTTTCGTCCGTCATTGTTGTCCCAATGGTCGGCGCCGTCGTGAAAACAGAAGTTGAGGCAACTGGAGTCCTTTGCTTCTACGGAAGCAGACCACTTCCCGTTCTTATCCCTGCGCATAGGGACATCGGCGACTTCCTTCCACGCGCCGCGGCCGAATCCCATACGCAAATAGATTTTCTCCGCCCCTTCCCCGCTTAACGGGCCATCATACTTGATCTTAACTTTCTCCCCCAATGTAATCGGCACAGGTTCCACAATGATATGATCCACAACCTCCCCGGCGCTCATTTTTTCAAACTTTTCCCCCGCATCTCCGGCCTTCTTTCTTACAGGCATCAAGACTACCTCCTTTTTAAATATTATTGTGCCCCGGAGATTCCGCCATCATGTATTGTAAAAATAAGCGCATATGCAGCTAACGCTTGGGGTGGACGCCGGCATGGGCTAAAATGCGGGCGTAAATAAACCCGCTGGAAATCCGCGAGTTACAGGCTTTGGCGCTTATCAGAAGGTGAACTTTACGCCGAATTCAATGCATTCCTTATCTCCCCTGACGCTGAATTGTTGGTTCAGATAGAATTCAAGGCCGGCGTAAAAGTCCATCTCTTTGGCGTCCAGGTTGTAAAGGACATCCTCCAGGCTTTGAGGGGAAGGGCTTTGTAGACCAGGCTGCCGGAGAGGGTGGTGACCGAATCCCCCGGAACAAAGGTAGCCAGATTCCCTTAACTTTTTAGCAATTATTTTCATGTTGATTTTTTTCATTCAAACTCATTGAAATAGATCACCATGATGAGGTTGAATTCCCGCGGAGTAATCTTTATTTTTCCCCTGCGCGCGGCCGACCACAGTTGCTTCCTTGACATATTGGGATTACTCCTCCGCAATTCGGAAACCTTCCGGATCAGATCCGGCGGAACCGGGTTCTGCCTTCCCTGCCAGTCTTCATTGTACAAGTAAATCAGCGCCCGGCGCATTTTATCGATTTCGTTTTTCAAGTATTCGTTTTCTCTTAACAAAGCCTCTATCGTGGCTTCCTGCATAAAAGCGGCGGGGTTGTCGTATGCGGCAAAGAGCTTGGAGGCCAGCTCCTCCTCCCCCATATAACCCCCCGTAACCCGGGCGATCATGTTGTCCTTCATGACGCGTATATCGTATCGCAGAAAGTCTTTCTCCAGATCGTACGTCATGGCGATGCCGGCCGGAATCGCCGCCGCCACATCCGCGTCTTTATATCTGACCTCTTCGGGGATGATGAGGATATTCATGAAACCGTCGAAGATGATAAAGCTGATCTCCTTAAGCGAAATGGTCCGCCAGGAGAATATGGCGTTTTTATACTTGATGATTTTTTTGGAGAATTTCGCCGTGGTTTCTTCATCTTCGTAAACCACTTTAAAAACCTTGCCTTGCTTGTCCTTGAGCGTCAATGCCGTGCTTGCGCCGATCGTTTTCTGGCTTTCCACGGATACATCCAGGCTTTGCCAGTCAAAGGCATACGTTGTCAGGCCGGATGCCGCGAATGCCGCAAGGATTGACAAACAAATCAATCGTTTCATGATCCCACCTCAAGTTTCAGCAAAATTTTATCAAACGGCTCGATCTTGACGGGTCTCAGCATCTCCGCCACTTTGGCCGTAATTCTGTTCCGCTCCGGGTTTAAGGTGATTTTGGCGACGGCCACGTTATCGCCCTTGAAAATATACGCGGTATCTCCTTTTTTTACGGAATAGATGCGGTTGATGTATACAGCGATCTGCTTCGTGTTCCGGGCATCTATTACATACCCGTTTTCGCGCTGGGACATGGAAAGGTAGTTCAAGGCGTATTCGTAGCTCCCCAGATCCTCGTTTTTCTTTTTAATCTGATCCGCCAGGCTGCCCCACAGGTTTTCATAATCGGCTATGATGGATTTGGTAAGCTGGTCCAGGCGGTTTAAGGCCGCCGGAATTGAATTGACATAAGGAATCTGCCGCAGGGCATCGATGACAACCCGCTGGCCGCGGATTTTCTTTCGCAGCTGATCGAGGTTTTGTTCGCTCCAGGCGCCTTCCATAAGAATTTTGGAATACTTGTTCAGCTCCGCGTTGGGTACATTCCCGGATCTCGCGGAGATCACGTCGGCGATTTCCCCCCGGGAAAAAACGGGATTATAGCGCAGGACCGTCTCATCAAGCTGCGCTTTGAGTTTGGTTATTTTCCCCTCATAGTCCGCCTTAAGCAGCCCGATTTCCATCCCCTGCTCCCGGCCGGCATTTTGAAGCTCCCCGAACCCTTCCATGCCCAGCCGCTGTCTCGCCTCTCCGATCATCTTTTCCAGCGTTTGAATAGTCTGCTCTTGCTCTTTCATTTGTTGTTTATACGACTGTTCAAGCGCATTCATCTTTTCGTTCAGGGCGGCCATCGCTTTCGCCTGCTCCTCCGGGGACAACCTCTCGATTTCCTTCAAAGCCTTTTCCCTGAAGATCTGCATTTCCTCCTGCAGCTTCACCAGCTTCTCCTCGTTCATTTTTTTCTCTTCCAGCAGCTCCACCAGGTTGAATTGCCTAAATTCCGCGATATTCACTTCGATGCTTTTATTCTTATTCTCCTGGATGGCCGTGATGGCGTATACGCCGGTGCCGATAGCGGCGATATACAACAGGACCAGGGAGTAAACAAAGTAGTTCTTGTTCCTCCTGCTTTTTGCGAATTCATCCGGCAGTGAATAAATCTCCGGCTTGGCACTTTTTACCAGAAGTTCTTCGCTCAGGAAAATGTCTTTGATCTGCTCCACATCCGTCCGGCTTACTTGGTTGACATTATCCATGTACCATCCCACTTTTCCGGGCACTTAGTCAGTGTCCTTTTTTTGAAGATCTCCGCCAAAGCCAGCGGAGTTGCGGCAAACACCCGGTGCGCGTTTTCCCAGTCGCCGCTGTAGTAAAGGCTAAGGCCTCTTGAGAAATTGTCCAGCGCCGTTCTCAAACCGGTATTGTTCTCCAGGATCTTCCCCGGGATCGGCCAATAAATTTTGGAACCGATCGTTTTTCCCTTGACCAGCACCG
Source organism: Bacillota bacterium (assembly GCA_050260475.1). Taxonomy (GTDB): domain Bacteria; phylum Bacillota; class UBA4882; order JBLNCG01; family JBLNCG01; genus JBLNCG01. The sequence continues at coordinate 3,509 of JBLNCG010000046.1, forward strand.
TATCGATCTCGATAAAAACAAACCCGTGATCCGGAATATTTTTTTCGATATCATCCTTTACATAGCTTGATACGATAACCGGGGCGTTGTAGACGCGGGTCAGCCCCTCCAGGCGGGAGGCGGAGTTGACGTTGTCCCCGATCACGGTGTTGGTCATCCTTTCCTGGGAACCGATGTTTCCATAAAAAACAACGCCGCCGTCGATCCCGACCCCCACCTCAATCAACACGGCCTGGTACACCTTTTCCTCGGCGGGAGTCAGCGAACTTTTCTCCCGGATAAGCTGATCGCGTTTTTGCTTCATGGTCGACCGCAGGGAAGCCGCGATCTCCTGTATCTTGTAAGCGGAGACGACGGCCTGATATGATTTGTTGCCGCCCGAATCATCGAAGACGCCGTATACGGCCAGCAGCGCATCCCCGATGATCGAACCGATAATGCCGTGGTTGTTGATTATCTCTTTGATCGTGCGATCGTAATGCACATTTAAAAGCTTGATGATCTCGGCGCCCAGGGTTTCCGTGATGAACGTGAAACGTTTGATGTCCGAGAAGAGAACCGCCAGTTCAAGCTGCCTGCCTTCCAGGCGGACCTCCCTTTCTTCATAGGCTTTTTCCGCGATGTCCTTGTTGACGAATTTTCTGAAAATAGTAAGCAGGTTGTTGATGGTGCCGGAGAGGGAGTTGAAGGCCATGCCCAGGAACGTCACATTGTCCGTGGTCGCCCCCTGCAGATCGATGATCTCCAGTTGCTGCGTCTCAATCATCGCCATGATGCGATCCGCGATGATTGTAATGAACCGCGTGATATTGTTCAGGATTATTACGCCCAGGACGGCGGTAAACAAGGTAATGACCAGGATGATGGCGGAAATGGTACGGTAAATTTTCGTGGATTCCGCGTAAAATTCGTTGTATTCCTCGCCGCGGATGATGTATGCTTCCCATTTTGGATTGTATTTGTACAGGCCGAAATACGTTTCTCCGTTGAAATCAAACGGAAGCGAACCTTCCAGGACCCTCTTCTTCCGGTTCCGCTCCATCAGCGCAAGAGTTTTGCCGTCCGCGAACCTGGCGAACTTCTTCACCCGTGATGCTTGAAACACGATGTTCCCGTCTCCCTTTACGCCCAGGAAAATCGATTTCTTGTTTTTGAATTGATCCAGGGCGTTCCGTTCGATGTTGCGCACCGAGCCTTGAAAGTCACGGCTGTATTCATATATTTCATACTGCGTGTTGCAGGTGGTGTACATTTCCTTTAAGTCCCGGATCAGCAACTCGCGGATGAATTTGACCAATCCGGCGCGGTTGTATATTAGATTTATATAATTGGAGGCCAGATTGGAGGCCAGGATAAAAACGGCAAAGATCAATACTATCTTGGTGGTGAGGGGAGTGATCCTGGTTTTGTTGATTTTTTTCCCGAAGATATGGTTAAGCATTTTTTACTTTCTTCCCCCTGTTTGCCGCGCCTTGAAAAATTTATTGCAAGGGAAATGCGGCGGCGCCTGCGCCGCCGTGTAACGTCTCGCCAAATATCTTTGCCGCCGGGTTAAATCGGGATGCGGAAGTTTGTATTATTACGGGACATTATACTAGAACTTATAAGCCAATCCCATGGATGTGGCGCTGAGTTTGGTGGATATGTCATAAAACGCGCCTTCATATATATCGTTCAAATCTCTGACATTGAATCTGAGCAGCCTGTAATTGACGGTCAGGCTCAGATTGTCCCCCAGGATTATCCGGGTGGTAAATCTTTGCATGGTTATGGAGAGGGGCATATCCGCGACGCCGTAAGTCTCAAATTCAAAGGAGCCTCCCAGGTACGAATGGAGCATCACCGCCTCCAGGCAAATCCTGTCGGTCACGATGTCCACCAGGTCGAATCCCAGCATCCCCCCGTTGATGTTGTATTTTAAATTTATGCGCAGATTGCTGTCGGCGGGTATATAGTTGGTGCGCTGCTTGTAAAAAAATCCCCCCGCTACGGCATATATCAGCCCGTTTTTGGCGTTGATGACGGGAACCCCGAATTCGATATCCGCGTTGGCGAATGACATGGGATTCCCGCCGGACGGTTCCGGATACATCAGCCCGAATTCGTAATTCACGCAGCATTTAAAGTATTTGACAAATGTAAATCCGATGATATTCGCATTCATTCCCCCGGGAATCGCCCCTTGATATGTAATGTCCGGCGTTGTCTGCGGCGTCCGGCTGTAAATAATAAATCCGCTTCCGTCGCTTTTTGCGAAGTAAAAGCTGATTGCGGCGCAAGTGCGCTTTGGGAACGCGAAAAACGCCATAAAAAGCAAACACCATACGGCTGTTTTTTTCATTGCGATCTCCCGCCATCATATTCTTGATTCCTTTTTCAGGAATATTATAATTCATAAACCTGAAAACGGCAATGGAAAAGCGGCCGTAAAACCGCATATTTAAAGATCCACCAAGCATAATATCGGATATAATGAAAAGAACTTGAGAACTCGCCTCCAAGGCAGCCATACACTATATTTAGCGGGAAAACCCGATATTAAGGCGACAACACAATCGCCTTATCAATAAGACAAAAGGCCTCTTCGTAAAGAAGAAGCCCGGATCAAACAATCCCGGTATAAAGAATGCCGAATTACCGATAATAATACCATGACAAAGGCAAAGGGGCGGCATACAATTTGGGCAAGGAGATAGTATTCCTTTTAAAAGCCCTATTCTTCGGCCTGGGGGCGATTGTACTCATACCCAAGGAACAATACAAGAAATATTTCATCTATGGGCTGTTATTCGGCGGCATTGGAGATTTCCTGGTCGTATTCGTTTTTACCAGGCTTTTTCATTGGATACAGTATAAAAATATGGGGGCGTTTAATTTCTATAAGATGATTTCCTTTTGGACCCCCATAGCCTGGATGTTTGTTTTTATGTATTTTCTCTATGCCCTTCCCGAAAGGAAATTATACCTGTATTTCTATGTCGCCGCTTTCGGCCTCTTTGGTTATGCGGTGGGGATAGTGCTCGAAAACTTCGGGCTTTATGAGTATTTGGGATTCTATCGATACTTCGCCCCGGTCTTTATCACAAGCTGGTTTGCGGCAGCGGCATGGGTTTATATAAGAACGGAAGGGATGGAAATCCGGTAGGAAAACATTTGAAATCTCATACTTCTAAAGCCGTGGATTTTGAATTCTCCATGACTTCTCCGGCGGTCACCTCCCGGCCCATCCTGTCGGACATATAGATGGCTTCCTGAATCAGCATGGTCTCTAACGCCAGTTCCGCCGTGGGCAAAAGATCCACCCTTCCCTGCAATGCGGCGACCCAATGGTGTATCGATGAATCATACAGATCCGCGTCCTCAAAACACATGCGCCTCCGCCAATCCCAGCGGCCCAGGTCAAAGGCGGCGTTCATCTCCATATCATGAAACGTGGTATAGTATTCGAAAGGATTCATGCGGATTCCGCCCCTGGAACCGAAGATGCTGCTGCTCTCGAAGGGATTCATGTGCACGGCCCAGGATTCGATGATATCCATCGTAACATCATTCTCGAATTTTACAAAACCAAGGCCCAGCTCTTCCACATTATAGCCGCTCTCCGCCCTTCTTTGCTCATACATCTCCGTCTCCTGGCAGATTTTGCCGCTGATCCTCCGGACATTGGGGGATTCCATGAGGTAAAGCATTTGGGAAATATGGTAGACGCCCATGTCGTATAAGGCCCCGCCGCCGCAGCTTTCCTTGTTGACGAAGTATTTGGTCCCATAACCGTCCACATACGGTCTGCCCCTTCTCCTGTACCCGGTGGAACGGGCATGGTAGATCCGCCCCAGCGCCCCTTCGCTGATGAGCGTCTTCGCCGCCCGCACTTCCGGAGAGTAAAGCGCGCCAAGTTGAATATGGAGAAATTTCCCGCATTCCTTCGCGGTCCTCACCATTTCCGCGCCGTCGGAATACGAACCGGCGATGGGCTTCTCGCAATAAACATGCTTTCCGGCCCTTAAAGCGGCGATGGCCACGGGAGCATGCAGATTATTATGCAGGCACACGTCAACCGCGTCGATATCGTCGCGCTGCAAAAGATCCCTGAAATCGGCATACTTGTTGGGAATGCCGTAATGCTCGCATACGCTGTCCAGTTCTTGCCGGTTGATATCACATGCGGCGACAAACTCCACCGGCTCATTGCCCTTCAGGTACTGCTCCAAATGTCCCTGCTTCGCAATCTGCCCGACGCCTATCATGCCTATGCGCACTTTGTTCATTTTAATCCCCCTGTCATATCATTGGACCGAGACCCTCACTCTCCCTGGCAAACCTTTACCAGGGCTCGTTTGGTCCGGGCAAGCTGCCATTCCACCATTACATATTCATCTTTTCCTGAACCGTACTCTATCCCCCAGTATCCATCATAACCGCCGTTCACAAGAGCCCCGATCCTCGCCTCCGGCTCCGCTTCAGCGGTACGCTGGTCCACATGGGTGTGCATGACATGAGGCGCCACCATTTGGTCGCCAGTATCCGCATTCACTTTCCAGCGGCCAAGGTGCAGCAGTATTTTATAAGCGGGATGGCTTACGGCTTCAACCATTTTCAATTGCAGGTTTGGATCAAGAGAAGCCCCGAAATGGTTTTCCGGACCCAGTACCATGCCGTTGTCCGCCGCAATTGAACAATACTCTCTGTACCTGGAGGATATAAATTCCCATTGCTCTTCATTAAGCTCATGTGAGTGAATTCCCCAGTCGATCCTGACGCTTGCCGCTCCGATATACGCCGCGGCCCTGATATGATCCAGGGCGTTTCTGCGAAAAGCCTCCCGCGACGCTTCGTCGTCATCCCAGACAGAGGCTTGATCCACCGCCAGATTCGCCACAACGAGACCTTTTTCGTCCAGCGCTTCCCGGACTTTTTTCAGGTAATGCTCCTCAGTGCCCGGAAGAAAACCGTTCCATATTCCCACGGCCAAAATGCCATACCTGTATTTCACGCTCTCGAAATAATGGAAAATGTCCATCTTCCCCTGGTCCAACAAACCATGAAAACTGTAACCGTCGATCGACAGCTTCAACATGTCTATTCCTCCCCTTGCCGTTATATTAAAAATCTTAATGAGGCAATTGCGTTGTTACCTTAATTCAAGATCTTGCCACTAAATATAGTGTATGGCTACCATTAGGCTATCGATATTTAGTGGCAAGATGTAAAATTATCATAACAACGCAAATTGCTCTTAATGAAAGAGACGTTTCCGGCCGATGCTTTCATTATAGGCCTATGGATTTTTCATTTCATGGATGGGATTGTCATTTTTTTGCACTATATTGTAATTACGGGTGATATTTATGAAAGATTATCATCTATATGATATCATGACCATGCCGGATCCGAGTTTTCCGGTGAAGGTGATGCGCGTCGCTTGCGACAAACGGAGATTGGCCTTCCCCAATCACTGGCACGAGCATATGGAGTTGATCTTCGTCACAGCAGGCAAAGGCATTATTGAGTGCAACCAGATCCCTTACGAGGCAGTCCCCGGCGATCTGGTCGTCGTCAATGGCAGTGAACTCCACCAGGGAGAATGCGTATCCGGAGATTTCGCCTATTTCTGCATCATCATGGATCTCTCCCAGCTTTTGGGCGAATTTAACAATACCTGCAGGACAAAATACATCGAACAGATCTCCCAGAACTTGATCCTGTTTAAAAACATCCTTCGCGGAAATCCAGCGGTGACCGAATGCGTCACGAGCCTTATCCGGGAGTATGAAGAAAAAAAAGCCGGGTTTGAACTGGAAATCATCTCTTCGGTCTGCCGCCTGATCGCGATCTTGCTCCGGGATTATATGGAGAAGCTGCTGACGGCAAAGGAATACGACTTGAAGGTGAAAAGCATCGAAAGGCTGAAGAAGGTCTTTTCCTATATTGAAGCCAACTATACGGAGAAAATCACGATCCTCCAGTGCGCGAAACTTTTGAACGTCACCGATTCCCACTTCTGCCACCTTTTTAAACTGGCCACCGGGAAGTCCCTGAGCAATTACGTAAATTACTTCCGCCTCAAAAAAGCGGAGGCCCTGCTGCAGAATACCGCCCTCAGCGTCACCGAGATCGCTTTAGCCACAGGGTTCAACGACATCGCCTATTTCTCCAGACTCTTTAAAAAATATAAAAAATCAACCCCCCTGAAGTTCAGGATGGAAAGCCGCAGTTTGTGATCTCTTGAAAATTGTGAGGGAAATAATGGCTCATTTTTATGACTATTTTAAGGGAAAATCCTGTCAGCCGTTAACGTCGCCCTTTGACGTGAGGCTTTTCGGCTTCGCGACCAAGTTCGAGGAGGATCCCAATGTTGTCCAACCGGATATCGTCGTGATCTGCGATGAGGACAAAGTCAATGCGGACAACAAATACGAAGGCGTACCCACGCTGGTTGTGGAAGTACTGTCGCCGTCCACCAAAGGCAAGGATATGGCGGTGAAATTAAACCTTTACATGAAAAGCGGGGTGAGGGAGTTTTGGATTGCGGATTTGGAAAGCAGAAGCGTTATACAGTACTCCTTTTCGAATGAAAGGGATATCCAAAGCTTAAATACTCTCAAGGATGGGGATACGGTTAAGTCAACCGCTTTTGAGGGGCTGGAGATGGCGGTAAGCGATATTTTTTCTGAGATACGGGCACAAAACATGGGGAAAAATTAATCAAGCAAATTGCGTTGTTACATTAATTCAAAGGTCTTGCCACAGTCCGATAATATATTCCTACCGTAAATCCCTGTATTTCAAGGATTAAAACCTACCATTCCCCCGGGGTTTCCTTTTTCTCCGTTCCGCCCCAACGGCAAAAGCAATCTTTGCAGGCAAAGTGGGGATTATCCGGGGACACTTCACAACCGCCTAAAATAATCTTGCCGGCCAGTTCATCTTTAAATAATTGAGAGCCTGGGTAACCATGGACAATCGGAACCACGTTTACCCCGCCGCAATTCGGGCAAGCTTAGAGGTCTTTGTGACTTGGTTACAGTCTTCCTGTTCATGAATTCCCCTACGGATTATTAGTTGTTTAGGAAGGTTTACGATAAACACCCCGTGTCTTTCAGTACTTTCTCTACAAACCGGTGAATCAATAAATCCGGGTTATTATAATATTTAATTGATTTATCGGTGAATAAAGGCGTACCGACTTGATCTTGATGGAGGCTAATGGCTTGTCCATTTTGAATGGCAAATTTTATATCCGATAAAGTAATCTGAGCAATTATCCTTTCCATTATTCCATGACTTTTGATATCGGCATTAGGCGGTATATTATATAAAGTCTTTATTTCTCTTTCATACTCTTTCGGGTTAACAATAGAGCGTATAAATCTTTTCTTATGTAGTATAAGCCAGAGATCAAAGCAATAATTAGTATAGGTATATTCAATATCCTGATCTTTGCAACAATCCAAGGCTTTTTTAAATTCTTCCGTTTTCCCATCGTAGTCAAATATAGCGGTCCTTGTCTGCTCTCGAGGATAAAACAAAGGTACACGCACAGCCCGTTCAACGACAGATATTGGACCGCCTCCACAGGCAGAGACAAATATAAAGTCTACATCTCGCTTTCGTCCTTCACAACTAAAGATTAAGCTTTTTAAATGATATAAATATTGCCTTTCCTGTTCTTTGCCTTCATATGCTCCGCGATATACCACAACAGGGCGCCTTTCTTTTGCTATAAAACGTTGTTTGGCAGCCAAAATCTATTCCTCCTCCCGAGGACAATTTTCTCTCAGAGCCTCATGAATGGCGGCCTCAAAGTCTACAAACGGGATAGCGCCATATTTACCGGAAATATAATTCTTCATTAGTTGCTCGTCATTACGTACTGCATTTTCTCCATATGTTTTAAAATCTGCTAGGGAATACAACTCGCTTTCATAGCTATTCCGATTTTTAGAAACAAACAAAATCTGATCTCTTCGAAAAAGATTGTTATTTAAATAAATTGGATTATGAGTGTTAAAAATAAGCTGAGCGCCCTTTGTATTAATTTGACGATTATTAAATACCGCTACAATTGCCGCAATAAGATCGGGATGCAAAGAAGCGTCCAATTCATCAACTACGAGCACTTTTCCATTCTTTAACGCATCGACGAAAGGGAACGAAAACCCCAACATTTTTAAAGTGCCTTTCGATTCCATTAGTTCGGATGGAATAGCTAAACCCTTTCCGCCATTTATTTTATACATTGAACGTAATTGTGCGTTACGATTGGATTCGTCTTTGCCCTCCACATAAAAAATAATATCCTGGGGTCCAAAATCCGCATGGGAAATCATTGCCCTCATCACCGCATTACGGTATCCAAAGTATCTTTTACTATTGCTTTCTGAAAGTTTAATCTCTAATTGACTTTCATCAAAATCTATAAAAGGAATTAACTTTTCCTTAAACCAGTATAAAGCTTTGTTTGCGATCTCACTATTGACAGCACTTTTAAATGCATTAGATAAAAATAAATCAGTTGCCTCCAAATTGGTGTTAACTTGGGTTTCAAGAGTTTCTAGAAGCGCCGCAGAAGTCTTATCTTTATATAGCCTCAATGCTTTTTTATCTTTAGCCAATGTAATATTTTGATCATTGCGTGTGAAAACCTCTTTTTGGTTTATACGCAGGAATTCATAAACAATTTTTCTGGAACCTTCGTTATAATTCTTCTCCAGTTTGGACTCTATTGAAATACCATACGTAAATTCCATCCCCTCAGTTAAAAATGAAATTTCACAATGAATAGGCTCATTAAATTTTTTATGTTCATGAATAAAAGGATATAGCTCTAAAGCAAGGCTGAAAAGATTGCCCTTTTGTTTACGAATATTACCGGTTTCCACAATATATTTTAAGAAAGCGAATCCTAAAATTAAACTGGTCTTGCCGCTGGCATTAGGGCCATAAATCACCGCAGAAGGCAAAATGCGCCGGGCGGGTGAAGTTGTGGATATTAAGAAGTCATTATGGTCCCTTTGTTTGGAAGCCACCATGGATAAAACTGTCTCATGATAAAAGGAGCGAAAGTTCCGTATTTTAAACTCTAATAACATGATTTTTCACCTCTCACCCACTATTATACTCGAAGACAGCTAAAAAATACAACCTATTTACGAAAATTTCTCAAATAGAGGAACATATCGTGCCGACCAAAAAAATCCCACTAATAAGAAAAAACAAAGCCCTCCCGGACCTCGTCTTTACACTTCACACTTCGAAAATTAAGAAAGCCCCGAACCGGGGCTTTCTTAATTTTCGCTGGTAGTCCTAACGGGATTCGAACCCGTGTCAATGAAAGTGAAAAGAGAAAAATTATGAAGGGTTTTTCGTTTTAAGTTTTTTTGATATCAGCTCTGCTCTGGCTTGCCTGGCCTTCCTGAATATCCATCCAAAGAAAAAATCCTAACCGATACTCATGTGGAAGGCATTAACTCACTCTCCGATTTAGAGTCAAAATAAAATCGCACTTTACAATTAACGTTACGCCAATTCCTCCGCTATCAACTCAGCCTGCTTTAACACAGTCTCCGTCGCCAACATCTGCATATCCGGCGGATACCCATATTGGCGCAAAACCCGTTTGACAATCACTTTAAGTTTTGCTTTCACGCTTTCCTTGATAGTCCAGTCGATGGATGCATTCTCCTTGACTTTTTGGTATAATGCAACGGCCAGTTCGCGAAGCTTTTCCTTTCCCATAACCTCACGCGCGCTTTCGTTGTCAGCAATGGCGGTATAAAAGGCATATTCATAATCGGAAAGACCCATTTCCTGTGGTTCCTGATCCGCCTTCTGGATTTCTTTGCCTAGGTTAATAAGCTCGTCAATGACTTCGGCTGCCGTGAGAATTTTGTTGTGATATCGCTTAATTGAATTTTCCAGCATTTCCATTAAGGTCTTACTTTGGATTAGATTCTTTTTAGTGCGGGCTTTGATTTCATCGTTGAGCAGCTTTTTCAAGACTTCCAGAGCAATGTTCTTGTGCTCCATATTTTTCACTTCAAGCAAAAACTCTTCCGATAGGATTGAAATATCCGGCTTTTTGATTCCCGCCGCGTCGAATACATCAATAACCTTCTCGGTTACCAGGGCTTTGTCAATCACCTGTTTTATAGCTGTTTCAATCTCTTCATCCCTCCGGCCGGGACCGTTTCCATCAAATTTCACCAAACGTGATTTGACCGCCTGGAAGAACGCAACCTCATCTTTGACATCCAATGCTTGTTCATGAGGAATGGCAATAGCAAAAGCCAAGGAAAGAGCGGTCACTTCATCGACAAAACGCTTCTTGCCGTTTTCCAGTCCGAGGATATGTTCTTCCGCAGCCAGAATAAGTGAAAGTTTTCTTCCCGTATCCGCTACAAAATATTCTTCATAAGCAAAACCATGGAACATTTGCGAGACGATTTCCAGCCGTTCCAGCATTGCCTGAACCGCCTGCAACTGAGCCACTGCCGGATCACCTTTTCCGCCTGCGTTGGAATAGAATGACAAAGCCTCTTTCAAGTCAGAAGCAATGCCAAGGTAATCCACAATCAATCCGCCTTTTTTATCCTTATAAACGCGGTTCACCCGGGCGATGGCCTGCATCAAGTTGTGGCCTTTCATGGGTTTGTCAATGTAAAGAGTGTGCAAGCATGGAACATCGAAACCGGTCAACCACATATCCCGTACAATGACTAATTTCAACTCGTCCGCCGGGTCCCTCATACGATCCGCCAGAATTCTGCGTTGTTCCTTGGTTGTATGGTGTCTGGCAATTTCCGGCCTTTCTGATGAAGCGGAAGTCATGACGACCTTAATGACGCCTTTCTTAAGATCATCGTTATGCCATTCGGGTTTCAGGTCAATAATCGCTTGATACAACCTAGCCGCAATCCGTCTGGACATAGCCACAATCATGGCCTTCCCGTCCATTACTTCCTGCCGCAGCTCAAAATGGGTAATAATATCCTTCGCTACTTGTCGAATCCGATCTTCACTTCCGATCAGCCCTTCAAGTTGAGTCCACTTGGCCTTGGTTTGCTGGGTTTCGGTAAGTTCATCTTGCTCTAAATCCTCATCCAAATCCCTGATAAGCTTTTTCCCTTCCTCGCTTAAGATAATTTTGGCCAATCGGCTTTCGTAGTAAATGCGAACTGTGGCGCCATCATTGACAGCCTGGGCTATATCATAAATATCCACATAATTCCCGAAAACAGCCGGTGTATTGATATCAGTTTTCTCAATGGGCGTACCTGTAAAACCGAGATATGTAGCATGCGGCAGCGCATCCCGCATATACTTGGCAAAGCCGTATACAATCTTTTTACCTATCACCGTGCCGGTTTCGTCTTTATCGTCAATAGTCTTCCCCTTGAAACCGTATTGGGTTCTATGCGCCTCGTCCGCAATGACGATGATATTTTCCCTGTCGGAGAGCTTTTCATAGACATTACCTTCTTCAGGTTGGAATTTCTGAATGGTGGTAAAGACAATTCTCCCCGAAGCAACCTTTAACAGATTTTTCAAATGCTCCCGGTTGTCCGCTTGGATAGGGTCCTGCCGTATAAGCTGCCTGGAAGCCGCAAAGGTATCAAAAAGCTGGTCATCCAAATCATTACGGTCGGTGATGACAATAATAGTGGGATTATCCATCGCCAAGACAATCTTTCCCGTGTAGAAAACCATGGAGAGCGATTTGCCACTGCCTTGGGTATGCCATACCACGCCGCCTTTTCGATCTCCGATGGGTTGTGATTTAACACTTGCCAAACCATAGCTTTCCGGATATTCTCCCGGCGTTTGTATATCGGTTTTAATTGTTTTGGCAAGATAACCCGAAGCCCGAAGTGTTGATTCTACTGCCCGGTTTACTGCATAATATTGATGATACGCCGCAATCTTCTTGACGGTTTCAATTGTTATTTGGCCTGTATTCTTATCTTCTTTCTTTGATTTTTCGAACACGATAAAATGCCGGACAAAATCTAAAAGTGTGGATTTATTTAGCATCCCTAGAATAAGGATTTCCAATTGGCTGATCAATGGCGAAGCTTCGACCTTGCCGTCAGCGCTTTTCCAAGCCAGAAAACGGCTAAAATCCGACGAGATGGAACCGGTTTTTGCTTCCAATCCATCGGAAACAACCAGAATTGCATTATAAGTAAAAAGTGTCGGTATCACTTGCTTATATGTTTGCAACTGTTGGAAAGCCGAATAGATAGTTGCCTTTTCATCCGCCGGATTCTTTAGTTCGATGACCACCAAGGGGAGACCATTGATAAACAAAATGATATCCGGGCGTTTGTTGATATGATTTTCAATCACGGTCATTTGATTGAGGACAACGAAATCATTGTTTTCCGGATGAGCATAGTCAATCAGCCAGACCAGATCTCCCCGGCTGTTCCCGTCTTTCTGGTAGGTGACGTTTATTCCCTCTGTAAGCATGCGGTGAAAGGTCTCGTTGTTGGAGATAAGTTCGGGGGAATTTATGCGCTGGAGTTGTTTGAGGGCGTCTTCCCGGGCATCGGCAGGGATGGAAGGATTGATTCGGGCGATAGCAGTTTTTAGCTTCTCAAGGAGAAATACATCCTCGAACGATTGCCGGGCTGGTGTTCCACTATCCGGGGCAATGTCTGGGCCGTAGATGTATTGGTAGCCCTGCCTTTCGAGTAGTTCAATTGCAAATTCTTCGATTACTGATTCAGTAATTCTATTCATTCGTCACCTTCTTCACCCTCAATAAATGCCTTTAGCTCATTTATGTATGCCGGGTAATCAGTATTGTAGAATATTTCACTTGCGGGATAAGAGTATACTCTCATTGCAAAATCTCCATGTAAATCATCCCAAAAGTCATTAAATTCAGGATTACTTTCGTATGTAACTTTAGGTTCTCCCGATTGAATCACCCGGGGGTTCTCGTTTTCAAAAGTCCGAATAAGGAAGCAAGCAATAATAACAGTAGTGTCAATCAAGAATTCTTTTGTTAGTTCATCTACCTTGTTATTTCGTTCTCTTAATTCCTCCAATGAACGACCATGAGAAGAAGTTCCGATATCGTTTCTTAGTTCACCCATTTTTCGGCCAATATTAGCTAAAGCAGTAGAAATCTGAGTAACCATGTCTTCACTTGAATAGCCAATTGCCGAAAAAGCTTTCGCAATATTGTATTGGTATTTGGTGCAGATTCAAGGACAATATCTTTACATGTGCATATTTCCTTACCGATTGTTTCTAGCAAGGCTTTAGCATTTTCCAAAGACAGGCTAAAATCCGTAGCTAAATAAGCCTCTATTCGTTCGGTATAAAGGGCTATTTCTGTCCAGCGTCCATATTGGTTAATTACTTTCCTAAGTCTGTCCATTGTTACACCTATGTATTTTGTAATCTTACCCTAATATCACCACTCATTAACTTAGGGAGAAGCTTATCTCGTAACTTTTCAAGAGTACGCTTTTGCTTCTGGTTAGTTCTAATCTTTTCAAATATTGGTAAAACAGCTTTATCAAAGTCTCTCATTATATTTATCGGTGGAATTTGGATTCCTAACCCTTTGAAGCTGGATTTAGAAATCTCTTGAAAAACCGAGCCATTCCCTGCATTTTCAATATCTTTCATATTAAACTTACACCAAAGGTAAATAAACATATTTGATACGGATTTATCACAAATAATAGCTATATATCCCTGATTTATTGCAACTCGAATGTCAGTAATAGCTAAATAACCAATTGGCGCACGTGAAGACAGTAATACAGTGCCTATTGGTAACAATCCTGAGCTAATTTCTGCCAATCCTTTTTCTGTAATTTTCCTTTCAGTTTCAAAGAGAAATATTGAATCATGATTCGATAAATCCCTGGGTGAAGTCCAATAAATATCACCATCCCAGAACTCAGATTGCTTTGTACTCGGTGTAGTTCCGCCCTTTATTGTAATTACTTCATCTAAAGTCTTTTCCTCCCACTCTCCATCTGGCTTTTCCACAAACCACTGCCGAAAAAGCGTTTCCGCCATGGCTTCAAGAGTCTTGTTCTGGCGGTGGAGCAGGTCAATTTTATCGTCGAGGCTGGAAAGAACCGAAGCGATGACTCTTTGTTCTGCCAGTGGTGGAAGAAGTATATCAAGATTTTCAATATCGGATGGTCTTAATGAAGGATATGCAGATGTAGACCCCTCCGCAATCGTATCAAGAGTTTCGACAATATCTTTTGACGAAAGCAAGTTATAAATAAAAATTGGATCAGCAAGATTTCTGTTTGTCGTAATAACCGAAAAGCCAGTTGAAACTACCAAATTTTCGGGTGGATTAATAATGTATCCATAATGTCTTTGAATTGGTCTTACAGTGGAATAAATAATATCGTGTTCTTGAACTAATCGTTTTGCCCTACTTGGTGCTTTTTCGATATTTATCTCCTGGTATGACTCTAATTTTCCACAAGTTATTGAACCCGTATCTAAGTATAAAATCTTTTTGTGGGGGTATTCATTAGTAATACTTTTATTATTCGAAGAGATAACTTTTCCCAACTTACACTCCTTCCACTCACTCATCCCAACTTCACCTTTTCCAAATTCTCCAAAATCACTTGATTCAACCTTTCCTCTTCCTTCAACTGCTCCATAAACTCCACCTTAAGACTATTAAACCGCTCGTTAAAGTCAAAATCATCCTCTTCAGCAGGAAGACCCACATACCGTCCGGGAGTTAGTACATAATCCGACTCCCGCACTCGCTCAATACCGGCGGAGTTGCAAAAACCTTTAATATCTTCATACTTGCTATCCAGGTTTCGCCAATTATGATAGGTAGCAGCAATTTTCTGAATGTCCTCTGCGGAAAGCTCCCGTGTTCTCCGGTTAATCAAATAGCCTTCATTTCTGGCATCAATAAACAAAATTTCATCCACCCTGTTACGGTATCCGCCATTCGCCTTATTACGGCTTAAGAACCAAAGACATGCTGGAATCTGCGTATTCAAGAACAACTTCGCCGGGAGATTGACAATGCAATCCACCAAACGAGCTTCTATCAGAGCCTTTCGAATATCCCCTTCCCCGGAAGTCTTTGAGGTTAAAGAACCCTTTGCCAGGACAAAACCAGCAATACCGCTCGGGCTTAAATGATAAAGGAAGTGTTGTATCCAGGCATAGTTAGCATTACCGCTAGGTGGTGTGCCGTACTTCCACCGTCCATCTTTACGGAGCAAGTCACCGCTCCAGTCACTGTCATTAAAGGGGGGATTGGCGATGACAAAATCGGCTTTCAAGTCTTTATGGGCATCGTTTAAGAACGAACCTTCGTTGTTCCATTGGACTTGCGAACTATCAATACCCCGGATGGCCAGGTTCATCTTACACAGCCGCCAGGTGGTTTGGTTGCTCTCTTGCCCGTAGATGGAGATATCATTCAATTTACCCTGATGTTCGGTAACAAACTTCTCCGATTGCACAAACATCCCGCCGGAACCACAGCAAGGGTCAAAGACCCGCCCTTTATAGGGTTCCAACATCTCTACAAGCAGTTCAACAACACTGCGCGGCGTATAGAATTGGCCACCCTTCTTCCCTTCAGCTAAGGCAAACTCACCGAGGAAATACTCAAACACATGGCCAAGGACATCGGCGCTGCGGCTTTTTGCTCCACTGAGGTCAATATTACCGATCAAGTCAATTAAACCGCCCAAGCTGGTGGGGTCAAGATTACCTCGGGCAAAAACCTTGGGAAGTACGTTTTTTAAGGAGGGGTTGTCCTTTTCAATGGCATCCATGGCGTCGTCAACGAATTTACCAATCTTAGGCTGTTTGGCTTGGGATTGGAGATAAGACCAGCGGGCAATTTCAGGCACAAAGAAGACGTTCTCCGCCTTGTATTCGTCCTTATCCTCCGGATCGGCGCCGGCATATTCCCCTTCCCCGCTTTTGAGCTTGATGTACAATTTTTCAAAAGCTTCGGAGATGTAGCGAAGAAAAATGAGACCAAGGACGATATGCTTGTATTCAGCGGCGTCGATGTTTTTCCTTAGCTTATCGGCAGCTTTCCAGAGTTGTTTCTCAAGGGGTTCTTCTTTGGCGTTGTTTTCTTTTGTCTTAGGCATCTTACTCTCCATTTCCAGTTCTGATTTTGTAGTTCAATGTAGCATACTACTGTGTAAACAATAAAAATTTACCGTATATTTATTCTATAGATTCCAGCCTCTTTCCTGCCAATTACTAACAGTGTAGATAACTCGAAATCTCTCAAAACCGGACATCCCCTGATAAAAATGATACATATCTTATGAAAACCTATGAAAACCACGGGTATTTAGATAATGCTATCTAACCCAGGAACAACGGGTATTCCAGCCTTTTTACCCTATTTTTTAGCCCGTTTTTCCTCCGCTGAATCCTCGAAAATTCCTTTCCCTTCCGTCCTTTAAGGGTGTAATACCTTCAAAAGGCCTTAATGTCATTAAAAACCGACTTTATTAAGTGGGTTAGTATTTGACAATCCATAAAAATCCCCCAATAGTTCTATAGCTGCCGCAAAAAACTGGTTGTTGCCCAATAAGCCTTTATTGCAATTTATAACACGTACTCGCCCGTATTTCTCTAAAGATGCCGTACTCAGTTTTGCTCAAAAAGTGAATAGACATCCTGGGATAATTGTTGGTCGATTACAATATGAAAGGTTGATACCGTATAAAAATTTCCGAAATATGCTACAAAAAGTAGTACCGTACCTGGATTGTTACATCGACCAATAAATATCGATATTGTCCTTATTTCTTGCCCGTCTTCGCTCTACTTTGCCATCAAGCTTACGGCAAAGATTTACAATCTGAACGGCAAATTTAAATGATCGTTCCGGTAAATCCCGCCGCACTTCCATCTTATTTTCTCCTTTAAACATATTTAGTTTATGTTATTTTCTTCTTCGGATTGTTTACCCCTTTTTCCCTTTTCCCTTATGAAAATTAAAAAGCCCCGCACCGGGGCTTGACTTAATTTTCGCTGGTAGTCCTAACCGGATTCGAACCGGTGTCTCCGCCGTGAGAGGGCGGTGTCCTGGGCCTCTAGACGATAGGACCGATGAAAGCTCTTTTCATCCTTTCGCTTGTCCCGGCAATATGCCGGAGTGGGTGGCTACCTAATCATAACACAAAAACAAATCCGCGTAAAGAGGCAATTTGCCCGAGGCAATTGCGTTGTTACCTTAATTCAGGGTCTTGCCACTATAAATATGCCGTATGGCTACCATTAGGCTATCCGTATTCAGTGGCAGGATAGAAAATTATCATACAACGCAAATTGCTCTGCTCTGCCCAGAGGATGTCATTGTTAGCGATCTTGCTTGTGGTGCTTCCTCCCGGAAAAAGTGGTGCCCTGGTAAACGAAAGTGCCGTCGATCCGCGGATAAATGAAAGTTGAAAAATCCGGATGCAAAAGCAGAGGGGCGCCGGTCTGGATCCTGATATCCATCTGGTCCTCCTCCAATCTCACGGCGCCGGAACCACAGTCCACGGAATAAAACCGCAATTTCCGCCCGTAAATGACGCCGACCCAAAACATATTTTCCGCGGTGTTCAGGACCACGGTAGGATGCAAAACCCCCAGATTCATCCTGGGTGTTTCCTCCTCCAGAAAATAATAATTTCTCAATTTTTGTGTTTTCAAGTCCAGACACATCAATTCATGAAAATAACCGGCCAGGTAAATCCGGTTACCGGCGGAATCCCATGCCAGTCCGGAGATCCCCAATTCCATTTCCGCCGCGGGCTTCCATTTTTTTCCGGACAGATCATATAGGTAAATCCGGCTTAAACCTTTGGGCCCTATCCTTCTGGCGAAGATAATTTGCCGGCCGTCCCGGGACCAATCGGCAATATCCCCCCGGCAAAGGGCCGCCGTTTTACGGTCATGGATGCGCATCAATTTCAGGATGCCGTCCTCCGAGAAAACCAGATACTTCCCATCCGGGGAAAAACGGGGATAATCTATTCTTCCGCCGCAATATAACTCCCTGCCCTTTCCATGCATACGCGTTATATAAATACGGTCCCTTTCCCCGCTTTCGCCGCGCAAGTCCGCCCCATTGCCGCTTACCAGGACGATTCCCGCTTTTTTGTGCCAGTCCCCGTACTTCCCATTTTCATCAGGCCAGAGTATGGGGCTGAAAAGGTATGTGGCAAAGAAAAGCAGAAGATATGCGCCTGTCCATGCCCCCATCAAGTACCTGGCCGGTTTAAACATGCGGATTTTAACGCGGCCGCGTAAAAACCATAATGCGCCCGCCAGCGGAGTGGCAAGGCTTAATAAACCCAGGCAAATCAGTATGTCATGGCG
This sequence comes from Bacillota bacterium, assembly GCA_050260475.1. GTDB lineage: Bacteria > Bacillota > UBA4882 > JBLNCG01 > JBLNCG01 > JBLNCG01. The sequence continues at coordinate 21,866 of JBLNCG010000046.1, forward strand.
GATAAACCCATAAATCCTGGGAGGGATGTCGTGCCAGTAAAAATTCGCCTTCGCCAGATCGAAGGATAACTTCCATATATTGTAGCAGGCCAAACACATCAAACCCGTCATGCAAAATACCGCAAAAAACCTTTCCAGCCCCTTGGCCAGCAGTCCGGCAAAAAAACTCATCCCGTGGATGGAAAGAAAAACCAGCAGGATCCATTCCGGCCCCATACCTTCCACCAGCGGGAGTTTTTCCAGGTTAAACCGCAGCAAAGCGGAAAACGCCGCCAGCCATCCCAGAAAAAAAAGCAGGCTTAAGACATATTTTACCGCAATGATACAATAGAGGGAGAGTGGCCGGCACAGGAGAAAATCCATGGTCCGCCTGTCGGATTCGCTGCTGAAACATTGCAGGCCGTAAACCATGGCAAGCACGGCTGCGGTGAATAGGAAAGCCCACGCTCCGGCTTCCCCGAGCTCCACCGGTATGGCGCCGGCGGCGCGGCAGTATATGAAAAGCGGCGCAAAAAAAGGCAGCGGGAATAAGAAGGAGCATATATTCTTTTGAAATTCCGCCCGTAAAAGGATTAGGCATCTATAAAACGCGGAACCGGGCCTCATCATAAGCGCTTTAATCATTGCTCCAGACCTCCCGAGGGTCACGGACGCTCCTGTAGACCCCGTTTCCAATGCGGCCGACGGTTTTTATTCCTCTTTCGCCCGGGAGAAGCTCCTCATAATTCACGCCGTCTAACACGGATACCCGGGTGATGATGCTCCGTGCGGGCAAGTAGTCATATAAAAAAACATTATAGACTTTTTCCTTTTTCCGGAAGGCCTTTCTGCTTAATGTAAAAACGGCTATCGTGTACGATTTATAGCCTTTCAGGGGAAAGATGCCGCTTTCGAAAATAACCTCGGGGGACTGCCCGGGAGGAAGGATGTTGATGAATTGAATTTTGCCGCTTTTAATATCCATCAAAACCAGCCGCCATGAAGAATCCACCGCCAGCAGCCTGTTGTTGGCGGAATCCCAGGCCAGCGAAGAACCGCCCGTTATCACCGAACCGAGTCTTCCCATGCGGTCCATGTCATAGTCGTACAAGGCCAGCTCGTAAACGGAACCCTTCCCTCGCCCCGCAGAATTTCCTTTCGGGTCGCCGGGAATTTTTTTGGCGATGATCATCCTGTTTCCATTGTTCGCCCAGAAAGCAAGGTCTCCTTCGCCGACCGCGCACGAGATCCGATTCTCCACGTTGATTGCCATTATTTTCCGGTTTTCCTTGAAAGCAAGCACCCTGCCGTCAAAAGACCATGCCAACCCGGAAAGAGGCTTTCCCGATGGGGATTCATATATTACGTCCGGCTTCTCCCCCCTCCTGGCCAGCGCCAGCCTTCCCCTAGCATCGGAAAACGCATATAAATCCCCGCCCGGCCGGCGGGATCCCTCCGTCGCGACAAACCATTCCTCGTATCCCAACAGGCTCATGGCCAGCGAATTGAAGGGACTGACCGCGGGGGCTGTAAAGCTGTTCACCCCCGTAAACAATAAAGGAAGCAGCATGGCAACCGCAGCGTACGCGGCGATCTTGCGGCGGAGATTTTGCGCGGGGATGTTTTGCAGAATCCATTCGGCCAGATCCTTAAAAAACGCTACCGTAAACGTGCCGAAACAAAGGCAGAATCCGTCCGCGGCCCAAATAGCCCAGATACTGCGGCGCGCCCCTCCCTCGCTCCTGAAGATAAACGTCAGAAATTGGAAAAGCGTATAAAAAAACCATCCCGCCAGCGCCATGCTGAATAGCGTGCCGATGAGGAACTTGATCGGCCCTTTCACGAAAATCCCCGTAGTAAAACACACCGTATATACATTGATCAAAAGAAGCATATAGGAGATAAACCAAAACGTGCTGTAGTCGGAAAGACTGGGTATTTTCAGCGCATCCGGCTCCAGCGCAAAAAACCAGAGCACGGCGGCGGCGATGAGTACGGAGAGGCCGCTTAAATATTTGGCCCAGATTATTTCCTTGATGCTTAACGGTTTGGTGAGCAGGTAATCCCTGGTCTGGCCGTTCTCCTCCAGATCAAAAATCTGCAGGCCGTATGACACCGCCAAAGTCAGCGGGACGGCGGAGACGATAATCTCGGTCCATTTCAGGGAAAGGGTGAAAATTTGCCGCTTCAATAAAATCCAGACGATCAAAACCGCGAGATAGGGGAGCAGATATATCAACGCGTTCTGCCGCCACTCTTTTTTAACCAAAGCATTAAACGCCTGCACTTAGATCCCCTCCCCGGAGCAGAAAAAGAGAAAGGCCTCCCTCAGGTTGGCTTTGTCCTGCCCCATGATCTTTCCTTCCATAGACGCGGCGGCTATCTCGTTCAATGCTTCTGCGGGGACCAGAAGGGTTTTTTCGTCCCGTTCCTCCGATAACACGACCCCGTTCATATGTGGAGGCGTATCGCCCTTTATTTTGACTTTGGCAACTTTTTCACGGACCTGATCCAAGGTTCCGGTGACTTGAACCTTCCCGCCGTATAAAATGGCAACGTGCCTGGCCACCATTTCCGCATCCGCCAGATTGTGGGTGGAAAAAAAGATGGTCCTTCCCTCCCGGTTGATGTCCTTCATCACCACTTCCAAAAACTCATGCTGCGCCAGGGGATCCAACCCGGTCATCGGCTCGTCCAGGATGAGCAGTTCGGGCTCGGGCCCGATGGCCAGCACCAGAGCCAATTTCACGGCCTGTCCGTGGGACAGGTTGCCCACTTTCATCTTCTTATCCAGATGGAACGTGTCCAGGTATTTTTCCACCAATTCGCCGTTCCACCGTTTATACAACGCCTTACAGAAGCCGATGATGCCCTGCACGGTCATCCATCCGTAAAGCCCCTGCTCCTCTGATACATAACCGATCCTTTGCCGCAGGTGAGGTCCGAATTTATACGGCTCTTCCTCCAGGACCCTGATCTCCCCCGCGGTTTTCGGTATCAATCCGAGAAGGGTGCGTATCAAGGTTGTTTTTCCGGATCCGTTGGTTCCCAGCAAAGCGAAAATCGTTCCCGGCGGCACTTCCAGATTGAGCCCCTTCAGTACTTTCTTTGCCCCGTAATTTTTATCCAGGTCCCGGCACAAAATAATCGGATCCACAAAAAAACCTCCTTTCAGTTTTGTTAAAATTCTACGGCAGGCGTTTATTTCCTTTTTCCCTTGACAATCCTCCGATTTTTTGAGCTTGAATTCGCTACAAAAAATAAATTCCCTCTTCAGAAAAGGGAATTTTACCGGATTTGTCCATGGCAATTCGTTGTTGCCTTAATCCTAGGTTTGCCGCTAAAATATAGGATATGGCTGCCGTTAGGATATCTGATTATTCAGAGGCAAGACGCAGAATTATCATAACAACGCAAATTACTCTGTCCGCCAGGATAAAAATTTCGCCGGATGATCACCATGCGCGCCTTTTACCCGGTACGGGAACTTTCAGGCGCACCATCGCTTTATGAATAAAACGGACCGGACCGGTGAGAGCATGCAATACCATGCTGCTGAAGGCGGTGAAATAAAACCAGGCCCCCACGGACATGGCCAGAAAAACATAAATCCGGACATCCCCCCAGCTTGAAATAAAGAGGAAGCCGATGGTAACGATGGTGGAAACCACCCAAAAGAAAAAATCCCCGCAGAGCAAGCCGAATCCCCGCCACCGGAAAATCCCCTTGCACAAGCGGTAAAGATCGTACCAGAGCGCCAGCGCCATACCGTTAAAAACCGCCATCACCAGTGAGGAAAACTGATAATTTATCGTTTCCATCCGTTCTCTGATCCCCGAATATTGCCATTATTGTCCCCAATAAATATATGAAAAATCAATAAAAATAGAACCGGAAATATCCCGGTTCCCGATTCTTTCATCATAATAACGCAGCTCTTTATGGAGTTCTAAAGTGTTCCGGACAGCTACTCCCATTCAAACCCCTTGCGCCACATCCAGAGGCCGAAAATCATCCAAAGCGCCCAGGTCACTCCCAAAAACCACGGTTCGCTGTCCTTGAGCATCCACGCAGTCTGGAGTTTAAGACGAAGAAACGCATCCATCCTCTGCCGGGAGAGCTCCTCCATAATGTTGCGCGTATAATACCTGGTTTCCTGCAACACCGGCGGTTGACCGGTCAGGGCTACATATTTGAATCCCGCGTTGTATGCCTGTAAAGCCTGATCCAGGTGGCCGTGGTACGACTGAAGCAGTCCCGCAAGATAAGTAACGCCGACCAGAATATTGTCGGAAGGCTTATAAATACAATGCTCAAAGGGACACGGCTCATCGGGATCATGCTCCCCGGAGCACGCGGTGGCAATCCCTTCCTTGTCCCAATAATCGCGCCAGATATAGGGCATTAACTGCATAAGGCCCTTCGCTCCCGCCGGTGATACGCTGTCGGGCTTATATTGGCTTTCCTGGTTTATCACCGCGCAAATCAGCAAGGGATCTATTTCATACCTGCTGGCGTTTTCATTGACAGCATCCATAATTTCCTTATAATAGGGGGTGATCTTATCCCCCAGATTCTCCCTGCTCCGGTCAAACTCCACCAGCATGGCCAGAACCTGCCGGGTGTGCTGTTCCGCAGTGATCAGGCAAAGGCCGGTAACGACTGTCGCCAGGCAACACAGAGTAAAATTATACATCACCCATCGCGGCTTGATCCTTTTTTTTACCCGGAACAGATCGTAAATAAGGAAAAAGGGACTGATGAAAAACTTCAACAAGGACGCTATGACCCTCCAGAGGGCCGGCTGCGGAGCGGATTTTGTACGGATATCGTTCCTGGTGGAAGGCATATCTGCACTCCTCTTTCAAACAAGCATTTTCCGATTATAACGGTTGATTTGGCTGCAAATCCAAGGCGCAATATATTAACCGGCGCTTAAGGTTAAATGCCCTACGGTCATCAGATGTATTTAACCGTCGATTTTATGGTATATTCGGTTTGCAAAGTTAAACTCCTTCCACATCATGCCGAAGATCTGCCGGATTCGGATTATCGCAGCAGCTTGCTTAAAAAACCTTTCCCGCCCCTGGATGAGACAGTGTCCGAATATGTGAGAGCCACGAATGTGCCTTCCACTTCCATCCTGCCCTCATCCAGGTTCAACTGCTTGATGTGAAGATCTTGTCCCTTGATGTACAAGGCCCCGGCGGAGGTATCCAGATAAATCTCCGTATCGTCATAGCTTCCCATGGCCGTAATCCCTTCAAGGCTCAAATTCCTACGGCCGAGTAATTTCACCTGATGGACTTCCCCGAGAGACTCCCGTTTTTCTTTCCGATCGTCGATCATCTTTCATCCCTTTCTTTACGGCGTTTTAAACGCAGAGCGCAGAGGCTGCAAAGGATACAAAGCCTCCGGGCTTCCGTTTTTTAGTTCCCTCCTTTAATTTTTATTGTTAATTTATAAAAAAAGAACCCGGATCGGGTTCTTTTAAATTAATATCAGAAAAAACGGCCGTCACCACACGGTCATTATTCTGGTCTTCGGGTAATAATGGCGAATGATCTGCTCCGGCGAGCGGCCGCTTTTTGCATAAGCATAAGCCCCCCACTGGCACAATCCTACGCCGTGGCCGAATCCCTTGCCTTTCATGGCCACCTTGCCGTTTTCCGTTTTAAAAGACGTGAACCAGATGGAGCGCATTTTATCCGCCCCCAACGCCACGCGCAAATCCGCTGCCGGAACCTTTACCTTGCCGCCGGGTATCGTGATTTCAAAATCCCTGGCGCGGCCGTATATTTTGGGCCCCGCCGGCCTGATCCCGGTGACCGCGGTTACTTTACGCCCCATTTTCATCAGCGCGGCCCTGATCTCATCCAGGGTTACCGTAGCACCCCATTCTTTGACGGGGGGCGGAGTCACGCGGTCTTCCGGACAACCGACGGGGGTTATATATGGAGGTTCAGGTTTTTTATACGCGAGACCCACCTTGGCCGGAACAGTATGCCCGCCGCAACTGGCAGAAAACCATCCTTTGATATACATACGGTTGCTTGTAATCACCTTTCCCCTGGTCATCTTCACCGCGCGGCGGATTTCCGGCGTGATGGCCGCCGCGTTATAAGCCTGCGCCTCCTCCACCTCGGTGGAGATGTCGGCGCCGTGCTGTTTCCGGGAGCCCCCTCCGGCCAAAAATTCCATGGTAAATGTGCGCACCAGAATGGCCTGGGCCGCATAAGCATTAATGGGCCAACCCTTCTCCATCTCCCCGGCAACTACTCCCGTGATGTATTGCTCGATCCCCATGCGTTTCTTTTGGCCCGTATCCGCCATATAAACGGAAATCACCGGCTCCCTGCGGAGTTTCTTCGCCACGCGGTCGAAAATCCTTCGCTCCGAGCCGGGGCAGCCGGCGGTAAACAGCAGCGCGAACCACGCCATCGAAACCAAAAACAATCTTTTTTTCATTTCCTTCAACACCCTCCGGTATGATTCTTACCGGAAGATAGGAACTTTATACGGCTATTTTAAAAGAGGCAATGGCGTTATTGCCTTAATTCAAGGTCTTGCCATTAAATATAGTGTACGGCTGTCATTAGGTTAAGATATTTCGTGGCAAGACGTAAAATTATCATAACAACGCAAATCACTCTAAAAGGAAAGGTCACTGGGATTTCTTGGCCTCATTCCATAATTCGTCCATCTCTTCCAGGGATAAGTCGGACATCCTCTTCCCGGACCCGGCTGCGCCGTCTTCCATAAAGCGGAACCTTTTTTCAAATTTCGCGGAGGTTTTGCGAAGCGCCTGCTCGGGGTGTACATGCAGATATCTGGCCACATTTACAACGGCAAAAAGCAAATCGCCCACCTCTTCCGCCACAGCCTCCTGATCCGCATCCTCTGCTTTTAAGGACGCTTTCAGTTCATCCATCTCCTCCTTCATTTTATCCCAAGCCCCACGGATATCGGACCATTGGAAACCCACCTTGGCCGCTTTTTGCTGGATTTTCTCCGCGTACTGAAGGGCGGGAAGTGCTTTCGGCACTCCGTCCAGCAGGGATTCCCTGAATTTTTCCGCGGATTTGATCTGATCCCAGTTTCGGAGTACATCGCTTACGCCGTTTACTTTTACCTCTCCAAAAACATGCGGATGCCGCCTTTCCAATTTATCGGAGATGCGCGCCTCCACATCCGACATGCTAAAAAATCCGTTTTCCTCCGCAATCCGGGCATGAAATACGATCTGAAGCAGTAAATCCCCCAGTTCTTCACAAAGCTTTTCCGGATCACGCTCATCGATGGCCTCTAAAACTTCATACGTCTCTTCCAACAGATATGGGGCCAGGGACTGGTGATCCTGTTTCCGATCCCATGGACAGCCGTCCGCTCCCCTTAATCTGCGCATAATATCCATCAGCCTGTCGATTTCCGCACCCGCCCGCTGGTTCATAACGGCTCCTCCCCTGTCGCTCAAGTATTCACGATCTTTTTCCCCGTTTCAATCCGCTTTCCTCCATGACATATTAATTTAATAAATATTTTTAAGTTAAAAAAAGGAAAACGTCATTTTATTCAGAATAGTTTATGACATTAGTAATATCATTTCTAAAAGGTGATGATATGAAAGAAAGTCCGAAGGATTCAAAATCCGCGCGTATCATTCACATGGAAAAACTGGGCCGCATCTGCATACCGCTGCATCTGGTCAAAAGGGCCAGCTATTATGAATTTTTCATCGATGAAGATGCCGCATCCATGATGCTTGTTCCCATTGAAATCACCTTAGATAAAAAATGCATTTTTTGCGGTCAGGAAACGGACAGGGTTCATGAGTTGGTCAACCAGTATATTTGCGAAAAATGCGAAAATGAACAGAAGAATCCTTCTGAAAGGTAAGAGGACTCTCCAGGTGATTGGCCTGAAACAAAAAAGAGCGAAGCAGGATCGCTCTTTTCTATTGCGGTAAAAAAGTGGAAGACGGCCTTCCACTTTCCATTTATGATTCCATTTGTTTGGCTAAAAAACCCGCAGCGGTTTCCGCGATCTTTACCTCCAGATCGCCCATGTTCACATTGGGTTCCTTCGAAGCAAGGATTACCGCACCGATTGGATCTCCTTCGGCGATAATCGGCGCAATTACCTGCGCGCTGAACTTGCAGGCGGCGCCCTCTTCAATGGAAGGGCATGCCTCGCAGTATTTATGTTGTCCCGGCTGGTTCATCAGGACCACTTTTCGGTCCTCTACCGCCCGCTCCACTGCCTGGGAAACAGGTTTATCTAAAAATTCTTTCTTCGGAGCGCCTGCCACCGCGACTACGGTATCCCTGTCCGTGATGCAGGCGATATGTCCGGTCGATTCGTAAAGAGAATCAGCGTATTCTTTGGCAAAGTCTCCTAGTTCGCCAATGGGGGAATACTTTTTAAGAATTACTTCTCCTTCTCTATCCACAAAAATCTCTAAAGGATCCCCTTCACGGATCCGCAAGGTCCGGCGGATTTCCTTCGGTATAACCACCCTGCCCAGATCATCGATCCGTCGCACGATCCCTGTAGCTTTCATGACTTCCCTCCTTTTCTATGGTATGAAATTCCTTACGAACGGCCACTTCAGCCGTTCCCCTTCGCAACCCTTATAGATAGTATATATCCTGCAAAACGCTTTTATTCGTTTTACGGCGGTTTTCACCGGATATGGTGCGTTTTCTCCGGATTCCTTTTATAAGGAAGCAGGGGAATGAATGTTGTGGGTTGTTCTGATCATATCTTTTCCCGTTTTTTTTGATTCATACCATCTTTGTTTATAACGGACAGTTGCGGGAGTGTTCTCTCGGCGGCGCCAGCGCGGTTTCCATCTTGCCAAGCAATTTGATGAGCAAGGGCAAAAACTCCCGGTCCGTGCGCTGGTTCTTGCGGAACCGGATTTGCATGAACTTTCCGAAGTGAACAGCGGATTCCGCCTCAAAGTGTTTCAAAAGCGCCTGGACTTTTTGGCGGTCCATGATAAGGCCCTCATAAGACCTGACATTAATGTAATGCCTTTCCGAGGAAATCGCGGAAATACCGAGAGGTTTTGCCATCGCCCTGATGCTTGCTACGGATAAAAGGCTTTGCACCTCCGCGGGGGCGTCCCCAAAACGGTCCACAAGCTCGTCTGCGATCTCGCGGAGCTCCTGCAGGCTCTGGGCGGTGGCAATCTTCCGGTACATCTCCACACGCTGCCTTTCATCCCGGATATACCGCTCCGGCAGATAAGCATCCACGTTTAATTCCAGCACTACATCCGGAAGGCCGGGCTTTTTCGTCCCGTCCTTCCTTTCCAGAATGGCCTCTTCCAACATCTGGCAGTAGAGCTCAAAGCCGATATTCGCGATGAAACCATGCTGCTCCGGACCAAGCAGATTGCCGGCTCCGCGGATCTCAAGGTCGCGCAAGGCGATTTTCAATCCCGAACCGAGGGCGGTGAATTCCTTAATGGTTTTAAGCCTTTTTTCCGCTATCTCCGTCAGCATCCTGTTTTTCCGGAACGTAAAATAGGCATAGGCCACGCGGTTGCTCCGGCCGACCCTGCCCCTTAACTGGTACAACTGGGACAGACCGAATTGATCCGCATCGTAAACGATAAGCGTATTGGCATTGGGTATATCCATGCCTGTTTCAATAATGGTGGAGCAAATCAGACAGTCGGTCTTGCCCTCAAAAAAATCGATCATCTCTTGCTCCAACTGTTCTTCCGGCATCTGCCCATGAGCGATCCCGAACCTGACTCCGGGAAGCAGCCCTTCAAGGGCTTTCGCCATTTGATCGATGGTCTCCACGCGGTTATAGACGAAATAAATCTGCCCTTTCCTGCTGAGTTCCCTGTGAATTGCCTCCACAATCACCGGTTCGGAATATTCCTCCACAAAGGTGCGGATGGGGTAGCGGTTTTCCGGAGGCGTCTCAATGGTGCTGATATCTCTGACCCCGATCATGGACATATGCAGTGTCCTGGGAATGGGGGTTGCGGTAAGCGTGAGGACATCCGTGGTTTTTTTATATATCTTCAGTTTTTCCTTGTGCATGACCCCGAAACGCTGTTCTTCGTCGATAACGAGCAAACCTAAGTCCTTAAATTTGACGTCCTCCGAAAGCAGGCGGTGCGTGCCGACCACGACATCCACGCCGCCGGAAGCCATGCCCGCCAATGTCCTTTGTTGCTGGCGCTGGGTTTGAAACCTGCTCAGGATACCGATATTGATGGGAAAGCCGGCAAACCTCTGCATAAAGGTCTGGTAATGCTGCTGCGCCAGAATGGTGGTGGGCACCAGAAAGGCCACCTGCTTCTGGTCCATCACCGTTTTAAACATGGCCCGCATCGCCACTTCAGTCTTGCCGTAGCCCACATCGCCGCAAAGCAGGCGGTCCATGGGGGTGCTTTTTTCCATGTCTTTTTTGATCTCTTCGGTGGCCTTCAATTGATCGGGGGTCTCCTCGTAAGGAAAGGATTCTTCGAATTCCCTCTGCCACACGGTGTCCTGGGCATATCCATAACCGCCGACATTTTTTCTCTCCGCATAAAGCTGCAGCAGGTTTACGGCGATCTCCCGCACCGATTCCCTGACTTTTGTCTTCAGCCTTTGCCATTCATTGCCGCCCAATTTGGAAAGCCTCGGAGGGCCGTTTTCCCCGCCCAGGTACTTTTGCAGCATGCCGATCTGATCCACCGGCACGTAAAGGCGGTCGGAATCCCCGGCATATTTGATCTCCAGGTAATCCCGGTGAATCCCGGCCACGCTCATGGTCCTGATGCCCATATATTGCCCTATCCCGTGGTTGACGTGAACCACGTAATCGTTCAAGGCAAGATCCGCAAGGCCCCTGATGGCTTTTCCCTCCTTTATCCTGCGGACCCAACGCCTTTTTTTGGCCTGCCCGAAGATCTCCTGGTCCGTAAGAAGCAGTTTTTTCTCCCCGGGAAAAAGGATCCCTCCGCCCAACCGCCCCGGAACCAGGACGATGAATGCATCGTCCCGCCAACCGTCCTTCCCGGATTGAAAGGAAAAACCCTGATCCGTTAAAAATCCGGCCATACGCTCCAGGCGCTCCCCGGTGGAGAGGAGGACGGCAACCCTATATCCTTCCTCTTTCAAACGGCGCAGTTCAGCCGAATAACTCTCCATCTTCCCGTGAAATGAAGGCGGCAGCGGTAAATTGAAGGCCACAGTCTCCCGGGTGGCGAAATCCCCTGTCTGAGCCAGGGAAAGCAGGTATACAACGGAAAAAGAGGCCAGCCCCCGCCGGATCTCGTCGAAATCCAGCCAGAATGCCAATTCCTCGGGAAGGATCAGCCCCTTTTGCAGCTGCTCGATACCCAGATCCGCCCTTTCCTTTTCCTGCTGAACAGCCAGGTTACGGCAGCGGTAAGGTTCATCCCAGATTACCGCCGCGTCCCTGAAATACTCCCACAAGCCGGCGAGGGGGCTGAAAAAGGGCAGAAATTGCTCTGATCCGGGAAAGTAACCTTGTTCCAGTTGTTCTAAGCCCTGCCGGATATTTTCTTCCAGGCGCTTGGCGGTATTGTTCTCTAAAAGAGCGACAAGCTTACTAACCTGCGCCTGAAGGCTTGCCCGGATGCGCGAAATAGCCCCGGTCACGTCCTCCTTGCGCCATGCGTATTCCCTCGCGGGCCAGATCATGATCTCGTTCAAATTTTCGATGGAGCGCTGCGTGTCCAGATCAAAATATCTGATGGTGTCGATTTCCTCCCCGAACAACTCCAGGCGCACCGGATCCCTTTCCGTGGGTATAAAGATGTCCAAGATATCCCCGCGCAGGCTGAATTGCCCGACGCCTTCAATCATCTCCACGCGCTGATACCCGAGGGAGATCAGAATCCCTGCCGCGCGCTGGAGATCCAGCCTCTCCTTTACCGCTAACCGCATCATGCGATCCCTGCTTGTTTGCGCCGGAACCGTGCGCCGGGCCAAGGCTTCCATAGTTGTAACGAGGATATAAGGAACATTGCGGGCCAGGGAGGTTAAAACTTTGGCCCGTTGCGCTCCGGGGACGATCTCCATGACCGGTTCATGGGGCCACAATTCCGTTCCCGGATAGTAAAAAAGCCTTTCCCCGGGAAAAAACAACGCCAGTTCCTCCAGATAACGCTCTGCTATCGCATGGGAATAGGTGATGATCACCAGGTTTTTATCGATGGACTCAGCGATTGCCGCCATAAAAACGGTTTTTTGCACGCCGTCCAAACCTGTCAGGGTAAGCTCCCCGGCCGCGGGCCACAGGGAACGGAACCTTTCCATCTCCGGCAAGCGTAAAAACAGCTCCAATAACCCTTTCATCAAAGCCCCCGAATATGATAGTTTTCCGGCTGTAAAAGGCTGTTCAAGCCCCTTGCCTGTCCGTAACAGAAGCAACTAAAAAATTCCATGCGTAATGAGCTGATCCTGCGATCAAAATCGCAAACGCCAGGGATCCGTATCTGTGATACAGTTCGTATGTAAACCAACCGAAGAGAAAATGAATTATCATATTGGCGACGCCGACATACCAGCGGATCCTGGCGTTAACCTGCCATTCGTAAACCGTTTCGCCCCATCCGTACAAAAAATGCGCCAGGCGCAGATCCGCGACAAAAAATAATGCGCCGGCGGATTTAAGCGTTTCCTCCACGAACGGTATGCAGATTTTCGCCAAGCGTTGCGGCGTATTTCTCTTCAGCCATCTGTTGATGAGCAATCCCAAAACAAGCGCGCTGAAAGCGGAAATAAAACTCCGGGCCATGTCGGGTACCGCGTTTCCTCCCATTGGTTCGGCATTCAAATACTTTTGGTCACCGAACCTTTATATTATTATATTTATTCATCGCCGCCCCTAAACCGTATTCTAAAAAATAAACCACCGCTTCCGCCGCAAGTTTAATATATTCGTTCCAACAGCGCCTTTCCTCCGCGGTCATTTCCGCCAGAACATAGTCCCCGGATTCGGCGCCCTCCGGCGGCCTTCCGATGCCGACTTTCAGCCGGACAAAATCACCGGTACAGAGCGCAGCAATGATCGACGCGGCGCCCCGATGACCGCCGGCGCCGCCGCCCCTCTTGAAACGCAGCCGCCCGGGCGGCATATCCAGATCATCATGGACTACCAGCAGTTGTTCAGGGGATAACATATACCGCTCCATTATTTTCTTCAAAGGCGGACCGCTAAAATTCATAAACATCCGGGGCTTTGCCAGCAGTATGCTTTTCCCCCCCATGGAATACTTGCGCACCCATGCCCCGTAAACGCGCGACCATCCGCCGGGGGATCCTTCCTCCCGCAATGCGTCTAACACCAAAAACCCGACGTTGTGTCGGGTTTTTTTATACCGCGCGCCAGGATTACCGAGACCGGCTACAAGAAAATCCGGTTGAAACAAGCGTTTATTATTCTTTTTCTTTCGGGGATTCCACTGCAGGCTCGGTTTCTTCAACTTTCTCAGGCTCCTCTTGCGGCGTTTCCTCAAGTTTGGCCCTGGGTATGACGGCCAGCAGAATCACTTCCGAGGCCGGGGTAAGTAGCGTAACACCCTCGCCCAGTTTCAGGCTTCCGGCTAGAATCTTGTCCCCGGTTTGAACTTCGGAAACATCGCAGACCACATGCTCAGGAATGTCCGCCGGACGGCACTGCACCCGGATCTCCCGCAGATGAAACTCGATGATGGAACCGTCGTTCTTGCGGCGTTCTTCTCCCGTAAACGTGATTCCCACATGAGTTTCGATAACATCATCGGATTTTACGGCATGAAAATCCACATGGATTATCCGGCCGGTCAACGGTGATACCTGGTAATCCTGGAAGATGGCCAACTGGTTGTGGAGTTCCTTATCCCCGCTCTCAAAGCGCACCAGCTTCCCAACCAGTCCGTGGCGCATACTCCTTTCCAGTTCCTTCGATTCAACGGAAAGCGGCATGTTGATTTTCTTCCCATACACAACCGCCGGGACCTGGCCCTGTTTACGCAACGTTTTAATGGGTGTTTTTTCCACGCTTCTTTTGTTGACCTTGATCAAGTGTTCCATAAAAACTCCTCCTATAATCCTTTTTAATGCCTGGCTGGTTGCCTATCCCATTACGATGACTTTAAAACTATCCCCCATTTATACGGGACCGGTGATTACCAACCGGTTTTCAAGTTTTAACCAAGGGCTTAATAAATGCCGGATAAAAAGATTATACCAATATACCGCTTTGCAGTCAATGTTGCTTCGGTCTTTGCATAAATAAAAAAGGAGTTTCGTACGGAAACCTTCGAAACTCCAGACATTCCTGGCTGGGGCGGCTGGACTCGAACCAACGATGCGGGAGTCAAAGTCCCGTGCCTTACCGACTTGGCTACGCCCCAAGAACAATGAAGGAATCTCATGCATACCGCTGATATCGTCAGTGCGTTATATGCGCATTGCAGTGCAACGGAATAATTGATTATGAAATTCCTTAGAGTATACCAAAAGCAGGCACGGGTGTCAAGTCGCCAACCCTTACCATTATTCAAGCGTGCCGTATTCCTTCAGGATGGCATTTTGAATAATTTGGCGAGCCTCGGTGGTAATTGGGTGGGCAATGTCCCTAAATTCACCATCGGGCGTCTTCCGGCTGGGCATTGCTACAAACAAACCGTTCTGCCCTTCAATAATACGGATATCCCTTACCACAAACGATTCATCGATGGTGATCGATGCGATGCCGCGCATTTTCCCTTCCGTATTACTGACCTTCCTCACCTTTACATTGGTAATGTTCAAATGATTCACCACCTTTCTCTAACGTTGCCATAAATAACTGGTAGTGAATATTTCGACGATATTGACGAAATTCCTTCTTTTTATCGCTAAATTTTTAATATTTCAGGAAAAAAGTCCGTCTAGCGAATTATTTTTGCGAATTTTGTCGTTTTTGGCCGGATTTTAACGATTATACTTATGTTTATTTTTTCGCCGCTCCGTTGAGGATTTGATGTACAAGCCTCAGATCGCTTGGTTTATCCACGTCGACGCCTATCTCGGGATAGTTGCTGATCACGGCCATTCCCTTTATCTGAAGCATTTTCTCAATCCTTTTTTCGATCTCCCTGATGGAGAGCTTACCCCATATGAACTTAAAGAAACAGCGCCAACCGAGCATCCGGCAGAGCTGCAAGGGCTTTTTCCGGAGCATAATCGCCTGTTCCAACTGCCGCATGCAGCGGTATGCCACCGTGGGCTTCATCAGGAAGATATTTCCCCCTGTAAAAATCCCTTCTTTTAACGTAACGTAAGTGCGTTTGACTCCGGGGTATTTATGCTCGTTGTATTCCCTGCTTACCACCGGATAATAGATGTCAGCCTTGCAGTCCCGGCATTTATCAATAAAATCCTCTATCGCTTCAGGGGTGATCAGGGGGATATCACATGTCACAACCAAAACCGGTTTATCCTGCGACAACCGCTCGATGGCTTTTTGCAAATTCTTCAGCATGGAGCTTCCGGGCTCTAGAATCATACAGCGGTCTTCCTCCAGCGTAAGTTTTAAACTGGACGGGCCGATGATAACGATCCGGCGGATTTGCCTGGCGCCCCGCAAAGCATCGAAAACATACTCCAGCATCGGATGGCCGGCAATATCTATTTCCGCCTCGTATTCATAATGCGCCAAATCAGCCAGAGCCCTGCTTGTTTTGCCTCCGGCAAGAATTACGGCGTCAATCAAAGTCCTCACCCCCCGTCTCTTCGCCGGGGATCAATTGCTCTGGCGCGTTCTGCATAGCTTGCATAAAGCTGCTTTCCGCATTCTCGATATGCTCCTTGGCCAACTGGCAGGCGAGATTGGCATTTCTTTGGGCGATGGCATCCACAATGGCCTTGTGCTCCTCCAACGCCTCCCGCATTCGCCCCGGAGACGACAAGGAAAATTTCCTGAAACGCTGGATCTGCTCGCGCAAATTATGCACAATCTGGGACAGCCTGGCATTGCGGCTGGCCAGATACAACATCTCATGAAAATGCGTATCCGCATCAATCATCCCTTCAAGGTTATTTGAGTCCACGCAGGAAGCGACCTGATATAAAATCTTCTCCAATTGATCCAGCTCCTCCTCGGTGATCCTTTCCACGGCCAGCTCCGCGGCCAGCCCTTCCAGCGCTCCCCTGATCTCAAAAACCTCAGTGATGTCTTTACTGGAGATCCCGGCCACATAGGCCCCCTTCCGCGGCGCCACCACCACCAGTCCGTCCAACTCCAGCTTTCTTAACGCCTCCCGCACCGGGGTCCTGCTTACCCCCATTTCATCAGCCAGTTGTATTTCCATCAACCGCTCCCCCGGCGGAAGATTGCCGCTTAAGATCGCATCCCTGATGGATTCAAAAACCAGCTCCCGTAAGGGTTTATAGTTATCCAGGTTGATTGGGACCATTTTTTTCCTGAGCAAGCGTTCTACCTCCATTCATGTCATCTGCAACATCTCGCGCAACAAAACGATAATCGGGCCTGATCACTTCCACCAGGGCGCTGCGGAAAGCGGCCGGCAATTCAAGCGCCCCAAGCAGCCGTTTTCCCTTCTCCTCTCCCGCAACCAGGCAGATCAGGGTGGGTCCGCTGCCGGACATCAATACGCCCAAAGCCTCTTCCCGAAGAGCGAGAATGCTTTTCCAGCGCTTGACCTCCGGGTACAGTTCCAATGTCACAAGCTCCAGATCATTGCCCCAAACGCCAGCCAGTCCCGCCGCATCTCCAAAACGGCAGGCGTTGATCGATTTCGCCGTATAACCGGAACAACCCCTGCCGGAAAGCGCATCAAACCTTCCGTAAACGCAAGCGGTGGAAACCTCTTCAGCCGGCGTTACCAGGACCATCCAAAGATCCGGAAACGGATCCACGGCCGTAAGCCTCTCGCCCCTTCCTCCTACGCGGCATACCCCGCCTTTGATGCAGAAAGGGACATCCGATCCCAGCCGGGCGCCGATTTCAATTAAATCTCCCTCCTTAAGGCCCAGGGTAAAGAACTGGTTCAGCCCGTGAAGGGCGGCTGCCGCGTCGGCGCTCCCCCCCGCCAGACCCGCAGCCACGGGAAGGTTCTTTTCCAGCAGGA
This sequence comes from Bacillota bacterium, assembly GCA_050260475.1. Classification (GTDB taxonomy): domain Bacteria; phylum Bacillota; class UBA4882; order JBLNCG01; family JBLNCG01; genus JBLNCG01. Next base: position 38,940 of record JBLNCG010000046.1, read on the forward strand.
TCCGTACCGGAAATTCCCGCCCTGTTTCCGCTGATAGCAATTCTGCCGCGCGCGTCACGATGTTTTCTCCCGGAAGTACCTGCATTTCAGGCACGGTCACAAGGCTGAATGCTTCCGCTTCGGAGAAACCCAGCCAGTCGCCCCACGAAACGCTGGCCATCAAGGAGTCGATCTCATGGTATCCGTCGTTTCGCCGGGCTTTCACATCCAGGGATACATTCACTTTCGCCGGCGCGAATATATATTTCTCCATTTACGCCATCCGTTTATATTCTATTCCGCTGTCCCCGGTTTTTCCCGATAGCAAGTCATAAAAGAAACGCCACCTTCAAAGTGGCATTTATGAATGTTTGGCCGGTAAAATACAAAAAAACTATCGTTTTTTTAGCTGGTTTTCCAGTACAAAACAGAGCAGATGGCTCCGCTGCTCATCGTCTACACCCAGAAAGTTCAAACCGTAAATAAAATGCTCCCGCCCCTTGAAATCCCTTTCCGCTTGGGCGTATACAATACCGCATAGAAAAGAGGCGGCGCCCGTTTCCGGAAGGTTGAAGGCCAAGCGGACATACCTCCCCAGATCCAGCGGTTGAAAGGAAAACAACTGCGCACCCCCGGCGCTGATATTTCTGACCTTTCCTGCGTTAAATACGGGACCGTTCGGGATAAATCCGCCCTCTTTCTTCGCCAACTTCCGGATCTCCGCCGGGAGTTCCACCTGCACCCTGATATGCCTCCTGCGGTCATCTCCGGTTAAAACAGGCATGCGACCATCCCTTTTCTTTATACCCGTTGTGCCAAGCAGCTTCTTGATCCCGTGGAACTATAAACTTGTTCATATTATAACCTGTTTTAACCATATTGTCAATTTCCATGCGCCCCTGGAGAAAACTTTATTTAACTGCGGGCCGGGTTTTTCGCCAGCCAAAAAACAGATCCCTTAGCCAGCGCCATGCCTGCACCAGGAAATTGGCGCGGACGATCTTTTCCGGAGCAACCAAGGGCGCCTCCGCCAATTTTCTGCCTTCAAGCTCCGCCACCAGCGCCCCGACTGCAGCGCCTTTTTTTACGGGCGCCCGAAGGTTTTTCTTTTGCACTATCCTGGTCTCCACCAGATCCCCTTTGCCTTTCGGAACCAGCACGGCAAAATCGCGTTTTACCACCGGCGCCACCCTCTCCAATCTGCCGCCCTTGATAAACACTTTGCCCGGCGCCCGGGCGCCTTCTTCGGCCACCCGCACCCTGTCAAAAAACCGGAATCCATAATTCAGCAATTTCTTGGTTTCCGCCAGCCTTTCATCCTCAGTATCGGCCCCCATCACCACGGATATCAGGCGGAAATCCTTTTGCACGGCTGTGGCGGACAGACAGAATCCCGCCTGCGCCGTATATCCGGTCTTAAGACCGTCCGCTCCCGGATATTCCTTCAACAGTCTGTTGGTATTGCGCAGAAAGGATTTACCGCCGCGGAGGCTGTCAATCCAGATGGACGTAAACCGGAGGACGGCCGGGTGCCGTAAAATCAAATCCCGCGACATCAGGGCTACATCATAAGCACTGGTGTACTGCCCAGGGTCCGGCAGCCCGTGTTCATTGACGAAATGGGTATCCGTAAGACCCAGCATCTTCCCCCGGGCGTTCATTTTCTTGACGAACAGCGCGTTTTCCCCATATATTTTCTCGGCCAATGCAGCGCTGGCGTCATTCGCCGACACTACCGCCACCGCCTTTACCAGATCCCGCACCGGCATTTCCTCCCCTTCCTTAAGCCAGATTTGAGATCCGCCCATTTGTGAAGCCTCCCTGCTGACTTTGACATTTTCATCCCAAGCCAGCAGTTTATCATCGATGGCGTCCATGATTACTATCAGGCTCATAATTTTGGTGATGCTGGCCGGCGGCACCCGCAGACGGGGATTTTTACTGTAAAGGACCTGGCCGGAAGAAGCATCGATCAAACACGCGCTTTTTGCTTTGATGCCCAGGTTCTCCCAAGCGGAAGCAGCCCGGGATGGCCGCTGCGCGCCGGCAATAAGAAAAAACAAACCGATCCAGAACATTTTTTTTGCTTTCATCATTTTCCATTACCCCCGTAATATTATCTCCATTATCATTTTCTTAATTTGCCGGAATTAATTTTTCCGAAAAAAATCCTCCTTGTTATAAGGAGGATTTGCTTTGCCGGTTCCATGGATTGGCGATTAACATACTGTTGGCCGATTTCGGAAAACCGCCATGATTTAGCGCGCTTCCCGAAATCATAACTCATGGCCGGATCAACGATTTAATAGCGGGCGGGGATTAGGATTCTTTCGCCTGGGACCGGCAAATCAAGATTCGGTATGTTGTTGGTCTGGGCAATCTGTTCCACTGTGGTATTATACCTGCGCGCGATCTTCCAAAGCGTATCATCCCGCTGTACCACATAATATAAGAACGTCGGGCGCGGGCAGGATTCATCCCTGGGAAGCACCAGCGCCGCATCGGAAACCGTCATTATGTCGCGGCTGTTCCAGAATGAAGCGGCCAGTGAAACTCCGGTGCTGAGATCGAATTTCCCTTCATCCCCCTGGCGCAGTTCCATGGAATGAATCGTAAGACAAAGGTTCTCCCATTCCCGTTCCTCACATCCCGGAGCATCGGCCGCAATCACAAACTCATATTCCCCGGGCTCCCATTCATAACATACCAGATCAGGCCCTTCCTCTCCCCGCGCCGCCATATAGAGCATGGTAACCTGCAAATTTCCGGTAATCCTCGCCTGATCGTTCTCGCATTCGATTTTGACGTTAACGGGTTTGACCCGGGCGTCGATGACTTTCTCCGGCTGCGGGAGACGTTCCGGAAGGTTCAGCGTCTTTTCCGCAACAACCTTTTCATCCATTTTCCCCAGCAGGTTTGCGAATCTTACCGGCCGGCGCTCCACATCCATGATCACGCCTTCGGGGGCGGCGATATCCGTTACCGCGGAAAGGCTTTTCGCGCCCAGAAGAAGCCCTTGCGTCCTAAGCCTCACTGCAACATGAAGGCCGTGGGAGTTCACCGTACAGGAGATGCGATCGACTTCAAGGCAGGCTTCGACCATGGAATTACTCCGTAATCCTGCGATATCCATGACTGATTCGAACGGCAGAGCGCTTCCGTCTTCTTTTGTCCAGGCATGATACATGATGTTTGCCTGCCCGGAATCCTGTTCGTTAGTTCTGTAAACAATTCCTAAATTGATGGCGCCCTTGATGGCGATCCTGCCGTCCATGGCCGTGATGGAACTGTCTGTAATGATCGCCTCTTTCATCAAGACTTCCAGGGGTTCCGGCATGTGCCCCGGCAGGTAGAGATCCCTTTCCCACTCATGATCCAGATTGATCTCCTTCTGGATATCGTATACGGTGAGATCCTCCTTGGCGACATCCAATCGCGCGCCGCTTGCGATGCTTGCATCCGTCATGATCTCTCCTTCGGCGGTGCGGAATACCTTGACCTTTAAGGCGATCCTGGCCCGTACCCCGGCTTTTCCGTTATTCCCTAAAACCAGTTGCATGCTTTGAACATCCGCTTTCGCCCAGACAACGTCATCGCCCCGCAGCCCCGGCACTTCCGTTTCATATGTGCAAACCGCGGCATCTCCCGATTCCGGACTCCAGATCACGGAAACGGGATTTTCACTGCCGGATGCGGTCACGATGGCTTCTATATCCAGCGGCATCCGTATGGTCAGCCTGTTTCCCTCCATATTGATTTCCCTGCCCCGTAAGCGGGCGAAACTGCAGATTATCCTGTTCACGGCTCCCAGGCTCGCGGGAAAAGCCGTTTCCGCTTCACAGGATATTTCCTCGTCAATGGAGCGCAGTAAACTGGAGATATGCACCTTTTCCTTGTTTATGTATAATTCCATTAATGTCCCTCCTTTCTGGCGTAAAAATATTAAACGATTTCACAATATCCCCTGCAAAACGCCGTCTCAGCCGCCGGCGCCGGTATAAAATATCATGAAATCCAGTAATCAATAAAATATATGAAGCATAGTCAGGAGTATGACTTTTTTTCGACGCTTTAAAAAGCGTTGTGAGAAACTCACCCTTGCCTCTTTTTTGCGAAAGAGAGGATATCCCATAGCCTTGCTTTGTACCTTTTTCCCTCGTTTTCCGCGGCCATTCGCGCCGGTTTACTGTGCAAGGCCCGAAACAAACACCAGTTCGTACTTGTCGCTTGAAAAATTCTGCAGGAATTCCTTCAGGACAGTATAAGTATGCGGCCGTGCATGCCCAATCCCCACTGCATGACCCTTTTTACGGGCTTCTTCAAGCAAAAGCCTCAGTTGGCTCCGGATATATTCCGGATCCGCCTTGTTGTCCAGGAATACATCCCTTTTGGCCGCGGCAATACCCATTTTTCCGGCTGTTTTATAACCCACAGAGGAACCGATGGTAAAGCTGTCCAGAAAAAAAATCTTTTTCTTTTTGATCTCCTCCAGGATGATGCGCATTTTTGCGGCATCGCTGGTGATCCTGGATCCCATATGGTTGTTGACGCCCTTGATGAAAGGTATTTCTTTCAAGCATTTTCGCAGCTCCAGACGGATCGACGCGTCGTCCATACCGGATGTGATCGCGTTCTCACCGGGAATCTGCCGGGTATCCAGCGACTCCATGGGCATGTGCAGGATGATCTGGACGCCCTTTTCATGGGCAAGCTTCGCCAGTCGAACCGAATCGGGAAGCCCCGGGATGACAGCCATTGTAAGCGGGGCGCCCAGCGCCGCAAATTTTTCGCACAACGCGAAATCATAGCCGCAATCATCAATGACAATGGCGATTTTCAGCCGAGCCGGAAGGATCCCGAGCTTTTCCCCGGCGGCCGGGCGATGGGGCGGGCTCTTGCGCCATTTGGGCCTGACGATATTCTTTTTTGGGGATTTTTGCGAAAAAAACGGCCACAAGCTGCGTTTGGCACCGGCGGTTTTTCTTGGCGGCGTTTTTACCGCAACCGGCCGGGGCTTGGGTTTGACTATGGCGGGGCGTTTTTTAAGAGTTTTTTCAGACGTTTTTTTGGCGGCAGCAGGCTTCGGAGGACGGGGGCGCACATCATGCGTCCCGGCCAGCTTCGTCACGAATACCGGCGGTTGTTGCCGGGTTTGGATCTCTGCGGCGAAATTCCTTGCGTCTCCGGGTGTTACGGTTTCCGCGAAACGGCAATATATCCTGCCTGTTTCCAGTTCCCTTACCCGCTGATCCTCCTTCCAGGCGGCCCCCCAGGATATTACAGCGGCGTGGCGATCCTTCTGATAAACGGACCTTAAGACGCGGCCCCCGGATTCCGCAATGGCATCGGCCAGGGCAGTCCCCTTCCCGGGAAAGGCCTGTTCACATTGCCACCATCCCTGATAACGGGGGTATTGATACCGGTATGCGGTTATTTTTTTCACGCCATACGTCCACTTTTCACGTTCCATACGGACCGCCCGGGTTTCAGCCCATGACTGCAGCGCATGCCGGGTGCGCAAACCGGCCTGATCCCCCAGGTAAGTCCGCCCGATTACCTCCCATCCCGCATTCAAGATGGGATGCTTATATTTCAACTGAGCGGGGGCGGGCTTTTCCGCTTTGGGGTATAACATTTCCCCTGCGGCCAGGCAAATGACGTAAACCGCGTATACCAACCAAACTGCCGTCAAATCCTTGCGCACGTGTTTCCTCCCGTTGATCCGTTAGAACTGCAAAACTCACCGCTTCAAGCTCCCTCTCTCTGGTCTAGCGTTTCGCAAACAGCTTGACGATGTCAAACGCTACACGATATGCAACGTCTCTTATATTCATCGTTAAGCTATTTACGAGAAATTGCACCAGACTAGCGCCGATAGAGGGGGAGAAAGGCCGGTTATGATTACTTCGAAAGCCTTTCCACCTTAATTGTTCATCGTTTTCCTGGTCGGCCGCATAAAAAATCCGGGCAGACGGGGTTTATAAGAAGGCAGTGCAAGTGAATCCGCCTGCACGGTCTCCCTGTCCACAACCAGAATGCCGAGGTCTTTGATCCCCCTTGGATAAGACAGTGTCAGGGCGCCCTTTCCGGGCCTGATGATCTCGAAATCGGCAAACCACGGCATTCCATTAAACCATGCCAGCAATTGTGCGCGGGAAAGCACCGGCCTGCCGTTGATTTTTTTAATGACGTCGCCGGGGGTGAGGCCAAGCTTGGCCCCCAGCCCCCGACGGCTGACATATAAAACGCGCAGCCCGTCCGGGACCGGTGAAAACATCCATGGATTTTTCAGTTCAGTGTCATAAGAGTTCCAGGTTACCAGTTCATGCCCGGCGGTCACCGCAAACGCCGCAAGAACGCCCGGAAGGTTCAAATATCGGACAAAACCGGCGACGGCGATCGTCGTCAGGCTGTAACATCCGAGCAGCAAGCTCCCGCGGACTGCCTTTTCCCTTGGCGTACGGGACAGCGTAAAATCCGAATAGCCCATGGTTACAGGGAAGACAACGGGAAAATAAACAAGGATCTTCCCGGCGGAAGCAAAGGCCGGTCCCCATAAAGGCCACCAGGACGGCGTATCGAGATTTATCAGCCCCCCCTGGCTCCTGCTTATAAACTGCCAGAAAAAAAACATCATCACCACGGGCCAGACTTTTTGCATGACATATCCGGCGGTGGCCCTATCCCCGATGCGGAAGCACACCGGGACCGCCCGGCTTGCGCCTGTGGCAAACATGAAAATGCTCTCAGCCAAATGCAGGCCGCCGATAAAAGCGCTCCATGCAGGAAAATCCAGCGCAGGGACGCCGAAAATCAACCTTATCGCGGCCAATATCCCCAGAGCATAAGAAGCGCATAGAAATCTTGCGTGAAAAGTGGATAAAAACAGGGAGATCCCCAGGATCACCGGAAAAATCCAGACTTCACCGAAGGAAATGGTGATGCCCAGCACCGAGAAAATCCAGCTTGCCAGAATTCCGCCGAACAGGCCCCAGAGAAAAAGGACAACCATGTCGCGGAAGAAGGGGAAGGGGTTCCCCCCCAGGCGCCTCGCTTCCAACTTCCGGTGCCCCCGGGTGAAAATGCCTGCCATATATAGGGAAAAGAGCAGGAAAACCCAGAAAAAATCCCCGGCTGGCACCAGGGATGTAAAGACTTGATCCCAGACAAATTCGAGCATCCGATATAAAAACCGCATTTATCCTCCTCGCGGCAAATTGCGGACTTCCTGCCATCAACCTGCCTTGCCCATGGACTTCGCCATTTGATCCTCCAGAGCCCGGATCGCCGCATCCTTCTGGGGATCCTCCCCGGGTTTCCGTTTTTCGGGGTTCCGCACATATATATCCGGTTCAATCCCCTTCCTGTCGATGGAATGCCCCCCGGCGGTAAGATATCTGGCGACGGTCAGGTTAAGGGCGCTGCCGTTGTTTCCGTTCAAAGGGATCAACTGCTGAACCAAGCCTTTCCCGTAAGTTTTCGTGCCTACTAGCACCGCCGCGCGGTGATCTTTAAGGGCTCCGGCTACAATCTCCGCTGCGCTGGCGCTATGCCCCGAAACCAGAACCGCCACAGGCCATTCCTTGATCCGCAAATTTCTGGTATAATGGATTAAAGGCTTCCCGTCCTTTTGCAAAATATGCACCACCGGAACGCCTTGCGGCAAAAACATGCTGGAAACCAGGATGGACTGTTCCAGCAAACCTCCGGGATTTTCCCGCATATCGAGAATGATGCCGTCGGCCTTTTGCCGTTTAACCTCCCGCAAGGCTTTTTGCATATATTCGCTGGTATTTGCATTAAACATGTAAAGCCGGAGGTATCCAATGCGAAAATCATACGGGCTGCGGATTATCTCCCATTCCATAGGCGGGACCTCTATCCTGCGGCGGATCATGCGCAGATCTTTTTGGATCACCAGCCGATTTTCCTCGCGTCGGATCCGGAGCACCACCGCCGTGCCCGCCGGACCCCTGATCCTTTTCGCCACCAGTTCGCCGTCCATCCGGTAGGTATTTTTGCCGTTGATACTGATGATTTCATCGCCCACTTTCAAGCCGCCTTTTTCCCCGGGCGTATCCGGAAACACCTTCATCACCTCAGGATAATCGCCTCCGGGATTTAAAAGCACGCCGATGCCGAAAAAGGAGCCTTCCAGGTCCCTCTGGAGTTCGGAATATTCCTTGGCATTCAGGTAATAGGTGTAGGGATCACGCAAGGTCGCCAGCATCTTATTGATGGCCCCCGTGCGCAGGAAACTGCGCCACAGGTCGAAAGTACTTACCTTCCCGGGATATTTCATATTGACATATGAAATCACCCTTAACGCGTCCCAGACGGAATCTTCCGAATTGGCCTGCACCCTGCGCCAAAAAAACGCCCCCGCACAGACCAGGCTGACGGAAACAAGCAATAAAAAAATCAGGGCAATTCGTGAAAAACGGTTCATCCAGACACTTCCTTTGCGCATTGCCGTACTTGCGGTTTATCCGCAAAGCCCCGGCAATTTCATCTCTTGGGCAAAAAGGGCAAGGGATCGACGCGCTCCCCGTTTCTCCAAACCTCGAAATGCAAATGCGGACCCGTGCTCATACCGGTACTCCCCACATAAGATATGGTTTCCCCCTTCACCACTTTTTCCCCGGCCTTCACCGCCAGCCGGGAATTATGGCCGTATAAGGTAGAATAGCCGTTTCCGTGGTAAATTATAACCGTGTAGCCGTAATCCCCTTTCCATCCGGCCAACTCCACCCTGCCGCTGTCGGCGGCTTTCACCGACGCCCCTTTGGGCGCCGCAATATCCACCCCGCGGTGAGGCCTGACCGTCCGCAGGACCGGGTGCACCCTCGTCAATGTAAAATAGGAAGTAATTCTTCCGTATACGGGCCAGGTAAGACTTCCCGTGCCGAGGGCATCGGTGTCCAGCTTCTCTTTTTCCGCGTTTCGTACATATCTCTCAAATTCTTTTTCCAGTTCCAGCAGTTCTTTTTCGATCCGGCGCCTTTCGGAGCCGTATTTTTCCAAAAGCTTTTGTTGTTCGGCGCGGAGTTTCAGCAACTCCTGCTCCTTGATCTTGGTGTTTTTACGGATGGCTTCGATCCGCGCGGTTTCCAAAAGAAGCTGCCTGTGCTGCCGCTCCACCCGGGCTTTCCGCAGTCTGATATCCCGGATCTGCATTTTGTTTTTATCAAGCAATTCCAGATCCTGGTTCAGCGCCACCCCTACAAGTTCGAAACGGGTAGCGAAATCGCTGAAGTTTTCCGCCCCGACCAGCGCTTCCAGGTATGAATAAAAACCGTATTTATAAATGGAGACCAGCCTTTTATCAAGCAATTCCTGGATGCGCGCCGCTTCTGTGGAAAGAGAGGAGATGGACCGCTCATCGAGGCGTATTTTTTGCTTCAGGATATTCGCGTTTTTCTGGCTTTTTTTGATGCTCCAATTCAGTCCCGCCAGATTGTCCTCCACTTTCGCCAGCTTCGTGGCAATAGTGCTCAACTGCGTCTTGGCGGAATTTTCCTTGTTCTTGGCGGAACTTAGCTCTTCCTGTTTTTTTCGGAGCAGGTCGTCCGTGGAAGCGCCCTCCACAGGGAAAACAACGGGAAATGCCGTAAGCAGAAGAAACGCCATGCAAACAAGGGGGTATTTTTTAGTTTTGGAGGGCCGTGCGCGCAAGAAGATCCTTCCTTTGCCTTTTTAGTACTACAGCGAAAAATTCAATTTCATACATTTACGTAACTTTTACACCTTGATTAATGTAGCAAAATCAATCAATTGTGTACATTTAGAGCAATTTGCGTTGTTGTGATAATTTTACTTCTTGCCAAAATTATCGATAGTCCAATGGTAGCCATGCGCTATATTTAGGGCAGGACCTCGAATCAAGGTAACAACGCCATTGCCTTATTTAAAAAATAGCGGGCTTTAACGCTTTTTCCAAAGGCATAATATTGTCACAAGTTATGGCATCTTTCACGATTTTTCGCCGGTAATGTCAGTCACACTTTTAAAAATTTCTTCAAAGAAAACAGGCTTCCTGCAAGACCGATCAAAATCCCTGTAGAAAAAAGCCAGATAACCAATCCCAGATTTATCTGGTTTTCCCCGGCCAAGGTGACATACCGGGCCATGCTGTGAATTTTTTCCGCCATGGAATGGTACCCCTTGGACAGAAGCAGCGCCGCGATCAGCGCCCCCATTATCCCCAGAACCAGCCCTTCAATGAGAAAAGGCCAGCGAATGAACCAGTTGGTGGCTCCCACCAGCTTCATGATCTCGATCTCCTTCCGTCTGACCAGCACGGTAAGACGGATGGTATTAATCATTATATATACGGAGGCGAAAAAAATGATTACCAGGATGCCGGCGCCCACCGCCCAGATGATCTGCAGGATAAGCAGCATCATTTTGACTGTGCTTGCCGCATAAACCTCGTCCACGCCGGGCATAACCTTGATCTGCATCACCAGCCGGTCGAGATCCACGTTGTCCTTTAATTTAAGGCGGAACTGGTCCGGAAGGGGATTCCCTTCGGAGAAAAGGTCGCTTTCAGGAATTTTCAAAGCCTTCGCCAGAAACTTCCTGCCTTGCTCCTTGGATATATACTCCCCCTTTTCCACGCCGTCCAGGTGGTAGATATTTTCCTGAAGCTGCACCAGTTGCTCCGGCTCCAGCTCCCCCTGGATAAACACCTTGATATCCACGACATCCCTGGCCATGATCAGATACTGGCCCAGATTTACATGAAGAATATAAAAAACCCCCAGTATGATCAGGGCTACCACGATGATGCCGACTGCGGTCAGGCTCATCAGACTATTGCGGACCAGCGCGTGGAAAGCCTCCCGGACGAAGTAGCAAAAGGTCTTAAGCTTCACCTGTATAATCCCCTTTCTGCACATCCTTGACGATCTTTCCCTCCACCAGGACCACCACTCTCTTCCGCAGCGCATTCACGATTTCTTTGTTATGAGTGGCCATAATAATAGTGGTGCCGCGCTTGTTGATCTCCTGCAGCAAATCCATGATGCCCCAGGAAGTTTCGGGATCCAGATTTCCCGTGGGCTCGTCGGCCAGGAGGACCAGCGGTTTATTTACAATGGCCCTGGCGATGGAAACCCGCTGCTGCTCACCGCCGGACAATTCCGAGGGAAAAGCGTTCGCCTTTAACTGGAGTTTGACCAACTCAAGCACAAGCGGCACCTGGCGCAGGATCTCCCGGCGCGGGACCTCCACCACCTCCAGGGCGAAAGCCACATTTTCGTATACGGTCTTGTTGGGCAGCAGCTTGAAATCCTGGTATATCACCCCGATATTGCGGCGTAAAAAGGGGACCCCCCACGCCCTGAGCGTGGCGACATTTTTCCGCCCGACCAGAATGGTCCCGGCGGTGCAAACTTCCTGCCGCATCACCAGCTTCATGATGGTGGACTTGCCGGCGCCGCTTGCGCCTACCAGAAAAACAAACTCACCCTTGTCGATAAGCAGGTTGATCTTGGAAAGGGCCTCCACGCCGTTGTTATAAATTTTCGTCACATTATGGAACTGGATCAACGTCATTCCCCCAGCAGAACCTGTTTACGGCTCCATGGCATTACCGCATGCTTTCGACAAGCGGAAGGCGAAATCCTTTTCCGTCATCCCATGCCATCAAACCGTTATTTTTTGGGATTTCTGGTAATACCGCATGAAAAAGGCATCCATCCTAATACTCCAGTACGGAGAAACGCTTGAACCGCTTGATTTTTTCGGGCGGTGACGCAAGAGTGGAATATATCTTTTCATTATCCACTATGTAAAAGGAATCCGGCTGAGGATCGACGGCCTCTTTCGGAAATATGAAACGGTAATTTCCGAAGGAAAGCACTTCCCTGAAACTTCCGTAGGGATTGTTGTACACCACGGTGCGGATGAAATCGTGCGGATTATACTTTGTATAATACAAAACGTAAATATACCCCATGGATACATTGGACATATAAACCGTTTTGCCGCCGGTATTATTCTTTTCCACATATTCCACGGCGTCTTTCATGGAATAATTAAAATAAGATCCGATATGATCCGGATACAAATGGGGCGGATAATAATAGCCGGCGAAAGCATAAAAAGAGCTGAGATAAACTGCTGCGATAAGCAGAATCGCGATGGAACTGGCGGCCGTAAATACAGCCGGTTTCCGGGATTCCCCCCCGATAAAGTGAGTGATGAAGGTGCCTATTTCCGATCCCGCTTTGCAAACCCCATACGCCGTAAAAAAGATCATCGGCAGAAAGATAATATTCATCCGGTTGGTATTGGTTTCCGAAATCACGCCCAGAATTGTCGCTATGATGAACCAGAGCATAAAGAGGGATTCATGTCTCAACCTTTTCTTCAGAACGGACGAAAATATATCCGCCGCGGCAAAACAAAACCCCACCAGGAAAAAGATGTTGCCAAACAGGAAAAGGCTGCCGAAACGGTGCGCCTGATTGTTTATGACACTCCACGAAGCCCCCTTCTGTTCGAAAACCGTATAATAATAGTACTGGAAATTTTGAGCCAGCCGGGCCAGCAACGGGGATATCCCCTTTAAATTGGGATCGAACATGATTACCTGGGCGTACCTGGCCCCGGGAGTAGTCAGCCTTGGAATGGTTATAAAACCTAATTTGATGGAGGACGGGATGTCCGAAAATAGGTTAAGATACACGAACATGGCTATGGGTAAGGCGATAATGACGAACAGCAGCGCCGCCCGGGCCAGCATTTTCAGGTAGGCCTTCCGGTTTTCAGCGTTCTGAAAGCCCAATACGGCCATCAAAACCATCAGCGGCGGAACAACGACATAAGCGGTGCCGTATCCGTAAAGGCTTAACCCGAACGCGGCGGAGGAAAGATAAAGAAACGCCGGCCTGTCCAGGGACAGAGTGAAAAAATAAACGCCCATCATTACAAAGGCCGGCATGATATTCTCCGGAAGCCCCCATCTGGAGGTCATGATCCCCCAGGGGGAAATGGTCAGGATAAAGGCCGCAACCAAAGCGATTTTCGTACCCGCGATTCTTTTAACGCTATAGAACAAAAATATGATGGTAAGCACGCCGAAGATGAAATTTCCAATCCGACTGGTCACCGGAGACAACCCGAAAATTTTAATCACGGGCATGATAATATAGGCATATAGGGCATTCTGGCCGCTGCCCCAGGCCGTCAAATGCACCGGAAAATTGTGACCGTTCCGGGTTATACCGTAATTCGCCAGGGCGTAAGCGTCATATCCCGCCGACGCCTCATCCACATTCAGGCCTGCGGGATTTTCCCCGATATCGTATAAACGCGTAACAACGCCCACGATCAAGAGCATGAATAAAACGGCAAGAGTCAAACGCTTTCTAATGACCACATCCTTGAACAAGCCCGGGTACAAGATCGTGTTTCCCCGCCTGAAAACCTTGCCTTCTCCAACTGCCGGCGATTTTACCCCTGAATCAGGTTTTGGGACCATATTCCATCCTCTCTTTCAATTAAACATAATTTTTCCCGGCCTGAAACCTTCCCGCATAACCGGGGTAATCCCTTTGACCATCATCAAGCATTGATTTTTACCAATAATTTTATTATAGTATAATTATACTATGGAATTTTATATTTCCATATCATATAATCCCATCTTTCATTATACCGAAACCCTTTTTATCTGTAAATAAATGCCTTCATAAGGCAATTGCGTTGTTACATTAATTCAAGTTCTTGCCACTAAATATAGTGTACGGCTTCCATTAGGCTGTCGATATCTAGTGGCAGGACGTAAATTATTATAACAACACAAATTGCTTCATGAATCAAAAGGATGACTTCAAATGGATGTGCCTATTGCCGTGTTTGTTTTTTGGAGTGTTTTAACCCTCTATTTATTGCGTCTGTTATTTTTCCTGATTTATAAGGAATTTTTGCGCAACCTGTTCCACCGGATACCTCTTTTCAAATTGGCGGTTCCCTGGTCCAAAAGCCGCATTCTTATTATTGCCCCCCATCCCGACGACGAGATCGCAGCCTGCGGCGGACTGATACTAAAGGCCGTAGAGCGCAGCGCCCGGATAAAAGTAATACTGTTGAGCAACGGGGACGGATTGGGACTTGCGGAGAGGGTTACCTCTCCTTTTAAACAGCCTTCCGCGCCATATTTCGTTGATCAAGCCTATAAACGGCAGAAAGAGACAATAGACGCTCTTTCCCTTCTCGGCTTATCCGAAAAAGATATGATATTCCTGGGATTCCCCGACCGGCACTTTTCAGAATTGTGGCGGGAGAACTGGATGCCGGACAAGCCTTGCACAAGCCGGTTCACGGGGCAAAACGCCGCGCTTTATCATAACGCATATAAACCCGGCGCCGGTTACAACGGAGTCGGCCTCGTAACGCAACTGGAGGAAATAATCCGGGACTTCAAGCCGACTCATATCTTCTACCCCCATTTTTACGATTGCCATTCGGACCACCACATGGCCAACAACTTTATAAAATATACCATCACCAAGCTAAGGCTCAGCATAAAGGAATATACATATCTGGTCCACAGAGGCAACTGGCCGGTGCCCCCCGGAAGATTCCCGAGGCTTCACCTTACGCCTCCCAAGGCGCTGGGATATTGCGGGATAAAATGGCATTCCCTGGATCTTTCCGAGGCCGAGGTTAAACTAAAGGAGAAATGCCTGGGCATATTCAAATCCCAATTGAAAAATTATATCCTGAGAAAATATCTCCTGGCTTTCCTGCGTAAAAACGAACTCTTTTGTACATTCAACCATATTATCCTGCCCATAGACAAGAAACACCGGGCGGTGGTCCCGAATCCGTTTGCGGACACCCTCCGGAGCTACCTGTACAAATCCGGCGACATCGCCGGTCTCACGGTTTATATGGACAGGGAAAATCTGAATTTTGAAATCCGGTTAATGAAAAAACCGTGCCGCGGGTACATATACATGCTCGATATATCATTTTTTAACGCCCTTGCAGAAGCGCGCAGGACGCTGTTTACGGTCACCTGGCCCGGGCAGCTTCAACGGCATACATTTGCCGGTGAACCGATCCCGTGGATAGAACATGCTTTTTGCCATATGAAGAAGAATGATATTTTTATTTCCCTGCCCTGCAAAGATTTGTCCGGCCTGGAATCCTTTCTGGTAAACGCCTCCGCATACAAGGGCGGCAAGCTGGTGGACCGTACCGGACTCAGGCATATCATGCTCACAGGAAAAGATCTGGGAACGCAACCCAATAACGCCCTTTGGCAGGCGCCGGAACCCTGGGAACATTACTCCGTTTTTCCCGGCAAAACGGGACAGCGGGGTAACCCCCCGCTGCCGCATCGCCTATAAAAAACCGATAAGTTTTTTCTCCGATATAAAATCAGACCAGATCCGCCACCATATCCCCCACCTCAGTGGTCCCATACCCCATCATTCCGGCGGAAAGGCTTTTCAATTTCTCCGCCACTACTCTCATCACGGCTTTTTCCACCGCCCGCGCCGCCTGTTCCTCGCCGAGCGTCTCCAGCATCATCTGGCCGGCCATAATAGCGGCCAGGGGATTGATCGCGTTCTTTCCGGCATACTTAGGCGCGGAGCCGCCGATGGGTTCGAACATGGAAACTCCCTGCGGATTGATGTTCCCGCCTGCGGCGATGCCCATGCCCCCCTGGATCATGGCGCCGAGATCCGTGATGATATCGCCGAACATGTTATCGGTCACGATCACGTCGAACCACTCCGGGTTTTTCACCATCCACATGCAGGTGGCGTCCACATGAGCGTAGTCCGTTTTTATATCCGGATATTCCCCGGCCACCTCATGAAAAGCCCTTTCCCAGAGATCGAAAGCATAAGTCAATACATTGGTCTTGCCGCAAAGAGTCAATTTTTTATCCCGGTTTCTTTTCCGGCAATACTCGAAGGCGTAACGCACGCAGCGCTCCACTCCCTTGCGGGTGTTGATCGATTCCTGAACCGCCACCTCATCGGGAGTCCCCCTTTTAAGGACCCCTCCCGCACCGGCATACAAGCCTTCGCTGTTTTCACGCACCACCACGAAATCAATCTCATCCGGCCCTTTGTCCTTGAGCGGTGTCGCCACGCCAGGATATAATTTCACCGGACGCAGGTTGATGTACTGGTCCAGGGCGAACCGCAAATTCAGCAGAATTCCCTTTTCCAGGATGCCCGGTTTGACATCCGGATGGCCGATGGCGCCGAGAAATATGGCCTCAAATTTCTTAAGCTCCCCGATGGCGCTATCGGGAAGAGTTTCCCCCGTGCGCTTGTAGCGCTCCCCGCCGAAATCGAACTCCGTCATATCCAGCTTGAACCCGAATTTTTGCGCGGCAGCCTTCAGCACTTTTACGCCTTCGGCCACTACCTCCGGTCCGGTGCCGTCTCCGCCCATCACCGCGATTTTGTATGTTTTTGCCATATTCCTTCCTCCCGTTAAATTTATACCCGCCAATCAAACGCTACAGAAGGCAATTGCGTTGCCGATACTCATCGCGCTTTCCTCCTGACATACTCGATCAATCCGCCGGCCCTGATCAAATCCTGCATGAACGGGGGGAATGGCGCCGCCTGATAGGATCCGCCGGTGGCAAGGTTCCGGATCAATCCGGAATCAAGATCCACTTCCACCTGATCCCCCTCCCTGATGTCTTTGCTTGCTTCCGGCGATTCCAAAATCGGCAGCCCGATATTGATGGCATTTCGGAAAAAGATCCGGGCGAAGGAGGCGGCGATCACGCAGGAAACACCCGCCGCCTTTACGGCGATGGGCGCATGCTCCCGGGACGATCCGCAGCCGAAATTTTTGTCCGCCACGATGATATCCCCCGGGGAAACCTTTTTGGCAAAAGAGGGATCCGCATCCTCCATACAATGGAAAGCCAGTTCCTTCGGGTCCGAAGTATTCAGATAGCGCGCCGGAATAATCAAGTCCGTATCCACATCCCTGCCGAATTTCCATACTTTGCCCGTCAACTTCATTTCACTCCCACCTCCTCAGGCGACGCAATATATCCCGCCACTGCCGAAGCCGCCGCCACGGCCGGGCCGGCCAGATATACCTCGCTTCCGGGATCTCCCATGCGACCCACGAAATTCCGGTTGGTGGTGGCCACGGCTTTCTCGCCTTTAGCGAGGATCCCCATGTGACCTCCCAGGCAAGGTCCGCACGTCGGGGTGCTGACCGCGGCCCCTGCTTCCACGAAGATTTCGAACAATCCCTCCTGCATGGCCTGGCGCCAGATCAACTGCGTTCCGGGTATGACAATCAAGCGCACATTGGAATTGACCTTTTTCCCCCGCAGGATGCCGGCGGCAATGCGCAGGTCCTCCATGCGTCCGTTAGTGCAGGAGCCGATCACCACCTGATCGATGTTCACCTTGCCCACCTCACTAAGGGGTTTGGCATTCTCCGGCAAGTGGGGAAAAGCCACCTGGGGTTCGATTTTTCCGGCGTCGAACTCGTATGTTTTAAAGTACCGGGCATCCGCATCACTTTCATAAACTTTGAAATCCCGTTTCGCTCTCGGCTTCACATACTCCAGCGTGGTCTCATCCGGGGCGATGATGCCGTTTTTCCCCCCCGCCTCGATGGCCATATTGCACATGGTCAGGCGCCCGTCCATGGAAAGCCCGCGGATAGTCTCCCCGGTGAGTTCCATGGAGCAATACAGGGCCCCGTCCACGCCGATCCGCCCGATGAGATAAAGGATAAGGTCCTTACCGCCCACCCAGGGAGCCGGTTTGCCGAAAAATACGAATTTAATGGACTCCGGAACCTTGAACCAGCATTCCCCCAGCGCCATGCCGGCGGCCATATCCGTGCTTCCCACCCCGGTGGCGAAAGCCCCCACCGCGCCGTAGGTGCAGGTATGCGAATCCGCGCCGATAATGCAATCGCCCGGTAAAACCAGGCCTTTCTCCGGGAGCAGGCAATGCTCCACGCCCATCCGGCCGACCTCGAAGTAGTTTACGATGCCGTATTTCCCTGCGAAATCCCTGACCATTTTGGCTTGCTCCGCGGATTTTATATCCTTGTTTGGCGTAAAATGGTCCGGCACCAGCGCGATGCGCTCCCGGTCAAAAACGCGTTCCGCGCCGATCTTGGCAAACTCCTTGATGGCTACCGGCGCGGTAATGTCATTACCCAACACCATATCCAGCTTTGCCTGAATCAGTTCCCCCGGCTCCACACGGTCTTTCCCCGCATGGGCAGCCAGGATTTTTTCCGTGATAGTCATGGCCATGTCAATCATTACTCCTTTCGCAACTCACCCCTTGCCCCTCTCTTTCAAGAGAGGGGCCGGAGGGGAGTTGATCATTTCGTTCCGGTTGCCAAAATCGTCTTTATCTTCACTGTCTTGCTTCCGTCGCTGCTGCCCGTGCAGCAGTCGCAGCCCGCATCCCGCACTTCCGCATGCTTGAAGCCGGCCTCCTTGAACCATTCCTGAAGTTCATCCCGGCTGAAGCCCAGCCAAAGATCGGATTTTTCCTGCTTAAGCCATTTGTGATCATGCTCCTCTATCTCCGTAAGGACAATCCGCCCCCCCGGTTTTAAGATGCGCCGGATTTCCTTCAATACTAAAAGGGGATCCTCCACATGATGGAGGAGCATATTAGCGAACGCCCAATCCGCCGTCCCGCCGGGGAGGGGGATCTCCTCCGCCTTTCCTTCCAGAAACTCGATATTGCGCAAGCCTTTTTGGCTTGCCTGTTCCCTTGCTATCCTGAGCATGGAAGACGAATTGTCCACGGCATACACTTTTCCTGCTTTCGCCGCGAGGGCCAGGGTTAAATATCCGGTGCCGGCGCCCACATCAACGGCCACATCACCCGATTCCACGCGGGTGCGCTCAAGGATTATTTCCCGCAAAGCGTTTCCGTATACGGTACTGCGCTGTTCGTTGTACTGTGGCGCCACCCGGTTGAAATATTCCTGAACCTTGTTCCCGGCGTTGGCATAATCCCTGGAATGCCCGGCAGCCATCCAGACAAGCAGGGCCTGCCTGGAGAAACGCCATTCCCTGCCGATTTTCCGGGCGGGAAGATCCTCCTCCCGGAGTATTTTTAAAAAAGTCTTAGCACTTACCTTGAAAAGCTCGCTGGCTTCCTCCAGGGTGATGATGTCGCCTTCCAAGCTTAAAAAGCCCTCCCCGCTGATATTAATTCCATTATATGGAGTCAATTTCAGTTTGTCAAGAAAAATTTTCTCTTATTTTCTCTTATCTTCCCTTAAATTATCCGGATATCGCCAGGTATGAAAAAAATAAAAACAGGCCCGCAAAAAGCCGTTGTTCTCCAAGGACATTCTCCATGTGCTCTTTATTGCCCGGGGATATTTATACACCTCGTTGCCGACGCCGATCCAACCAGGATCCCGATTCATCCCTGGTCAGTGAAAGCCGGTGCGGACCGTCGATATTTTGTCATTCTTCAACCAACATGACTTTCCTCATGCCCCTGACGGAGTTGCAGATATAAATGGCATCCGCCGATCTAAGATCCTCCGCGTACAATATTTTTTCAGCGGCGCGGGGGGCGCTTATTAAAACGTGCCGCCGGAATACCCCGTTCAATAACCCGCACTCCAGCGGAGGCGTCAGCAGGCATCCCCCTTTTTTAATAAAGATGTTGCTGATCGCCCCTTCCGTGACCTGGTTCCTTTCGTTGAGAAACAGATAATCGTCATAACCGTTTTGCAAAGCTTTTTCGGCATATAAATCATAAAGCCGGCGATGGGTGGTTTTATGATATAAAAACCGATCCCGGGAATCCGTCTTGTCTCCGGCGAACCTTACCAATCCGGGGGAGCGTTTTTTTACCGGGGCGATTTCTTTGTTTGTTATCGTAATCCTTCCCTGGAAATCCAGCAATACGCGCACTTTATATTTTAGATCCGGCGCCAACACCAGGCTGTTTTCCTTCATTTTCGCCGCGAAGCAATCCGGATTCAGGGTGTAGCCGAAATATGCGGCGGAATCCTCAAGGCGCGCAAGATGCTCAGGCAAAAAGCGGTAGGCTCCGTCCCAAAGTACGGTCTCGATCAGGTCGAATTTCTCCGCCCGGCCGGTGAGAAAATGCGCTTTCAAAAGGCCTTCGTCATACTCTTCATCCGCCCCGGAATCCCATACTATCCCGCTTCCCACGCCCATTTCGCCCTTCCGGCCGCGGAGCGCGATCGTCCGGATCGCCACATTAAACACGGCTTCCCGGTTGGGGGAAAAAAAGCCTATTGCCCCCGTATATACTCCTCTGGGTGTTTTTTCAAGCTCTTTGATAATCTGCATCGCCCTTATTTTAGGCGCTCCCGTCACCGAGCCGCAGGGAAACAGCGCCCGGAAAATACCGTAATAATCCGCGTTTTCCGGCAGGACCCCTTCCACCGTGGAAGTCATTTGCCATAATGTCTCGTATTTTTCAACCTTAAAAAGCTCCGGGACCTTCACCGAACCGGTCCCGGCAATCCTCCCGAGATCATTGCGCAATAAATCCACGATCATGACGTTTTCGGCCCGGTTCTTTTCGTCATGCCGCAGCCGGTTTCCCATCTCCTCATCTTCCGTCCCGGTCCGCCCCCTTTGGGCCGTTCCCTTCATGGGTTTCGTTCTAATGACGCCGCCATCCCCCATCCGAAAAAAAAGTTCCGGTGAAAATGAAAGCACCGTCCCATGATCCGTATGCAAAAAAGCGGCGTAAGGAACTTTTTGACGGTTTTTCAGAAAATCATAAAGGGAGTAAACGGATCCGCCGAATTCAAAGCGGCATTTCCCGGTCAGATTTATTTGGTAGACATCCCCCGAGCCGATATACTCCTTGATCTTAGCGATTTTAGCCCGGTATCCTTCCCGCGACAGCAATTCCCCCGCCAATTCGAACCGGATGTTTTTGATGCGGCAATCGGTCCCGCGCCCGGTATTACCGCCCCCGGTCATGGAAAGGAACTGTTCCGGTTTCCGGCAATCCTCCCATTCCCCCTTCAGATGATCAAAAATAAAAGGCTTTTCATAAATCCCGAACCAGGCCGCGGGATGAGTCGGGTTCGGCGGTTCATAAGCCTTCATGATTTCTTCGAAGCCGTATCCGGCCTCATAAGCAAGGTAACCGGCCGCAAAACAGCCCTGATTAAGATAATCCTGAAGCCGGAGAAAAAAAACGGGCAATTCTTTTGTCTGGAAAACCTCCAATATTTCCAGGGGTTTAAAAAATAGATATGAAAGGCGGTTTTCCCCATCGCATTTAACGGTTTCAAGGAGAACGGCGCCTTTTGAGGAAAGCATACCGTATGCGGTTTCCGGCAGGCAATAGTATTGCATGCTGTCAATAATCCTTTCCGGATAATATAAGAATTACTCCGCAGAGGCGCAGAGGCCGCAAGGGTAAAAGCTTTTTTGCCTTTTGTATCCCAACCTGCTTTGTCGGTACCATTGTAAGGACGAAAATAGCTTTTGAGAGTCGGGCGTCGCTTCTTACATCGCCAAACTTTCGCCCCCTTTCCGGGGAAGGCAAGGGGGGCTCTACGAAGACCGGCCTTCAGGTACTCCTATTTAACATGGCATTTACCGTCCGTATTGCGCACATCCTCCCGCACATAGTGCAGGAATTTTCCTCCGCCGGAGCGGATTCCTTTCTGTACCGGCGCGGCTTCTCCGGATCAAGGGCCAGCTTGAACATGCTTTCCCAATCCAGGGCCACCCTGGCGCGACTCATGGCGAGATCCCAATCCGCCGCCCCCGGAATCCCTTTGGCGATATCCCCGGCATGGGCGGCGATTTTGGCGGCGATAATCCCTTCCGCCATATCGTCCAGATCCGGAAGGCGCAAATGCTCCGCCGGCGTCACATAGCACAGGAAATCCGCTCCGGACATTGCCGCTACCGCCCCGCCGATAGCGCTGGTAATGTGATCGTAACCGGGAGCCACATCCGTGACCAGAGGGCCTAGCACGTAAAAAGGCGCGCCGTGGCAAAGCCTCTTCTCCAGCAAAATGTTGGCGGAGATCTCGTTAATGGCCATATGGCCGGGCCCTTCGATCATCACCTGGACGTTTTGCGCCCATGCTCTTTTCGTCAGATCGCCCAGGACAATCAATTCCTGTATTTGAATCCCGTCCGTGGCGTCGGCTATGGAACCGGGACGGCACGCGTCGCCCAAGCTGACGGTAACATCATGGGCCGCGCATATCTCAAGCGTCTGATCGAAATATTCATAAAACGGATTCTCGCGCCCGGTCAGTTCCATCCAGGCAAACACAAGGGAACCGCCTCTGGACACGATGTTCGTCAACCGGCGGTTTTGCTTCAGCCGATCCGCCACCGCCCGGTTCAGCCCCGCATGGATGGTCATGAAATCCACGCCGTCCCGGGCATGAGCTTCCACCACCGTAAGAAAGTCCTCCGCCGTGACCTCCGGCAGTTCGCGCTCAAAAAAACCAATGGCGTCATATACGGGGACCGTGCCGATCATGGCGGGGCTTTCCCGTATCAGCCTTTGCCTGAAGCCTTGCGTTTTTCCGTATGAACTAAGATCCATAATGGCATCGGCCTTCAGGTCCAGCGCTTTCCGGACTTTCCGCATTTCAAATTCCAAATCGCAACGGTCGCAGGAAACGCCGATATTGACGTTTATCTTCGTGGAAAGCCCCTTTCCTATGGCAGCGGGGGCAAGGCCGACGTGGTTTATGTTCGCCGGAAGGACGGCCTGGCCGCAGGCGATTGAATACATCAGGGCTTTTGCATCTAATGCATCCCTGGCGGCGGCTTTTTCCATCTCCGGCGTGACGATCCCCGCGCGGGCGGCTTCCATTTGCGTACGATATCTCATGACTCTTGCTCCTTTGCTTTTGCTATCTCGGCACGGACCGCCGCGATGACGGCAGGTATATCCTCCGCTCCCACAATTTCCGTGACCATGGCGATATGTTTCGCCCCGCGGCGGACCACTTCGCCCACGTTGTGCAGTTTGATTCCCCCGATGGCCACAAAAGGGATGGCGATGTTGCCGGCCGCATACTCCAGATACTCCAAACCCACGGGCGCGCAAACGTCCTTTTTGGTGGCCGTACGATAAAGCGGGCCGACTCCGATATAGTCCGCTCCCGATTTCACCGCTTCATCCGCCTGAAGGGGAGAGTGGGTCGACAAGCCCAACAGCATTTTATCCCCAACCAGTTCCCGGGCTCTGGAGAGCGGAAGGTCATCCTGGCCCAGATGAACGCCGTCCGCCTGCACCGCCAAAGCCAGGTGCACGTCATCGTTGACGATCATACACGCCCCCCGCGCGGCGGTCATCTCGCGCATAACCGCGCATTCGCGGTATTTTTGCTTCATGGTGAAATCTTTTTCCCTGTACTGCAGGATCCTGACGCCGCAGTCCAGTAAAATCCCGGCAATCTCCAAATTGGAACGACCGCGCGAATGGCCGCTGGAGGTGATGCAATAAAGGTCGGTGTCGGGCAGGCGGCGCCTTCCCGATGACAGACGGTTCAGGTAAACGGCCTTCTCAGCGGCATACGCCTCGAAGCGGAACATCTCGCACTCCTTGGCCGTCTCATAGAATCCCAAAACTTTCAGATGCTCCTCCAGAGAGCGCAGCCCCTCCTGGATCCTTTTGAAGTTGGCCAGAACCACATCCCGTATATCCCCTCGGTCATCCCTGCGCAAATGCTGGGAGATCGGAAGGCCGAGGTCTTCATCCGGAGCCCGGTTTTCCATGAGTTGATCCCTGAACCGCTCCCCCAGCCTCGCGATGTGCAACCGCATAATCTTCAGCCGGGAGGTCAGGCCTTCATCCTCCCAGACAAACCTGGCCAGGTCCTCTAAAACCCGCAAACCTTCCGCCGCCCTGTTCAATTCCGCGTCCACGACGCGCCACAGCCCCCTCAAAATTGTTCCTCCCCCAACACCCACATCAGTACCGCGTTGGCTTGTTTGGCGGCAGCCGCCGAAACGCCGGGGGCCAAAGGCGGTATTCCTGCCCCCGCTTCGGAAACCAGATCGCCCACGAGATAGATATTATCCCTTAAACGCTGCGTCCTGATGCCTTCGATATTAGCCAAACCCGCCACCCCCGAGGCGGCGACAACAAGCTTCCCGGAGTCCCAATAATGCTCCAGCAGCATTTTTTTCGCCTCCGCCCGGTCAAAAGCCTCGACAATGGCGTGGCAATCTCCGAACAGCGCATCCAAATTCCCGGCATGGATTTCCAGCCGGAAAACATCTATTTCCAAATCCGGATTTATGCGCAGCAGATTATGTTTAAGCGCTTCCACCTTCGGCCGGCCCAATTGATCCGCAAAGAAAAACTGGCGATTTAAATTGGAAAATTCGACGCAATCCCGATCCGCCAGCGCAAACCGTTGGACGCCGGAACGCGCAAGCATGCATGCACAGTTGGAACCAAGTCCGCCTGTCCCGGCGATGCCCACTTTCACCGCCTGGATTTTACTTAAGTCACCTTCTCCCCAGTACTTCAACAACATTTTCTGGAATACGTTCAAACAAGTCTCCCTTTGGCTTATGAAAAAACGCCGATTGATTATTGTTCCCGGTGGGTTCAATTGTTCATCGATAACCGATAATTGTTCACTGTTCACCGATATCATGCCAGTCCTTTAAAATCGCCTTATACCCCCTACTTGCAATGGCTTCCTGCATTTCCTCAACGGAACGGCGGTCGGAGATTTCAAACTGGCCGGCGCTTTCCCCGGGTTGCGACCTTCCCCCCACCACCGTACAGGATCCGGCGGACATTTTAGTGATGCCCAGCGGCAGCAGGTTGTCGCGTAATACCTGACTTTCCCGGGTGGAAAGGGTTATCCCCGCCCTGGGTAAAAATAAGCGCAGCGCCAGAATAATCTGCACCAGCGCGCGATCGGAGACCGGCGACGGAGGCTGAAAACCCCCGTATTGAGGGCGGATGCGCGGCAGGGAAACGCTGATCTCCGCATCCGGAAACCTGTCCTGAAGATGCCTGGCGTGAAGCCCGGTATAAAACGTCTCTTTCCGCCAATCATCCAAACCAAGCAGGGCTCCGATATTGATAGTCCTCATCCCCGCCTCGCCGGCCCGCTCAGGGGCTTCCAGCCGGTAACGATAGTCACGTTTGGGCCCTTTGGGATGCATGCAATGATAGGCGCGGAGATCGTAAGTTTCCTGATAGAGAGTCAGGCCGTCCACTCCCGCCTGAATAAGTTCCGCATACTCATCCCCGGCGAGCGGATAAACCTCTATGGAGATCGACGAGAAATAATTCTTCAGCAGCGTCACGCATTCTTTTAAGTACGATACGGGGGTGTGCTCCCGTGATTCCCCGGTAAGCACCAGAATATGTTTCAGGCCGGCGGCTGCGATTAACCGGGCCTCCTCCTCCACTTCCGCCGGAGCCAGTTTGCTCCTTTTGATCCGGTGCCCGGCGTTGAACCCGCAATATACGCAGTGGTTCTCGCAATAATCAGCCAGATATAACGGGGTATAAAGCAGAATGGTGCGGCCGAAATTGCGTATCGTCAGGCGATGAGCCGCCTGCGCCATGTCCTCCAGCAGCGCGTCGTCCTGAGGGGAGAGCAAGGCCAGGAAGTCCCGCGTATCCAAATTTTCCTTGCCGATGATTGCACTGATCCGTTCCGCATTCGAAGGAGAGTCGCTTTGAGAGAATATATCTTGAAATTTAGGCATCTCTTCATAGAAAGACATTTCTTTTGTAACTCACCCCCCGGCCAACTAATTTACCCTTCTCTTAAAAACCCCGTCAGCGGCGAACTGGCCCGCGCATCCTCCCGCGTCGCCCCCGGCCCGGCCAAAAAAGCTTTACGCCCGGCTTCTACTGCCCCGCGAAACGCCTCCGCCATCAATACGGGATCCTCCGCGGTGGCGATGGCCGTATTGATCAGTACCGCCGCCGCTCCCATCTCCATGGCTTCCGCGGCCTCCGAGGGCCTGCCGATCCCGGCGTCCACGATAACGGGCAAAGCAATCTCGGCGATTAAAATTTTCACCAGTTCCCTGGTGCGCAGTCCGCGGTTCGTCCCGATGGGCGCGCCCAGTGGCATTACCGCCGCCGCGCCGGCATCCGCCATCCGCCTCGCCGCGCTCAAGTCCGGACTCATGTAAGGCAGGACGATAAATCCTTCCTTCGCCAGAATTTCCACGGCCATGAGAGTTTCAAAATTGTCCGGCAGAAGGTATTTCTGATCATAAATAACCTCGATCTTGATCCAATCCCCGCATCCCGCTTCCCTGGCTATATGGGCGATGCGGACGGCCTCCGCGGCGTTTCGCGCCCCGGAGGTGTTGGTCATGACGATAATATTCCCTCCCATATATTCCAGCATGTTTTCCCCAGGCCGGCCAAAATCGATCCTCCGCAAAGCCACCGTGACCACCCGGCTTCCGGAAGCCTCGATCACCCGGGGGATGAGGTCGTAAGAGGAAAATTTTCCGGTGCCCAGAAAAAGCCGGCTTTCCAGCTCAATCCCGCCGATTTTCAATACATCTTTCATTTCATCCGCCGCCTACGAATCTTAATATTTCCACACTGTCCCCGGCGCCCACCGGCGTTTTTTCCCATTGATCCGTTTTGATCAGGGCGCCGTTCAACTCCACCACCGCCGTGGCCGCCTGCAAATTCTTAATCCGGATCAAGTCCGCCACGGTTGCAATTTCCGGAACATCCTCCAGCACACCATTGATCTTCAGCCGCATTTTTTCCTCCCGGAATGAAAGTATCCCTTTTCAATAATTCAAACAAAAAAGCCTGCACGAAGGCAAGCTTAAGATACCCATCGCTTGCTTCCCTACGTTGGCATTACCCACATCAGGTCATAAGGGTCCTCTCTCAGCCCGATTATTGTGCCCGCTGCACAATACCCGGACGCCCCCAGCAATCTTTATCCAATTTTATGGCTGTTGCATTAACTATATCACATTTGGGCGGGGATGTAAAGGCCGTACGGTCTTCGAGCGCCAACCTTACCGGTTACTTTTGAAGAATCTTCAAAACCGACAGGTTCTCTATCCCGTTTTTCTGAAACTCCCCGGCATATTCCATTTCCAGCGCTCCAATCCCTTTAAAGAGGTCCTCCTTGGGCATTTTCTTAACCTTCCCTTCGCCGTGCATCTTCACAAAATCCCTTTCGGCAAGCCTGCTGATGAGTTCCTCCCAAAAGATATAATCGTTGTATTGCAAGATGGCATTGGCGTTCTTATCCTCAAGCCTCAGGGCCGGGTAGTAGCCTTGATCCTCCTTGTCGTACTCCGCCAGATCCCCGCATCCGAAATTCTTTGCCAAAGAATAAAGATGCCGTTGCAGTTCCTCATACTCCCCGTACCCCGGTTTTTCACCCGCCACGTATGACGCAAGCATCCAATCGCCGAGATAGACCAGGTCCAGGAGCAGCATATATTGTTTTTTCGTCAATTCGACTTGCATGGAATAAGCCTCCTTTTCTTTTTGATTCGTCAGACTTCCGTTTTTATCCTCCATTTTTCCGCGCGGCCCATCCAGTTTGGTGCGATACCAAAACATCACTTATATCTCTCCGCCTGGCAGGTTAAACTATCCCGCAGAGGTGGAAAAATGGGAACCTTCAGGATCAACTTTTTTCTTTTCGCCCCTTTAATCTTGCTGCAATTGGGATTGGTTATCGCCGCCCTCGCCGACATCGCGCGGCGGAGCAGCGCCGAAATCGCGGGAGGCAGGAAATGGCCCTGGGTCCTGGCGATCCTGTTTTTTGGCATTATCGGCCCGCTTGTTTACTTTATCCTGGGCAGGAAGGATCAGTAGCTTGCTTGCTGTCGAGACGCACGGTCTGACTAAAATATACGGCGGAAAGATGGTTGTGGACCACCTCAACCTGGAAGTCCCCGAGGGATCCGTCTTCGGTTTCCTGGGCCCGAACGGCGCGGGCAAGACCACCACGATCCGCATGTTGATGGGACTGGCGCATCCTTCCTTCGGCGCAGTCCGCGTGCTGGGCGGGCCCGCAGCCGAAGGGCGGCGCTTTCACAGGGTGGGCTTCCTGCCCGATGTCCCCAATTTTTACGGCTGGATGAACGCCCGGGAGTTCCTGGCCTTCGCAGGCGGATTATTTAAAATCCCCCGGCGGGAACTTCGCCCGCGCATCGATGAATTGCTTAAACTGACGGGTTTGGATGGGATCAGAACCCGCATCGGGAGGTTCTCCCGCGGCATGAAGCAGCGGCTTGGCCTGGCGCAGGCCATGATCAACCGTCCCGCGCTGCTCATCATGGATGAACCGACCTCCGCCCTGGACCCCGTAGGGCGCAAGGAGGTCCTTGAGGTCATTCGGCGCCTGGGGACGGGCGCCACGGTATTGTTTTCCACCCATATCCTGGCGGATGTGGAACGGGTCTGCGATCATATGGCCATCCTGAACAAAGGGACGCTGCTCAAACAAGGGCCGATATCCCGGATCCGCTCCGAATACGCCCGGAAAGAGCTGGTGCTGACCGTTGCCGCGCAGCATGAAACCGTAATCCGGCAGATCAACGCCTCCCCCTGGGTTAAGAAGACTACCGTGGACGGAGGAAGGATCCGGATCATCCCGTACAACCTTGAAACCGCCCGAAACGCCATTCCCGGCCTGCTTGCCCAGGCGGGGGCGGGGCTGATCGAGTTTAAAACGGAGGAGCCGACTCTGGAAGACATCTTTGTAAAACTGGTGAACCGCTGATGGGCACGGTGATTTTTCTGCGCAAGGAGATCCGGGAGATCTTCCGCACCTATAAAATATATATACTGCCGGCCCTGTTTCTGTTTTTCGGCATCTCATCCCCGCTGTTCGCAAAATTCATGCCGCAACTGTTGAAATACGCCGGTGAAAGCGCTCCCCACATCAGGATCATCCTTACCGCGCAGCCCACCGCCCTGGACGGGCTGCAACAGTTCCTAAAAAACGCGGGCGCGGGCCTGTTCGCCATCATCCTTATCTTCATGGGAACCGTCCTGGATGAGCGCACCCGCGGCACCGCCGCGCTGGTCCTCACCAAACCCTTGAGCCGGAAAGCGTTTATCTGGTCGAAGTTTATTTCTTCAGTGCTCCTGGTAACCCTGGCCGTATGGCTGGGAACCATGGCCTGCATATATTACAACCTCATCCTGTGGCCGAAACATCCGGAAGTATCCCTAACCATCCGGATAGCCGTCCTGATCTGGGCTTTTGCCGTATTTCTGGCTGCCCTGACCATCCTCGCCAGCACTGTTTCATCAAGTTCCATGGCCGCAGCCGGCGGAGCAGTATTCGTATACGTCATTCTCTCCATATTGCCGTCGCTCCACGGATGGTTTACAACCTACACCCCGGCCGGATTAATGATAAAGGCCGGCAAAATGGCCGCCCCCGGAGCCGGGGAAACTCTTGCCGGCTCCTGGCCCGCCCTGGCCGTCACCCTGGCTTCCGCGCTTCTGCTCGTAGCGCTGGCGGAGTGGGCATTCGGGAGGCAGGAGTTGTAGACCATGTATCCCAAAAACTGATCGTCGGGATTATCGGATTGATTCTTTACTACGGCTTAGGCGGGATCGTATACGGGATAGCGGCAGGTTATATGTTCGGGCTGATGCCGAGGAATAAAGAAAAGGCGGGATCATAAAAAGCGCACAGGATTGTGCGCCTGATATCAGCGATGCGCAAGCCGGTTATTTTTTACGCCTGATAAGCCAGGTCAAGCAAAATCGTCTGCAACTTCCCGGTGGCGTCAAAACAAAAACTATGCGCGGACCATGTCTTAGTTCTATCATCCTTTTTTAGATCCCTATCAAGACATAAAATTATCATAACAACGCAAATTGCTCCATCAATGAATCTTTTCGGGACCGCCTTCGTTGCATGGGGCTTTTCGCGTCCGGCTCCGCAGGATAATTGTCTGAACCCTGATTTCTTGATTTAAGGATTTACCTGATAAAAGGATCCTAATAATAGGGGCTTTTGTAAGTTGATAGTCAAGATAATCCTTTAATCAGGACCCTATTTTCTTGATTTAAGGATTTTCATGATTCTTTTGATTGTATAGCCGTCTTACTCTTACCCCAATTACCACCCACGCATCATGTAAATCCCTTAATCAGGTTAATCAGGGTTCAGACATCTTTTCAAAGGCAGCTTGTCCAACAGTCCCCCGTCCTTGTCATTCCATTCCTTCAACGGTCATGTAGCATACAAGCTTGTCCCCCGGTTTTATTTTAGCGGCTAAATTCTTCTGGCGTTTACGGAAGCCGGAGATTTCTCTGGATGATTTTGATAAGGCTTCGTAGGTTTCGGGGGAGAAGAGGTCGGCCCCGATTCACAGGATTTACAGGATTTCTAAGTATATCAAGAAGTCTTTTCCCCAATTCACCACCCGCGAAATGGTTGTTTTTCCATTTACAATTGACTTCTTCCACTAGTATTCCCTGTTTTATTTACTTATAGCAAAGAAAAAGAAAAGGGGCTAAAAATTTAAAATAAACAGTATCAAATAGACTTGATTCATTCCGAACAAGCTTTTTGAATTATTTCTTCAAGATCATTTGGATCAAAGGAAACACCCCATCTCCATTTCCCAAATCCGCCATGTTGGTTAACAGCTTTACACCACTCATCCAAGAATGCCCTTTTGGTTTTGTTCTGTTCGTTATCTTGCCCTTTGGTTTCAAGGATAAAGTATTCTCCGTTTTTTAGTTTGATAATAAAATCGGGAAAATAACGTCTTATCACACCTTGATAATTGTAAAGAATAGCAAAACCAAAATGATCATTCTTCACAAAAGATTCAACCACATTGTTGTCATTGATGGTCTTTGCTTCAAGATATTCCCATTTGCTATCCACTACAGTAAAGTTAATATGCGATTTTATAAAGTTCTCACAGGGTTTGCTTGTCCACCAGGTGCGAACATCTGCAGTAGAATGAATTGGATGCTCTTTATTAAATACTGGCGTTAGTTCTGTAGTATTTTCGGCGCGAATTTCATTCCAGATATGTTGGATGACTTTATTCATATTGAGCATGATAAGGATTCGCTTTCTTACCTCATCTTGGTTGAATAACGGATTTTTAATAACAATTTTATCTGAATAAATGAATCGTTCAATAATACCAATCAATTGTATAAGAAACGTTTCTTTGCTCCCTTTCCAATCCGGTTTTTTCTCCGAGTTATAAATGGTGGAGGCAATTCTAAAAACTATTGATTGTAAGCGAAATTTCTCGCCTATTTCTTTTAAATCAATTTCCGTTAATGCCGCCGGATTAGGCTTTCCGGCAATAATGGCGGCCAATTCAGCTTCTGTTATCGATTCGTAAGGATCGAGCTCAAGCGGTTTAACTTTTCCCAAGTCGATACTCAGGTGGGGCTTATATATATGATCAATCCTTAAAATATTGGGAAAAGAAATCTCGTGATCCGCTTTTTCTTTTACCGGCTCAACTTTTGTTTTAGGTGGTGGAGGAGGCGGTGGCGGGCCATCGGTTCCGCCCTCATGAGGCAGGAAGGTAAATGGGACTCCGAAGATATTAACATATTCAGCTTCAAACAAACCATCTTTTCCCACATCAAAAGAGGTTCTCCGTAATCCTCGGCCAACAACTTGTTCGCATAATAATTGGCTGCTAAAAGCTCTCAAACCCATAATATGGGTAACCGTTTTCGTATCCCAACCTTCGCTGAGCATACTTACTGAAATCACATTGCGTATCTGCTCGCCTAGTTCTCCGATCTTACCGACACTATTAACCCTACGCCTTAAAAGTTCAGCTTGTTGTTTCTTTGTCTGTTTCTTTTCCTCAATATGATTTTCTTCACCATTTTCATCCTCTAATTCCTCAACCGTGATTTCCACCTCTTCAGATTCTGATTCAGCTTTATCGAGAATACTACTGTCAATTTGCAATGTCTTTTCCTGATCACATAAATCACCTAATCCGGCAACGTTTAATAGAAAAGTATCATGGTCAAAGGAATACTTAATACGCGCGGAAGTATAAGTGGTGTTCGCCACCGTGATCATGACAGGCGGAATTTGATAACCTAACCTTTCCCAGTCGTCTTTCGTCGCTTTCCAATCCTTGCCTAGAAGTAGATAAGCATTTTTAATTAAGTCAGGCAATGGTTCGGAGGCATCAGCTTTTCGGTTGATATCATCTTTGACGGTTGGATCCATGTAAATATGATATAACCTGGAACGCAAATTATCATCCACATTCCCATCGTCGCGGATAACAACCCGCGGAGTCTTAACCAGACCGGATTCAATCGCGTCATTCAAACCAAAGTCGCTGATAATCCAAGGGAAAAGTGCTTCTTCCGTGGCTTTCTTACCTGACGGGGCAAATGGAGTGGCGGAAAAATCAAAACAACGGATAATGCCCCTTGCCCTATGAATACGATCTAAACCTCCTATCCAAACAGTACTTTCCTCGATATCTTCTTTTTTTACGCCTCTGATTTTGCTCTCCGCCGGAATACGCCAGGCGTGATGGGCTTCATCGTTTATCACTACCAAATTAGCGGCTCCAGCCATATCACCAAGTACTTCCCTCACATAGGCTTCGTCGCTTTTTGCGCCGCGCTTGTCAACCGTTTTTTTCTTGGCAAGTTTTTCATCACTTTCCCATGAGAAAGCATGCCAATTGATGATTTTTACCTTACCTTGCCGTAAAGTATCCATTAAACCGGATGGAACAATATTAAATTCCTCGTAGTAGTTCTCTTCCACAAAAGGATACAAAACGGCTAATCTGTTGCGAACCGTCAAACCCGGAGCGACAACAAGGACATTCTTTGAATACCGGGTATCTCTGGCGTTGGTTACTTTGTTCAAGACTTGCCAGGCAATCAGCATACACATGACGATGGTTTTACCTGTACCTGTCGCCATTTTGTTGCACCAACGGGAAAAACCGCCGCCATCACCGGGAATTTCTAATCCAGTCCGTTCATTCTCCGGAGATTCAGTAAGCCAAATTAGGGTTTCAATTGCTTCCAACTGGCAAAAGAAAAACTTTCGATCCTTACGTTCTTCCGGATCTTGCCAGTGTTGCAACAACCTTTTTGTCATTCCGGTTACCCCCGGATAACCCTGTTCCCTCCACTTTTTAACACGAGGGCGGATGTTATTAACTAATTTGATGGGAATAAAAACCCCAGGATCGTCAAATGCTTTGGAGCTTTCAGATGCAACAATATAACCCGCCGGTCTACGGCCTTCCAATGAGATGAACTCACGGGTATCCCTGATATATTCCCAATATTTCTTTGGTTCTTCGTATGGCGAGTTGATAATAAGCTTGTCTATCTTTTTCATTATTTACATCCTTATAATCTTTAGACTTTCTATTCCCCTGGCGTCGATTATTTTGACAGCCACGGCTTTACCGGGTGTAAAAGGTAATGACACCGTTCCTCCAAAAGCTTCTATCTTTTCTTCATCGATTTGAGCCTTCAGGTTTTTAGCTAAAGTATCCCAGCCCTCTTTTGCTCCGGCCATCGGAAAGAAAACTTGTGATGGGAACAAGCTGCGGCCATCGTAGTCATGATCCAGCATCCACATGGCGATATCGCCTTTACCACCGCTTTCTACAGTTCCGGTTTTGGGATTATAATAATCAAAACCCCGTATTTCTACACGGTATTTCCTTTTGTCATTCCCTGTTTTGATTTCTTCAAAAAATATGTCAGGCTGACCGATAAGCCAGAAACTTTCATTACTGCTGCGGTTCTTTTTCAGATCGTCGGTAAATAGATCCGCGTTCATCTGAGCTTTAAGAAGTGTAACTCCTGGCCAATTAATCTCATCAATATCTTTAGCGGCTTCCTCATCAAATTGAAAAGCGCAGAAGAGTATCATATCCGGCTTAGGTTTAAGATGCATCGCTTCTTCCAAAGTCAACTCAACTATGCGTTGTTCTAAAGGCGCATGTTCAGGACCAAAACAAATAAGAACACGTTTTGGAAGATTATCAATATTTATTTGAGCTTCCTTATTGAACAAATCTTTGTTAGGAAGCTCTATTTTAGTTTCAGCTTCTGCCTGTAAATAACGAGTTCCGCTTAACGGTTCAACCCTGGTAAACTCAATTAATTTACCGCCTTTTGCTCTTACACCTGAACGGAGTAATTCATCACGCCATTCATTTTGTCGTAAGGTTTCACCTTTACGGGTTATTGATAAATCGCCTTCTTGTGTTGTGTCATTTTCATAGTCTTCTAATGATTTAGCTATTGGTGCAGGAACAGCTTCAACAGTAAATGGGCCGGTTACTCTTAATCTCCTATTATCAATGTATGGCTGATCGTATAAAGTTTCTTTTGGTGATGGTTCATTATTAACAATACTTTTAATAGTAATATGAGGGACAGTTTTATAGCGAAAGCCACTACCCACTCCTTCATTAGGTTGTGCTAGTTCATAATAATCGTAAGTAGCCGTCATTAACCGTTGTTTAGCAATAGCAATAGAAACCCTGGAAGTATCACATGTTATCCAACGGCGGCCCCATTGTTCAGATACATAAGCAGTTGTACCGCTACCACAGGTAATATCTAAAACTAGATCGCCTGGATCAGTGGTCATCAAAAGGCAACGTTGTATAGGTAAATCACTTGTTTGAACTACATATTTCTTGTTTTGTGGGCCAACAGTGTCAGTCCATGGATTTGTTAATATTGTCACTGGAAAGTCGTCAAAAAAGAGAATAAAGTTTAGTAAATTTCCTTTCGGTTGAACCCTACCAATACTTACAAGATAATCCATTTTATCTTTATCAATTCCCCAACCATTTATAGGTGGGCTGTATTTTTTCCCTTCAAACTCATATTCATATCTATTTTGCTCATTATATCCAATAGGAGATGGATGCTTTAATCTATATATCTTTGCATCTGTTGGAATCAGTGTATTGTTTGATTTTTCTTCATTTGTCATTTTTCTTCTTGTACCATCTGCCAATTGTATCCAATCCCAATCCTGTGATTCTACAATATTATATTCTTTCCATAACTTATGATATTTTAATTTATTATAATCCTTTGCGTACCATAATAAAAAGTCATGCATCTGTTCTAAAGTCTTTGTTCCTAATGGCATAGTCTTCTTTCTAAAGCTTATCTGACTTATAAAATTCTCTATACCAAACACCTCATCCATAATCGCACGTACATAGTGCACATTCTCATCACTCATCTGTACAAAAATGCTGCCACTTTCATGCAATAATTCACGAGATAAGAGTAGACGATCCCTTAAATAGGTTAAATAGCTATGAATACCCAATTCCCAAGTATCGCGAAATGCTTTAATCATTTCCGGTTCACTTGTTAAATCTTCATCTTTATCTTTAACATCCCGTTTATCTATAAATGGTTGAAAATTGCTGCTATATTTGATACCGTAAGGAGGATCAAAATAGACCATTTGAGCCTTTCCGCCCATGCTTTCCTTTTCTAAAAGAGAATTCATTACTAAAAGGCTATCGCCCGCTATCAGGCGGTTTGTCCAATTTTCCTTATGTTTATAAAACTCAATAGCTTCCCGTAAGGGCAAATGGTGTTCCTCAAAAAGAGAGGGTTGGTAGCTTTTTTCTTGCTTTCTCACTGTCTCGATTATCCTACGAGGATCAATGCGTTCGTGAACATGCAAACTTACGGTCGGAACTTCAAAGCTCGTATGTTCAGCCTTCCCGGCCCATTGCAATTGCGGATCAATATGTGGGTCATATTGATATTTCTTTTTCTTAAGCCCGCCGTTGTCATTATGTACGGTAACCAAACCAACCGGGGGATTGTTAAGTCGTTCTTTATCCTTATGTTCATATTGTTCAATAGGTTTTTGGGTCGTTTCCGTTTTTTTCGTTCTTGCCATTGCTGGACCTGCCTTTATATTTTTTGCTTTTTTAGACCTACCATTAATATGGTAACAATTGATAATGACTGTTTTTCGGTAAAAACACCTTAAATCCTTTGAATGTAATAAATGTTTATAACTCTTGCACCGAAAGCTTTTCAAACCCTTTTCTAATCACTTTGGCAATCAACATGCGTCTTTTCTTTAAAAATTCCTTATAATCCATACTGATCCATTCCTCGGGAAGCGCGTGCCATTCCATCATCTTGGATAATTCCCCGGTGGGAAACCGCTGCATCAATTCCGGGAAGTATTCTTCCGGGGATTGGTCGGATATATCGATATTGTCTCCCCATTCCACCAGGGCGTAATTGGCAAGCTGGTTGGTATCCCTTATCTCAGTAATACCTATTCGCTTCAGATAGCCTTTCGGAAACAAATGATGCCGTTCGGTTGAGGATTTTTGGGGCCGCAGCGCCGGATCAAGCAACTCGCTGACTTTCATCTTTGAAAACAATACTTTGGCGTCCAGTAGATTGAGTGCGGCGTAATAAGCGAACAAGACCGGAGTTCTTGCCGAGGAAGTTTCAAGAGCGCTAACCAGGTATGTATTCCAATAATCCTCCGTAAGGGCATTCTTTATAGCTTGCTCCAATATTTGTATGAATTCGCCGGCGTCTTTTACGTTGCGGAAACGGGTCAGATCCGCTTCCATCGTTGTTTCAGGCGAAGCGGAGTACCGCGCCGTCAGTGAAGTCATAAAAAACCATTTCGCCAGTATATCCCGCAGTTTGCTGTGATCAATCCCGTAATCGTGGCGGCCGATTAGATACATGGTATATGCATACAACAAGCCCATATCCGAAGTGATCATGTTCTTATTTCTAAAACCCGCTCTGATCAAGACCTTATGGAACTCATGCCAGTTGGTCAAATTGAGCGTATTTTCCTGAGCTTTCTTCAACACTGCAAATTGCTCTTCCCGTCTGGCATCGGAGAATTCCCCGGTTTCCAAATCCTTCCCGCGTAAGATGGAATAAACATACTGCATACGGCCTCTTTTGAATCCGTAACCGACTGCGGCGCGCAGGATTTGATCCGGTTCCGGCTGCATGAAGTTGTTATATGGGGAAGGTTGTCCGTCCGTGGCAGGCTGCCTGCAATCGCGGCAAAACTTCTCCAGTACCGCACGCCCTTCATCCCAAAAAACGGAAAGAAGCGTTAAAATGAAGTCCGCTTGTCTCAACGTAACGCCTTTGCTGTTTATCCTTACAAAAATATCTGAGACCTGTTCTTCATTGATTGATGAGGAAATCTCCATTGCGGTAAAGGGGTAGGATTGAACATCAAAAAGATGATCGATATTTACTTCTATTTGAGCTTCTTCTTCCCGTGATACTTCACGGCTCTTACGCAATTCAGCCATAAAGTCCCTGATAAAACGGATGTGGGTAGTATCCTTGGACCAAAGCTTGCTGATGTCAGGTATATACTCCGGATCACGCTCTATTGCGGCATCCGTGACTTCAAAATGGGCATCGCGAGGCCTGAATCCGATTTTTATATGGCTTTCTTTAAACTCCTTGGTGATTACCTTTTGAGATCTAAGTACCGCATAAAGCGAGGTCAATCTTTGTTGGCCATCCACAATAAGAAGCCTGGGAATTTTGGCCTGCTTTTAGCTTTGACAGCGAGTAATCGACTTTCTTGTAAAGTATGCTGCTCATGGATCCTCCTGGTAAAATTTAAATCCCAACCCGAGCCTTGCTTTTGCTGTCTGTTGCTCTAGTTGAGACGCGCGTTCGATCAGCTGAAATATTCGCCGGGGCTTAATAAAATCCCTTTCTTTTGCCGTAAATCCGGTTAATCCGTTTAATCCTGATTCAGACATTTCTTTCAATGACCGGCTATCACACCACCGCCTTTTGGGCACGGATGTCCAACCGGGCGCGGCCCTAATCTTCTGATTTTCATGATTCAAGGATTCACATGATTATCCACCCACACCCAATCAGGGTAATCCTTTAATCAGGCAAATCAAGGTTCAGACACTCTCCATCGACCGGCTATATTCAACCAGCGCCTTTGAAGCACGGACGCTTCACTGGGCGCGGCATACTTACCAACCCCGTAATGAAGGACATGGACGTCCTGAATGGCCGCTTTGGCTTATGGATGGCCAAGCGGCGGGGATACCAAAGGGCCCTCCCTTTGGTCGGTGGAGTCCAGAGGCCGCCCGACTGCGGTCTCTGGTCGGGGGCATGGGGGCGAAGCGCCCCGATCGCCAATGACAGTCCTGAAAACTTTGACAAAAAACAACCGGATGATTCATCTTCCGGCGCATTATGGCAGCCATTGCCCACCCCCGTCAAAAAGGTCCGAACCCTGATTTTCATGATTCAAGGATTTACATGATTATTCAACCACACCCAATCAGGGTAATCCTTTAATCAGGTTAATCAAGGTTCAGACACTTCTCCATTGACCGGCTATATCATCCTTTGAAAGAGAAAAGAGCTAAGGGAAAAGAAAAAAAAGGGGCACTGAAAAAGAAGAAGAGGCTCTCATGGCAGCCTTTCCCTAAATTCAATACCCGCAAATCAAGTTAATCCTTTAATCAGGCAAATCAAGGTTCAGACACTTCTCCATTGCCCGGCTGTCACACCAGCGCCTTTGAAGCACGGACGCTTCACTGGGCGCGGCCCTAATCTTCTGATTTTCATGATTCCGCACAATCCTGTAAATCCGCCGGCGAGAGCAAGATGAATCCGGCTACAGTTTAATCCGCGGTTTAATAGTTTAGATCGGCGCATCTCCCCAGTCCGGCACATCCAGCAATTCCCCATCACGGAGGGCCGACTTATGCGCCATTACTCCTGCAGCCATATAGCGGACCGCTTCCCACGCGTTGATCTCCGGCTGCCTCCGGTTAGCCACGGCGTCAATGAATTCATGGACCAGATAGGCGTGGGACCCGCCATGGCCCCCGTAAAAGTCCTCCCCGCCATAAAATTTCCGGAATGCGGCAGCCACTTCCTCCGGCAGGGGATCACGCATTTCATCCACGGTTAGATTGGCGGATTTCGCTTTATCCCGCCAGGTGTAAGCCACAAAACTGCCGTCAGTGCCGTATAAATTGAAGCTTTCCAGTTCCTCGTGGCCGACCTGGCGATACTCCTTAATCAACATGGTGGTCCCGTTGCTCATGCGAAACAGAGAGGTTTCATTGCTGAATTCCTTTGGCCTGGCGTTCCGGTCCGCATTGTAGCCCCAGGCCGATACTTTTACCGCGTGGGCTTTCATCACGCTCATGGGTCCCGAGACGGAATGAGTGGGATAATGCGACGGCCCTCCCATAATTCCGCGCGCCTCGTACTTCCTCAATTCCTCCGCCCATTCCCGTCCGGCCTTGCTGGACATCCTGTTCCTTTTAACTTCATCCAGGTTGCAGGTGGGCGAATGCCTGTCATGAAGATAATGCCCCTCGGCATGCACAAAAGAGCCGAACGCCCCCTCCGCCGCCCGGCGGCGGCAATACATCGTCTCCGGCCGGAAATATGTGGTTTCCCCCAACATATAGAGCATTCCGGTGCGTTTACAGGCGCCGATGAGCTTATCGCACCATTCCAGGGTCTCATCCCCGTCAGGCAAGTTAATAACCGGCACCGCGCTATAGACGTGCTTTCCCGCCTCCATGGCCCGTATGGCCTGGCCTGCGTGCAGCCACGGTTGGGTAATGACGGCCAGGGCATCCAAATCGGACTTGCAGATCTCTTCGACAGAATAATAGACATCCGAAGGGCGAAATTTGTCCTGGAAAGCCGGATTGCCGGCAAACCTGGCCACCCGGTCCGGTTCCAGATCGCAAAACGCCACCCGGTCCACCAGGGGATGGCTTTTGAATAATCCCGCGAATTCGCTTCCGAAAGCACCTAATCCTACAAGGCCAACACTGATTCCCATTGTTTTCCTCCTTAAATTGTTTTATATTTGTATGGATTCCTTTATTTTGGGAAACATGGATATGGCTGTAATAAGCAGCGCCAGATTAATCCAGCACATCGCCTTAAAACCCCATATATCATATATGAAACCGTTAAGTAACGGCGCCAAGCCCGCTACGGGGATCACGGCCATATTGGCAAGACACATATAGGAGGGCCTGTTGTCATAAGAACAAATATTAAAGAGAAAATTTTTGCTGATAACCCTTTGGACACTGACGGAAAGGCCGTAGATAAATGTCAATGCGACGATGACCGCCGGGTAATTAACCGAGACGGCAAGCATGAGGTTGGCTAAATACATGGAATAACCGATAAACATGCTCACTTTAAAGGCATATTTATCCGCCAGAAACCCCCATAATAAATTGCCGCAGGTTTCACTGACAAACATGGCGGCAGTCATAACAAAAAGAATCTTTCCGCCAATCCGGAATGCCTCCTTCGCGTATACGGTTTGAAACGCCAGTGTGGACAGAACGAAAACCACAATGGCATCCATTATCACATAGCGCACAAAATTTCCATCGTTTTTTATTATCCATAACAATTTCGTCCCGTATGTCCCGCTATTCTGCGTTTGTCCGGAATTGGCCTCCGTCTTCGGTTCGTAACCGCACAGTTGAAAAGCCACGGAAAACATATCCAACAAAAAAGCGGCAATAAACATGTATCCATATTTGATCTTCCCTAACTTTGAAGCTAGGATGAGACCCCCCAGGAATGAACCGGCAATGCCCGCCAATCCGTTGATGGATCCCCGCACGCCAAAAAATCTTCCTCTGGCTTTAAAAGGAATAATCTTATTTATGTAATTGAACCAACTGAGCGCCACCCCTCCCATCAGCAGTCCGTGCAGCCAATAAACGGCGTAAAACAGGAAGACGAACGCCCTTTCGTTTTTTGGAGCAACAAACATGATCAATAAGCCCAAAACCAGGAAAGCGGTCCTGGCGGGGATTACCCACAAAGCCAGTTGCCTTTTGAAATATCCTTTGCGTTCCAGTTGTCTGGCCACAAAGAACTGGGGCAATACGGAAAGCAATAGATGCATGGAGCTTAAAAGGCCGATAGAAAAGTTCGAGGCGACATATCCGCTGATAAAGTAGACCATCACGGTTTGAACGGGAACCATTCCTAAGGCGACCGCGTCAAACATGCCGTCGGCGTAACTGGTCATGACATTTCTTTTGACGTAGGGTTGTATTTGTTTTTCAATCTTTTCTAAAGCCTCTTGCACCAAATTGTCACTCCGTATAAACGGATTTTCTACTTGAGGCAATTGCATCGTTACCTTAATGCCGGGTCTTGCCGCCTAAATATGGTGTATGGCTGCCATTAGGCTATCGATATTTAGCGGCAAGACGTAAAATTGTCCTTAACAACGCAAATCGCTCTACTTATAGATTCTATTTCAGACAATTTATAAAGTAAATGGATTTTTACGTCTTGGGACTGGACAAAAACGATATTTTTTATTATCATAAATAAGGGCTTGATTTGGGGAAATTCCATCAAACCTGGTATTTCGACGCATATTCGGATCGATTATTCCGTATCACTTACCCCCATCTTCCGATATGGCCTGGATGTTGACATGAAGGGAAAATGTGAGGCGTTTATTTTATGAAAAATCTTGTTACCATCGGATTTTCTCCTCCGAAATTTTTCGGTTCGAATCTGCATGCGCATTCCCAATGGGAACTTATATACTACACTTCCGGCGCGGGAACGTTGGATATTTGCGGTTGCGAATATCCGTTCCGCGCTCACGATATTATCATAGAACCGCCAAACGCGCCGCATCGCGAATACTCCGGTAGCGAATATTCCAATATCTATGTCCGTTTTTCTCATTTCGGCCCTGCCGAATCCGGCCCTTTGCTTTTCCACGACACGCCGGAAAAGGATTTTCACACTGTCTTGATTCTGCTTCACAAAGAGTTCCATCTCAACCGAAAAAACAGTCCCGGCATCATCGAATCGTTAATGCATGTCCTGCATCAGTACATTATTTCTTGGCAGCAAGAGCGGCCCAGTAATGCTTATACGGAACAATTCATCAACAACCTGATAGCGAATTTTTCCAACCCGGCATTCCAAATCCGGGACGCCATGCGGAAGGTGCCCTTTACGCCGGACCATTTCCGGCGTTTGTTTAAAAAGGAAACCGGATTGACTCCGGCGGAATATCTTACGCGCCTTCGCGTTGATTGCGCGAAACAACACTTGGCGGACAAGCGTATGACAATCAAGGAAACAGCTACCTTATGCGGGTACAAGGATCCCTATTATTTCTCCAGGGTATTCAAAAGGAACACCCATAAAAATCCATCGGAATGGTAAAAAAAGCGGGGGCGTCCGCTCAGACGTGCCCGCTTGTCTTTCAAAGAGGATCCCCCTGTTTCACCAAGATTTTATACCCGCCGACTTCCTGCAATTCCCATACTTTCTTGATTTTAGCCCTGCGATCGCGATTAATCCCGTCGCCCATTTTGCCTTCCAGCAGCTTCCTGGCGATGGCATACGCTTCATCCATATCTTCAGCCACAAAATGATCAAAGTCCTCATAGCTGCTGTGACTGCTATGAAAAGCAAACTTGGCGCAAAAGAGTTTCAACTTGGTCACCTCTTGCCGGCAGGAATAAAAAACCCCAACCCCGAGCCGTCTGGTTGTCTGCTCTTATGGTCGGAGACTCGCGTACGGAAATTACCAGCACTTTTATTTATCGGTAAATTTTTAAAAAAAATTATCCCTTATGATGCCGGTTTTCTCCGAAGCGATAAAAAACCGCTTTTTACAAGCGGCCCCCCGGATCCCGGTTTGTTTTATCGCTTCCTAAGGCAGATATTTTTTATACACCTCCAGCACCTCCTTATTCACCACACAGTTCTCGAAGCGCCAGGCTTCAGGCATCGCCAGCACCTCCTCCAGCGGGTATTTGGCAAGCTCCGTCAGTTCGTACCAGCAGGCAATCCTTCTCATCCCCCGCACGCCGTCGTCGTAGCCGTAGTCGAAAATAAGCCGGTTTTCCCTGTTCTTGC
The DNA here is from genome assembly GCA_050260475.1 of Bacillota bacterium. Taxonomy (GTDB): domain Bacteria; phylum Bacillota; class UBA4882; order JBLNCG01; family JBLNCG01; genus JBLNCG01. Next base: position 81,836 of record JBLNCG010000046.1, read on the forward strand.
CCCAGAGGGGGATATAATAGTTGTCGAATTGCTCCTTGCGGGCGGCGTCGCAGATGCGCCGCTTCTCCTGGATGTCCTCGCGCTCCACGAATTTCCGCCATGCGGATTCGGGCGAGGGATTCAAAAGGCCGAGGACTTTCAGATCCTTATAGGACCACATGGTCCAGTGCCAGCCCAGCTCCTCCATGATGGAAAGGCCGTCGTCGAGTTTGGCGAGCAGCGATTCTTTGGGCTGCTGGTTCCGGTTGCCGAATTCCCCGATAAGCACGGGCCTGTTGACCTCACGGCTGTATCGGCGGGAAGACTCCACCTGGGCCGCCAGCGCCGCACGGTCCCAATATTTCCCCTGGTATTCGCCGGGGTACTGGGAGAAACCCGAAAGCGGGTACCAGTGGAAAGAGTAAACCGTATTCGCATCATCGAACAGGTCCCTGGCCAGATCCATGTCCGGATCGCCGCTTCTTGCGTTCCCCGCGGGTTCCTCTATCACCATGGGGCGCAGCGGGTCCACTTCGCGGACGGCCTTTGCCAGCATGCGGTAAAAACTGTTGATATCGCCGATATTCCCGATAGGTTCATTCATCAGATCATATCCGAAAAGATATTCCTCGCTTTTATACCGGTCGATCAAAAACTGCCAGAGCCGGACGGAACGCTCCTGATAATGTTTCTCCATGTAAACCATGGGGTATCCGGTCAGGTTGTCCGCGGGAGGAGTCGTGTTTTGTCCGCCGGGAAGGGCGTGAAAATCAAGGAGAAAATAAATCCGGTATTTTTTACAAAGTTTTACCGCCCGGTCCAGCAGCTTTATGCCCGGATCGCGGTATTCGAACGGATGCAGGCCGTCCTCGAAATATCTGTAATTGAATGCCAGCCTTATGAGGTTAAACCCGCATCCCTTGATGAATTTGAAATCCTCTTCGGTGATGAAGCTGTCCCAGTATGAATCGAAGAACCGCGCGCGGTTTTCCTCGCCGAAAATGGCGCGGAAATAATCCTGGATCTGGTGATCCACGCCGGAAAGGCCGATCATGAAATTTTCTATGTTGATCCAGGAGCCGAAGCTCACGCCCCTGAAGCGGACCGGCTCGCCGCCGCGCACTAATGCGCCGTCTTTAACGGAGATGCGATTTTCCATTTTCCATCCTCCTGTGATTAAACTGCTGTTTCTTTCCCTGTTTCAAGTACGGAATATTATGGGAGGCAATTGCGTTGTTACCTTAATGGCAACGCAAATTGCTCAAAGAAAATACTCCACCCCCGCCTCGAAGATGGGCTGGTATTTCTCTCCCGGCACATTTTTGTACAAATCCCTTCCGGCGCGCTCCGAGTGTCCCATTTTTCCGAAAACCCGCCCGTCCGGGCTGGTGATCCCCTCCACCGCCCCCATGGAGCCGTTGGGATTGAACCTGATATCCATGGAGGGGTTTCCGTCCAGATCCACATACTGAGTGGCGATCTGTCCGTTTTTACCCAGCTTTTCCAGCAGGCCCGGGGGAGCGACGAACCTTCCCTCGCCGTGGGAAACCGGAATAGTTCGGATATCCCCCACGGCAACCTTGGCAAGCCAAGGTGAAAGCCCTGATACCGCTTTGGTCCGCACCAGGCAGGACACGTGGCGGCCGATGGTGTTGAAGGTCAGGGTGGGGGAATCAGCATCCATCTCCCTGATCTCCCCGTACGGAACGAGCCCCAGCTTGATCAGGGCCTGGAAACCGTTGCAGATCCCCAGTATAAGGCCGTCCCTTTCTTTGAGCAGCTTCATTACCGCTTCCCTGACGCGGGGGTTATGAAAAACGGTGGCGATGAATTTTCCTGAGCCGTCCGGCTCGTCCCCGGCGCTGAAACCGCCGGGAAGCATAATGATCTGGGCGCCGGCGATCCTTTTCACCATGGTTGAAACCGTCTCCTCGATATCCTCCGGAGTCAGATTCCTGAAAACCAGTGTGTCTACCATCCCGCCGGCCTTTTCAAAAGCCCTGGCCGTATCGAACTCGCAGTTGGTGCCGGGAAAGACGGGCATAAAAATCCGCGGCGTAACGGTGCGTATTCCGGATTTTACCCTGCCGGTCCCCGGCCCCGGATGCCCATATTGCCGGACGGATTCCGCCGGGGAACCGTCCCGGGTGGGGAACACCCCCTCCAGCGGCTTCATCCATTCTTCCAGAGCCCGCTCCAGATCGATCCTCGCGCCGTTTACAGAAACGGTAAAATCCCCGCAGGTCCGTCCGATTATTTCCCAGGGCAGCCGGGCCGGCAGCGAATCAAGCTCCACCTCCGCGGGGATTTCCAGCACAATGGAACCGTAATCGGGTGCAAACAACATTTCATGCGTACATTTTCCCGTAAATTCGATCCCGATCTTATTGCCGAAGCACATTTTGGAGACCGCAGCGGCCAGGCCGCCGTGCCGGATACTCTGGGCCGCCGAAATCCGGCCTGAGACAATCAAATCATGAAGCAAGGCATAATTTTTTTTCAACTGAGCGAAATCCGGCAGCCCGTCCGCATCACGCCCGGCCCTTACCAACGCCACCAGGCTCCCGCATTGTTTGAACTCCGGGGATATCACCCGCCTCATGTCCGCCGGCGCCACGGCAAAAGCCACCAGCGTAGGGGGCACATGCATGTCCTTGAAAGTCCCGGACATGCTGTCCTTGCCGCCGATCGCCGGAATCCCCAGCTCCCGCTGGGCGTAAAATGCGCCGAGCAGGGCGGCGAAAGGCCTGCCCCATCTAACCGGGTCGCTTTCCAGCCGCTCAAAATATTCCTGCAGCGTAAGGCGGATTTTCCGGAAATCGCCGCCGGCCGCCGCGATCTTGGCTGCCGCCTCAATTATGGCATAAACGGCGCCGTGAAACGGGCTCCATTTGGCAATTAAGGGATTATACCCGTAGGACATCAGAGTGCCTGTGTCCGTCTCCCCATGGAGCAGAGGGATTTTCGCAGCCATGCATTCCGCCGGAGTCAGCTGGTGTTTGCCCCCGAAGGGCATCAAAACCGTCCCGGCGCCAATGGTGCTGTCGAATCGCTCCACAAGTCCTTTTTGAGCACAGACATTCAGATCCCCCAGCATGGAGAGCCACGTTTCCTCAAGATTGTCCGCCTTCCCGATATCCGTTGCGGCAAAGTAACCTCCCGCCCTTCCGGGGGAGGCTACGCGCACCTTCGCATGATTTTTCACGCCATTGGTGTTTAAAAATTCCCTGCTGATATCCACGACAGTCTTGCCGCGCCAGTACATTTTTAGTCTGGGCCCCGCAGTAACCGTCCCCACAGGGGTGGCTTCCAGATTTTCCTCCCGGGCGGCCCTGCGGAAATCATCGACGCAGTCTTTTCCCACCACCACCGCCATGCGCTCCTGCGATTCGGAGATGGCGAGCTCCGTGCCATCCAGCCCTTCATATTTTTTCGGCAGCAGATCCAGATTTATTTCCAGACCGTCCGCCAGTTCCCCGGCAGCCACCGCCACGCCCCCCGCGCCGAAATCATTGCATCTCTTAATCATCCGGCTCACCGCGGGATTGCGAAACAGTCTCTGGATTTTCCGTTCCGTGGGGGGGTTGCCTTTTTGCACCTCCGCGCTGCAGGCGGTAAGAGATTCTTCCGTATGGGCCTTGGATGAGCCGGTGGCCCCCCCGCAGCCGTCCCGGCCGGTCCTGCCGCCAAGCAGGATGATCACATCGCCGGACTCCGGTTTTTCCCTGCGCACGCCGGCCCTGGGAGCCGCGCCGATCACCGCCCCAATCTCCATACGTTTGGCCACGTAGCCTTCATCATATATTTCCGCCACCTGACCGGTGGCCAGCCCCACCTGGTTGCCGTATGAACTGAACCCCGCCGCCGCCGCCACGGTAATTTTCCGCTGGGGAAGCTTGCCCGGAAGGGTATCCTCCACTTCGGCCCGGGGATCGCCGCTTCCCGTCACGCGCATGGCCTGATAAACATAAGATCGCCCGGAAAGCGGATCCCTTATGGCCCCGCCCAGGCAGGTGGCTGCTCCGCCGAAAGGTTCGATCTCCGTGGGATGGTTATGTGTCTCGTTCTTGAACATGACCAGCCACTGCTCCTTCCCCTCTCCCATATCCACGTCCACTACGATGCTGGCGGCGTTTATCTCGCCGGAAACCTCCAGATCATCCAGCAGCCCTTTCTTTTTCATCTCCTTCATGGCGATGGTGGCCAAATCCATCAGACAGACGTCCTTTTCGTTTTCGTCCCCGGCGTAAACGCTTCTGCGCGCCGCCAGATAATCCCCGTATGCCTTGCGCAAAGGCCCCGTGCCCGGACCCTGCTCCACATCCACCCTGTCCAATACGGTTAAAAAAGTTGTATGGCGGCAGTGATCGGACCAGTAGGTGTCCAGCACCCTGATCTCCGTAAGAGAAGGGTCCCGCCTTTCGGCGCCGCTGAAATAATCCCGGCAAAAGGCCAGATCCGCATCGCTCATGGCCAGATCCAGTTTCGCCTTCAGATCCCGCAGTTCCCGGTCGTTCATGGCGGTGAAGCCGGACAATATCTCCACGTCCGGAGGCGGTACAACTGATTCCGTAAGTGTCAACGGTTTCTTCAGTGAAGCCTCCCGCGCCTCCAGCGGATTTATGCAGTAATCCTTGATTTTCCGGTAATCCTCCGCAGTGATCCTTCCTTCCAGCACTATCAGCCTGGCTGTCCGTACCAGGGGCGCCGCGCGGCGCGCAAGGATTTGAATGCACTGCGCGGCGGAATCGGCCCTCTGATCATACTGCCCGGGCAGGTATTCCACGGCAAGAATCCTTGCATCCGCCGGAAGATCCACGGACTCATCGTAAACCACATCTACGGGCGGCTCCGCAAAAATCGTGCACCGCGCCGCTTGATACTCCTCATCAGAAATGCCTTCAATATCGTAGCGGAGAATTACGCGAACACCCGAAAGGCCCGTCATGCGCAAATTCCGGCGGAGATCCGCCAACAGCCCCTGGGCCTCCACGTCGAATCCCTTTTTCTTCTCCACATAAATCCTGCGTACTCCGCTCATGTTGATCTCCTGAGACAATTGCGTTGTTACCTTGATGCTAGGTCTTGCCACTAAATATAGTGTATGGCTGCCATTAGGCTATCCCTATTTAGTGATCATAGCAACGCAAATTGCTTCTCTTTTCAGCATCTTCACACTTTCATTATATTGTGCTATACTTAATTAGTAAAGTCAATATTTCTGATAATAAGGATCATAAAATCTTACTGGAGCATTTTACCCGCCTTTATCCCGGTATCAAGCTTGAAGCCGTCAACAGGACATCCCCGCAGATCCTGACGCTTCTAAAAGACAGCTGGATCTGGGCATCGTCACCCTTCCCGTGAAAGATAATCGGCTGCAGGTTCAGGAATTGATGCATGTGGAAGACATCCTGGTGGCTTCCCCCAAGTACATCAACCTGAAGGGTCAACCTCTCCGCCTGCCGGCGCTGGCAAATTGTCCCTTGCTTATGCTGGAAAAAACCAGCCGCACCCGGTAAAATTGGGACGAGTTCATTCGGCGCCGCGGACCCGTTCTTACTTTCCGGGGCCGCCGCGAAATTTGCCGATTTGCAAAAAAAACAATCCGGTAAACCCCGATCTTGACGATTAATTAAAAATATAATAATCGCCGGTTCCATATAATCTGCTTCCCCGGCGCCGCGCACCGCGCGCCGGGATAGGGGGTAAAAAATATGGATGATGAAAAAATCTCCCGCGATGGTGAGCCGTTTCCCCGCCCGGAATCAGATTTTGCCCGTGTTTTAAACGGCCTTTTCGCCCATTCCATGAATGGTATGGCCTTTTTAAAACCGGATTTCACCATATCCGGGGCCAACAGCGTTTTTGCCCGGCTATTCCGCATTCCCATCGAAAAGGCGCAAGGCAGCGGGGCGGAGCAGGTTATCCCCGGATGGACCGGAGAGATCAGGCAAAATTGTGAGGAAGCGGGCAGGACCGGGCAGCCCTTTCAGTACAAAGGCAGGTTTTCCGCGCCGGGCTCCCGCGGGGAACGGGGGGATGTTTTTTTTCACTGCGATGCGGCGCCTTTATATACAAACGACGGAGAGTTCCAGGGATGCCTTTTGACATTCCTGGATGTGACCGAATACCGGCACGCGGCGGCGAATTCCGAAATACGCCTTGCCCAACTGGAGGCGGATTATAAAAAGGAACATTCTTATGCCAAAATCATCGAACAAAAATACAGCTATCTCTCGGAAATGATAAACGACGGAGCCTTCTGGATTGACCCCGAAACCGGCGCCATCACGGAGCTGAACCGGCAGGCGGAGAAAATCACCGGGCGTCCGTGCCGCGATCTTTATCAAATGTCCTATTTTGATCTTTACGCCCCCGATCAGCAGAAGTTTGCGCCGGAAAAAATACCCGCCATTTCTCACGAGAGCGCCCCCTTTGAAGCCGAAACCAGCTTCGTGAAAAAAGACTTGAGCCCGGTTAACGTCGGGATCCGGGCCGGCAGGGTCACCATAGGGGAAAACCAGCAGCTTCTGGTGCTTGTCCGTAACATGAAGCCCGTGAAGCATCTGGAGGAGGAGCTGCAAAAGTCCGCGGCCAACCTGGAGTTCATTCTGGAGGAGGCGCATATCCTTTATTACGAGTGGCACATCCCATCCGGCGCGCTCAAATGGTCCGGCAGCCATGAAAAGGTGTCGGGCTTTCCCAAAAGCGAGCTCCCCCGTTCATGGGAGGAAAAAGAGCGTCTGATCCACAGGGACGATCTCAATAATTACGCATCCGCCGTGAAATCCCACCTGAAAGAGATGGAACCGTGGCGCGAGACCTATCGCGTGCAAAGGCGAAACGGCGCCATACTTACGTGGAGTGAATCCTGCAGAATCGTTCCCGACGAAAAAGGCAAAGCCTGCAGGGGGATAGGCGTCATCCTCGATCTCACCGGATTGCGCCGGGCCGAGGAAACCGCCGTTTACGCCAGACAGCAATATTATAGCCTTTTCAACAATCTGCGGGAAGGGGTATTCCGGTACCGGGCCGACGACGGCGGCTTTTTCCAGGCCAATCCCGCCTTTCTTTCCATGTTCGAGCTGGCGTCCACGGATGACTTGAGCGGGATCGGCCTGGACTGCCTTTTTCCGGCGCCGGGCGCGCCGGACAACTTGACTAATGCGGTCCTGAAGCAAAATCTCATCAAGCAAAGGACCCTCAAGGCGAAGACATCCAGGGGCATGGACTTGACGGCATCTTTGACGGCTTATAAAAGCGAGGATTTGGCGCGCCGCGTTTTTATCGAAGGCATCGTAGAGGATGTTTCGCATCTTAAAGACATGGAGGAGCGGATCGGACGGCACCAGAAAAACCTTACCACTTTTGCCCGTTTTGCGGAGCAGTTCGTAAAGGGACTCCCTGTTCAGGATGTTTTGAGCTCCGCCATCGGCGAATTTGCCCGGGAATTTACGGAAGACGCCGTAGTGATCGTAAACTCGGTCAGCTCCAAGGACCGCAAATCATTCTCCCGGGGTGTGTACGGACCGCAGCCGCTTCTTGACAGGCTGTCCGCAATCCTCGGACCGGATTTGAACAAGCTGAACTGGCATGTGGCAGAGGATGTTTTCTCCAAAATGGAAAACGGGATCAATGTAAAGATTCCTGGGTTATCCTCTCTTAATCCGGAGGGAGCCGCCGCGCCGATCTGCCGGGAAATCGAGGAAAAGCTCAAGGTGGAACATACCCTTTTTATCCCCTTGATGGTCGGCGGGAGGATCATCGGCGCCCTGATCGTCCTGGCTTGTTCTCAAAGCTCATTGCCGGATTACAGCCTGCTGGAATCTTTCGCCCGTTACGCCGCCGCTGTCTGGGAACTAAGCCGGGCGGAGACCGTCCGCACGGAGTTATCGCAAGCCCTGGATAAAAGCAGCGCGGAATACAACCTTCTGGCGGATCATACCCCCGCACTGATCCTGCGCTCGGATGCGGAAGGCGTTATAAAATTCATCAATGCATACGGAAGCAGAATTCTGGGGTTAAAAACCGGCGAATCCATGGAAAAGTTATGGAGCGCCCTTTATCCCCATGAAAAAGAGCTGACCTGGAAGACAATCCGGGACGGGCTCTGGAAGCACCCTGGCCGCCCGCTGCAATGCGAACTCGCCGATGCGGCGCACCGCTGCCAATCCTGGACCCATATTCCGGCGGCCGGCGGTGACGGCTCACCGGCAGGTATATTGAGTATAGGCCAGGATATCTCGGATCTGAAAAAATTGGAGCAGGAAGTGGCCCATGAACGCATGGCATCGGAGAACTTCATGAAAACGGCGCGCTGCCCGGTGATGCTGGCGGATGCCAGGGGGGCACTGATCAAGTGCAACCAGTACCTGGAGGAAATCACCGGCCGCCGGGGGGCTCAAATAAAGGGCGCCAACTGGATCGAGACATTGATCCCCGCCCGGGAACAGGAGAACGCCCGCTATGTATTCCTGAAAGTCCTGCAGGAGATGAAGGGATTCCAGAATATCTTCGGGCTCATCAACGGGGTGGGCATGGAGCTGATGTTTGAATGGAACCTGGAGCCCGTCATGGACGGCAAGGGCGAAGCCGTATCCGTCATGATCGTGGGGCGGGATGTCACGGAGCGGGAACAGGCAAAGAAGGATAACGCTTTGCTGCATAAGGAACTGGCGGTTGAACGCATGGAAATAAGGAAACAGAGCGAGATCATGAAAACCGTCATGGATAATATCCAGGAAGGCGTAACGATTTTCGACACATTTTCTGGCGTATTGTTCAGAAACAAGGCGGCTGTAAGAATCTCCGGGCTGGAAGGCCGGCAGCTTCCACAGGAAGTCCTGAAAAAATTCTCCTGGGCGGAACAAAGGCCCGCGCAACAATTAATGGGGGGCGCCGAACACTTTGCGGAGCAGGAATACCAGGAAGAGCAAGCCCCAGGGCAAAAGCGCAAACTGATCGTCAGCGGGCGCATGCTGCCCGGCGATACCGGCCACACCCTGGCGGGGGTGATCACTTTCCGCGACGTTACGGATTACCACGCCTTGACATTATATAAATCCAGGCTTGTGGAAAGCATCCCCAGAAGCATCTTCGTCCCCATCAAAGAGATCACCGGTTTTGCATCTTCCGTGGAGCAGCACCGCACGGATGTGGAGTGGCTCAATAAAGCCGTACAGGGGATGCTTGCCGCAGCAAGCCGCGCCGGCGCCATGATCCAGGATATCCTGGACGCCGCCCGCCTGGATCAGGGTCAAATACGCTTCAACAGGCAGGAGATCAACATGCACAGCTTTGTCCTGAACCTGCAGGAAAAATTGAAGGACCGGTTGGATCCCGCACGCCTTTCCGTGGAAACCATTAAACAGCCGCTGCCGGTAGTCCTCGCGGATCCGGTCTTTCTGGAAAAGATCCTGGTAAATATCCTTACCAATGCTTATCAATATTCTCCGCCGGGGACCCCGGTGGGCGTAACCTTCCAGTCCCGCGACCGCGAACTGGCCGTGTCGGTTTTGGATCAGGGCGCCGGACTGGCCCAGGACGAACTGCCCCATATCTTCGAACCCTATTACCGGACACGGCGGGCTATGGAAATCCGCGAAGGAACAGGACTCGGGCTTTATCTCGCCAAGAAACTCGTGGAAGCGCACGGGGGCCGCATCTGGGCGGAAAGCACCCCGGGCCACGGCTGTGTGCTTTCATTCGTTTTACCCGTGGCGCAGTTTTTATGAAAGGAAATTGTTACATTAACATTAATTCAAAGTCTTGCCGCTAAAGGTCTTGCCGCTAAATATGGCGTATGGCTGCCAAGGCTATCGATATTTAGCGGCAGGACGTAAATTGCCATAACAACGCAAACGCTCTCTCGAACCGAACTCGAAAAATCGTGATATTTCGACATGAGTTTATTTTTACGGGCAATGAAACGGGTGTTCCACTTCAAATTCCGCAAACTTCCGGTACGCCTCCGGATGCTTCTCAAAAAACAGATTCAACTTTTCCAAATTTTGTAAAGCCCCCATACTGATGTGATGCTCCACCAGTTCCGTATCCACCAGCAGGGTATCCCTGATCCCCAGATTCTTCAGACATTGCTCCACTATAGCATGGCGCTTCAACAAGAACGCTCCGATTTCCCTGCCCCGCGCGGTCAGCAGGATGTATCCGTATTTTTCATAATCTATCAGACCAATAACCGCAAGCCTTTGGATCATTTTAGTCGCCGAAGAGGCTTGAACATTAAGCAGCTCGGCTATTTCATTCACGCGCAGCGATTCCTTCTCAAGGCTGCGGCGGTAGATCATCTCCAGGTAGTCCTCCATTGCCGGCGTCAGGAGCTTTTTTTCGTGCTCCAGCAGTTGATAACCGCGCACTGTATAAAAGCCGTCGTAAGATTTCATAGCGCCGGTTCCCCCCTTGGGATCATGTCACTATTTAATTGTATTCATCGCATTTCTCTTTTAACTGACATATATTGCACATGGGAAAAATTTTTAGACGTGGCTAGACCGGATGTTAAGGTTGGAGGTTTGGAAATAGGAATATCGGATTTTTCCGAGAGGTCTTCGGATGAAACGCGCCAATCGGATTGTAAAGAGGTGACGGGCATGGCGGGAAAGACTTCTCTTCCTTTACCGGAAGATCATTCTCCTTTCATACAACTTCGTAAAAAAATCGGACTCCTGTTTAAATATCTCGGCCCGGCCTTTATCGTCAGCGTGGCTTACATAGATCCGGGGAATTTCGCCACCAACATCAGCGGGGGGTCGCTTTTTAACTACAGCCTGCTCTGGGTGATCCTGTGGAGCAATATCATGGCCATCGTCTGCCAGACCCTGTCGGCCAAACTGGGGATCGCCACGGACCGCAACCTGCCGGAGATGTGCGCCAGACTTTTCAGCCGTAATGTGAACTGGTTCTTATGGATTATCGGCGTGGCGGCTTCCATGGCCACGGATCTGGCGGAATTCCTCGGGGGGACGCTTGGGTTATACCTGCTTTTTAGAATTCCCATGTTTTACGCCTGCATTCTCACGGGCATCATGACTTTCTTCCTGGTTTACGTGGAAAAATACGGCCAGCGTGTGGTGGAATTCACGATTGCCGCACTGGTGGCGGTAATTACCTCAGCGTATGTCATCGAATTGGTCCTCACCAAGCCCGACTGGGGAGCGGTGGCCTCACACACCCTGATCCCCGCGCTTTCCAACGGCCAGGCGGTTCTCATCGCCGCTGGCATGCTGGGCGCCACCGTGATGCCTCACGTGATCTACCTCCATTCCCAGCTTGTGCAATGCCGTAATGGCGACAAGTCCCCGGAACAAAAAAAGCGCCACCTGCGCCTGGAAAAAATCGACATCATCCTCGCCATGAACATCGCCTTCATCATCAACGCCGCCATGGTCGTGGTATCCGCCGCGGTTTTTCACCGGCACGGCCTGGTCGTTGAGACTATCGAACAAGCCCACCGTTCCCTGGCTCCGCTGGTTGGCGGCCTTTCCAGCACGGCTTTCGGCATCGCCCTGCTGGCCTCGGGACTTTCCTCCTCCGCGGTGGGGACCATGGCCGGGCAAACCATCATGAAGGGCTTCGTGGACATCGACATTCCCCTAAACCGGCGGCGTTTCCTGACCATGGCCCCCGGCATCGTGATTATCGCCGCGGGCGTCAATCCCATGAAGGCCCTGCTTTTAAGCCAGGTTTGTCTGAGCTTCGCCCTGCCGGCGGCAATCATACCCATGATCATCATCACCAGCCGGAAAGACCTTATGGGCAACTTTGTAAACGGTCCGTGGACCAAAATATTTTCATGGCTCATCGCCGGGGTGATCCTGTTTCTTAACGCCTTGCTGCTGGGACTGGTGACGATGGGGAGAGTATGAACTAACCCTCACCCTCTATACCCCCATCCAGCTTTATACATTAACTCTAACAGTTGTAAATGATAATTGTTCATTGAAATCATTCATGCCTCAAGGCTTCTATGGGATTCAACTCCCCGGCCTTGTATGCGGGGTAGACCCCGAAAAACAGCCCTACGGCCAAGGAAAAAACAAACGCCACAAACACCGGGAACAGGGTGATCACCGTCGTCCATTGCAGCAGCAGTGAAAGCACGGTCGCCAGGATCCATCCCAAGGTGATGCCGAGAATTCCCCCGGTAAGGCTCAACACGACGGCCTCGATCAAAAACATCGCCAGGATCTCTTCCTTTTGAGCGCCCACGGCTTTACGCACCCCGATCTCCCTGATCCTTTCCGTAACCGAAACCAACATGATATTCATGATGCCGATGCCGCCCACCAGCAGGGATACCGCGGCTATGCCGGCCAGGAGCATGGTGAAGGTCCTGGTCATATCCTGAACCGCGGACAGCATTTCCGCCATGTTGTTTACCTCGAATTTTTCCTCATCTTTCAATTCCGCCATGAGCAGGGCGTTGATCTGCCTGCTCACGTAGTCCATGTAATCCTCCCTTTCCACCTGGATGCTGATGGAACTCAAATAATTGCTCCCGCTTACCCTGTGCATGGCGGTGGTAATGGGAACCAGCACCACGTCGTCCCCGCTGCCGAAGCCGCTCTGCCCTTTTTCCGCCAGGACGCCGATAATCTCCATGCGCACCCGGTCGATCTTTATTTCCCTTCCGATGGGATTGACGCCGGGGAACAGTTCTTCCGCTATCTCCGTGCCGATTACCGCCAGCCTGCGGTTGTCGCGCAATTCCTCCCCGGTAAAAAACCGCCCGATGTCCACCTTGTAATTCCGGACCCACTGATAAGCCGGAGTGCAGCCGATAATGGACGTCTCGATGCTGTTTGCTCCCGCCCTGACCAGCCTGCCGGACCTTGCTTCGGGAGCGATGCCGGAAATAAACGAAGTGCTGTTCTTGATTTTATCCACCAGATCCATGGTCAGGCTGTTGGTCCTGCCGAAGCTTCCCCCTCTGCCCCCGTGGCCCGGGGAGATGATGAGGAGGTTGGAGCCCATCTGCTTGATGCGGTCCGTGATTTGTTTTTTAGCGCCCTCGCCCAGGGATACCATGGTAATCACGGCGCCAACGCCGATAATTACGCCCAGCATGGTCAGAAAAGAGCGCATCTTATTGCTCTGCAGATTTTTTACCGCCATCATTACATTTTCCGAGAGCTTCATGCCGTCACCTCTTCCCCGGCTTCCACCTGAGCGATCAGCTCATCGCCAACCACCGCTCCATCCCTGAAACTCACGATACGCTGCGTAAACCTGGCGATATCATGTTCGTGCGTCACAAGAATGATGGTCATCCCGAAGCTGTGCAAATCCTGAAAGATCTGCATGATCTCCGTCCCGGAACGGGAATCCAGATTGCCGGTAGGTTCATCCGCGAAAAGCAGCCTGGGTTCGTTGACCAGAGCTCTGGCGATAGCCACCTTTTGCTGTTGTCCCCCGGAAAGCTCTTTTGGCTTATGATGCATACGCTCCGCCAGGCCTACTTTGGAAAGGGCGATCTTGGCGCGGCGGCTCCTTTCCCCGGCCGGAACCCCGCCGTAAGCCAGGGGCAGTTCCACATTCTCCAGGGCGTTCAAGCGGGGAAGCAGGTTGAATGATTGAAAGACAAAACCTATGGTGCGGTTGCGCAGGACGGCCAGTTCACGCTGGCTTAAACCAGATACTTCGCGCCCGTCCAATTTATATGATCCGGAGGTGGGCCGATCCAGGCATCCCAAAATATTCATGAAAGTCGATTTCCCGGAGCCGGACGGCCCCATGACGGCGATCATCTCCCCTTCCCCGACGGACAGGGAAACCCCTTGCAGCGCCTTTACCTCCACATCCCCCATGCGGTAAATTTTGCTTATATTCACGACCTCGATCATCGCGCTACCTCCTGAAGCGTATCATACCCGGTCCTCTGCCGCGGTGTTCCCCGTTTTGTTGCGGGGAGGTTTCCGGTGTTCTGACCCCCACCCTGTCGCCTTCCTTCAGGCCAGAGAGGACTTCCACCATTACGCCGCTTCTGGCGCCGATTTTGACAGGCACAAACACGGTTTTATCGCCCCGTTTGACCGCCGCCATGGTCCCGCCGTTCCGCTCCATCAAAGCGGCGGCCGGCATGGCCAGGACATTTTCCCTTTTTTGCACGATGATATTTATATCCACGGACATCCCCGGCTTCAGACCGCCGTTATTCCTAACCACTTTCACCCGGATCGGGAAGACCACCACTCCGGAGGTCTCCATACCGGTGCTACCCACCTCCGCGACAACTCCGGCGCTTTCCTCGGATGAATAGACGATGGACACCCGCTGTCCGGGCTTGACAATGCCGATTTCGCTTTCATCCACTTCCGCCTCTATCTCCAGGACATTTCCCTTTAAAAAGGTCCCCAGCAAGGTTTCGGGGGTTACCGACGCTCCGTTCCGTATATTGATCCATCCGACCTCCCCGGTGAAAGGCGCCCGGATCTGGATATCCTCGCGGTTTGTGTCCAGGAAGCGGTAATCCGCGTAAGCCTTCATTCCGTCCAGTTTAAAGCGGGCAATCTTTACCTGTTCCTCATTTATGGCAGCTTTATTGCGGGCATTTTCCACTTCCTGCGCGGAGGCTCCTTGAATCGTCAGCAAAGCCTGCAGCCGCTCCAGTTCGTTTTTCGCCAGGGCCAGGTTCAACTCGGCCTGCTTCAAGTTGGACTCCGCTTCCACCCATTGATCCCGCATGGCCGGCGAATTAAGCACCATCAACAGATCGCCTTCCCTGGCCTTGTCTCCCGCTTTGACCAGCAGTTTCTTCACGCATGCACTGTAGCCCGGGTATAGATCCAGGCTTATGGCAGCCCTCACCTTCCCCGTGGCATCCACTTTCTCGCTCAAATCCGTCCGCACCACCGGAACGAAATCTAAAATCCCCCCAGTGGCCGAAATTTTCCGGTTTGGCCTGGAAATCCAAAAGATGCCGATAAGCGCAGCCAAAACCACTCCCGCAATTAACATATACTTTTTGTTCATTTGCTCTTCTCCTTCGGAAATCAGGCCGGGAAACCGGCCTGTTAGGATTTATCGCCCGGACGCCCGGACTTTAAACCCGTAGAATTTTCCCAGGGCCAACTGCAGCTTCTGCCACGCGATATTTTGGTCGTATTTGGCTTTAAGAGCCGCGGTATATGCTGCGGCCAGATTCAACTCAGCCTCGGAAACATCCGCCAGGGAGGCGCTCCCCAATCTATACTCCAGGCGCTTGGCTTCCGTCTCCTTTTCGTAATAAGGGATCTCCTCCTCCCTGGCATTTGTGGTCGCCTCCGCCATCTCGTAATTGGCCCTGGCCTGTTCCAGCTCAAGGATAAGGTCCGCCGCTTTTTGCTCTTTTCTGGTTTTAGCGCTGGCCACATCCAGTTCCGCCGCCTTGATGCCGCTGCCCGCGCCGCCGTCCAGGGTCCAGGTCAGGGTAAGTTTGAGAAGCCGGCCTTTATCCGGTTCGGCGGTAACTGGGACGGGATATTTCCTGTTTCCCGAGGAGTACCAGGAGAACTCGCCGGTCAGAAAATTATATGTGATGCCGAATTCCAGCGTCCCGGATTCATTCTCATCCCTCTTTTCAATGCTGCGGTTCATACCTATAGTGAGTACCGGGAGGATTTCGTTTTTGGCTTGCGCCAGCACCCGCTCAGCTTTTTTGATCTCGAAGACGGCCTGCTTCAGTTCCAAGCGATCGCGCAGGATTGCATCCCGCATTTCCTTGGCGGGGGGAAGACCGGAAGGTTCCGTGTGCGATTCGGCGGCAGGCTTGATTCGCTCCTGATCCCCCAAGCCGATTTGCATGCCCAGGCGCATCAGGGCCAACTCATAATCCTTGCGGCTCCTTTCATAATTCAACCGCGCTTCCACAAGATTGTTCCGGGTCTTCAACCGGTCCGTGCCGGATATGCGCCCCACTTTCAACTGCTCCGCCGCCAGGCGGTCCGTTTCCTCCGCCCGCGCCAGGTTTTTCCGCTCAAGATCATTGACGTTCCCGGCTTTCAGAGTTTCCAGGTACAATGCGGTGACATCACAGATCGCCCGCGCCTCGGCGATCTTCACCTGCATCTCCTGGTTGAGCTGCTCCCAGTATGCCGCCTCGATGCCGGTTACCACTTTGTTCCCATAAAAGTTAAGCCCGGTGGGGATGTTTTCTTTTATGGCAACCGTATAATCATACGGGTATTTGCCGCTATCCGGATCGTAACCGTAAAAACCTTCCACTTCAGCACGGGGGAAAACCTTCCATACCTCCTGTTTCAACGCCAGCTTGGCCTTGCTCAGGCCATGGCGGGCGATGACCACTGCCGGGTCGTTTTTCAAGGCGAATTGTACCGCCTCGTCCAGCGTAAGCGGACGGACTTCCTCCCCCAGCGCGCTCCACCGGGACAAAACCGCCAGGCATATGGCCGCCGCAAATGGAATGATTTTTTTCATGTATTCCTCCCCCTGGACATCAAATCCTTTTTTACGTTTCTTCATTCCTGTGATTGGGATTTCTGTTTAATACTTGCCGGAATTAATCATAATAGCCAATTGTGTCTTTTGCGTGAACATTCTTCAATTCATCAGCCTCTTTTTAATTATTATCATTTCCCGTCCTGCTCGTCAAGGGATATTGCTGTTTTGAAAAATTTTCACGCGAGGCAGGCGAATTCAAGAAAACGGCAAATATTATCAAGATAATACGGAACATCCAAAATACAGGTTAAAGCCGGAAATAAAGGAAGGAGCAACGATGGAAAATGTGAATGCTTCGAAAATAGGCTGGAAGGCCCAGGGCAAAACCGGCGTTGTGGCCGCCGGGCATGCGCTGGCTGTTCAAGCGGGAATCCATATCCTACGAAAAGGCGGTAATGCGGCGGATGCGGCGGCGGCTACCATCTTCGCCCTCAATGTTACGGATCACGGCTATTGTTCCATTGGAGGGGAAGTGCCCGTCATTCTTTATGACGCCGAAAAGCGGGAGGTAAAAGTGCTCAGCGGCCAGGGGCGCGCGCCGCTTTCGCAGGCGGCCGTTGATTGGTATATGCAAAACGGCATTCCGGGCAACGGAGATATGAAGATGGCCCCCGTTCCTTCCGTGGTCGACCTTTGCGTCACACTTCTGGCCGAATACGGAACGAAAACACTGCATGAAGTGACGGAGCCTGTCTTATCCATACTTGATCAGGGGGAAAAGGGCTGGCATACGGATCTAGCCGCCACTTTACGCAAGATGACGGAGGAGGAAAGGATTGCACCAGGCGGCCGCAAGGAAAAGTTGAAAGCCGCGGCGGGCCGTTTCTATGGGCGAAATAAATGCCGCAGCGACATCGCTCAGGACTTGGAGGCTTATTATATAGAGAAGGGCGGCTTCCTCCGCCGGGAGGACTTGGCCGCCCACGTTACACTGATTGAGGATCCGGTGACGGTCGATTACCGGGGATATACCGTCTGCAAGTGCGGGCCGTGGACGCAGGGTCCCTATCTTTGTCAAACATTGCGCCTGCTGGAGGGCTTTGATTTAAAAACGCAGGGACGCCTGTCCGCCGATTACATGCACGTGGTCACCGAGGCCATCAAGCTGGCTATGGCTGACCGCGACGCCTATTACGGCGATCCGGCCTTTGTCGGCGTCCCCTTGGCCGCGCTTCTTTCCGATGCATATGCGGAGATCCGCAGGCCTTTGATCGATATGCAAAGAGCTTCACTGGAAGCCCGCCCGGGAGATCCGTATCATATGAAACCGCTGAAAGGACCGGGTATATTCATGCCTGGAATCGGCGGGACGACGACTTGCGTGGTTGCCGACCGATGGGGAAATGTAATCGCCGCCACACCAAGCGCCAACGCCCCGGATTGCTTTGCGGGAAAGACGGGAGTCTCTTACAGCAACCGCTTGCTCAGCCTTAATACCACGCCGGGCCATCCCAATTGCATTCAACCCGGGAAGCGCCCGCGCATCACCCTTACCCCCACACTGGTTTTGAAGAACGGTAAACCGGTTTTAGCCATCAGCGTCGCCGGCGGGGATTTGCAGGACCAGGTCGCCTTGAACCTGCTGCTGGATTTTATCGAGTTCGGAATGCTGCCGGAAGCAGCCGTTACCGCGCCGCGCTTTGCCACTTCCCACCATCAGGATTCCTTCAACCCCGATCCCGACCGCGCGCGGACGTTTATCCAGGCCGGGTCGCTCAACATCAATGCAGGAATCGCTGAGGAAGTTCAGAGGGAATTGAGCAAACGCGGGCACAAACTTACGATATCCGAATCCCCTATCGGCACGCCTGTCATGCTTTATATAGATCATGACAGCGGTTTGTATTACGCCGCCGGGGATCCCGCTGCAAACCGGCACGCGGCAGGGCTGGATGAAATTGAATAAGTTTTCCGGACTAATCTCCCCGATGCCGGTAATATGGCAAAATAGAAAGAACCCGCACTTGCTGGGTTCTTTTTTTATCGCGTGCAGGAAGTCCTACTGATAACTCATCATCTTCTCCAAATTATCCAGTAAAAACTTCTTTCCCTGTTATGATAATTATTATGGTATGTCCTTGTTTCCCGGCTATTTCAACACGTTCTCGATCTGCTCCAGTTCCGCGGGAGCAAAATCAAGCTTTTCAAGCGCCTTCACACAATCCTCGATCTGGCTTGGTTTGCTTGCGCCAATCAACGCCGAGGTGACTTTGCCGCTGCGCAATACCCAGGCCAGGGACATCTGAGCCAGGGTCTGGCCTCTTGATTGAGCCAAATCATTAAGTTTCCTGGCCTTATTCAAGTAATCCCCGGTGATATGTTCTTTTTTTAAGAAAATACTCGGCCCAGCCGCGCGGGAATCCGCCGGAATCCCGTTCAGATACCTGTCCGTAAGCAACCCGCCCGCCAGAGGCGAGAACGCGATGCATCCGGCGCCCTCTTGTTTAAGGAGGTCCAGCAGCTCCGGCTCAACCCGGCGGTTGAACATGGAATAGGATGGCTGATGTATCACGCACGGCGTGCCTAGTTGCTTCAATATACCGATGGCTTCCTTGGCCTCCCCCGGTTTGTAATTGGAAATTCCCGCATACAACGCCTTCCCCCGCCGCACCGCCGCATCCAGCGCGGACATTGTTTCTTCAAGCGGCGTCTCGGGATCCGGCCGGTGATGGTAAAAAATATCTACGTAGTCAAGCCCCATTCTTTTTAAACTCTGGTCCAGGCTGGCCAGGAGATATTTCCTGGAGCCCCATTCGCCGTATGGCCCCGGCCACATATAATATCCCGCCTTGGTGGAGATGACCATCTCATCGCGGTAAGGGCGCAGATCCAGTTGTATGATCCGGCCGAAATTTTTCTCCGCGGATCCTGGCGGCGGCCCGTAGTTATTGGCCAGATCGAAATGGGTGACGCCCAGATCAAAGGCGCGGCGGATCATGGCACGGCTGTTCTTGAAGGCCGCCTCCCCCCCGAAGTTGTGCCACAATCCCAGGGAAATCGCGGGCAGCTTCAACCCGCTCCGCCCGCAGCGGTTGTATTGCATTCCGGCGTAACGATTGACATCGGGTAAGTAGGACATGGTTCCTCCTTAAAAAATATGTAAAAATGGCCCCGCCGCATGCGGGGCCGTTTTCCTTTATTGAGCCCTTGAAGGTTCAATCCCGGATTTCTTGAGAATATGCCGTTTAAATAATGACGTCGCTTATGGCGAAGGACAGGTTTATGATAAAGCTGCCGCCTTTATATTTAACAAAGACACCGTAAACCGGCTCATCCGCCAAGTCGTATGACATATACTGAAAGCCGGCGGTGAACTGCTCGCTCAGATCGAAAGAGCCTCCCACGGAATAATAATCGTCAAAAAATATATCCGAACCGATTTCGCCGTTGAGCGCAAACTGATCCTGAGCCCAGGTCAGCCCGGCCGCATATCCGTTTTCACCCTCTACCGTCACGTAGTGAACGCCGCCGGTAACTTCATCGTTCAGTTTCATGTTGCATCCGGCCTCAAAGAAGGTATCCCCCTCGTCCGGAATATAGATCTGGCCGTACAATTTCATATTTTCCAAATAATATTTGGCATCGATATCATAACCGATAAGTTGGGATTCATCCGTGTAATAATCTACGCTGCCCGCGATGAAGCCGTCTTCTCCCAGCATATACCGGTATCCCACAGAAGCGAATAAGTCTGAATAACCCGATTCGCTTATATAGTCAAGACCGCCGAAAATTCCCGTCTCATGGACGTAGCTCCCCCGGATATGGTTGAGAGAATCCCCACCGTCGGGTAAATAAGCCGCCCCGGAAGCGAATGTAAATTCATCCTGGCTGTAATCAACCCTCAAAATGGATATGTCTTCGTGATAATTGAAGCCGCCGCTGACGGACTGCGAAGGCTTGCCGATGGAATACCACTGTTCCGCCGTGTTGATGGAAAAGATACTTTCGAAAATATCCAGCATAAGACTCACGGGATTGCCTAAGTACATGCAATCCTCATCCGGACTATGAATGGCGCCCAAGGTTTGAAGAGAAACCGTCGACATAAGGCCCAATAAGGAAAGTACGATAACCAGCTTTTTCATGATATCCCTCCTAATTTTAATGATAAACTATAATTTCCCATCAGAATTAAAAATCCTCTAATAAAATTGATCTTTTTGATTGATATGTTAATTGCTTTAATGATCTCCGACTTGCTTTCTATCGCCTCATCGTCCAGGCTGATATGGCGCATTTTTTCCGACGCTTGCTTGCTTTGCATATAAAATTGTATGCAAATGATATTTTCTGTTATAATTAAATTGAAAAATAAATCATAAGGAGTCCTGCGCATGGGCAAAAGCCTTGTTTTAACCGAAAAACCTTCCGTAGGCCGCGATATCGCCAAAGTCTTGAACTGCACCCAGAAAGGCAACGGGTTTTTTGCGGGGGGGAAATACATAGTTTCCTGGGCCCTCGGGCATCTGGTGACCCTCGCGGATCCCGAATTTTATGATGACAAATACAAACAATGGAAGATCGAGGATCTCCCCATGATGCCTCCCAAAATGGAACTGGTGGTCATCAGGGAGACCTCCCGCCAATTCAACGTGATCAAAAACCTGATGAAAATGCCGGAGCTCGACGAGATCATCGTCGCCACGGATGCGGGCCGCGAGGGAGAACTTGTCGCCAGATGGATCATAAAAAAAGCCGGCTGGCGCAAGCCCATCAGGCGCCTTTGGATTTCCTCCCAGACCGACAGGGCCATCCGGGAGGGGTTCGACAACTTGAAACCCGGCGCGGCTTACGACAACCTTTACGCCTCCGCGGAATGCCGCGCGGAAGCCGACTGGCTGGTAGGATTGAACGTCACAAGGGCTTTGACATGCAAATTCAACGCCCAGCTTTCCGCCGGCCGCGTCCAGACCCCCACGCTGGCGATGGTGGTGGCCAGGGAGAACGAGATTAAAAGGTTCGTCCCGAAAGACTATTGGACCATACAGGCCGCAACCGACGGCTTTTCCCTGCGGTGGCAGGACGCCAAAAGCGGGCAAACCCGCGTTTTCGACAAGCAGAAAGCCGAAGAAATCGTCGCCAAAATCCGCGGCCAAAACGGCGCCGCGCTGGAGGTAAACAAGGAAGCCAAAAAAGAGCTTCCCCCGCTGGCTTATGATTTGACGGAATTGCAGCGGGACGCCAACCGCAGGTATGGTTTTTCAGCTAAATCGACGTCATCCATAATGCAGCAACTTTACGAAACCCATAAACTGGTTACTTATCCCCGTACGGACTCCCGCCATGTCACCGAGGACATCGTGCCCACCCTGCCCGAGCGTTTGAAAAGCGTCGCCGTGGGCCCTTACGCCGTCTTTGCCCGGAATCTTCTAAAACAAAAGATATCCCCCTCCAAGAGATTCGTGGATAATACGAAGGTCACGGACCACCATGCGATCATCCCCACGGAGCAGCCTGTGGATCTCTCCAGACTCAGCACGGAGGAGCAGAAAATTTACGACCTGATCGCCAAACGCTTTCTCGCCGTCCTCTCCCTTCCCTTTGAATATGAGCAGACCGTCGTTAAAGTAGACATCAAAGGGGAAGTTTTTTCCGCCAAAGGCAAAATAGTCCGATCCAAGGGATGGCGCAGCGTCTATGAAGGAATTGAGGATTTCGGAGACCAGGATGACGCGGAAGATCCCGACCAATCCCTGCCGGAAATTCGCAAAGGAGATGTACTGCCGGTGATATCCGCGAGGTCGATCCCCGGCAAGACCAAGCCCCCGGCTAGATATACCGAAGCCACATTGCTTTCCGCCATGGAGCATCCGGGCAAGATGGTGGAAGATCAGGCGCTAAAGGAGGCTCTGGACAGATCCAGCGGCCTTGGCACCCCCGCCACCCGCGCGGAGATTATCGAAAAGCTCTTCAACTCCTTTTATCTGGAGCGGAACGGCAAGGAGATTATCCCCACTTCCAAGGGGATCCAACTGATCGGCCTAGTCCCGGCGGAATTGAAGTCCCCGGAATTGACCGGCAAATGGGAACAACAGCTCTCGGCCATCAGCAAAGGGCAGGCCAAAAGCGGCGTCTTTATCAACAGTATCCGCTCCTATGCCGCAGGTCTCGTGCAGGCGGTGGCCGGTAGCGGCCAGACTTACCGCCACAATAATTTGACCCGCACCAAATGCCCCAGGTGCGGTAAATTTCTCCTGGCGGTAAAAGGGAAACGCGGCGAGATGCTCGTATGCCAGGATCGCGAATGCGGCTACCGCCAAAGCGTTTCCTTTGTCTCCAACGCCCGGTGCCCCCAGTGCCGCAAAAAAATGGAAATCCGCGGCGAGGGAGACCATAAAACCTTCACCTGCTCCTGCGGCTACCGTGAAAAACCGGCTGATTTCACCCGGCGCAGGGAGGGCGAAAGCGGCGGCATGAACAGGCGGGAGGTCGGCATGTACCTGCAAAGGCAAAAAGACGCGGGGCCAATCAACACGGCTCTGGCGGACGCGTTGAAGAAGTTGGGGAAGTGAGAGGGGAAAGGCTCTGTTGCCTGCCCTCATTCCATTTTCAATACCATCACGAGCAGACTCCAGGAAGAAACCCGGACCGGCCTCGCGATTTGGCATTTTCCCTGATTATTGTATAATCTCCAGGCTCTGAACATACGGTTCGATCATGTTGAGCTG
The DNA here is from genome assembly GCA_050260475.1 of Bacillota bacterium. Classification (GTDB taxonomy): domain Bacteria; phylum Bacillota; class UBA4882; order JBLNCG01; family JBLNCG01; genus JBLNCG01. The sequence continues at coordinate 104,947 of JBLNCG010000046.1, forward strand.
AAAAAAACGTCTGGATAAGATAACGGATGGAAGGAAATAAATATGAAAATTCTTTTGGTTTACCCGGAATACCCCAAAACCTACTGGAGCTTTTCCTACGCCTTGAAATTCATCTCCAAGAAAGCCGGCTTCCCGCCCCTCGGCCTGTTGACGGTGGCGGCCCTGCTGTCGCATTTTCCATTTACGAATTTCATTTTAGAAAAGTGTACGAAAATTATTTGATGGTGGATGACGGCAAGGTTCACCGGATTGTGACGGTACCCTAGACATTTCATTGCACATGCCCACCGCCGGGGACCGGCGGTTTCGATACGGTGAAAGAAATGTTGGCGTATTCGTGGCCGTCGATGGTGAGATTTATCACATAAGGGCCGTACCTGGGAAACTTTACCCCGTTGAAGCCCAACAATACTCTCATTCCGGTCTTCAAGCCCACGGGAGGGGCCAGCACCGGCAGTTCTTTTTGAAACGGCGGCACAACCGTCTTCCCATCCTCATCCATCAGGCAGATCTGGCATTGTTTGGCGCCGGCTTCGTTTCTGGTCCCCTCCAGGCTGACCACAAAATGAAACGGCGCCGCCGGTTGATTCAAGTCAGCCACAAAGAAATTGTCGATCCCGACCCCCACCGCAACGATCTTCCCGTTGCCGGGATCCTGCGCGTAATCGCATAAAAAAGCAAACAATGTACGCACGATGTTTCCCTCCTTATTCCGCCTTGAGTAGCCTATTTGCAAACCTTCAAGGCCGTTATATGCCACCGCGGTTTATGGCAGTCCGGTTCAGGCAGTTCCCGCAGGATTTCCGCTTTGCTTTCCTTTGCTCTCTCCGGCGCTTATTGGCTGACGCCTATTTTTCAATTCCCGATTATTCCATAGCACCCGACAAATAAATTCCGCATGCGCTTCCAATATCCTCTATTCCTCGGACATCCGGCTTTTTATTCTCCCCGGGGGACGTCCCTATTTCCATTTTGCCATCTAAACCCCCCCCCGCATAGCGGGGGTTCGCTTCGCAAAAATACCTCGCGGCAATCCGCGAGGCATTTTCATTGATCATAATATCTTATTCCTCGATTCCGTGTTCTTTGTGTTCATTTTCAACGTTCGGGTATCCGGCTTCATGCTTCGATAGTGGACAGCAGCGGCAGAAGACCATACCATACGATTGCCAGCAAGCATCCAGTTTGCGGAATCGATATTTGGTGGCAAGACGCAAAATTATCATAACAACGCAAATTGCTCCATCTTAAAGCCATTTTTTAAGAAACCTGATCGCCTCCGCCCTCATTTCCATGGTCTCCAGGTGGCTTACGGGATATTTTTTCAGTTCGAAGCATTCCGCGGCGCCGTCTTCCTGATAAGCTTTTTTTAATTCTTCATTGATAATATTCAAGCCTTTTTCCGGGGTCAGCCGGTCGTAAATGCCATTCAAACTCAAATGCGGCCTTGGACTGATCAGAGAATTTATTTGGGCGGCGGTAAAGCGTTTTAAAAGCCCGGGCACATAATAATAAATGCCGTGAAGCTCTATTCCCTGCGACTCAATGAGCGACTGAAAATCAGTCATGCAACAGATATCGACGCAGACCTTTATTCTTTCGTCCAGGGCGGCGGTCCACCATGCCATGGTGCTTCCCATGGACATACCCAAGGTGCCGATCCTTTCCACATCCGCATCATCTCTGGTAAAAATGTAATCAACGGCCTTAAGACTGTCGTATACCATCATTCCCCACATGACTTGACCTTTCCATAACATTTCCTTGAATATTTCGCCCTCGGTCCTGCCTCGCCTTTCACCGAATCCCCAGGCGTCAATGCACAGGATCGAATATCCACACGCCGCTAATTCTTCCGCGTAAGATTTTTGGTGCATATAAGAAGCGCTGTTTAAGACTTCATCCTTGCCGACATGATAGTTGCCGCCGTGCGAATGATTGAATAATATAACCGGAGTTTTGTCCCTGTTCTCCTTGGGGCGGATAAAATAAGCCGGAACCTGTTCAATGCCGTTTAAACTTAGGACCAATTTCTCAATAACGAAATTGCCCCGTTCCTCTTTTGCCAGCAGTTTTGCGGAAACCGCCGTATCCCGCGGCGGCAGCTCCCCCAAAAGGCCGTAAAGCTCCAATCTTTTTTGCTCCTTGAGCATTTAAATCCCTCCTGTGGTTTTGGCATACGTTCGGAATTACGTGCGACAAAAATCATTTATTCTTAAATTCCATTCTTAATTGTCGGTTCCCATGGATTTTTGCATTAATATCGTCCATGGCGGTTCTCATAAGTACGGCCGGTTCATGCGAACCGGCCGTACTTGCTGCATCGTCTCGATTAACCATCCTTACTTAGCTTCAAATAATTATCACCACCATTTAGGGTTGGCGTCGATCCACTCCATGCAAGCTTTATGCTTCTTTGCCGCGTTTATATCCTGGGACAGGTATTCCAGAATGCCCCAGAAGCCCCATCGTCCCCAGTTGCCTACTGATGAGAAAATCTCGAACATCTGCCCGCCGCTTTCCCTCCAGTGGTCCAGATATTGTTTGTACAGGATGCGCATGCGGTCATCCCGCTGGGCGTTGGTAAACAGGGTCAGCAGGGCCTCCGACTCCATGGGCAGTAAATGCTGCCCGCCTTCATAGGCCAGCATCTTGAGATTGGGATTGGGTTGCGTTAAAGCGGCGCCGGGATTGATGAAATAATAATAGTTGTCGATTATTGACTGTCTTACCGTGCCGCCCTGGCCTGGCGTACCCAAGCCATTCACGTCGCTGTCTAGATAAGCAAAGAGCTGATCCAGGGTCCATGTCTCGACGCCGGATTGATTGTGCGCGTCTCCGCCGAAATAGGGGGCGACGGCATAAGCGTCGGCGTGTTGGACGGCCGTTTGCCCCGTCCCGTCAGGGAATACGTAATTTAACATCAAAGTCGTCATATAGTAATATCCGAATTGCGATGCCAATACCCGCTGCAGTCTGTACGTCTGCCCCGCAAACACCGACTCGAATATATGGAACATTTCAATGCTGCGTTTGGCGTAGAAGTATCTCCAAGCCGTCACCTCATCGGGATCCAAATTCTGGGCCACGCCCATATCGCGGCAGTAGCCCGTTTGGCTGAACATCCAGTTCCAGCATTCATTGGAATACTCGATATAGATCTTCAGGTTCGGATTCATGTTGTCCCGCAGGTATGTGGCAAATTGCGTAATAAAATCATTGCTGGCCTGATGGGGCATGCAGAACCATCCGTTAGAATTGGTACGGTTGCACAGATCCACCATGTATCCGATGGCTATGGACGGGGATTTGCCTGTGGCCGTAGTGCAATTCTGCGTAAAGTAGGACATCGGCCTGAGTTCAGCCCAATTTACCGTCGGCGAATTATTAGTCGCCTGCCAGTCCATAAACCTGAGCGTATTAAACCTGTTGACGATCTTGGAAATGAAGTCCGGATTCCACGGGTCGGTCAGATATGTGCTCTCATATTCCGCCTTCATCACCCGGATGTTGCGCACATAATTGGACGGATTGGTTGAGGTGATGTCTACGGTCCATACGCCGTTTCCGGTGGGAGTGTTTACGGTGAACTCAATCCGGCCCGGGTTATTGCTTGTCACCTGAATGAATCCGTTGGGGGATCCCACGGTCACGGTCCCCTCCCCGTCGTACAGGCACACATACTGTCCGGTGGGATTGGTGGAAGGCCAGGCCCAAAGAGCTTGAGCAATTCCAACCGTGCCGAGGGAGGTGACCCAGCCGTTGGCGTCCAGGGTCAGGCCGCTGGGATTGTCATTGTTCCAGGCTCTTACCAACTTGAAGACATCCTTGAAGGGAAGTTCATCCGAGTAATCGCAAACCCCGCTTAAATTAATCCCTAGCGGAATTGTATCTTTAGCAATGGGCGTCGGCGTTATTCCGGGCGTGAGGGTCGGCGTCAGCGTCGGGGTCGCCGTGGGCGTTGCCGTAGGCGTCGCGGAAAGCGTGGGAGTCGCCGTCAGCGTGACCGTCGGCGTCGGTAACGCCCCTCCATTATAGGCGTAGAGGCAATCCACATAATTATTGACGGTCGAACTCCCGCCCGGATAAGTCGCGGGCCAGGTCGGGCCGTATGTTACGCCTACATACTTGTACACCGCCCCGGCGTAACTGGAATTGCT
>JBLNCG010000047.1:0-145268 GCA_050260475.1 Bacillota bacterium
CTAGGCTGTGCCTTGGCACATACCCACAGAACCACAAGGTCCCTTCGGACCCTTCGCTTCCTTCTCTTATACCATTCTGGCGCTTTTCTGCTGTTTAGTTGTCAAGGTTCAGAGATGAGCCGAAAAACAAAATTTAACTGCCGGTTCTCTCTGTTGTGCGTCATGTAGTAGCGCCGACAGCTTTTATATATTACCATGGTTAAAAAGCAATGTCAAGAGAAATTTTCGATTGTTTTCGATTGTTTTTCAGTTCTGGAAATAAACCCGGAAATAAACTCATCCCATTCCGTATCCGCGGACAATTTCAGCCTGGGATATTCGCTTGAATAAATAGACCAGACGGCGGAATCTCCGGGGAGTAAAACGGCAATGCCGTACGCCGGCGACGATGAACTGTATGGGATGGTATTATGATAATGAATCACCATGCTGGAAAACGAGCTTATCAGATTACCGGCCGCGCTGGTGACTGCAATATCCGTGGAACGCACGGAAAGTTCCTGGCAAAAATCGTAAAGATCACGGTTTTCGGCATAGGCAAAACAAGTGGTTGCATTAAAGGCATTATGCGCGCCGGCATAGTCGGAAGTGCTTTTAAGCGCAGCGGCCATTGTCTTAAAGTCGCCGATAAAGGAGTCCAGATATTCTCCTAATCTCAATGCGGAATAGGTAGTATTGTTTGTGGAGGAATAGTAATAATTATAATCATCCACCAGCGTTACGGCAAAATCCTCCGCTGTTTGAGAAGGATTGCCGGTCAAATGTCCCAGTAAAACATTATAGGAGTTACCTGCCCCGGGTACGGTCTCCTCGGAACCCGCCAGGTAATCCGCCTCGTATCTCCATTCATAGGCCACTTCCAGCATTTGCATCAAACAAGCGTCCATATTGATAATATCGATCTTCTTCCCCGTAACGCTCCGGGCATCGGAAAGCGCTTTGGCCACTTCATCCGTAGTCAGGCAATCACCCCCGGCAGTATCGTCCCAGCAAATGCCCTTCACCGCGTTTGCTTTTTTAGGCTTAAACTTCTTCTTCGCGCTCCCTTTCACAATAAGATCCTGCTGTGACGCTGTACGCGGATATACACCGCCCCCGTGGTTCCACAACGTCAAAACCGTATGCCGGGCGGGAAAGTATTTCTGACAGTATATGATGAAATCTTTCAACGTATCGGGGTCAGACATATCCCTCTCGCCCAGGTCTTCCATCAAATACGAATTGATCGTGGAGGTATCGGCGTCCTGTTTCACGCAATACAGCCTTGCGCCGGTCCAATCCCCGTTGGAAAGATCGTAGCCGGCGATTCTGTCGATCAGGACAAGAACATTCACGTTGCTGCCGGAGCCTATTTGTTCCATTTCATTTATATCTTGAATGGCAAAGGGTTCCAGGTCGTTGTCCCCGTCCAGGTAAACAAGGAAATTCCATGCCTTTTCCGGAGCGGGGATACGCTGGTTTACATGGGTGGTGGCCCCCGCGGAAACTCTCACGCTGACCTCCAGGGGATTATAACTTGCGTATGTAATAGTCACGATATAATTTCCGGGATCGAGCCCCGGGAAGGAAAAGAAGCCGTTTTCCCCGGAAACGGCGCTTTGCCCCGTATTTAGGGCTACCGTCGCTCCGCTTGCCGCAGTAAAGGTCGCATCTTCCAGGTCCTTAAGCAGAGTCCTGTCCGCCGTCATAGTGCGGGCGTTCTCGTCCAAGACATATACATACCCGTCGATGCCCCCCGGTCCGCCGGGAAGCTTGCGCCCGCATGCCGCCAGGCTTATGCCGGAAACGCAGAGCAATACCGTCAGGAACAATTGTTTCATCATATATGCCCTCCTTGCCGGAAAAAGACGTCCAAAAACCGCTTTGCTTGAATTTTTAAGTTCGGCGCGAGGGCAATATAACCTGCGGAACTAAAATCGCATATCGCTGGAAGACCGCCGGGAATTCAATATGCCGGATATTCCTCCTTCTGCGCCGCCCATAAAAATACCGGGGCCCGTTTTGGACCCCGGTATTTTGATTGCAATAAAGACGAATCACCAAGTTACAAACGCGCTAATGAATTCATTCCAGTCCGTGTCCATGGCCAGTTTCAGTTTAACATATTCCGTGGAATAATCCGACCATATGACGGAATCGCCGGGAAGCAAAATATACATGCCATGTGCTATTGTCGTATAAGGGCTTGTATTATGACAATGAATGACTACGGTTGCAAACGAACTTATCAGATTACTCGCGGCGCTTGTTACATTACCGTCCGAAGAGTAGGTTATAAGTTCCTGGCAGAAATCATAAATATCGTTGTTCTCATAATTAGTAAAGTATGTAGTATAATCCCATGCATTGATTACACCGGTATGGTCGCTGGTGTCTTTCAACCTGGTGGCCAAAGCCTTGAAATTATTCATAAAGGTGTCAAAAACCGTTCCCAATTTGATGGCGGAATAAGTGGTATAAGTTGTGGAAGAATAATAGGAATAATAGTCATCGACGAGTGTAATAGCGAAAGTTTCCGGGGTTTGACTGGGAGTTGCGGTTAAATGTCCAAGCAGCAAATCATAATCGTTGCCGTCGCACGGAACGGTTTCCTCCGACCCCACCAGGTAATCCGCCTCGTTTCTCCATTCATACGCCACTTCCAGCGTCTGCATCAGGCAGGCGTCCATGTTGATGATGTCGATTTTCTTTCCTGTAATGGCCCTGGCATTTGATAGCGCGGAAGCTACTTCATCCGTGGTCAGGCAATCGAAACCGCCCGTCCCGGTGGTATCGTCCCAGCAAATGCCTCTGGCGCCGCTGGATTGTTTCTCGGGCGCCCGTTGAATCTTTTCTTCTTTGACTTTCCGTTCCGGCGCGGATAATGAGCGCGGGTAAACCCCGCCTCCATGGTTCCACAAAGTCAATACAGTGTGCTGGGCGGGGAAATATTTTTGGCAGTAAATGATGAAGTCTTTCAACGTGGCGGGATTGGACATGTCCCGCTCGCCCAGGTCCTCCAGTAAATAAGAGTTGATGGTGGAAGTATCCGCGTCTTGTTTCACGTAATACAATCTTGTGCCGCTCCAGTCTCCGTTGGATGAGTCGTAACCGGGGATTCTATCGACCAGGACAAGGATGTTTACATCGGCGGTAGAACCTATCTGTTCCATTTCGTTGATATCGGAAATGGCATACGATTCCAAATTATTGTCTCCATCCAGGTATACCAGGAAATTCCACGTCTTTTGCGGTGCGGGGATCCGATTAATGTTAACGTGCGTAATCGTGCCCGGTGAGATATGAACGTTTAAATTCAAGGGAGTATAGCTTCCGTATGTAATAGTTAAAATGTAGTCTCCGGGATCAATACCGGATAACAAAAAAAAGCCGTTTTCCCCGGAAATGGCGCTTTGCCCCGTATTTAGGGCTACCGTCGCTCCGCTTGCCGCGGTGAAAGTCCCCGCCTCCAGATCCGAGAGCAAAGTCCTGCTCACCCCCATGGTGCGGGCGTTCTCATCCAAAACATATACATATCCATCGATTCCGCCGGGGCCTGTAGGTTTTCCGCATCCGGTCAGCGCCGCAAAGGCGACGGCAAAAAGCATGAAAATCAAACCAAATCTTTTCATAATAATATGCATCCTTTCTATATTTAATCATATATAATTGTGTAACCTCATTAAAGAAAAGGACGAAAAATAATTATTTTATTCCCTTTTCTCCTATTGTAAACTTCTCTCATTAAATCTATATCGGCATGCTTGTCTGCTTTATGAAGAGTTATGGTTAAATATCCGTGATGCAAATATCGTCGATGTGCCAGCCGTCATCGGATTCCCGGTCCCTCCAATTCTGTAAACCTATCCATGATATACCGCTATTTCTCCACCGGCCGCATGAGCGGAAACAGGATCACATCCCTGATGGAAGGGGCGTCGGTAAGCAGCATCGCCAGACGGTCGATGCCGACACCCAGGCCCCCGGCGGGCGGCATCCCGTATTCCAGCGCCTGCAGAAAATCCTCGTCCCACACCATGGCTTCCTCATTGCCCTGCGCCTTTTCCCTGGCCTGCTGCATGAAGCGTTTTCTCTGCTCCACCGGATCGTTCAGTTCGGTAAAAGCGTTGGCGGTCTCCCTCCCGAAAATGAACGCCTCAAAACGGTAGGTGAGTTCGGGATTGTCCTCTTTCTGCTTGGCCAACGGCGATATTTCCACCGGATAATCGATGAGAAAAGTGGGTTGTATCAAGTTGGGCTCCACAAACTCGGAGCATATTTCGTCCAGGACCATGCCCTTGGTCATCCTGGTCCCGGCCTTGATGCCTTTGGCCTCAGCCAGCGCCGCAGCTTCCTCATGGGATTTGACCTCCCGCCAATCGACGCCGGCGTATTTCTTGACCGCCTCCAACATGGAAATCCTCGGCCAGGGAGGGGTAAAATCCAACTCCATTCCCTGGTATGTGATTTTCATGCCCCCCAATACCTCCAGCGCGACATGGGAAAACATCTCTTCCACAAGCTTCATCATGTCCTCATAATCCGCATAAGCCTGGTAAAGCTCCATCATGGTGAACTCGGGATTGTGCCTGGTGGAAATCCCTTCGTTGCGGAAACACTTGCCGATCTCGTATATCCTGTCGAATCCGCCGACTAGAAGGCGCTTATGATATAATTCCAGGGCTATCCGCATGTTCAAATCCAGATCCAACGCGTTATGATGCGTGTTAAACGGCCGGGCATGCCCGCCTCCGGCCACCACGCTCAAGACAGGGGTGTCCACCTCCATAAATCCCCGCTCATCGAGAAATTTCCTGATGGATTTGAGCATTTTCGTCCTGATATAAAAAGCCTTTTTCACTTCGGGATTGACGATCAAATCCAGGTAGCGCTGGCGGTAGCGGATATCCACGTCTTTAAGGCCGTGCCACTTTTCCGGCAGCGGCCGGAGAGCCTTTGCCAGGTAAACAAATTCCTTTATTTTAACCGTAACTTCCCCCCGGTTGGTTTTAAAAACCTCGCCGCGGATGCCGATCATATCCCCGATATCGATCCTGTCGAATAATCCGTAATTCGCTTCGCCCATCGCGTCCACTTTGGCGAAAATCTGTATCTGCCCCGAAGCGTCAGCGAGGTTTGCGAAGGCGATCTTGCCCTGCCTGCGTATGGAGATAATCCGGCCGGCAATGCCGACCTCCTTGTTTTCCAAAGCGGCGAAATTATCTTTGATCGCCTGGGCGTAATGGGTGCAGGGAAACCTTTGCCCGTAAGGTGGTATGTTCTCCGCCCATAATTGTTCCGCTTTCTTCATGCGTATCTGCATTTGCTCCGACGCATCCGGCAGGTTGCCTACTTGGTCCATGTCCTTACGCCCCTTTTTAGTGTTTTGGCCCGGCCCTACATCCGTTTTTACGCCTTTGCCTGCCTTAAATTATCTATTTAAAAAGAAAAAAAGTCAACAAATTTGACTTTTTAAAAACACAGCATGATGGTAACCCGCTATTTCGCGATGGTCACGATTTTATATTTCATTTGGCCCATGGGCGCCGTGACTGTGATGGTTTCGTTGACCTTCTTCCCAATCAAAGCCTTCCCCACCGGGGATTCGTTGGAAATCTTATGCTGCCCGGGATTGGCTTCCGCGGATCCCACGATGTAATAATCCAGGAAATCCCCGCTTTCCATATCCTTCAAGGTCACCTTGGAACCGAGGCCGACCACGTCCGTATGGACCTCCCCCTCATTGATCACTTTGGCGTTGCGAAGCATTTTTTCAATGGCCAGGATCTTGCCCTCAATAAAACCTTGTTCGTTTTTGGCGTCCTCATATTCGGAATTCTCGCTGATATCCCCAAATTCCAAGGCCTGGTTGATGCGTTCCGCAACCTCCTTACGGCGCACGGTTTTCAGATGCTCCAGCTCTGATTCCAGCTTTTGCAGCCCTTCTACAGTCAGAATCACTTCTTTTTCACTGTTCATGCCGATTCCCCTTTTCAGCGAAATTGAACACTTGAGTTCAAGGAGTTTTATCCTCAGCGGTTTCAAATTTCACGGTCGGGTTTCCTCCCGCAAGAAGCCCGTAATAATTATTATAATAGCAAGCAGTTGGATCCGCTTGCTTTACGAAATAATAAAATTATAAAGGATCTGATAAGCTATGTCAAGCTTGGAAAATCAATTACCCAATGCCAATTAATGGTCTTCATTTTCCCTTCAATGTCATTAACCTCAATTCGGCAAGCAAATGACATAATTAGGCTCAAATATTTTGTTTATGGAGCAATTTGCGTTGTAACTATATTTTTACGTCTTGCCGTTAAATATCGATAGTCTAAAGGTAGCCATACGCTATATTTAGTGGCAAAACCTTAAATTAAGGTAAAAACGCAATTGCCTTTTATAAAAAACGCCTAAACAAAATATTTGGCCAAATTGAGTTAACCAATAGCCTTCGGGAAGTAATATTTGATTATTTCTTAAGGTTTGCTTCCCGAATGCATGATTAATTTATCGGCAACTTTACGGGGAACTGAATATCCACTTCATCACCCGGCCAGTTCCTCGCATACCTCCCGCGGGACAATATCATACTCCCGGGCAAGCTTGCCGAAGGTTTCCACTACGCGAACCGTCAAGGGTTGGATGGTATAACAGAGTTCGGGACGGGCAAGCCAGGAAAACAAAATCGTCTCGCCGGTGCAGGAATCGACCATCTCCGGATCCAGGGCCATTTTCCCGCCGTCCGAGAACAATTTCCAGGGCAAGGAAAACCACACCTTCCGCCAGGCGATGTCCTGTGCGCCGGTCCTGATGGAAAAGAACAATCCCTTCCAATCCCGCACGCAAACCAGGTTGTAAACGTACGGTTCAGGATCCTGCTTGATACTGCATACCACCCCCGTCTCGTGCCGTATTTGATCCGCCACCCGCGAAAGCAAACACATATTGCCGCCGGCCAGGGTCAGGCGCTTGAAATCCCTGGCAAGCAGGCGGGCTAAAACGATCGTCTCCGGCGATTGAATCGGATTAACCAACACATTCATTTTTCCCGGGGCAAACCTGTCGAGGTTGATGCGCCGCCGGATCCATTCCACACTGGCGTAAATATCCAGCGCCTGCCCGGTTAACACCCACACGGAGTATCTTTGCGTCAGCCAGGGCAGCCAGCCGGGAAAACAGCTTCCCGCCCGCCAGCCGATGGCTTCGGCGCCCATATCTCTTGCCTTGCTGGCCGCCTGCATCAAGCGGTTTTTAATAAAAGCCACCGGAAAATAAAAATTGTCGTCAAAACGCCACGGGCAGCCTAACAGCCACCCGGTTAAAAAATCAGCGACAGTGACGACAGCCAATTTTCTGATTGGAGAAAACTGGGCCGCGAGCCGCCGGTAAAAATACGGGGCCATCCCCGGCTTGTTTAAATTTCTTTCAGCGCCGGGCAAATGCGTAAGCAAAGCAAATTGATGCGCCATGTCCGCCTCGCGTAAAACCTGTTTTACCATATGCAAAAAGCGGATTTATTATTCATGGTTTTTAAGGGGAAGATTTGTCCTAAAAAATGAACCTGTTCACTGATTACTGATCACTGATTTAACTGCGCCACCCTCGGTTTTAAATCGAGGCGCCGGAATACCGTTTCATAATCCGCTTCAGTCACTTCCGAAAGGCTTTTGCCTGTCAGAACTAAAACCAATCCCTCCATCACGTTGGTGCCGAAAGAGCGCCCCTTAAGCTCCGGCGTGGATGTGATCAAAGTCCTTACTCCCCTGCTGCGCAGAAGCTCCATGTCATCCCTGGTGATGGTATTGGTCACCACGGTTTTCCCCTCAAGCTTTTCCGGCAGGTAACGCTTGATGAACAAAAAATCCCCGGCGATAATGTCCGCATTTTGGTAATAACGGGCGTAGCTGGTTTTTATCACTTCCTGCTTGGAACCCGTGGGATAAAGGATTTGGAACGGTAAGCGCGTTACAATCGGCAGCAGTACGCGAGCCAGAAAGATCAGCCCCCGCAAAGTATGAATTTCCATGGGGATGTGAAGGGCGAATATCAAATCCGCGAAATTCATCCTGCATCCCGCCCGGGTAAAACCCTCGGCCATGCCGAACCGGTCCACCGCCGAGACCATCAGGACCTTCCTTCCTCTCAGATCCATCTGCAGCTCCTCTTGCATGTAATCGACAACCTTGCGTTCCAGGGTGTTCTTTAAACCGCTGCCGTCGACAACCGGGGTCTTTTTCGCCATCAGAGCGAGTTTTCTGGCATCCTTCACCTCGTACCTCCTGGAGCCTATCAGAAAATACCGGTCGATACCCCCCAGGGTGATGCAGTCCACCTTGCCGTCCAGTTCCGCGATGAGATCCAAGGCTTTTTTAAAATCCCCGTTTGTGCCGATCCTCTCCAGGTGGAACATCTCCCCCAGAAACTCTACTTCCGCCTGATGGTTGCGGGTGGAAGAACCCAGGCTCACGCTGATAATTTTTTTCACAGGCAACACCCCTTTTTAAATTCGCGCGCCGTATCGCATTCTAAAGTCCGAATGCAATCCGGCATCAGATTATCAGTGATCTGATTCCGTGATATCCTTAGACGACCAGGCAAAATCACGAGAGCTTGCCACAGTGTTTTGCCTGGTACGAATCACATTATCACGGATTCAGGAGTGATTTATCTTAGACATAAGGATCGTTATTTCCTCCCTCGTCTGCAAAGTATTTAAAATACGCCTTATTTCCGCGCTCCCGGGAAAGCCTTTTAAATACCAGGCAAAATGCTTCCGCATCTTATTCACCGCCGCCCCCGCATCCTGCTCATAGGAGATCTCCAGATCCAGATGTTCCAGAGCCAGTTTAATGCGTTCCGCCATATCCGGCTCATTCCAACTGTTAAGACTTCTATATGTCTTGATTTGCCTGAAAAGCCAGGGGTTACCCAACGCCCCCCGGCCGATCATCACTCCGTCGCAGCCCGTTTCCAGCGCCATTTTTACCGCATCGGGCGGAGTCTCGACTCCGCCATTGCCGATCACCGGTATATCTGCAATCTTTTTCAAGGAAGCGATCTCCGGCCAATCCGCTCTCCCCTTAAACTGTTGAACGCAGGTCCGGGCGTGAAGCACGATAAAAGAAACGCCGGCGTCTTGCGCCATCCGGGCCAGTTCCGCGCAAGTCCTGGAATTTTCGTCCCATCCGCTGCGGATCTTTATGCTGACCGGCATTTTCACGGCCCCCACCACGGCGGACATAATTTTCCCCGCCCTGGGCAGATCCCGGAGCAGGTCTGCGCCCGCCTTGTTTTTGATTATTTTAGGCGCCGGGCATCCCATATTGATGTCGATAAAATCCGGCCCGAATGAGGCGGCAACCGCCGCGGCTTCGCCCATGACTTGCGGATCCCCGCCCCACAATTGAATGCTTATCGGCCTTTCCTCTTCCGAAAATTCCAGCATCGCGAAGGTCCTTTTGCTGTCATGGAGCAAAGCCTGGGCACTGATCATCTCCGAGCACACCACATCGCAGCCGAACCTCTTGCAGAGAAGCCGAAAAGGCCGGTCACTGATACCGGCCATGGGGGCAAGAAAAAGGGGCGGGTCGTTAAATATCAGATTGCCTATTTTTTTAACCATCCGCGAACCGTTAAAATCCCGCACCCACTGAAATAAAAAAGCATTCCCCCGCTTTCGCATCCTTTTCCGCGCCATTTTCGCCTCTCGCTTCCCACTTCCTGCCTCCTTACTTCCTCACCGCCCTGTAAACTCTAAACCCGCTTTCGATTTCAAGCTCTTCAACATTTCCGAAAATTTCCGATAATTTCCGGGCCAAGCTTTTGGCTCCCTGGCTGGTCCGGATGACCGCGTAAAGCCTTCCCCCGGGCGTAAGATGCCGGTGCGCCTCCCCGATTAAGCCGTAAACCACCTTCTTGCCCGCCCTGATGGGGGGGTTCGTAATAATCAGGTCATAGCTTCTATCCTGCAGAGGCGCGAAACCCTGCCCCTGGTATACATGGCAATTTCCGCAGCCGTTCAAGGAGATATTCCCGCGGGTTAATTCCACAGCCCTGCCGTTGGGATCCACCATATCCACACGGGATTCCGGCAGCCGTAATCCCATAACGATGCCGAGAGGTCCGTACCCGCATCCCAGATCCAGAATGCGAAAGGCCTTCTCTCCTCTTATAGCCTTCAGAAGCACTCTGGTCCCGGTGTCAAGTCGGGCTTTGGAGAACACTCCGGCTTCGGTGACAAAACGAAAAGTCATACCTTCCGTCTCGAATGCGATTTCCCGTTTTTGGCTGCGCGCCGAAGGATCCGAACTGAAATAATGATCCACATCCATCCCGCCCGTCTTCCAGTGTAAGTATTTTGTCGGAAAATAGGCCTTCCAATGCAAAACTCACCCCCCGGCATTATAGGGGATGAGTGTTTTTTCCTTTACTTGTCGTTTCATGATCGAGCAATTTGCGTCGTTATGATGATTTTACGTCTTGCCGCTAAATATCGATAGCCTAACGGCAACCATACACTATATTTTGCGGCAAGACCTTAAATTAAAACGCAATTGCCTTTGATTGAAAAAGCACCTTGCGGTGCGGTTCAAGAATTTTTATGATAGAACAGGATGAGCCGCATTTCGGCAAAAATCGATATGGCCAGAAAAGCCAGCCCCCATAGGAAAACCTCGATCTGATCCCGGCGGAGCTTAACGGGCCATAACTCCCTGACCTTCTCCCATTTGCTTGCGGTCAGCGGGACCTGGAAAGCGGAGAGTGAAGCGGTGGCCGCCACGAAAAACAAGTAGGCGATCATTTCCGCTATTCCGAAGCTCTTAAAAAAATCAAAGGCTTTTATTTTCGTACTGATATAATACATATAGGAAGCCGAACCGACGATCATGGACGTTGAAAGAACGTAAATGAAGAAAAACACATACCCCAGCGGGAATTTCCCCGCACGGACATGATTCAGGACGATAACTCCCAGAAGTATCATGGTAAGATTATGGGCGATGAGCTTTAAGGTCGATACCAGGGCGCTACCCTTTACTCCATACAGTTTGGCCGCCAAAAAGGTTCCCTGCAACTGGCCCTCTTTCAGCAGGAAATACCCGATCAGCCAGCCGATGAGAAAAATGGGGAGCCCCCATAAAAAACCGGCGAACATCCGGCGGTATTCATCCTCATCCCAGAGCCCGGTCCGGATGATTTCCCAAAGCTTCTTCCGGTGCACCACCGCCAGCCAAATGATGGCGGCAAGCAGGACGGCCGCCAGGAAAAAGATGGTATATTTCACGGCGGGGATATTGTATATTTCCGATATTTTATTCATAATCTGCTGAAACAAGCTTGTTTTTTCCTTCATTTAAGCGCTTCCTCCTTATATTCCCATAGATATTCAAGATATGACGCGTGGTTTTAACAGGTAGCCGTTCATGATAGCTACCGCTATTACAAGCGAAGCAATGAAAATAAGACTATCATGAATCGGAAGGCAACGGAGGCCTATTTTCCAAATAGTCGTTCACGTCGGCTTCCGCTGCCACAAGCGAAATAATGAAAAATCGCTGACGTGAATCGACAGGCATCCGTTGACTTATTTTCTGAGCAGTTAAAAACATAAATTTATTTCGCTAAGAGAAGAAGATTTCCTGCCGCAGCCGAAAATATCCGGCGTTTTTTCTACTGTGTGCGCCGGTTAAATAAAAATCACCGGCTTACATCCTTTCGGGAGCCTTCAGGCCCAGGAGGCGCAAACCCGCGGCCAAAACGGTCTTTACCGCATATGCCAGCGCCAGCCGGGCTTGCATCAACCCCGTATCTTCCACCAGGACCTGGCATTCATGATAAAAACCGTTGAAATCCTGCGCCAGATCGATCAAATACCTGCTTATGATGGAAGGTTCCAGCTCCTTCACGGCCTGCAGAATTATCTCGGGGAACCGGTAGATTGTTTTGATGACCTTAAACGCCGGCGCATCAATCAGCAGTTCCGGATTTATCCCGCATGCGGGTTCCTTCCCGGCTTTGCGAATAATGCTGCATGCCCTTGCATGGGTATACTGGACGTAAGGGCCGGTTTCCCCGTCGAAATTGAGGGCCTCCTTCCAGGAAAACACCACATCTTTGATGCGGTTGTTGCTGAGATCGCTGAAGATGACGGCGCCTACGCCTACATCCCTGGCCACTTCCTCCTTGTTCTCAAGCGCGGGATTTTTGTCTTCTATGATTTCCCTGGTCATTTTGATTGTTTCCTCCAAAAGCTCCTGGAGCAAGACTACATTACCCTTGCGGGTCGCCAGTTTCTCCCCTTCCAGGCTGACAAGGCCGAACGGCACATGAACCAAATCCTTGGCCCAGCTATAGCCCATCAACTCCACAACCTTAATCCATTGTTGAAAATGCAGGTTTTGCGCGGAAGCCACCACATAAATGCAGCGGGCAAAGTCGTATGTCCGTTTGCGGTATAAGGCCGCCGCAATATCCCTGGTGGCGTAAAGGGTTCCGCCGTCTTTTTTCAAGATCAGACAAGGGGGCATGCCGTATGGGCCCAAATCCACAATCCACGCGCCTTCACTCTCAATGAGCAGGCTTTTTGCCCGCAGCTCATCCACCACCTCGCCCATCCTGTCGTTATAAAAACTTTCGCCCGTCATGGAATCGAATTGGATGCCCAGCAGGCCGTAAATGCGGCTGAATTCCTTCAGGCTGATCTCTTTGAACCACCGCCACAGATCAAGCGCTTCCTCGTCTCCGGACTCCATTTTTCTGAACCATTCCCGCGCTTCATCCTCCAGCGACGGATCCCCCTCCGCCTGATCGTGAAATTTTACATATAACCGCATCAATTCCGATACCAGGCCCTTTTCAACCTCATCCCTGGATCCCCACTTCCGGTACGCCACGATCATTTTGCCGAACTGGGTGCCCCAGTCTCCCAGATGATTGATGCCGATACATTTGTAGCCCAGAAACTCGAATATCCTGTAAAGTGAATGGCCGATCACGGTTGAGCGCAAATGTCCCACGTGAAACGGTTTCGCGATGTTGGGAGCGGAAAAATCGATGACAATTCTCTTACCCCGGCCGAGATCCCGCGAACCGTAACGTTCCTGTTCCGCGAAGACAGCGGATATGACGCTGCCCGCAACCCTCGCCGGTTCAAGGTGGAAATTCAAGTATCCCGAGACCGCTTCCACCTTTCGCACATAAGGGGAAGCCGGTATTTTTGCCCGGATCTCCGCGGCGATGGCGGGCGGGGCTTTTTTCATCTCCCTGGCCAGCTTGAAACAGGGAAGAGCCAAATCGCCCATGCCCGGTTCCGGCGGATATTCAAGCATCCCGTAGATTTGTTCCTTATTGAGGTTTCCGGTGTGTTCCGCGATAAGCCCGGCAATCTCATCCTTAAAGTCGGTCATTTTTATTTTCTTTTCCCCCCGGCAAGCATGCCCTTGCCGGCACTCGCCGCCAGACTGAAAAAACTCTTGTTATGCATGAAGATATCCTCCAGAGCCGCAAGCAGCGTGTCGATTTCCTCCCGCTTGACGGTCAGGGGCGGTTCAAGCCGGATCACGTTGGGATTATTCAGGGTATAGGCGGTGATGATCCGGTGCTTGTTCATCAGTTCGCCCGCCACCATCGCTCCGGTATACTCTTTGGCTATCTGGCTTAACGCGCCGCCGGTCAACTTATCCAGGATGCCGGTGGGCTGTTTAAATTCCATCCCGAGAAGCAAGCCCCTTCCTCTGACGTCCTTGACAAGGTTATACCGTTGTTTCAAATCCTGCAGTTTGCCGAGAAAATATCCCCCGAGTTGCGCCGCTTTTTCAGGCAGTTTCTCCTCAAGCAACACCTGGATGGCGGCCAATCCGGCGGCGCAGGCAAGAGCGTTGCCCCCGAACGTCGAACTGTGCAGGGCGGCTTTTTCCACGGCGCCGTATGCTTTCTGCCAGACCGTGTCGGTGGCGATATAGACTCCGATGGGCATGACCCCGCCGCCCAGGGATTTGGCCAGACACATGACATCCGGCTCTACGCCCTCATACTCGCAGGCAAACATTTTGCCCGTCCGGCCGAATCCGGTTTGAATTTCATCCAGGATCAAAAGGGCATTATACTTGCTGCAGAGATCCCGGACGCCGGACAAAAAGCCGTCCGGCGGCACGATAATGCCTCCCTCTCCCTGGATCGGTTCGATAATCACTGCAGCCGCGTCTTTCCCCATCAGCAGTTTTTCCAGCGCAGCCGAATCTCCGAAAGGAAAGTGATAAAAATCAGGCACCAACGGTTTAAAGGGCTTCTGGTATTTATCCCGTCCGGTGGCGGAAAGCGCCCCGAAGGACTTGCCGTGGAAAGAATTCTCCGCGGAGATGATTTTGGTTTTCCCTGTGGCGATGCGGGCCAGTTTCAGCGCCCCTTCCACCGCTTCCGCGCCGCTGTTGCAGAAAAAGGAGCGCTGCAGCCTGCCGGGGGCGATTTGTGCCAGGTTAAAAGCCAGCGCGCCGGCCAAGGTCCCCAGAGCCGCCTGAATAAGGTTGGGTAAATGGCGCGCTTTGTCCAGGGCGGCCAGCACCCTCGGGTGGCTGTGCCCCAGGTTCAGGGCGCCGTATGCGCCGAGAAAATCCAGGTATTCCTTCCCCTCGCTGTCCCAGACACGCGTCCCTTCCGCGCGCACGAATTGCTTGGTGAAGTCCACCAGCGACATCAGTTTGACCAAGCTGGAATTGACGTACTCCCTGTGCAGGTCCACCACTTCCGCCCGGGTAAGTCTCAAGGCGTCGTCCAGGGTCAATAGTTTTTGCTGCTTGGACATCCGTAAATCCCTCCTCCGGAGCGAATCTGCTATTGTTACGAAACATTATCCCAGAATAAAAGGATTAAGTCAATGTTGAGTTATTATAAGCAATTTGCGTTTTAACTATATTATTTTTACGTCTTTGCCACTAATCCATAGCTTAAATGTAGCCGCACACTATATTAGCGGCAAGACCTTGTATTAAGGTAACGACGCAATTGCCTTATTGTTAAATCCCTTTACCGCACGCCGATTTCCGGCTTTCGGTCCAGTTTCTTCCGCAGCAGTATCTCGCTGATGTATGTGTCCCGGTATTTCGTTCCCCGGTAGACCTTGGCGATTGTGAGCTTGATTGTTTTAACCTCCCTGCCGTAGTCTAAGTCTATAAAACGGTATGCCTTGGGCGAAACAGCGGAATACCTCACATAATCATCCGGCAGTACGGCGGTAAATCTAAAAGACTTATTGATCAGGATCTCCAGTTCCGCCACCCTGTTGTTGGCGAAGTATAAACTTTCAGATTTACTGCACCCGGGGATGATCCCGATCTGAAACAACCTGGTCGGATTATTCAGCTTGATGGTCAGGCTTTCTCCTATGCCGTCCCTCTTCGATCCTTCCGCCCAAGCAGTCCGGTCGTTCGCATCAGCCACATTGCCCGCTGAATAAAATTCATCCCCCTTCATGGCGGATGAAGCCGTAACGGTATAATTCCGGTAATCAAGGTAATATTGATCCCCGAGAAACGCAAACCAGCTTTTCCCGTACTTTGCATCAGCGTTTTCCGCGGTGGACAGGCCGTTGTTCAGGCAAATCTCGATGTCGTCCCCCGGTTTGGGTTCCAGGTCGGCGAACTGCCAGGTGAAGAAGTCCCCGTCGCGCTTGAACCTTTCGGGAAGGCTGATGGAGAGCTTATCCGCATTGACCGTGGCGGCTTTTATCCTCACTTCGCCTGAGCGCACCGGCCCCTTCCAGCCGGTTCCCATGGAAAGAAAATAACGGAAGAAATCCGCGGAATAGTCGGATTGACCGGGAACCCTATTTTCCGTGTAAAAATATAATGCGTCATAGGTAAGGGTCATGTTCTTGCCCTCGTTCCGCTTCAAGGCAATCTCCGACACCAGCCACCATGTGATATATTTTTCTTGATGCTCAACGGTATTCAAACCGTCTCCGCCGTTGTTAGCTCCGGTATCCCTGGCGAAGTTGTAAGAGAGCTCTTTGCCCCCCGCTTTGATCCGGTAGTTGTATATCGCAATTTGTCCCTGGCCGCCTTCCTGCCAGGCCAGCGACGGAAAACCGGCTTTTAAGGAGACATCTTCCCCGGTGTTATATAATTCATATTCCACCCTTACTTTCGCCCTGTCCCCGTATAGTTCGATTTCCATTTTTTCGCTCCGTATTTCCACCTGGTTGGAACCCATGGCCTTCAGATTTCCCGTCCCATAGCTTCCGCCGCAGTATATGACTCCGACGGCCGAAAGGCCGGCGGAGTCATGCAGCAAGAAAAAGATAAAAACCGGCAAAAGAAGCAGCTTTCTTTTCACCATTGTCCTTCCTCCCGGCTGATACATAAAAATGCGTAACCGCGGTTGATGACTGATGACCACGACTAAGGACTGTTCCATGATAATAGATGAGCAATTTGCGTTGTTATGATGATTTTACGTCTTGCCACTAAATATCCATAGTTATATGCAGCCATATACTATATTTAATGGCAAGACCTTGAATTAAGGTTAACAACGCAATTGCCTTAGAAATCATTAATTTCCACACCATGCGGAGAAATCCTCTCGACACAACCCCTGGCGCTTTCCCGTTCCCTCTTTTTGCCAGCATAGATAAATGCGGCGGGAGAACATTAAATACGGGGGTGAGGCGATGAGTCGGCGCCGAAGTCTGGTGTCGGATCAAACCAAGTTTGAGATCGCAAAAGAGCTGGGGTTTGCCGAAAAAATCCAGGTTCAGGACGGTGCCTACGACTACGGCAATATCACTACCCGCGAGGCCGGGTCCATCGTGCGCGGTTTGATCCTGAAAGCCGAGGCGCTCATGGCCCGGCGGCAGCAATAGGGGGGCTTTATAAGCCCCCCTATTGTTCAACTGGTTTTCTCGAGCACCTTCAGGGCGTTTTTTAGCCGTTTTACAACCCTTTCCTTCCCCACCGCCGCCAGGGTTTCGAACAACCCCGGGGATGCGGTCCGGCCGGTCACCGCCACGCGCAACGGCATGAATACCTGGCCTGTCGTTAACTTCAGCTCCTCCGTTAAAGCCCTCAATTCATCCTCCAGCGCCGGTTCGGAGAAGTCCGCGAGCCCGCCCAGGCGATCCGCCGCCTGATCCAATACTGTAACGACCCCGGCTTTTTCCGTATGTTTGGGGATCAGATCCGGCGGATTTTCGATCGTTACTTCATCCCTGAAAAAATAACCCGTCAAATCCGGTATGTCCGTAAGAAGCTTCATCCTTTCCCTGACCAGCGGTAAAATGCGGATCAAATACCGGTATTCCTTATCTTGCGCCGGTTTACCGATCAGACCCGAGCTTTGCAAAAACGGCAGGCATCTTTGCGCCAGCTCTTCCAAGGGCAGTTTGCGGATGTATACGCCGTTAAACCAGTCCAGTTTCTCCGGGGAGAAAGCCGCCGGCGAAGCATTGATTCTTTTAATGTCAAAAATTTCAATTAACTTTTCCCTGTCGTCAAATATTTCCGTGGCGCTGTCCGCGTTCCATCCTAAAAGCAACAGGAAATTGAATACCGCCTCCGGCAGATAGCCCCTGTCCCTGTATTCCAGAATGGTCACGGCCCCGTCCCGCTTGCTCAACTTGCCGCCGGCGGGGGAAAGAATGAGAGGCAGATGGCAAAAAACCGGCGGCTCCCAGCCAAATGCTTGATAGAGCAACGCATGCCGGGGGGTGCTGGGGATCCACTCGGCCCCGCGCAAAACATGGGTGATCTCCATAAGATGATCGTCCACAATGGAAGCCATATGGTAGGTGGGAAAGCCGTCGGATTTTATCAGTACGAAATCGTCCAGGGTCCCGCTTTCCACGCTGGATTCCCCGCGCAGCAGGTCCCGGTAAACAATGGTCCCGCGCATAGGCATTTTAAACCGGATCACAAACGGCAGCCCTTGCCTTTCATATTCCCCCTGCTCCGCTAGGGCTAGATCCCGGCAGCGGCGGTCGTACCCGGTGGCCTTTTTGGCCGCTTCCTGAGCCTTGCGCAGTCCGTCAAGGCGTTCGGGCGTACAGAAGCATTTATAAGCCTTGCCTTGCGCCACCAATTTATTTGCATATTCATGATACAAGGGCAGCCGTTCAGACTGCACATACGGCCCGCAAGGGCCTCCCTTGTCCGGCCCTTCATCCCAGTCAATGCCCAGCCAGCGCAGGCTTTCCATTATAACATCCACTGCGTCCGGCACCAGTCTGCTGCGGTCCGTATCCTCGATGCGCAGCAGAAAATCGCCTCCCGTGGCCCGGGCGTATAAAAAACCGTACATCGCCGACCGGACGTTACCGATGTGCAAATATCCCGTAGGGCTGGGAGCGAAACGCACACGAACCATTCCATTACCTCTTTCATGATATAACTTTCGGTTTTATAATAGAGCAATTTGCGTTGTAACTATATTTTTTTACATCTCACTACTATCTTAATGTCCGGAGTGAGCCCCACGAATCCTTCAGGCCCACGGCGCGGTTGAATACCGGCGCTCCCGGCTTCGAATCCGGATCCGCGCAAAAATATCCCTGCCTGAGAAACTGGAATCTGTCCCCGGGTTTGGCGCCACGGAGGCCGGGCTCTACCAGGCAGGATGTGAGCGTTTCCAATGAATGCGGGTTCAAATTCTTTTCATAATCCTCGCCTTCTTCCGGATTTACCGAAAGAAAAAGGCGGTCGTAAAGCCGCACTTCCGCGGGGATGGCGTGCACGGCGGAAATCCAGTGGGATGTCCCCTTCACCTTCCGACCGTCTTTTGTCCAGCCGCCCCGGCTGTCCGGATCGTATGTGCAATGAACTTCAGTAATTTCACCGGTTTTTTCATCCTTGACCGACCTTTCACACCTGATATAGTAAGCGTGTTTTAACCGGACCTCCGCGCCCGGAGAAAGACGGAAATATCCTTTCGGCGGATTTTCCGAAAAATCGTCCCGTTCGATATAAATTTCCCGCGAAAAGAGGATTTTTCGAGTACCCATAGCGGGATTCTCCGGATTGTTTTCCGCATCGAACTCCTCAACCCGCCCTTCGGGATAATTGTCGATGATCACCTTCAACGGGCGCAGCACCGCCATCACCCGCGGCGCCCTCTTGTTCAAATCCTCCCGCAGGCAATGTTCCAAAAGTGCCGCATCCACCATGCTGTTGGCTTTGGCCACCCCGATGCGTTCGCAAAAATCCCGGATCGCTTCCGGAGTATAACCCCGCCTGCGCAGGCCGGAAATAGTCGGCAGGCGCGGGTCGTCCCAGCCGCTGATGATTCCTTCGTTTATCAATTTTAAAAGCTTCCGTTTGCTGACCATCGTATAAGTCAGGTTCAACCTGGCGAATTCAATCTGCCTTGGATGAAAAATCCCCAGCGCATCAAGGACCCAATCATAGAGCGGACGGTGATCCTCATACTCCAGGGTGCAGATGGAATGGGTGATTCCCTCGATGGAGTCGGAAATGGGATGGGCATAATCATACATCGGGTAAATGAGCCATTCATCCCCCGTCCGGTGGTGGGTGGCGCGCCGGATCCGGTAAAGAACCGGATCCCGCAAATTGATGTTGGGCGAGGCCATATCGATTTTAGCCCGCAAAGTGCGCGAACCGTCCGGGAATTCCCCGGCCCTCATGCGGCGGAACAGAGCGAGATTTTCATCCGCGGACCGGCTCCGGCAGGGACTTTCCCTGCCCGGTTCGGTCAAAGTACCGCGGTATTGCCGCATCTCATCAGGAGAAAGGTCGCAGACATAGGCCAGGCCCTTTCGGATCAATTCCTCCGCATAATGATACATTCTTTCATAATAGTCGGAAGCATAAAAAAGCCTGTCGCCCCAGTCAAATCCGAGCCAACGGATATCCTGCATCTGCGAATCCACATATTCGACATCCTCTTTCACCGGATTGGTGTCGTCGAAGCGGAGATTGCAAAGCCCCCCGTATTTGGCTGCGGTACCGAAATCCAGGCAAATGGCCTTGGCGTGGCCGATGTGCAAATACCCGTTGGGTTCAGGGGGGAACCGCGTATGTACGCGGTCAAACCTTCCCTCCTCCAGGTCCCGGTCGATGATCTCGTGGACGAAGTTGGAAGAGGTTTTAGACGAGACGATCTCTTCATTCTCATCCGGTTTATCGATGCCCATCGGTTTCATTCATGACATACCTCCATTCTCCTCATCTCTACTATTCCGTCCCTCACCGAACTCGCGCTTCCCACCTCTCGTTCACACTTCGCGAGCCGGCGACGGACAAGAGTTTACAGCCCCAATTCTCCGCTTCTCTCCTGCATCGCCTTCAGTGCAATTCCGATAAATTCCTCCAGGCTTAAACCCAGTTCTTCCGCGGTCCTGATCTGTTCGCGATTTGCGCCTTTGGCAAAGGATTTCTCATGAAACCGGTTGATGACAAAATCCGGCGTCAGCGAGGCAAGACGTTTCTCGGGATGAATAAGGGCCGCCGCCACGACCAGGCCGGTTACCGGATCCGCAGCATACAACGCCTTATCCATCAAACTTTTTCGCTCGAACTGGTGCTTGCCGTGGGCCTTAACCGCGTATGCGATCTCCGGATCCATGCCCATCTCCTCAAGCCATTGGGATGAAAGAATACCGTGCTGGTCCGGCTTGTCGTATGTCAGGTCATAGTCCAGATCATGCAAGAGTCCGGCCAGTCCCCATTTTTCCTCATCGGTATCAAACCGCCCGGCCAGCCCGCGCATGACAAACTCCACCGCCAGCATATGCTTGCGCAGGTTCTCGTTGGACACTTTCTCCCCGACGAGTTTCAGGGCTTCCTCCCTGTCCATACTATCCCCTCTTTGCTAAAAGGTTATAGAGCAATTTGCGTTGTTGTGATGATTTTATGTCCTGCCGCTAAATATCGATAGCCTAATGGTAGCCATACACTCCCGTCATTTTCATCACCTTTTCAATGTGTGATTCTGACGCCCCGCTTCTTGGCGATTACTCCCCATTTTGTATCGGGAAAAGGATTGGGTTTAAAATAATCCGGCTCCCGCTGGACATACGTGGCCGCATACTCCACCAGGCTGATCAGCTCCCATTTCGCAAAAAGGCTTCGGATCGCGGATTCATCAAAATAATGACGGGGCACCCCCGCCTCCGCGCCGTCTTCCCAAATAAAAGTGTTTTCTTCTATCTCCAGGCCTTTTTTATAAGCCCTGTCTTTCGTGGACAGCAGGGAAACCATGAACGCTCCGCCGTTTGTCAGGCTGTCATAAACAATGCCGACTGTCTTTTTGATCCGGTCGAGCGTATCGTGATGTAAAGCATCCCAGGCAATGACGGCATGAAATCTAATGCTTCCCCAGGGTTGTTCCGTCATGCCGGCCACCGCAAGCTCCGCGTTCAACCCTTCGTCCTCCAGCCATTTCCTTGCATGCTCTACGGCGTTTTCAGAAAAATCACTGCCGTAAGCGCGGTGTCCCATTTTCGAGATCAGTACGGTATGCCTTCCCGCCCCGCAGCAAAGGTCCCAGATATCAAGGGGATTGGTCCCGAAGAGGTTTTCCATGGCTTTGATAAAGTAATACGCCTCGGGCTGCGGTATCAGAGCGATGTACTTTTTATCCGAGAACGACTTGCTCCAATCAGCCATGCCATCACTCTTTCCGTTTCAGCGTTCAACTAGTACTTAGTTTCCGAAATGACTATTGTGGCATTAGCCAAAGTTTCCTGTATTCATTGCGATTGGATGGTATCGCAGCTCAAAGGCATTTATGAAACTAAGTACCGGGTCCGCTTGTTTTACTGGATTAAAACACCACATTACAATTCTACCCCCTCACCCCAGATCCTTCCATGAAACAATGAAGAGGCGCAGGATTTTTTCAGCCCCCAAAATCATCATTTACTTTACGGCATCATCGCCGGGGACGGGGCGCCGAAGCCAACCGGAACTGAAAAAGCGTCTTTGAAGGGATTCTTGCAACCTCCAAAGGCGCATACCGGATCAACATCACGGGCGAAACCCAAACGGCCGTTTTCCCGGAGTCCGGCAAAGACTATCTTTTAATGACACAGTATCTCCTCATTGGTGAAATCGTAATCCAGGCTGTATGCGAGGTAGCCAAGGCCGCCGATGGTTCAACAATCCGCCGGGCTAAATTGACATGCGAAAGTTGAGTAATAAAAAAAAGAGACCCTGATAGTCCCTTCCCTTGTTGAGCAAATTGCGTTATTATAATAATTTTACGTCTTGCCACTAAATATCGATAGCCTAATGGCAGCCATACACTTATATTTAGTGGCAAGACCTTGAGTTAAGGCAACAACGCCATCGCCTCTTGTTAGTCATCCGCAATAATCCAGTATTCCGGCGAAATTCAAGCGTGCCGGATCCGGGACCGGTTTAAATCTCGCTTCCCTTTTCCCCGTCTTTTATACATAAACCTTTTTTGGTGTTCCGGTAAATGGTAATGTAGCCCAAATGATGCGCCAGCTTGAAATCGTTGATTATTTCGGCGGGAAAGCGGTTGATGCTTTTGGAAAGTATGTTGGTGTAACCGGTGAGGCTTACCGCTTCCCCCGTCTCCAGGCTGCTTTTTCTCACTTTTGAATCAAGAAACATTCTGCTGACCTGCTTTGCCTTCTCGATGTCTTCCCTGGTGATGGAGACGTTATTTATCTCCAATTCCACCTTCTGGCTGTCTTTTATCCCTGCGGGCGCCGGGCGGGTCAGGTTGAAGATGTCCTCGATGTATTCATGGTGGTCGGCGTATCTCGCCACTACCTGATTGAAACCGGTCCTGGTGGATAATACGTATGAGATTTTATTTTCATACTTGATGGCTTTGATGAGGGGTATGATGTCCCTGTCGCTGGAAATCAGGACGAAAATGCTGATACTGGGATTTTTATATAATGTCCGCAGGGCGTCCACCGTCATCTCAAGATCGCCGCTGTTTTTGCCGTTGTTGGACGAATGGCGGGTTTCCAGGCCCAGCCCCTGGATAATGGTCTGATGCTTGTTGAGAAAAGGAGCCTTTTCAAAATTGCTGTATACGATGAAATCGATGATATTGAGCTGGTGCTCCTCCTTGAGTTTCTTTAGAATAACCGGAAAAAAATCGATTTGCATGGGGTTCAAATCGTATTTCCGCAACAACTCCAGGATATTGTCATAATCCATATAGACCGCTGCATTTGCATGGCTGTTTTTAAGCTGCATAATCTGGGGTATGGATTGCATCTCCGGCTCCCTCTTTAAATTGTACGCGGCTGCTGTATTCATGTGTAACACTCCACCGGTTTATTATGTTTTAGTATAATAAACGCATGTTACTTTTTTATGGTGGAATTGTAAATTAAATGCTAAATATAAATACATGTAGATGAACATAGAATACGCAGGAAAAAGAATGGTTGTAAAATTTATATTAAATAAAAATTGAAAAAAAAAGGGTTTTCGGCAAAAACGGTTAAACTACGGCACAAGCGTGTTCCTGATATCTATAACTTATTTTAACTCTAACCGCCGTCCTGGGAAATATTAAATACCTGGAAACCGCCTCCGCCGGTGATGCCGTCATCCGTTATCCTTCGCAAGGGAGTCCGGAAAAAAATAAGTAGCGGCGGTCATCATAAGCTGTGATTTATTATTTCATATTAAAAATATGCTGTTAATATGCCGAATATCACTTTTTGTTGTTTGAATGTCACTTTTTCACGCTCCAAATCCGGGACAAAACGGATGATCCTCCAACGATATGGATCAATTAAAGCAGGTTTTTCAATTTATCCTCCGTCTTTCTCTTCTCCGCATCCAGCCAGTGGCGAATCTCCTTCTCCTTGGCGTCGATCAAGGCTTTTAATTCATCCTCCTTTTTCCGCAGCTTCTCCTCGTATTCGCCGCATTTGGCCTGTACTTTGCCGCGGCTTTCATCGTACCGCTTCACGATCCTTGCTTCCGCCTCCGCGGTGCGCCGGTTGATCTCCGCGTCAATTTTAGCTTCGATCTCAGCCATTTTAGCTCCGTACAAGGCTTTCATTCTTTTGGAAAATTCATCGTCCAGATTGGTGGAAAGATCAAATTTCAAATCCTCCAGCGGACCGGATATGCGGGCCTGCATCATGATCTGCGGGATGCGGGGCCAGATCTCCCCCAGCACCTGTGCAATCCCGCAGCTGGAAACGGAAACCTCCCGGGGCGCCCATTGGATCTGCTGCGCGGCCAGGTCCAGAGAGCAGTCGAGTACCCGTCCCCGCATCCTAAAACCGCCGGTCAGCTTCAGCCGGGATTTTTCCATGGGCGGCATCCATTCCATGGAACCCAGTTGCAAATCCTTAAAGGATATTCCGGTATATGTAATACCCACGTTTTCCTCCGGGGTTCCGCGGGTATGATCCAGCGTCCCATCTATAGCCAGCATCCGTCCGCCTTTTGCGCCGCGGATGCGTATGCGGATCGGCCTGCCCACCAGAGCCGGCTGCGTGGTGACATCCGTGACAGTCCCCGTAAAATCCAGCGCTTCCCCTTCCTTGCCCGGCCCACCCGTAGTCCCGCTGAGGGAGATTTTTTTGATGAGCAGATCAGGCGGGCTTTGCGGATGCGGGAAGTTGACGTCGACTCCCTTAAGCCTTGGCTGCACCGGCGGCGACTTTTTTCTAGGCGGCGGGAGATAGCGGCGCGCCGCTTCCATATACTTCAAACCGTGCGAAACGCGCTCCATCCAGACGGGCCCCAGGCAGTCCCCGGCCACTTCCTCAAATGAAAGGGGCGGTATATTCAGGCCGGCCTGAATGGAGTATTTATCCTTTTCTTTAAGATCCTTGATCCTTTTCAAGATCTCCTCCCGCTCCCCCATTTCCGATTTGAATTGAGCATGTATGGCCTTTACTTCATCCACCGTTTTATGCAGTTCATCCCATGCCTGTTTGGCCCGCTTGATTTTCAGGCGCGCGGTCTCTACGTCACGCAGGGATTTAATCTTGAGCTCCGAGGCGTCCTTCACGGCTGCGTCGGATTCATCAAGCAATTCCCCGGTTTTAACGGCGGCCACCTTCGTCTCCAATTGCTCCGCTTTGCTTTGCATGTCTCCATACCATTGATCCATGGAATCCAGGGACTTCAAATCCCCGATATGCACCAACCGGTCGGCGGGCAGGTCCCTGATTGCGTCGATGGTGGAGAGGAGCGGTATTTCATTAAGCCGGGCTTTCCCCTTCCGGATCATCCCGGCCAGCAGTTTTGAAAACAGGCTGTCTTTTTGCTGCAGCTCCCTGTATTTCTTCTCCCTGGCGGGAGGTAACGCCCCGCTGGTTTTCCGTCCGGTATCCCATTTAAGCCCCTCCACCGCCGCTTCGTCGATTACGACCTTCTTGGAAAGGAGCGGCAGCGGTTCCATCGCAAACCTGACATCGCCGATCTCAAACAGATTCCGCCACGGGTTGCCCCGGTCCGCCACCGCCAGGCCTTTCACCCTGAAAGTGAGCCTGCTCAGATCCACTTTCACTTCCGCGATTTCCACCTTTGCCCCGAAGATCATCTCGCCGTTTTCGATCATGGCGCCTTTGACCATGCTGCTCAAAAAGAAGGCATTCACCGCCAGAAACACCGCCAGCATAATTGCGGCGGGAATTATGAATTTCAATCGCATATGCAAACCCCCTTGCAACCTGCGGTCGACCCGCGCCCCTCTCTATTCCGCGAAAAAGGGCCGCGGGGTGCGTTCATTCCGCATACCGGCCGTAAATATTAAAGACATTGGCCAGCTTGAACCATTTCATGATTTTCCATTTCTCCACCTTTTGCCTGAGGCGGGCCCGGTAGTAAAGCACAAACCTGATCGCGCCAAAATAGACGGGCGGAAATAAGATCAGCGAGAGGATAAAATTCCCCATCACCACGGTATTGTTGAATCCGGTGTAAGGAACTACGGGTATATTATAAAGAAAAGTCCATAATCCGCTCAAAAAGCCCGCCCTGACAAGCACCGTATGGCCGATCCAGTGGGCCGGCAAATCAGTGGCCAGTCCCGCCAGGGTGAAAAATGGCACCGAAAGAAGCGCCGCCCCGATGTTTATTTTAAGAACCAGCACCAGAAGAAAAAACAGGATCTTAAGAAAAGGGGACGGCACCAGCCCGATGACCGCGCCCATGGCAAACCCGCCGGCGATCTGGCGCGGCGAAATCTCCGATTGAAGGATGGACAGAATGCTTCTCAACGTCTTGATCCAGAACATAGAAACTCCCCCTAGGCATGAAGTAGATATTTATTCTTTTCCAGAAAGGAATTACCTTCCTTTTTTACGGGTGCTTTTTTATTCCATTCCCTTTTCCCCTCTCGCTTCCTATCCGAGCGAGCCGAGTTGACTGCCGCTTTAAAATGTGGTAAATTTGAAGATAACTTTGGGAAGGGTTTGCGTTCATCCGGCGTTTCTCGCCTCTGGCATCCCGCTTCCCGCATCCTTTATACGGAGGTGCGAGCATGAACCGCAAAATCAACATCGGCATTCTCGGCGTGGGCACGGTGGGAACCGGCGTAGCCCGTATTCTGCTGGAGCAAAAGGATCTCCTCGCCACTCGAACCTCCATCGACTTCCACCTAAAAACCGTGATGGATATAGACTGGAAAAAGGATCGGGGGCTTGATCTTTCCGGCGTTAAAATCAGCGAAAAAGCGGAGGATGTCCTGGAAGACCCGGGGATCGACATCGTGGTGGAAACCACGGGCCGTTATGATCTGGCCTTTGAGTATATTTCACGGGCGTTAGAAAACCGCAAGCATGTGGTCACGGCCAACAAAGCCCTGATCGCCACCAAAAGCAGGGAGCTTTTCAAGCTTGCCAAGGAGAACCACGCGGACATCATGTTCGAAGCCAGCGTCGGAGGAGGCATCCCCATCATCAAGGGCTTGAGGGAAGGGCTGGTGGCCAACGAAATCCTGAGCATCTTCGCCATCATCAACGGCACGTCCAACTATATCCTCACCCGCATGCACCAGGACGGTCTCTCTTTTAATGATGCCCTGGCGCAGGCTCAGGAAAAGGGCTTCGCGGAAAAGGACCCGGCCCTGGACATAAGCGGCGGCGACGCCGCCCACAAGCTGGCCATCTTGGCATCCATCGCCTCATCCTCACTGGTGGATTTTTCCGGAATCCACGTGGAGGGAATTACGGACATCACTCACCTGGATATCGATTTTGCCAAGCAATTCGGTTATACCGTCAAATTGCTGGCCATCTATCAGAAGCTGGATCAGGGCCTTGATCTGAGGGTGCACCCCACACTGGTGCCGGGGGATCACCTTCTCGCGGCAGTCAGCAATGAATTGAACGCGGTTTTCGTAAATTGCGATTTTGTGGGTTCCACCATGTTCTACGGGCCCGGAGCCGGAAGCAGGCCCACCGGCAGCGCCATCGTAAGCGATCTCGTGGATCTGTCCAGGGATTTGCAGTTGAAGGAGGGTCAGCGCTTCTGCAACCGCGCCATAGACATCGACCGGGTGGCCAAAATCATGCCCATGGACGAGATATGCAACCGGTATTACCTTCGCATGTTCACTCTGGACAGGCCGGGTATTCTGTCCAAGATCTCAGGTTCTCTCGGACGTTGCAACATCAGCATCTCCTCCGTAATCCAGCCGGAGACGCGCGGAATGGAAGACTTTGTGCCTCTGGTCATCCTGACCCACCGGGCCAGGGAGGCGGATATGAAAAAGGCCCTGGCGGAGATATCGAAACACGACTATATCAAGGGAAAGATATTGAGGATGCGGCTGTTTTAGGTTTAACACAGAGACACAGAGAGCACAGAGATAGGTAAAATAAATTCTTGTTCGTGTCTCCCGCAAAAGCTGCCTTGCCACAAGGAGGCGGGAATACGTCATGTCCAGCCAGTTGGAATGGAACCTGCCGTCGGATTCGGCGTTGGTGTCGATCTTAACACCCTTTTCGGTAGTGCCGTTCTGCTCCCAGTAGGCTTTTTTCTCTTCCGTGTAATTGTCGGAACAAACGAAATCGTTGCCCGTATTCTAAGGCGGGTCGATATAGATGCACTTTATTTTTTCCCGGTAGGCGGAAAGGAGGAGCTTCAGGACCTCCAGGTTTTCCCCTTCGATAATCAAGTTGCCGTTTGATTTTTCCGGATTTGCAGGAAACGGGGCGGGTTCTTCGCCATCTCGCCGAAATTGTTAATCCGGCCAATGATTTTCACGACGGCGGGATAGGACAACTGCGTATTCTCCGACAACGCGGGTATCTTTATTTCGGATAGCGCGGCCACTGCTTTTTCAATTACGGCTTTTTCATCAAATACCACGAGATAATCGGTTTTTTGCTGAGCCTGCGCCAAAATTCCTTAAAAGCCGGGCTTTGGAAAACCTCTTCATTGCGGCGGATTTCCTTTTTCGACTCGTCTTTTCCCTTTTTCTTATGGCGCGTTTCCGCGCCGGCGCCGGTATATCCGTATATTTCCTTGATTTCATGCTGATATTGGGTAACAAACGTCTCGTACGTCTCGTTCGGGATCACGGTAAGAAGGTTTATCTCCTCCCCTTCGGATGCCGTCTCCTCATCATGTATTCTTGTCCCGTCCCGGTCAACGCAGATCCGCAGGCCGCGACCAATCTCCTGCCGTTTTTTGATCTCGCTGTACGATTGGTTGAGCGTGGCGATATTGAACACGTTCGGGTTGTCCCATCCCGCGCCCAAGGCGGAGTGGGAAAAGATGAATTCAACGGGATTCTCCAAAGATAGGATCGATAACTGACGTTATTTGTTTTTTCCTCCAGGTCGTCTCCTGTTTTAAGCCAGGAGGTTTCCTTCAGTTCATATAACGCATGTTTGGATCAATAATCATAAAAATGCCGTAAATTTTTTGCCGTTCGAAATAAATCCCCTTCTCCGGGAAATAATATCTCCGGGAGGTGAACTCATGGCTAATAAGGAACAAATTCAGAAAGTCGTCGATTCCTGCACCCAATCCGCAATGATGCTCCGCACCGCGGCAAACAGCATCGTCAACGACATGGCGCGAAGCGCCGCCACATCCGGAGCGACACAGATCGAAATGGCCATCACCGCGGCCTTGCAAGCAAAGAACATCACCTGAAAAACAAACCAAAAAAATGGAAAAATGGAGGGATGAAACTTGGATCCCAAGCAGGACCTGCAGCAATGCATTAACCTGTGCAGGAAGGACGCCGAGGAATTCCGGCGTTTGGCGCAGACCGAATCAAGCCAGACATGCAGGCAAATCCTCATGGATGCGGCGCATCACCTGGATGTGGCCCTCGCGGAATGCAATTACACGATGAATAATTTATAAAATATAAAAGACAGGTTCCAACCTGTCTTTCACATACAGGCGCCCCTTCTCTGTTTCATGGAGAGGAGGGATGGGGGGATAAGGCTACAGCCATTTGATCAATCCCATTTCAAACGGATTGCCGAGGTTGGGATGATGCGGCAA
Organism: Bacillota bacterium; assembly: GCA_050260475.1. Lineage (GTDB taxonomy): Bacteria > Bacillota > UBA4882 > JBLNCG01 > JBLNCG01 > JBLNCG01. The sequence goes on from JBLNCG010000047.1 coordinate 29,412, forward strand.
AAGGCGCACCGCATATCCCCATCTACCGCTGGTTTCGCAGGATATAAATCCCTTGTATGTATAACCTCCATCCAGCCGTTCCTCTACGGCCAGCTCCGTAATCCGCGCGTCAAAGATCGCCCCCTCTTCGTCCAGCGGGCCGTAATATGCCTCCACCTTTACATCCCCGGGGGCAAGATCCCCCAAATCAGCCCGGACCGCCACCGGGACCTCCGTACCCGCCGGAACACGGTTTTCTCCGGGTTCATCGGCCAGCGACAAACGCAGGCCAGGCCATGCAGCGTGCAGGCGCCCCCGCCAAGCCCACAGGTTTTTCACGCCCGCCATGCCATGGGCGGTAAGATCCTGAAAATTGACCGATAGCGGACGGTAATACCGGTGAAGGTATTCGCTGACCATGCGGTGCGTATTGAAAAAGGGACAGAGATCTTTTAACGAAGCCTTCATCCTTTTGATCCATCCCAAGGGAAGGCCGCCGGAATCCCGTTCGTAAAAAAGCGGCGCCACGACTTTTTCCAGCAAATCATAAAGCGCCCTGGATTCGATCCGGTCCTGCAATTCCGCATTTTCGCAACATTCGCCGCTTCCGATGGCCCATCCCGCCTCCGGGCGGTAACCTTCCGCCCACCAGCCGTCCAGGGTGCTGAGATTCAAAACTCCGTTGGCCGCCGCCTTCATGCCGCTGGTCCCGCTGGCTTCCATCGGGCGGCGCGGATTGTTCAGCCAAACGTCTACGCCCTGCACCAGGAACCTTGCCATGGTCTCATCATAATCCTCCAAAAAGACCATCCGGCGGCGCAGCCTTTCATCGCGCGCCGTACGGACGATCTCCCTGATCAACTCCTTACCCGGATTATCCAGCGGATGAGCCTTGCCCGCAAAAATAATCTGCATCGGAAAATCCTTATTCGTCAGAATACGGATCAAACGGTCAAGATCGGTCAAAATCAGGTTCGCCCGCTTATAAGTGGCGAAGCGCCGGGCAAATCCGATGGTCAGTATTTCCGGGCTGAGAATCTCATCCGCATGGAGTATTTCCTCCGCCGATCCCCCCTGCCGTTTGAATTGAAGACGCAGCCGCTGCCTGGCGAAAGCGACCAGCTTTTCCCGGCGCTTTTCATGTACGCGCCACAATTCTCCATCGGGGATTTCCGAGGCTTTTTCCCAGATCGCCGGACTTTCCGGATGCTCCCTCCATCCGGCCCCCAGATACTTGTCATAAAGCTCCCCCATGTCATGAGATACCCAGGCGCCGAAATGCACTCCGTTGGTGATGGATCCGATGGGTATTTCCGCGGGCGGAACCTGGGGCCAAAGGTCCTTCCACAAGCGGCGGGATACCTCTCCGTGCAATTCACTCACTCCATTGGCGGCGGACGACAGCCGCAAAGCCAATACGGCCATGGAGAATCCGGCGTTTTCCCCGGCGGATTCCGGCCTTCCCAGGGCCAAAAGCTTATCCATGGGAAAGGAGGTCTCCTGACACAATTCAGCGAAGTATTTCCTTATGAGAGGCGCAGGATAAATATCGATTCCCGCCGATACGGGCGTATGCGTGGTAAAAATACTGCCTGCCCTGACCGCTTCTACAGCCTCCGCCGGGGAAAGGCGGTCGCCGGTGACGAAGTTGCGGATCCTCTCCAGATTAAGAAAAGCGGAATGCCCTTCGTTAAGGTGGAATACACCGGGTTCCACCCCCAGAGCCTTTAACAGTCTAACGCCGCCCACGCCCAGCACGATTTCCTGCTGAATGCGATATTCCATATCCCCCCCGTATAATTCAGCGGTGATCCTGCGGTGTTCGGGGCAGTTGCCGTCCATATTGGTGTCCAGCAGATACAAGGGAATCCTTCCCACCTGGGCCTTCCAGATCTGTGCCTTGACGGCGCGTCCGGGCAGGGGGATCGGGATGATGAGCGGTTCCTCCCGGGCGCCGTAGACGATTTTCACCGGGATGTTGTACAAGTCGTTGATGGGATAAAGCTCGTTCTGCCAGCCGTCCGCGTTAAGATATTGCCTGAAGTAGCCCTGTTGATATAGAAGCCCGATCCCTACCAGAGGTAATCCCAGATCGGAGGCGGATTTCAGGTGGTCCCCGGCTAAAATCCCGAGCCCGCCGGAATAAATCGGCAGACACTCGGTGATGCCGTATTCCGCGGAAAAATAAGCTACGCCCCCCTGAATTCCGTTTTCAGGGGATACGGGGGCGCCGATATAACGGGCGAAATTATCCATCACGCGGGAAAGGCCGTGCAGGAATTTTTCATCGCGGGCCAAGGCGTCAAGCCTTTTCTGTTTAAGTATTCCCAGCATGCGTACGGGATTATGTTCGGTTTTTTCCCACAGGCCGGGGTCGATGCCGCGGAATAAATCGATGGCCTCATAATGCCAGGACCACCAGAGGTTATAGGCAAGGGTTTCCAGATCGTGCAATTCAGGCGGCAACGAGGGGGTTACCATAAAAGTACGCACCGGGTGCAACCGTCAAATCCTCCAAATCGATGAAAAGCGATCGGTAGGCAGTGATCAAAACACAATAATAACAACGTAAATTGCCTAACTTGGATTGAGCAATTTGCGTTGTTATGATAATTTTATGTTTTGCCGCTAAATATCGATGCCTAATGGTAGCCATACACTATATTTAGTGGCAATCCCTTGAATTTAAGGCAACAACGCAATTGCCTCTAGATAACCTTATTGTATCCGTTTTCCTCATCAAATAAAGGCAATTTTACGGTAAATGCGGTGCCCTCCCCCATCTTGCTTCTAACCTCAATGGCGCCGCCGTGCTGCCGTATGATCTCCATGGAAACGTACAACCCGATTCCCATACCCGTCAATGCGCTGCCGTTTCTCGCCCTGTAAAAGCGTTCGAAAATATAAGGCTGCTCTTCCTCGGGGATGCCGATCCCCTCATCCTTGACGGTGACATAAGCATAACCGTTGCTTGTCCAAAAACAGATCCTGATTGTGGTGTCCGGCGGGGAATATTTTACGGCATTTTCAATGATATTGAAAAACACCTGCTCCAGACGGTTATCATCCCCTTCGATCATCGTCTCCCCGCAACGGGGGGTATAAATGATACTCTGCGGGGCGATATCCTTAAAAGTGGAGATGATATCCCGCAATTTGGCGGTGAGATCGAAAGGCGCCAGATGCAGGGGCCCCCTATTCTGATTCAAACGGGAAACTTCCAGATAATCCTGGAGGATCCTGCTTAGATGCTGACTCTGCTGGAAAGCGGATTTAATGGCGTCATCCCAGCGGTCCGCAGGAATTCTTCTATCCTTGAGCAGATTTAAATAAAGCTGCAGGATGGTGATGGGTGTGCGAAGTTCATGGGCTACGATGGCGAAAAACTCGTCTTTTTTTAAATAATTGCTTTCAGGCGGGCTCACCTTCCCCAAAATATGCGCGACCCGCCCCTTCCTGTCCTTGATGGGCCAAAAAGACACGCACCAAAAGGTTTTTCCCTTATCCTCCGGCATCAGGCAAACATCATCCAGGCGCACGGGCTTCTTATGCTTGTATATATTCTGAAGGATACGGCGCTCCTTCAGGAGGCCTTCCTCTGCAAAATCCTCCACGGCTTTTCCGAGCATATCCTCGAGCGCGCATCCTTTCAAACCCATCAATTCATCCGCCATCCGAAGCCACGCCTTGTTGGCGTAAATATACTTATGGTCAGGACAACTCACGATGAATATTGCATCATCCTCTGTTTCAAGAAGGTGTTCGGCCAGCTGTTTGATGTCGATTTCACCTGGTATCATTTTTCCCCCGTACGTCGTTTGGTTTGTAAGTCAGGTATATATTAGTAACATGATCGGTTATATATCCGATCTTCTTTAACCCGTTATTTATGTTTAATTGCGGAAAATTTACAAAGAGAGGAAGTCTCTACGAGGTTTTAAGCAGTCAAGTCATTATGGAAGAAAGGTGTAATTAATTATTCTGCAGATTTGATAGCCCGTTTATTTAATCCTTTTCAGACTACGCCGCCGCAGCCGGCGGCGCAAATTATCCCACCAGGATTCGCGGTATGGGGATTGATATTTGGAACGTGCCTTAAAGGGAGACTTACACCTAAAATATACCGTTAAACTGCCGGAAAGGCTCAAAATCCCCATGACAGGATGCCCCATTGCAAAAAACTGTATGAAAAGCGATATGACAGCCAGCCATTTTCCTTGTAAGGGAAAAAGAAGATTCATCATGACGATCTGTCCCGGATTGTGCAGCGCCCATGCCACAATAATCGCGGTATCCACCACATAAAATCCTTCGTAATATAATCCAAAACCCAGAAGCATCCCCAACCATAAGGCAAGGCCCGTTGTAACCGTAATAAGCAGCAACCGCCATAAATACCTTCTGGTTCCCCAGATAATCTCCATGCTTCCGCCGAACAGCCAAAGAGCCAGCATTGAAAAAACCAATCCGACCGGTTCCGGATTGAACAACGGATAAGCGACTAACGTCCACGGATGGTTCGGTATAGTGTATTTGTCGATTCCGAAAGCGAATAACGGATTATGTAAAAAAAACATGAAAAGACGCCTTGTCGCGAATATAGTTGTCAAAAGTATCATTAGGACTTTGGTAGCGGCAATGTTGCTTCTGAAAATACGGAATTGCAAACGCCGGAGCCAGTGCATGCTTTCTCCTTTTTTTATGCCTTTTGGGCCGGTTTAAAAAGATGCGTCTTTCGGGTTATATTTCGTCCCGGGATCCCGTTTCCCTGCTTTATCCTTATAAGTTTTACTGGTCGGGCTGTGGCATTGAATCAACGGTTTGCTTGTAAATCCTAAACGCATAATAATTAATCGCCGGTTTTGTAATACAAGAATCCGCTGAAAGCCGGCAGATTGAATCCCGCCACGGTTCCGTCCGATGGGCGGAGCGCGTCTTTTTCGGCGCCGGCTCCGGCGGAAATCGGCCTCACTTCATTCAGGTCCGCCACCTTGATCCACATCCGCCCGGGCAGGGGCAGGTCCACCGAAGTTTCCGCGTTCCCAAAATTAAACAGGCACAAGACCTGCTTGCCGCCCCCCGCGACCTCGCCGGCGCGCCAGCCGATGACCGGCGCACCTCCGCCCCGCCTCCGCTCCAGCCATGGTCCGATCACCCAGGCGAATTTTCCCTCCGCTTGCGGATTATACCCCGATATCCGCAGCTCCGGGATGAGCCGCCGCAGGGACAATATTTTATGCGCCCAGCGGAAAAAGGGATTGCCTTCCGGATTGTCCGGCCAGTCGAAAAGCACCATATTACGGGGGCGGTTGACACCGAATTCCTGCCCCATATAAATCATCGGCTGGCCTAATGCGGTTACGGTGGCCATCAAGGCCAGCTTGGTTTTTTGTTCCAGTTGATGGCCGTCCGCGAGAGAGGGATTGGTGCGTACTTCAAAGGGCACACTGTTCTCGTCATGGCTCTCGCAGTAATTGACGACATTGTTGGTGTGGGCCGCGAAAACAGCTTTGCAGAAATAAAACACATCCCCCAGGAGGCCGGGATCATTCCTCACCCAGTCCTGGTAGACACCTTCTCTCAGCAGCGCCTTTATTTTGTCATGGAACGGGTCGCACCACTGGGCGAATCCGTTGTATCCGTCCAGGTTCAGGTCCTTTTCATTGGGCAGATTTTCACAGATCAATATGCAGTCCGGCTTAAAGCCCTTGTCCTTGATTTCATGCGCCAGACGGTACAAAAACCGGTGATCCATCCATACGGAATTTGTGGCGTCAAAGCGGAACCCGTCCACATGATATTCACGGAGCATGATCTTGCAGGCGTCGATGAGGATGTTCTGCACTTCGTCCTTTTCTGTGGCCACCCTGTTGCCCCAAGGCGTGCTTCCGCTGAAATAAAACCCTCCCGGGCTTCCGTCACGGATCGTTCCCCAGACGGGATTGAAAACATTGGAGGTGTGGTTGAAAACCTGATCCACGATGACTGCCAGGCCGTGGCGATGCGCCGTGTCCACCAGTTCACGGAAATCATCCGGAGAACCGAAGTCCCGCTCAATAGACACGAACCCACAGGGATCGTACCCCAGGGCGCTGGGCCCCTGCAAGCTGGGAGCTTCCGAGGTGGGCATAAGCGCCAGCGCGGTTACTCCCAGGTTTTCAAAATACTTCATCCGGATAAGCTGGATCAATCCTTGAAAAGTTCCCTGCCTGGATTCGGGGATCTCCCTGATCCCCTGCGTCATGCCGTAGACGCTCAGCTCGTAGAGAAAAAGGTCGTGTATGGGAGGCGTCCGCCATCCCCCATCCTGCCATATGTAACCGTGCGGAGTGATAATCCGGCTGTTATTTCCTCTTTGGTCCCCGCCGTATGCTTTTGTGTACGGATCCGCCACCAGCCGCTCGGGAAGCATGCCTTGAAACGGTTCAATGCCTCCCTGCACGAAGAATTTGTATTCGTCCCCGAATTTCCCGGACCAGAGAATCCTGACCAGCCAGATATTGGGACCCCCGTAAAAGCCCTCGTATAAATCCATGGGCAGGAACCCGTCCGGTTTCGCTCCTTCGCGGCCGGGATACTGCCAGCCGTTAAATTCCCCGCATAAATAAACCTGCGCCGCCCGCGGATGAAAATAAGCGAAAATACAGGTCCCGTCCTGAAGCGGAGTCGCCCCCAGCATGGATTTCACCCCCTGTCCGGATACATCCGTCCAGTCCTGGAACGATTCCGGGTAAAACAAATCCTTGACCTTATCATATACATCCGTAATCTTCCCCTTGGCGCGGGCCGGCTTTACATGATATACCTCTTCGCATTGCCGCTTCACCCACACTTCCGGCCCCAAATTTCCGTAATAACGATAGAGCGGACTTTCTCCCCCGTTTTCCGCGCCGCCCGCGATCTGGAAAGTAAAATGGCTTGCGCGCGCGGGAATATCAAAATACGGCCCATAGTCGTCCACGCCGGCCCTCGGAAACCGGCGCTCAAATCCGCACAATTTATCCTCCCTGCACCACTTGATCTCCTCGCCGCTCCAACCGTTTATATTGTCGAAATGAATGCGCATAAATAAACCTCCCGCCTTTTGGCCGCCGTACCCCGGCAGCGTTCATATTGAACCGTTTATAAATGCATCTTGCCGGTTTCGGAATATCGCGATATCCCGGCCGTACCAATTAAGGTACGCTCGGCCGTGCCTATGTTGAGGCACGCTCCTTTAACGCATTTTCCGAAATCAAAATTGACAAACTTATCCCGGTTTAATAGTATTCCCCTTCCCCTGGGCTTATAAAAGTGTTTTGTGACAACTCAGGCTAAAAGCTTAACTCACTCTTGCTCTCTTTTTTGCGAAAGAGATAGTAACCCACTATCATTGTAATATTCCTGCTTTATTTATTTGTTCCGGGTTAGTTATTAAGACAGCAAATCATCAGTTAAAAAATAAAGGTTTAAAATACTGCCAAAACCGGGTGAAGAATCTTTTAATTCTAAGCATTTTTATGGCTCGCCACATCGCAGGTTATTTTTCGGACACCCAGCCTACGGCGGCTTGAATTTATTTCCGGAGTAGGGTAGAATGTACAAAAGCAGGTTAACTCAAGCGGAGGGATTCAACATGGCGGATAAGACAAACTTCATTTCCGCGGGCCTGGCCTGTCATGGGCTGATGGTTTACGGCGGCCTTCAGCGCTGGGAGATTTTCGCCGCTTTTATGGAGATCATCGATCAGCTCAATGCTCAAACGAGCGATCCTTATCGGTTGCTTTCCGGCTATTCCCGCCTTTTCATGCTTCTTACCGCAGCGGAACCGGCGGAAGACCTCTGGCGGGAGCACCTTCTCCGCGCGGTCCTGAATGACGACAACCCGTTCACACGGCTTGCAGCCGGAGGGAAGGAGATCCCCCCCGGTTTAAGGCTTGCGGTGCAAAACGATCTGCGCTTGCTCCAGCGGATCTTCGATTTCGATTTTTCCGCGGTTGAGGATAAAATAAGTGAGGAAGCGGGAAAACGGGTCTCCTTTCCGGCATGGTCCGGCTGGAGCGGAGGCGGCGCGCTCCAAAGCGAAAACGAGCGTCAGATCATGCAGGCTTTTTGTATTGCGCCGGACTGGGGTGAACTGCTTCCGGCACTTGAGGAATTCCACCGCCGGGAGGGGCAGGGGATTTTCCGGCGCTTTCTCTGCTTCAGGTGGGATCAGAAATCAGCCGGACTGGCCGGTATTCCATATATCGATCCCATCCGCCTGGACGACCTTATCGGTTATGCGGAACAGAAGGCCCTCATCCTCAGGAATACCGAGCAGTTCCTGGCCGGGCTGCCGGCCAACAACTTGCTGCTTTACGGCGAAAGAGGCACCGGAAAATCATCCGCCATCAAGGCGCTGGCGCACGAATTCGGCGGGCGGGGACTGCGCCTGGTGGAAATGTCCAAGCACGATCTGGGCGATTTCCCGCGCCTGACCGAAGCGGTTTACCAGAGTCCGGCCAGGTTTATCCTTTATCTGGACGATCTTTCCTTTGATGAGAGCGAGACCGGGTACAAGGAACTGAAAGCCATCCTGGAAGGCGGGCTTGAAGCGAAGCCTCCGAATCTGCTGCTTTACGCCACCTCCAACCGCCGCCACCTGATCCGAGAACGCTTTTCAGATCAGGATTTCTCCGATGAGATCCACGTGGCCGACACCCGGGAGGAAAAGCTTTCACTGGCGGACCGCTTCGGCATCACCATCACCTTCCTCACTCCCGATCAGGAAGGCTACCTTGCCATCGTACAGGCACTGGCCGCCAAAAGAGGCCTTGCGGTTTCCGGAGAGGAGCTGCGCCACCGAGCCCTCATATGGGAGCGCCGGCAAAATGGCCGCTCCGGCCGCAGCGCCAGGCAGTTCGTGGACCAGCTTGAAGGGGAGATGAGGATGGGAAAATAATCGTCCCTCCTTCTTGCTGCGAAAGAATATCCGGATCGTTTATTCATGAATTTATAATTGTCTGAGGAAAACATACCCATAAATAACCCTGAAACATTCAACACTGGAACTGACACTTCGTAAGCCGTACCAGTAAAAAATCCGGGCCTTTTGGACCCGGGTCTGATGTTATTTTTTCTTCTTCTTGAACCCCAGTTCGCTGCCATCCATATCCACCACGATTTTATCCCCGTCGTGGAATTCCTTCTGAAGTATTTTTTGGGACAGCGGGTTCTCCACCATGCGTTGAATGGCCCGGCGCAGGGGGCGCGCGCCGTATGTCGGGTCGTAGCCTTTTTCCGCCAGGTAATCCTTGGCTTCGGTAGTAACCTCCAGCGCCATGTCCCGCTCTTTAAGCTGATCCCGCAGGCTTTTCAGCATCAGTTCCACAATCTCCTCCAGATGTTCCCGGGTCAGGGAATGGAAAACAATGATATCGTCTATACGGTTTACGAATTCCGGCCGGAAAGTTTCCTTCAGGCTTTCCATGACCTTAGACTTCATCCGTTCGTAACTGTCCTTCTCTTCGTCCCGGTTCATGACAAAACCTAAGGTTCCCCCGCGCAGGGAACCGGCCCCTACATTAGAGGTCATAATCACCACGGTATTCTTGAAATCCACCGTACGGCCCTTGGCGTCCGTAAGACGCCCGTCGTCCAGCACCTGGAGGAGCACGTTAAACACTTCCGGATGGGCTTTTTCCACTTCATCGAAAAGAATGACCGCATAAGGCCTGCGGCGGACCCTGTCCGTGAGTTGGCCTCCTTCATCATACCCCACATAGCCGGGAGGGGCCCCCACAAGCCGGGAAACGGTATGCCGCTCCATATATTCGGACATATCGATGCGGATCATGGCGTTTTCATCCCCGAACAGGGCCTCGGCCAGCGCCCGGGCCAATTCCGTCTTGCCGACCCCGGTGGGGCCCAGGAATATGAAAGAACCTATGGGGCGCTTGGGATCTTTCAAACCCGCCCTGGCGCGGCGCACCGCCGTGGCCACCGAGGCGATGGCTTCATCCTGGCCGATCACCCTCCGGTGCAAAATTTCCTCCAGCTTCAAAAGCCGCTCCGTTTCGCCCTCGGTCAGCTTGGTCACGGGGATGCCGGTCCAGCTCGAAACGATATTGGCGATTTCCTCTTCCGTGACTGTAGCCTCGCTCATGCCTTTCTTGTTGTCCCATTTATGTTTCGCCTCGTTCAGGATCGAGCGCATCTTGGTCTCTTGATCCCGGAGATTGGCCGCTTTTTCGAATTCCTCGTTTTTGATGGCGGATTCCTTTTCCTTTTGAAGAGTGGTGATCTTGCTTTCAAGATCCTTCAATTCCGGAGGGGCGATGGTGGTCTGGAGGCGCACCCTTGACGCGGCTTCGTCCACCAGATCGATGGCCTTGTCCGGAAGGTAGCGGTCCATGATATACCGATTGGAAAGGTTCACCGCGGCCTTGATGGCCTGATCCGTTATTTTGACGCGGTGATGCGCTTCATAACGGTCCCTCAACCCGAAAAGAATCTGCTCCGCCTCGTCGATGGCGGGTTCGCCCACATCTATGGGCTGGAAGCGCCGCTCAAGCGCGGCATCTTTTTCCACATGCTTGCGGTATTCGTCCAGAGTGGTGGCGCCGACGCACTGCAGCTCCCCCCGGGCCAGGGCGGGCTTTAAAATATTGGCGGCATCGATGGCGCCTTCCGCCGCTCCGGCTCCGATCAGGGTATGCATTTCATCAATAAAAAGAATGATGTTTCCGGCGCCCCTTATTTCCTCGATGACTTTGGTCAGGCGCTCCTCAAATTCCCCGCGGTATTTGGAGCCCGCCACCAGAGCCCCCATATCCAGGGTAACCACCCGCTTTTGCTGCAGGGCTTCGGGGATCTCGCTTTTAATGATTTTCTGCGCCAGTCCTTCCACAATGGCGGTTTTACCCACCCCCGGCTCACCGATGAGCACCGGGTTATTCTTGGTCCTTCTGGAAAGCACCTGGACCACCCGCTCGATCTCCCTTTCCCTGCCGATCACCGGATCCAGCTTGCCTTCCCGCGCCAGCAAGGTGAGATCCCTGCCGAATTGATCCAGTGTGGGAGTGCGCTGCCGCCCTGTTCCCCCTCCGTATGCCGCGGGGGATCCTCCGCCCAGAAGTTCCGCCACTTTCTTACGGACTTTCTCCAGGTCCGCTCCGAGATTTTTTAATACCTGGGCGGCCACGCCTTCCCCTTCCCTGATCAGACCGAGCAGGATATGCTCGGTGCCGATGTAATTATGACCGAGATGGCGCCCTTCATCTATGGCCAGCTCCAGGACGCGCTTGGCCCTGGGCGTAAAAGGCAACTGGCCCATGGGTTCGCTGTCACCCGTGCCGATTATTTTCTCCACTTCGCCGCGCACCCGTTCCAGATTGATGCCCAGCTCCTCCAGAGCCCTGGCCGCCACGCCCTGGCCCTCCGCGGCCAGACCGAGCAGCAAATGCTCCGTGCCGATTACATTATGCCCGAGCCGCGCCGCTTCTTCCTGGGCAAGCTCCATTACTCTTTTGGCCCTTTCCGTGAATCTATCGAAAATGTTCATGATGATCACCCCGTTTTTGGCGAAATTGCTTTAATCACACCGTTTCATAAAGCCTTAACCATGATTTCACGCTTCAAACTTCCCGCTTCGCACCTCTATTGCCCGCCCTGCATCCTTTCCCTCAGCATCGCCGCCCGGTAAATATTCTGCTCCCCGGCATCCAGTTCCCGGTCCATGACCTTCTGCAGAAACGCCGGCCTGATGAGAAGCAGCAGCTCTTTAAATTGCACCGCGCGTGTTTCTTTTATTATGCCCAGGCTTGTTCCCAGCATGACATCGGAAATATAGCGCATGGCTTCCTGGGTGCTTATCATCCTGGCGTTGGATAATATTCCATACGAACGATACAGGCGATCCTCAAGCTGCGCCTTGTTTTCCCGCATTAAAAGCTCCCGGACGCTGCGTTCTTTGGCGATTACCTGCGACGTCAGGGCTTGCAGGTTGCGGATGATTTCGTCTTCGGAATGTCCGAGCGCCACCTGATTGGAAACCTGAAAAATATTTCCCACCGGTTCCGAGCCTTCACCGAACAGGCCCCTGATATTGATGTTCACCCGGGACAAGGCGGCCAGGATCTTCTTGGCCTGGTCCACCATGGTCAAGGCGGGAAGGTGCAGCATGATGCTGGCCCGCATACCCGTCCCCAGGTTGGTCGGGCAGCACGTCAGGTAGCCTTTGTCCTCGTTGAAGGCATACGTTAAACGCGCTTCCAGCAAATTATCCACGTTGTCCGCTAATCTCCAGGCTTCCTCCAGGGCAAGCCCGGGCAGAATGCTCTGAATGCGCAGGTGATCCTCCTCGTTGATCATTACGCTCACCTTCTCTTCCTGATCCAGGATCACCGCGTTATACTCCCCTGTCTCCTCATGCTGGGGGCTGATGAGGTTTTTCTCCACCAGCAGGGATCTTTCCAGGGGGGTTATTTGATCCACGATATACATCCGGTACTGCTTTCCGGCGATTAAATCCCGGCAGGCGTCCATCACTGTCTGTAAAACTTTCTCGCGCACCTCCGGCTTCGCCCAATGGGGAAATACGAACCCGTCCAGATTCCTCGCCAGCCGCACCCGGCTTGAAAGGACCACGTCCCCTTCCTTGCCTGCCTCGCAAACCCAGGCGCTGAACACATCCTTGATATAATCTTTCCACATGCTCCCGCACCCCGTTCTAAAGGTTTTTTTCCAGGCCCCGGATTTCATCCCTGATCTGAGCGGCCCTTTCATACTCCTCGGCCCTGACGGCATCCTGCAGCCGCTGCCGCAACTGCTCTATTTCCTTGCGGATCTTTACGACACCGCCCGTCCGATGCGGAACTTTCCCCATATGCCGGGTATTGCCGTGAAATTTTCTCAGGAAAGGTTCGATGATTTTATAAAAATGGTCGTGGCAGCGGGGGCAGCCCAGAAAGCCCGTTTGTTTGAATTCGGCATAGGAAAGGTTGCACCCAGGGCACCGGCTTTCATTGATTTTGGTCTGGCCGGGCACCTGGCCCTGCGCAAAGGGCAGGGACGGCTCCGTTTCAAGGAGGCTTGACAGCAAGTGTTGAAAGGAAAAACCGGGTTCGACGGCAAATCCGAAATCCGCTCCGTGCCTTTGCGCGCAATCCTCGCAGAGGTGCATCTCTTCTTTCTTGTTGTTGATGATGCGCGTCAGGTGAACCGTTGCCGGCTTCTGCCTGCAGTCATCGCAAAGCATTTTCGCTCACCTTCCTTTTTTCACTGATCATTAATATGGGTTACTAAAAACAACAGGTTCTTCAGCAAGGCCGCCCGGGCTTTCTCCGCTTCCCGGGGGGAAAGGGAAAAGATTGTCTCTTTGATTACCGACCGGAGCAAGGCCATGGTAACGCTGGAAATCGCCCCCTGCGCTTCCAGCCTGTGCAGAATCTCCTCCAATTCGACTTCCTCAATGCGATCGCCGATGCGAATCGCGGAATTATCCGCCGGTTTCGGGGAGGACGCCATCCGGATGATGCGGATATATCCCCCCCCACCCCTGCGGCTTTGCACCAGATAACCATGCTCCACGGAAAAACGCGTCTCCAGGACATAATTGATCTGCGACGGGGCGCATTTAAAAAGGTCCGCCAGCTCCTTACGCTGCAGTTCCACCATATCCTGCCTGGCCCGGACCATGAGATCATATATATATTGCTCAATCAAATCGGATAACGTACTCATGGCGTCGTCTGACCTTTCCTGACCTTAATGCAATCATAACATTTTTTATGCCGCTTGCCAAGGTCAAAAAAGAAAATAAACCGGAATAAATAGGCTTTCTTCGGGAATGAGCCGTTGAAAGCTTGCTCTATTTTCTAATTCGGCTGTTTTACGCAAAAATTCAAACATGCATTGGGGAAGTACCTTAAAAAAAATGAAATATTACTTGCCGAATTGAGGTTAAATCCGCCGAATCTTTCCATTTTAAGCGGGAATACGCCGATGAAAAAAACAGGAGCGTCAACACCGCCTTTTTGCAAGTAACCCCGGTGCCGACACTCCTGTCATCACGCAAAACACCCTGTCAGGGACTGCCTTTCAAATAATACAGCGGGTTCACATGCTGCTTCCGGATTACGATTTCAAAATGCAAATGGTTGCCTGTAGCGCGTCCGGTGCATCCCACCGTGGCCACAGGTTGTTTGGCGCTGACCGCATCCCCCGGTTTCACTAAAAAAGAAGAGCAATGCGCATATCGGGTTATCCACCCGTCGGGATGGCGTATCTCCACCATCTTTCCGTAGCCCTGCCTCCATCCCGCGAAGATGACGATCCCCTCGTCGTATGCCGGAATCGGCGTACCGCCCGGCGCGGCGATGTCGATCCCATTATGCATACGGCCGCGGCGCATACCAAAATATGAGGTCAACTTCCCTGGAATGGGAAGCAGTGCGCTTATCCGGGCGGATATCGGCGGGAATGCGGATCTCGACGCCAGTTCCTGCCATCCATTTAACAGCAGGATTTGGCCGGGATAAATGAGATTGGGGTTTTTAATCCTGTTCGCAATAATTATCTTTTTAATGCCGATGTGAAACCGTGCGGCTATTTTACTCAGCGTATCGCCGGAAACAACTTTGTAATACCTGGGGGCCTCCCGTTCAACCTTGCCTTCCGGGATTCCCCGGTCCCCTTCCCCCGTCCGGATCATCTGACGCGGCGCGGAAATGCGGTTCACCGCTTCGGCTTGCAGCTTCTCCGCGATAATCAGGGACAGCCCAAGAAAAAGAGTATAAACATAAAATGCCATCAGATACGGCAATATTTTTTTTGTCAAAAACGACCCTCCCGTTACCATTTTGTATTTCACTTTTATATCTTTTCCGTTTTAGGAGGGCAATCGCCGTATAATTTCTGGCAATGAAGCCATTTATTTCCAAAGAACGATTAAAGCCGAAAGCCGGTATATGGTCAAGAATGCAGCGTAAACTCCTCAGATATCCTTGGTTTTCAAATTTCTCACATTGTCCGCGAAAGTCGACTTCAAAATAAGTTCCTGCAGTTCCTGGTTGGACTTGGTATGAACGAGCCGGTCCACCAGAAGTTCTGTGGTATCGGCCAGTCCAAGAGAACTCAAGGCTTTCCGGAGGATCCAGCCCATTTCAAGTTCCTTGGGAGTATAAAGCAGCTCTTCCTTGCGGGTGCCGGATCTATTGATATCAATGGCCGGAAAAATCCTCCGGTCCGCCAGACGCCGGTCCAAATGAAGCTCCATGTTGCCGGTCCCCTTGAACTCTTCGAAAATCACATCATCCATGCGGCTGCCGGTCTCCACCAACGCGGTGGACATTATCGTAAGGCTGCCGCCCTCCTCCAGCTTGCGCGCAGCCCCGAAGAAGCGTTTCGGTTTGTGCAGGGCGTTGGGGTCGACGCCCCCGGACAGGGTCCTTCCGCTGGGCGGCTCCACCAGATTGTATGCCCGGGCAAGCCGGGTGATGCTGTCCAGCAGGATCACCACATCGTTCTTCTCCTCCACCAACCTTTTAGCCCGCTCCAAGACCAATTCCGCTACGCGTACATGGTTTTCAGCAGGGAGGTCGAAAGTGGAGCTGATCACTTCCCCCTTTACGGAGCGCTGCATATCCGTAACTTCCTCCGGGCGTTCGTCGATGAGCAACACCATCAGGATGACATCCCTGCTGTTTTCTACAATGGAGTTCGCCATCAGCTTGAGCAAGGTGGTCTTGCCGGCTTTGGGCGGGGAGACGATCAGGCCGCGCTGCCCTTTACCGATGGGAGCGATGACGTCAACCATGCGCATGGCGATACCCTTGGGATCCACTTCGAGATAAAGCCTTTCCTGGGGATAAACCGGGGTAAGATCTTCAAAATTGATCCGCGGCGCCATGCTTTCCGGCGCCCGGTTGTTGACGGACTGCACCTTTAGCAGACCGTAATATTTCTCATTATCCTTCGGCGGGCGCACCTGGCCCAGTACGAGATCTCCGGTGCGCAGCCCGAACCTCCTGATCTGGGAAGCGGAAACGTATATATCCTCGTTCCCCGGCGAATAATTATCCGTGCGTAAAAAACCGTAATTGTCAGGCATAACCTCCAGGATGCCTCCGGTGAAAAGGAGCCCTTCCTGGGCCGCTTCCGCGGTCAAGATATCTCCGATCAATTCCTTTTTGGTCTTCTTTTTAACCTCCAATTCCAATCCCCTGGCTTTATCCTGTAAATCCTGCAGTGATAATCCTTCGAGTTCCGTAAATTCCATGATTTCACCCCGCCTGATCCGAATTTGGTTCACCCTCATGCCAAAGCCTGTCATATTATTGCCCGAGTACGGTTATACGAGATATTCCATGATATAAATAATATATAAATTAAAAAATTTTAGAAGCGGATTGGATTTTTTGGGATGCGGAAGAAGTTTAATCATGGCGGGGGACGGAAGGAAGTACCGCGACAAACTCCCAATAGTACCTTCCTTCAATGAGGCAATTGCATTGTTACCTTAATTCAAGGTCTTGCCACTAAATATAGTGTATGGCTACCATCAGGCTATCGATATTTAGTGGCAAGACGAAAAATTATCATAACAACGCAAATTGCTCTCAATATGAGAGTAACAAAGCAGGTCATAAAATGATGGATAAATACAGATATATTATACCTTTTTGGGCAGGTTCTATGCCGCGGGGAATAAAACATTCCGCTCTTTCCGGCTGCAGATTTATTATACAGCAATTGGCCGCGGGGGTCAAGACAAAGAAAAACCACCTGAGACAGTGGTTGATTAAATGCTGCCTTTCTTCAAGAAACCTCCGGCTGGGTGCCGGAGGTTGATACTTCCATACCGGCATCCCCGACCGCAGGGTTATTTTCGGCGGGGATAGCATTCTCGGCGTCCGCCGGCGCGGCGGCTTCAGCCTGAACGATATTCCATGTCCGATAAGCTTCCGCGGCTCTCATTACGGCAGCCTGATGAGTAGGATCCACCCTGCCGGATTTATGCACCCTGCTTCCGAGAAAATGGAGGCAGAATTGCCCGTTGAAATTGTTATTATGTATAGCTTCGTTTCCATGAGGATACGGATAAATCGATCCCGCGATCAGCCTTCCCCCGATTTCCACCAGCACCGCGCGTCGCGCCGAATTCCAACGGCCGCCAAGGATGTCCAGCATGATGGCGGTATCCTCTTTTGTCAGGGGCTCCACATCCGCGTGGAAAGCCCCCTGGAGCCTCCAGACCGTAAAGCACTTCTTGGTCTCCGTATCCCAGACTTTCGCGGTGGCGCCCCGCGGGAAAATGAGGTTCACTTCGGACCACGGCACCAAACCCATGGCGTCATTCCGGCGGCTGGACAGGCTGGCGCTTCGCTCTCTGACCCTTCTCGCGACAAATTCAAGGGTGCGCGGTCCGGCTATTCCGTCGATCTCGAGGCCGTTGTCGCGCTGGAAGCTTTTCACCGCGGATTTTGTTTTGGCCCCGTAATATCCGGTAGGAAGGCCGGAGAGGTACCCCAAATATGCGAGGTCCTGCTGGAGCCTGCGCACGGAGAAGCCCCTGGAACCGTATGTAAGGCCTGCGGCCGGCGCCTCTGCCGCAAATATGGTTAAAAACAGGATAACCGCAGGAAAAACGGCAAAAACCGGACCCAATCTCCTCATCTTCATCCCCCGCTTACGGTACACATTATTTACAGAACCGGGGATTAAATACATCTGACCGATTTCGAAAAATCGCGATGTTTAACGCATTTTTCGAAATCTTAATTGTATAATCGCCGGTTGAGATGATCAATTCGCCGTCCCATGGCATATTCCTTCCTTTTCGCAGGAAAAAGTTCAGATTTAATCCGTGCCCGCCGTTTTAAATTCCCGGGGAAACCATAATTTATACGTTTTCGGTTCGTCCAAAATTTGGAAATCTTAACAATGCCGCATCAAATAACAATTTATAGGGCCGGAAACATCCCGTCCCGGCTTTGGGGCAATTATGTATATTATTATTGTAAAAACATTAATTGCTAATAAAATTACTCGAGGCAATTGCGTTAGAAATATCAAAACCCCGGATTAACCGGGATTTTTTATGTTCTTAAATTTCCAAGATATTTCCGGACTCGAAGATGTTTCGCCTTCGCCGGCCCGGAGTTCTCTTTCTTCCCAAAGAAAGAGCGAGAGCGAGTTTCCCTCTCTTTAAAGCCTGTGGGCAAGAGAGAGTTCCCTCAGAATTTCTTTTTCTTTTGCGGTTGATATTTACAAATATCGATGCAGCTGAACCCGCCCTCCACCAGAAGGAGCTTTTCCATCCGCTCCAAGGCCGTCAAATCCTCCCTGGTCTCGGCGTAAATCAAACCCACGCTCCCGCAGCTGGCGCACCGCAATTCCAGCTTGTCCGGGAAAATGTCCACCTCTATATTATCGTTGCCGCATTCGCATTGCAGCCTTTTATCGTCCGCCAGCTTATGTAATCTGCTCAATACCTTGTACATAATCTCCGGATTTGAAAAATAATCGTCGAATCCGGCATCGTTTACCACGCTCTGGATGTTGTCCTTGGCCTTGTTGATGATGGCCGCCACATCCTCCCGCTCCCCCAGATAGCCCAATTCGATGCCGGTATCCGTGCAGGTGAAGGTAATCGTGTCGTGATGCCAGAAGCGGTTGAAATCCAAAATCAATTCATGATTGGTTTCGCAGATGATGCAGGGGATATGCAGAAGATAATCCTTATGTCTTCTGGCGGTGATGATCATCTTATGAAATCCGCAGGCGCATGTTACCCTCATTTTATGATCCTGGAAGGAAAAAACCGTAAAATCATGCAAATTGAAGCGCCCGCAAAGCGGACACCTAAGGGCCACGCACCGTTTAGTTGAAACCAGCATGAGGAACCCCTCCTGCCTTTAAAATAAACCGGGCCTGTTTCCGGGATCCGTACCGTCCGTCTCTGACCGGCTTATCCTTATATGGTCGATTGCGTTGTTACCTTAATTCAGATCTTGCCACTAAATATAGTATATGGCTGCCATTAGGCTATTGATATTTAATGGGAAGACGTAAAAATTATCATAACAACGCAAATTGCTCTTACAAGAAGCGCCTGCGAAAAAAGGTGAAACAAAATAATCCCGCGCCCGGCCAGATCAGGGATAAGAAAACCAATGGCATATCCGTCACAACAAAAGACGAATACCAAATTCCCACATATATTTAATTCTGCGTTCCTTTAAAAAATCCTCTCAATTTACCTTTCTTTACCTGGCAATGATTTGCCGGTTCCAGGGGGAAAAAACTGCCAAACCAAAGTATCCCATGAAAAAATACCGCTTTTAAATTCCTTTGACGCGCTGCCGTAAAGCGTCAGCGATCTGGGTAAGGGGAAGAACCTCCCGGGCCCCGCCCATCTCTATGGCCACGCGCGGCATTCCGTATATGATGCAAGTCTCCTCCGATTCCGCGATGGTCCATGCGCCCAGATCATGCAGCGTTTTCAGGCCTTTTGCGCCGTCGCTTCCCATACCCGTCATCAGCAGCGCCAGCACCTTTTTCCCGCAAACTTCAGCCGCGGAGTGAAACATGACGTCCACCGAGGGGCGGAATACCCTCCCGGGCATCTCTGCAAGCTTTATATAAATACGGTTCCGCTTCCGTTCAAATATAGTCTGCAGCCCCGCAGGACCGATGTAAATCCGGCCGGGCGCCAGCTCCTCTCCCTGTTGCGCTTCCTTCACGGGGATTTTGGCGGATGAATTGAGCCTTCGGGCAAATGCCTCCGTAAATCCCACCGGCATATGCTGGGCTACTACAATAGGAGTCGGATAATTCGGTCCGAGATCGGCGATGATTGTATCCAACGCTTTCGGACCTCCCGTGGAGCAGCCGATCACGGTCAGTTCCGGAGGAGGAAATTTGTTGCTATCCAGAGGAGAAGGCGCGCGCTTTGAAAGCGCCGCCATGTTTTGAAGTTTTATCGCCAGCCTGATGCGGGAGCACAACTGCACTTTCTGCACCAGTTCATCTTGAATCGAGTAGATATCCACTGAAGGCCGGCTGCCCGGTTTGGTGACAAAATCCACCGCGCCCATTTGCAGCGCCTTCAAGGTCTGCTCCGCCCCTTCCTTCGCCCATGCGCTGACGACAATGGCCGGGGTAGGCTGCTTCTCCATCATCTCCTGGAGGAAAAAAAAACCATCCTTGTTGGGCATCTCCAGATCCAGCGTAACTACATCCGGGCAGTGCAACGCCAATTGCGTCAAACCCTCCCCGCCGTCCCTGGCGTAGCCCGCCACTTCAATCCCCGGCTGGGCCCGGAGGATGTTTCCGAATACCTGTCGGATAAAAGCGGAATCATCAATGATCAATACCCTGACCTGCTTTTTATGCTCCATCGATCCTCCGCTGCGCATTAAATTACGGACGGCGGATTATGCCGAAAATGTAAGCCGCTACCAAACAGATTCGACAACATCCCTATTCCTCCTTCTACGACTTACAACCGCGCCATCCTTGCCTTTCCATTGAAGTCCAATACGACCAACGCTTCCTTTCCGGGCTTGATTCCCATTTCCCAACGGCAGTCCGGACGGCAGGATATCTTTTCCCCGCTTGAGGTCACTAAAAAGCCGCCCTCTCTCGACCAGGATTGGATCTCTATGGCCAGGGCATAGTATAGCCCCTCCACCAACATCAGACGGCCCTGTGCATTGAAATACAGGTTGGCCAGGCAAAAGTCCCTGGACGTCACGGGCCTTAATCCCATCGCACAGCTTTGCGCGCCGTTCAAATAAAATCTGGCGCCCGGGCGGAAGCTGTATATTTCCTGCATCCCGCCGCGGGATACTGTTATACTCATCCGGACCACGTCGATATTCGATATTTCCATGTCCTCCAACCAATAAGTTGTTTTCAACTCCTCCTTAAGAGCATCCAGCTCCTCCTCGGGCATGCGCGGAACCCGCAATTCCGTTGCCCAATAACCGCAAGCGGGCATGGAAAATAAAACAATCACGGTGACTAACAAAAAAAGTACTTCTGCCGTTTTTCCTTTGCCGGCCATTTGACATCCCGCCTTTCCGGGATCATTATTGGCCTGAAAAAAGGCAAAAATACCTGGATATGAAAAATTTACGCAAATTTTCTGTAGGAGAAGTCTGAAGTCAGGAGCCAGAAAACTCTCCGATATAATCACCGATCGCTGGCTTATTCCATCTTGCCTTTATAAATCCTGGGAACCCTTTCGCTGATGGCGCAAGTGATCTCGTAATTTATGGTGCCCATTTTCTCCGCAAGCTCCGCGGCCAGAATCTCATGGTTGCCGTCCCGGCCGATTATGGTAACCTCGTCTCCGATCTGTACCGGAAGGTCGCCTACGTCGATGACGCATTGATCCATGCAAATGCGTCCCACCACCGGACAACGCCACCCCTTCAGCAGAACCTCCGCTTTATCCGTTAAAAGCCTGCTGTATCCGTCCGCGTAGCCCACGGGGATCACCGCGAGCGTGGTCTCCCGCTTGGTGTGGTATGTCTGGCCATAACTCACCCCCGTATTTGCCGGAACCCTTTTTACGGAATTGACCGTGGCTTTCCAGGTTAAGACGGGCCTCAGCTTTATTCTGTTCGGCAGGGGAGCGGCCAGGGGAGACATGCCGTACAGCATGACTCCGGGCCTGACCATATTGAAATACGCTTCGGGGTACTTCAAGATCCCGGCACTGTTGGCCATGTGCAAAAGCTGGGGCAGGAGATGGACCTCCCGGAGCTTGGCGGCCAACTGCTTGAACCGCTCGATTTGCAGCCGGGTGTGGCTGCGGTCCTCTTCGTCCGCGGAGGACAGGTGTGAAAAAAGCCCCTGCACCACAACGCCGGGGTATTCCTTGATCCTTTTCAGTACGGGCACCACCTGTTCCGGCAGGAATCCCAGACGGCCCATACCGGTATCAACCTTGACATGAAGGGCAATCTTGCGGGCGAAAAGCTGCGCGGCCTGGGACAATACCTGGGCGGCTTCCTCATGACATACGGTCGGCGTAAGATTATATTTCAACAGCATTTCTTCCTGGCCGGGGATGAACGCCCCCAGCACCAGAATAGGGGCGATGATCCCGGCCTGCCGAAGGACGATGCCTTCCTCCGGGCTGGCCACGCCCAGCCAGTTGGCGCCGGAGGAAAGCAGTTTTTTACTGGCCTCCACGGAGCCGTGGCCGTATCCATTGGCCTTTACAATGGCCATGATCTGCACCTCCGGACCTACCATCTGCCGGACTAGGTTCAAATTATAAGCAACGGCGGACAGATCCACTTCCGCCCAAAGCGGCCTTAGGCATTCGGACCTACTTTCGATGACGCGCATGATCTTCCACCGCCTTTCTTGCCCTGGGCAAATAGAAAAGCACATCCCGTGCGGTGATGCCGATTTCCCCGCCCCGGGCGGCCAGATCCGCGGCAAGGCCGTGCAAATAGCTTCCCGCCGCCGCCGCCTGTTCCGGGGCCGCACCCTGGGCTACCAGGGCGCATATCACTCCGGCCAGCACATCCCCCATACCGCCGCTGGCCATGCCGGGATTTCCCGTGGTATTGATCCGGACATCCCCGGAAGGACCCGCGATGACCGTCCGGGCGCCTTTCAGCACCAGGACCGCATGCCATTTCTCCGCCAGTGCCCTGGCAATCCGTACACGGTCGCCTTGAATATCGTCGATGGAAAGGCCTGACAACCTGGCAAGCTCACCCGGATGGGGCGTCAGGATTACCTCCCGGCTGACCGGGAAGAATTTCTCCGGGGAACGGGAGATGATGTTCAAGGCATCAGCGTCGGCCACAAGCGGCAGCGGACACTTCTCCCAAAATCCCGTCATGAATTCCGCGGCCTCCGGAGCCTGGGACATCCCCGGCCCTACCGCCGCCGCACTCCACCTTTCCCATTTATCCGCCAGAACGTCCAGCGCTCCGGGATGGACTGCGCCGCTTTGGCCCTGCGGCAGGGAGATTGTCATGATTTCCCTGGCCTTCCCGGCCACATATGGATAAATGCTCTCCGGAACCGCCGCCGTAACAAGTCCCGCACCAGCTTTAAGGGCGCCCATCGCCGCCAGCAGCGGGGCTCCATTCATCCCCGGAGATCCGCCAAGCACCAGTACATGCCCCCGCCTGCCCTTGTGGATGTCCCTGGGAAACCGGGGCAAAAGCTTTCCCGCATCCGGCTCATCCAATAACTCGGTGCGAAGCTTTTCGGATGCGGTCAACAAGGGGGGAAATCCTATGTCCATAACCTGCAGTTCTCCGCACAATTCGGCGCCGGGGAAGGTCACATTGCCGATTTTGGGAAGGCCGAGAGCTATGGTGACATCCGCCTTAACGGCTTCCCCTTCGGTCCGGCCCGTATCCGCGGAGACACCCGAAGGAATATCCACCGCAAGAACCTTTTTGGCATACAAATTAATATATTTGACGGCTTCCGCCGCGATTCCTTTGGGCGGTCCTGAAAAACCCGTTCCAAATATGGCATCGATCGCCAGATCGCTTTGGGAAAGCGCGGCCTGCAACAATTGCAGATCCTCTTTCCTTTGCATGAATACAAGATGGATGCCCAATCTTTCCGCGATACCGGCGTTGGCCGCAGCTTCCGCGCTGAGCCCCTCTTTGCCGCCGGTTATAAAAACCTTTACACCGGCGCCGTTTAAAAACAGACGCCTGGCGGCGACAAGTCCGTCTCCGCCGTTGTTCCCTTTCCCCGCCACCACCACCGCGTCTAAAAGCCGGATATCGGGATATTCCCCGGCTATATATTGGCATACCGCGGCTCCGGCATTTTCCATAAGGATAAGGGCGGGGATGAGGAACGAATTCACCGCCTCCTGGTCGATGCGCCGCATTTCAGCGGCGGTGACGACTTTCAAAGGAAAACCCCCTATTCGATACAGTTATCACTGACCAGTGATCAATATTTTAATATGATGCTGCCTCTGGCTTCATATAAAAAGTGGAGAGCAGATTTTCATATCCCAATTTTTTACAGTTTAAAATTGGCTCGGTTCCGCCCACCATCAGGACCCCGCCCGGGTGAAGCGCCCGGTGAAATTTGCGGTAAAGCTCATTTTTAGCCGCCTCGGTAAAATAAATTACCACATTGCGGCATAAAATCAAGTCATACTCTCCTTCAAAAGGATCCGAAAGCAGGTTATGCTTCTTGAACCACACCTTCTTGCGGATTTCACCATGCAGATAATAGAGCTCATCCTTGCAGGCGAAATATAATTTTTTTTGCGCTTCGCTGAGGTTTTTGACTTCGCTGGGCGTAAACCAGGCCTCTTTTGCCCTTTCCAGGATGTAGCCGTCCACATCCGTCCCCAGAATGTAGTGGGACTCGGACGGATAATCCTCGTGCAGGATGATTGCCTGGGTATAGGCTTCCGCGCCGTTGGAACAACCGGCGCTCCAGATGCGCAGCCGGGGTCTTTTCCTTCTTAAGATGGGGATGATTTCCCGCCGGAGTTCCCGGAAGCGTTCCGGATTGCGGAAAAATTCCGAAACGTTGATGGTGAGTTTTTTTACAAAAACCTCATACCGCTCCGGATGCGTGTTTAAAACCCGGTAATATTCCTCATAGGTCTTCAGCCCCCAGGCGGTCATGAGCGAATGGATGCGCCTGTCCATTTGCTGGCTCTTGTAATGATATAAATCGAGCTTTGTCAGGTTTCCCGCCAGTCTTTTAAACTCCTCGTAAGTCATCTTGATCCCTCTGAAGCGTTTCGGATAATTATAATAGCCCGCAAACCGAACTTTTGGGCAGAATAAAATTACGGGAATGAACCTGCCGTTTCTGGAAAAAATAACCTTGGCAAGCACCCAATGACGAATGTCCTATTAACAAGATTACCATACCCGGGAAAAATTATAAAGTTTTTCTTGCGGACCGGCCCGCCTTACTATGACGCCCCACTCCGGCAGAATTCCAGGCAAAAGCTAAACGGCGGGGAAAACCCCAAATAAGAAAAACCAAGATAATTTGGAATATTCGATGTTTTTTCCCAAAAACGACTGAAATCTGTTATTTTTTGCCCTTGAACTGTGTAAATCCGGCAGGTAAAATAAAACTTGCGAATTAGCACTCATTTGTCAAGAGTGCTAACAGAGAGGAGGGAAAATATGCCCCTAAAACCGATCGCAGACAGGATCGTCGTCAAACCCTTGGAAGCCGAGGAAAAGACAAAAAGCGGGATCATTCTTCCGGACACGGCCAAAGAACGCCCGCAGATGGGTGAAGTTGTGGCGGTAGGCTCGGGCGCGGCGGATAAAAACGGCAAAACCATACCCCCGGCGGTGAAAAAGGGTGACAGGGTTCTCTTCGCAAGCTATGCGGGAACCGAAGTCAAATATCAGGATGAAAAACTGCTGATCATGAGGGAAAGCGATCTGCTGGCCGTGGTGTAATCCGCGCGGGATGTTCGGTGGTTTTACGCGCGGTTTCACGGAAGAATTTAAGGATGCTTTTTGGGCAGCCTTTGGATATAAGAATTCTTCCAGGCCGGAAAAAAATTGTACGGGAGGCATGTAAATGGCAAAACAGTTGATTTATGATGAATCGGCCCGGCACGCCCTGGAGCGCGGAGTCAACATCCTGGCCGACGCCGTAAAGGTTACCCTGGGCCCGAAAGGGCGCAATGTGGTCCTGGAAAAGAAATACGGTTCGCCGTCCATTGTAAACGACGGCGTGACCATCGCCAAAGAGATCGAACTGGAGGACCCCTACGAAAACATGGGCGCCAAACTGGCCCGGGAAGCCTGCAGCAAGACCAACGACGTGGCGGGCGACGGCACCACCACCGCGGCTGTGCTGGCCCAAGGGATAATCCGCGAAGGGCTGAAAAACGTGGCTGCGGGTTCCAACCCCATCGCCATCAAGCGCGGCATAGATCAAGCCGTGGAGGCGGTGGTGGAGGAGCTTAAAAAGATGAGCACCAAGGTGCATGACAAGGACGACATCACGCATGTGGCGGCAATTTCCTCCGGGGATCCGGAGATCGGCAATACCATCGCCGAAGCCATGGATAAAGTAGGCAAGGAAGGCGTCATCACGGTGGAGGAATCGCAGGGGCTGGGCAACAACCTCGAGATCGTGGAAGGAATGCAATTCGATCGCGGTTATATCTCCCCTTACATGATTACGGATTCGGAACGCATGGAGGCGGTGCTGGACGAACCTTACATCTTCCTCACGGATAAAAAGATCTCCGCGGTCAAGGATATCGTTCCGCTGCTGGAAAAAGTGATGCAGAAAGGCAAACCCATTTTAATAATCGCCGAGGATGTGGAGGGGGAAGCCCTGGCCACCCTGGTGGTGAATAAGCTCAGGGGGGTCTTAAACTGCGTGGCTGTCAAAGCCCCCGGTTTCGGCGACCGCCGCAAGGCCATGCTCCAGGACATCGCCATCCTCACCGGCAGCGAGGTCTGCTCCGAGGATCTGGGCATCAAGATGGAGAATGTCACTTTGCAGATGCTGGGCAGTTGCCGGCAGGTAAAGGTGGCAAAGGAAGAAACCACCATCGTAGGCGGAAAAGGCAAGCAAAAGGCGATTGCGGACCGGATTGCCCAGATCAAGCGGGAGATCGACGACACCAAATCAGATTACGACAGGGAGAAACTGCAGGAGCGCCTGGCCAAGTTATCCGGCGGCGTGGCCGTGCTGCAGATCGGCGCCGCCACTGAGACGGAAATGAAAGAGCGAAAGCTCCGCATCGAGGATGCCCTGAACGCCACCAAAGCTGCGGTTGCCGAAGGGATCGTCCCCGGCGGGGGGGTCGCCCTTTTACAGGCCTCGAAAGCTCTGGACAAATTGAAGCTTTCCGACGACGAGGCCCTCGGAGTGCAGATCGTAAAGAGGGCTCTCGAGGATCCGCTGCGGCAGATCGCCAACAACGCGGGCATGGAAGGATCTGTCGTGGTGGAGAAAGTAAAGTCCCTGGAAAAGGGCATAGGATTCGACGCTTTGACCAACGACTATGTGGATATGTTCAAGTCGGGCATTGTGGACCCCACCAAGGTGGCGCGCAGCGCCCTGCAGAATGCCGCC
This sequence comes from Bacillota bacterium, assembly GCA_050260475.1. Taxonomy (GTDB): domain Bacteria; phylum Bacillota; class UBA4882; order JBLNCG01; family JBLNCG01; genus JBLNCG01. The sequence goes on from JBLNCG010000047.1 coordinate 56,436, forward strand.
AGCATCGCCGGCATGCTGCTCACCACGGAAGCCCTGGTGACCGACAAGCCCGAGAAAAAACCAGCGGCCCCGGCCATGCCTCCGGGCGGGATGGAGGATTATTGAGAATAAGAGTCTTAATCATATTTAACAAAAGCGGCGCGTTTGCGCCGTTTTCTTTATTTTAAATCACAAGAAGGATTTTTAACCTCAAACGTATTTAACAATGAAATTTTTCTTTAATTGGAAACCTGCCTTAAGGTGGGTGGTATAAATTACTATGAATGCTATTCTCTTCCCGCCGAAGAGCAAGCTATATTAAATATTGCTGGATTCGGTACATCTGTTCCAAACGGAGCCCGTACTTCCGCCACAAATCTTCATCTGGTTCCCTTGCGAAGGCCATGGGTTACTTGTGAAACTACGATGGTTTTAAGATGAGGGGTTCACGGACGGATATAGCCGAATCCTCTCTTTCGCAAAAGAAAGAACAAGAGTGAGTTCATCTACAAAAAAACCGCCAATCGGCGGGTCTTTCTTTGGAGCCCACAGCCAGAATTGAACTGGCGACCTCATCCTTACCATGGATGCGCTCTACCTACTGAGCTATGTGGGCAGTCCGGAAGCTGGAATGTTTTTATCTTATTGTCCTGAAAATCCGTTTAATCAGGCAAATCATGGTTAAAGGTGGTTGCGGGGGAAGGATTTGAACCTTCGACCTCCGGGTTATGAGCCCGACGAGCTGCCAACTGCTCCACCCCGCGGTTTTACAATCAACAACGACCAATTATCAGTGTTCAATGACCGAAACAAGATTATTATATGCAAACTGCCGGTATTTATTATACTTACTGTTCCCCAATAACTGATTATTGGTAACTGATAATTGAATTCTGGTGGAGGGGGAAGGATTTGAACCTTCGAAGGCGTCGCCAACAGATTTACAGTCTGCCCCCTTTGGCCACTCGGGAACCCCTCCAAAAGAAGCAGTATTTATTATACTCCAAACCATAACCCGTGTCAACTGTTTTCCCGCAGTTTGGCGGGGTTTGAGTTCCTTTATTTGCTACCTAGCACTTAGTTTCATAAATGCCTTTGAGTTGCGATGCCATCCAATCGCAATGGACACGGAAACTTTGGCCAATGCAATTATGGTTATTTTGGAAACTAAGTACTAAAAATAGAGTATAAAAGGTGAGTTTGATGCCCCCACCCCAACTCCTCCCCGAGGAGGGGCCTTTAGTCCCACCCGATTTTGGTTTAAAACCGACATCGCCAATCTTTCACCTTCCGTCCGGACGGCAAGGGGGGTCTCTTGCAACGCCATTTATGTCGCCTTATTTCGGCAACGATTTGGTTGCGAAAATAAAACAGGAGCGTTACGCCCCTGTAATCTGCCGCCAATCCACTGCCGTCCCGCTATTCCTCCCGTTTTTCCAGGTACCGCTCCAGCTTCCGCTTGACCCGCTGCAGGGCGTTGTCGATGGATTTCACGTGGCGGTGCAAATCCTTGGCGATCTCCTGGTATGAACGGCCGTCCAGGTAAGCCATTAAAACCTTCCACTCCAGGTCGCTTAAAAATTCCCCCATCTTATTCTCGATGTCTACAAACTCCTCCCTGCTGATCACCAGCTCTTCGGGATCCGTCACCTTGGTGCCGGAAAGCACATCCAGCAGCGTACGGTCGGACTCTTCGTCGTAAATGGGCTTGTTGAGCGAAACATAGGAATTCAAGGGGATGTGTTTCTGGCGGGTGGCGGTTTTGATGGCGGTGATAATCTGCCGGGTTATGCATAACTCCGCGAAAGCGCGGAAAGAGGCCAGCTTGTCATTGCGAAAATCCCTGATAGCCTTGTAAAGGCCGATCATCCCTTCCTGGATGATGTCCTCCCTGTCGGCGCCTATTAAAAAGTAAGAGCGCGCTTTGGCCCGGACAAAATTCTTATATTTGTTGATCAAATACTCCAGGGCTACCTCATCACCGTCTCTTGCTGCTTCCACGATGGATTCGTCAAGCATTTCCTCATACATGTCCAGCATCTCGTGTTGAGGATTAGCGCCCACAGTTATCGCCTCCGTTACATGTAGTCCGGCTTGTCCTAACTAATTATACACTAATGATCTTCGACAAGTCAAGAAATTATGATGGTTCCGGCCTCCCGCATCTCCGCGGCAATCCGGAATTTAACCGCCGGGAATCGCAGGGCATCCATTGATTTCCAGCAGGATTAAAATCGGCGGTTAAAACACATCCAAAAAAAGCTCCTCTTATAAATATCGGCCGGAAATTTCTTTTTCAAAAGGCCGGCTTTTTGCCGAAATCCGCCGTTTTATCCCCCCGCTTTCCCTTTCTTTGCCTGACGGTTTCGTAAATCAGAATCGCCCCTGCCACGGCCACGTTCAGGGAATTTATCCTTCCGTACATGGGGATGCGCACCAGCCAATCGCAATCCCGCTTGATCAGGGGCCGGAGCCCGCGGCCTTCGCTTCCAAGCACCAGGGCTACCGGAACCGTCAAATCCACATCATAGCATGCCGTCCTGCCTTCAGCCTCCGCCCCCACCAGCCAGACGCCCTTCTCTTTGAGTTCCTGCATGGTCCGGCTCAAGTTTACGGTCCGGGCCACCGGAACATGCTCCAGAGCCCCGGAAGCCACTTTCGCCACTGTGGCCGTCAGCCCGGCGGAGCGGCGCTGCGGAATTACCATGCCGTGCACTCCCGCCGCTTCGCCGGTCCTGATCAGGGATCCCAGGTTGTGGGGATCCACCACCTGATCCAGCAGGATTAAAAACGGGGCTTCCCCCAGGGCCGCGGCGTAATTCAGAATGCCGTCCAGGGAGGCGAATTCCTTTTCCCCCACCACCGCAAGGACATTCTGATGGGCGGCGGTGCGCGCCATCCGCCTGATGCGGTCCGGGGACACGAAATCCACCAGGATTTTTCTTTCCCGGGCCATTCCGATAATCTCGCCGGTTTTACGGTCCTTCTCACCGGCAAGATAGATGCGGTGCACCGGTCTGCCCGCCTTCAGCGCCTCCCAGACGGGATTCTTGCCTTCCAGAAATTCAGGCATCGCTATTCCTCCGGAATATCAGTGTTCAGTGATGAACAAACGGTAATACTTATCATACTTACTTTTAATCACTGGTTGCTGATTGCTGATCGCTGTCATATTTTTGCCTTACCTCCGCAGCCTTGCCGCAGGACATTTTGCCTTCGCAGCAGGGGCCCGTAAGACATCCCGGACCCGCCTGCTTGAAGATATTGGGCGCCACCCGGCGCACCGCAAAAAGCATGGCATCGGCCAGGTTCCGGATCTCCCATTGAGCTCTGTTGCAGCACCGGTGACGGAAAAAATGCAACAGTTCCCGGGCGTTCATCGTGAGGATTATTTTCGTAGCCGCCGCGTTCGGTAAAACGAACCGGGCGTCTTCGTTCGCGCTTTCCCCGCCGTCGCCCAGCCTTTCCAGCCATAAATCATACCAGGCCTGGATCTGGCGCATCTGGCCGTCGAATTCCGCGGCATGCTCAGGCCCCAATGCCGCTATGCGGGGCGGAAGGACATAATCAAAAACTCCGCCCGAGCCCGTTTCCTTCGTTTTTTTGACATAGCGCTGGGATTGCACGCTGAAGCTGGCGATACGGTGCCGGGTGATCTGGGCCAACAAACTTCTGGATACACCTTCGATCCCGAAAGTAAAGACAGCATGCTCGATCTGGGAGAGGTGCCCCATATCCACCAGCTTCTGTAAAAAGGCGGATTGATCCCGGGCGGCGATCCCCTCCTTGAGTTCCGCAATCCCTGAGGAGGAATAGCAGAGCTTGGCCCCCATCGCCACCATCTCCTCGGGTTGGGGGGTGTGGCGCAGCAAATATACATATAAGTTCGTCTTTCCCATTATTCTTCACCCGCCTCGAGAAAATAATCAGCAAGCAGGAGATCAATGAGTTCCTGAAGGCGCTGTTCCCGCCCCTCCCAGAATAAGTAGCCGATTAATGCTTCAAAAGCCGTACTGGCGGCATACTCTTCCCCGGACGCGCTGGCCGGAACATGCCGCGGTTTCAGGTTCCTTCCCTTCCGGGCGGCCTCCCGCTCCGCTTCGGAAAGCAGGGGCAACAGCCTGTCCATGAAAATCCTCTGCTGTTTGGCGCATACCAACCGCACGGTCTCCCGGTGCAAGCTGTTGATTTTGCGCGGTCTTTGCTGCACCAGGCGGCGGCGGACCATCAACTCGTAAACCGCATCCCCCAGATAGGCATAAACAAGCGGGGTCGGCCACTGCGGATCCCTTGCGACCGTCAGATTCTTTTCCATCTTATCCCATACGGGGTATCCTCCAGCACGATCCCCATCTCCTTAAGCTCATCCCGGATCCGGTCCGCCGCGGCCCAATCCTTCGCGGCCCGGGCTTTTTGCCTTTCCTCCACCTTCGCCTGGATTTCCCGGTCCACTGCCCTGTCCGGGGCCTCCAGCGCAAGGCCCAGTACTTCTCCCGCCAATTCCCTCAATATTTGCACCGCCCGTTCCAAATTTCTCCGGTTTCGGGCGGTGATGCTGAAATCCTTCTCCCCGGTGATCTTGTTGATCCGCCTGATCATATCGTATACAACCGCCAGGGCCTGCGGCGTATTGAAATCGTCGCTCATCACCTCGATAAATTCCTTTTTGGCCGCTTCCGGTTCCTCTGCAAGCACCGGCGAATCCTCCCCTTCCGCGTCCTCTTTTTTTTCCGCGATAAATTCCCAGTTTTTATACGCCTCCCGGATCCTGGCGAGCCCCCCGCGGGCGGCCTGAAGCTCCTCCTCGCCGAAATTCAGGGGGTTGCGGTAATGCGTGCCCAAAAGGAAAAGGCGGATCACTTCCGGGGGATAAACGGACCGCACCTGCCGGATGGTCCGGTAATTGCCCAGGGATTTCCCCATGCGTTCGTTGTTGATGGTGATAAACGCATTATGCACCCAATAACGGGCGAATCTCTTTCCGTTAAAGGCCTCGGCCTGAGCGATCTCATTTTCATGATGGGGAAAGATCAGATCCGTGCCGCCCCCGTGAAAATCGAAATCCGGACCCAGGTATTTCAGGGACATGGCCGAGCACTCGATGTGCCATCCCGGCCGCCCCGGCCCCCAGGGGGAGTCCCAGGCCGGTTCTCCGGGCCTGGCTTTTTTCCACAGGGCGAAGTCCATGGGATCTTTCTTGCGCTCATCCACTTCCACCCTTGCGCCGGCCAGCATTTCCTCGCGGGAGCGGCCGGAAAGCTTCCCGTATGCGGGAAAACTCGTGATATCGAAATAAACGTCGCCGTCCATCACATAAGCATGCCCTTTTTCCACCAGGACCCGGGTCATTTCTATGATCTCCGGCATATGTTCGCTTACCTTCGGCGTGAAAGCAGGCGGAGTTACGCCCAACGCCTCCAGATCCTCCAGGTAAATGCGGCTGTAAAAGGCGGAGAGTTCCCGGACATCCCTCTTTTCCTCCAGCGCGCGGCGGATGATTTTATCCTCGATGTCCGTAAAATTCTGCACCAGGGTTACCTCATAACCCAGGTAAACAAGGAACCTCCTGATGACATCCCAGACCACGGGCGGTCGGGCGTTTCCGATGTGCGCATAGTCGTAAGGCGTGGGACCGCAAACATAAACGGCAACCTTGCCCGGATCGCGCGGTACAAATTCTTCTTTCCTCCGGGTAAGAGTATTATACACTTTTACGGACATGTTTTCCATCCTCCTCCAGGCTTTTAATACGGTCCTCCAGCTGTCCGATATGCCGCTCGAGACACAGGAGCATTTCCGCCACCGGATCCTTGATATTGCCGTGATCCAGGTCCACTCCCTCGACGCGGCGGCCCTCCCGCGCCACCACCCGGCCCGGAACTCCCACCACGGTGGTATTGGGCGGCACCTCCTTCAAGACTACCGTCCCGGCGCCGATTTTGGCGCCGTCTCCCACCTTGAACGATCCCAGCACTCTGGCTCCTACTCCGATAATGACGCCGTCGCCGATAGTGGGATGCCTTTTCCCTTTCTCTTTTCCGGTCCCGCCCAGGGTCACTCCCTGGTACAAGGTGACATTATCGCCGATTTCCGTGGTCTCTCCTATTACGACGCCCATGCCGTGATCGATGAACAGGCCGGTGCCGATTTTCGCTCCGGGATGGATTTCAATGCCGGTGAGAAACCGCCCCGCTTGGGAAATAATCCTCGCCAGGGTAAACAGGCGCAGTTTGTAAAACCGGTGCGCGATCCGGTAAATCCAGATGGCGTGCAGGCCGGAGTAGCACAACAGGACCTCAAGAAGATTTTTCGCCGCCGGGTCCCGCTCGAACACGGCCCGGATGTCGCTCTTAAGCCTCCGGAACATCGCCATCGCCTCCTTTATTTCATCATATCCCGACGATCCCGCTGTAAAAATAATAAAAAGGAACCTCCGTCCAGAGACGAAGGTTCCGCGGTTCCACTCTGTTTGAAAGATCCTCTTTTTTAATAGAATCTCTCCACTTTCCTCACGATAACGGGTGACGCCGTCCGGTTTTCCCGGCCGCTCCGGGGCTGCAATTCCTTCCCTCGTTGACCGCAGGCGCGCTTTCAGCCGGTGACGCGCCTTCTCTGGGCGGGATCAAGCGAAGTATCGGGCGGGTTTCAAGACCCGTCCCTTGCCCTTTCCTTGCGGTAATCCGAAAATATGATATGTTGAAAATATTATATGCCCTTTTCCGCGTATTGTCAATGCCGGTTAAAAACGCGGCGGCCTTCGGGAGGATTCTGCCTGGAAAATAAACTACGCGTTCACTATGAAGGACATGAAGCGCGTGAAGAAGATAATCTAATCGACCAGTTCCGAAAACGTTGCGGTTCATTCGGCAGTTCCCATCATTCTTTCACCCTTTACGCTTTTCCTCCAAGAAAATTGCGTTGTTGCCTCAATGCTAGGTTTTGCCACTAAATATAGTGTATGGCTACCATTAGGCTATCGATATTTAGCGGCAAGACGTAAAATCATCATCATAACGCAAATTGCTCCCTCCCTTTTCCTCTTGACCGGATGAAAAGATGGGTATATTTTTAAACCGAACGCGTGTTCGAGGTGAATATATGCCTACCCGCATTCTGCACATAGACATGGACGCCTTTTTCGCCTCCGTGGAGCAGGCCGTCAATCCCGCCCTGCGCGGCAAGCCCATCGCCGTATACGGGCCCGGCCGTGCCGTGATTGTCACCGCGTCATACGAGGCCAAGCGTCTGGGCGTAAGGACCGGCATAACCCTTGGCGAAGCGCGCGCATCCTCCCGGAGCTGATCCTGGTGGAAGGGAAACAGCACCGTTATTCCAGTTTTGCCCTTACCATCCTGCAGATCCTCCATGAATTCACGCCCCTAGTGGAACCTTGCTCCATCGATGAAGCGTTTTTGGAAGCGGACGAAAGGGATTCCCTTAAAATCGCCCACGGCATCAAGCAAAAAATCAGGGAACGGTTGAACGTCACCTGTTCCATCGGCGTGGCCGCCAATAAGACCGTCGCCAAAATGGCTTCCGAAGCTGGTGGAACCGGGACTATGTCCGCCTGCTGGGACTGGGCGTCACCAACCTGTCGGACGTCTCTTATCTAAACTCCCAGATGGCCCTTTTTGCCGGTTCCCGGGAGCGGGACCTTGCGCTTGCCCGCACCCTGGACGCGCTGAAAAATAAATACGGCGAACACGTCATCCACTGGTCCGCCGCCGCGCTTTACGCCAGGAAACTGGACAGGAGGACGGAGAGCTTCGTGAAGATCAGGATGGAAGAGGAATAGGCTGAGTTTTTTGTTCCATCCGCCCGGCATAAACGACCGGGATGGCTTTGGGAACGGTCTAAACCCCGGATGAACAGGGATCTGTTGAGCTTCGAAGCATCCTCCTATCCTGTCCTGTGAGTGGAGAAAGGAATTCCTGACCGTTTCTATATAGCGTAATAATCGCCCTAAATAAAAACACTCATATTCTAATTTATTCTTTGATTTTTTCTTGTAATTGATGTTAAGACCGTCAATCCTTTCCCTTTCCTGTCTTCGAAGGCTGTGGGTTACTCTCTTTCCCGCAGAAGAGAGAGCAAAAGTGAGTTACCCCCCCCTCTCCTCCGGCGCAGGCACCGCCCGGAAGCTGCGGTAGAGCAGCAGGTCGTAGACGATTTTCAGGCCGCCGGCGATGAGGAAAGGCGCGCCGATCCATGCGGCGCTTTTTAAAACTCCCCACAGGACGGGCGAAACGGCGGCCCCCACTGAGCGCGCAATGCCGGTCACTCCCGAAGCAGCGGAGCGTTCGTCCGGTTCCACCACGGCCATGGTATAGGACTGGCGGGTGGGGACATCCATCTGCGAGATGCTGAACCGCACCAGAAGCAGCCCCACCGCCAGCCCAACATTGGGCATCAGGGGCACCAGGATGAGCAAGATGTTCGACGGGATGTGGGTGAAGACCATGGTGTTGATCAGGCCGAAACGCTTTGCCATGCGCACAGCCAGTAGCGCCGAGATCCCGGCCAGGACGTTGGCGCCGAAGAAGACCGTGCCCAGCCTCCCTTCGTCAAGCCCGAACCGTATATGAAACCAGTATACCAGAATGCTTTGGATGACGAAGCCTCCGGCGAAGGCGTCCAGGCCGAACAAGGCGCTCAGTTTCGCCACTATACCCCTGGAGCGGTGCAATCCAAGAATCCTCCGCGTCTTGGCCCCGCCGCCGGTTCTGAACGCTTCCACCGCGGCCGTCAGCCCGGTAAACAGCAGAAATAGCAAAACGCCGGCGCCGGCGTATCCCGCGAGCACCGCGCGGTAGGACTCCGCGGGACTCATCCCCGTCCGCTGCAGGATTTGCGCCAGCCAGCCGCCGCACAAGGATCCCAGCGCCGTGGAGAAAGATCCGGCCAGGTTATACCAGGCGAACGCGCGTGTCCGCTGCTTGTCCGCTAAAAGCTGGGACAGCGCCGCCTGCTCGATGGAGAGAAAAGGCCCGATCTCGTTGCCGCTGGGGCTTATCACCCCGACGATAGCCGTCAGGACAAGGATTATGTAGTTTTGAGTAATTATAAACACAGCCCCGGCCAGAACCATCAACGCCGCGCCCAGCAGGAGCATCTTTTTGCGCCCCAGGACATCGGCGGAAGTCGTGATCCATAAGGAGACACATGCGTCCCCCGCCAGGGTGAGGGTAAGGAGAAGCCCGATTTGCGCCGACGGCAGGCCGATTTTATCCAGATACAGCACCAGCACCACGGACAGGAATCCGTATGCGAAAAGCCGGATCATCCGCGTGACGAAAAGAAGAACGATATTGCGTTTAGCGTTCGGCATGAGCGTGTACCTCCGGTTGGTTCAACGATTTTTTATCCATTCTTTACTGGAAAATAATTCTTTAAAAGGAATTTTTTCCCCTTCTTGCCGTATGCTGAAAATTGTCGCATGCTCAAAAAGGAGATCCGGGCGGCGTGTCTAATAATTTGATAATTGTGGAAATTGTTAACTGAAACTGATTACTGTTCACTGTTCAATGAAAAAGGGGGTTTTTTACTTGCGCATCCTTTCCGGCATCCAGCCGTCGGGCGACCTGCATCTGGGGAATTATTTCGCCATGATGAAGCGGATGATCGACTACCAGGAAAATAACGAGCTCTTCTGCTTTATCGTCAACTACCACGCCCTGACCAGCGTGAGCGATCCGGCGGCCCTCAGGGAGAAAACGCTGGAAGCCGCCATTGACTTCCTGGCCCTGGGTCTTGACCCGGATAAATCGGTTTTCTGGGTGCAGTCCGACCTCCCCGAAGTCACGGAACTTACCTGGATATTGTCCAACGTGACCGGCATGGGCCTTCTGGAGCGTTGCCACTCTTATAAGGATAAAATCGCCAAAGGGGTCGCCCCGAACCACGGGCTGTTCGCCTACCCGGTGCTGATGGCGGCGGATATCCTGATCTGCGGCTCCCAGAAAGTCCCGGTGGGCAAAGACCAGAAACAGCACGTGGAAGTGGCCAGGGATATCGCCATCCGGTTCAACAACACCTACGGGGAAACCTTCGTCATCCCCGAACCGGACATCGAGGAGGAGATCGCCACCATTCCGGGGCTGGACGGGCAGAAAATGTCCAAATCATACGGGAACACCATCGAAATCTTTGCGGATGAAAAAGCCTTACGCCAAAAAGTGATGTCCATCGTGACCGATTCCACCCCGGTGGAGGAACCGAAGCCCACCGCCGGAAACCCGCTTTTCGAAATCTACGCCCTGTTCCTGGACAGGACGGGTAAAGAACGCTTGAAGGAGCGGTTCCTCGCCCCGGGATTGAAATACGGGGAGGTTAAGAAGGAGTTATGCGGCGTGATCTGGGAATTCTTCGCTCCCTACCGGGAAAAGCGGGCCAAAATCGCCGCGGACAAGGGGGAGGTGCTGCGCATCATGAAAAAAGGAGCGGAAAAAGTCCGGCAGGTGGCGGGCGCATATGTGGAAAAAGCCCGGCGTAACGTGGGCTTAAACTACAGCGATCAGTAAACAGTAATCAGCTACCATTACCTGCCGCCTGTAATAACTTGATGACCAGCGCCAGCCGGCAAGGAGGAAACTTGAAAACCATGCCTTGGCATTTGACCGGCAAAATAGGACCCTTTCAAAGTCTTAATCTGCGTAAGACTCTTGCGATAATCACGCTTTTAGCCGCGGCGATTTTTCTCCATAAAACGGTCCGGGCCATATCGTTGCCCATGGAGATTCTGATGTATCCGGCAGGGTTTACCCTAATGCTTTACTTAGTCCGCAAGCATGAAAAACCCTACATTCAGGATGCCATGTCCTTCCCGCCCGCATGGCGGCCGTATTTTCTGTGCTATCTGGCTGCGCTGGCTGCCTCCGTGAGGTGGTTCAATCCCTTTTTCATCATCTATACCTGTCTTTGGGTTCCGCTGGTGGAGGAATTCTATTTCCGGGGGGTTTTTTATCCGCTGCTCCTGCGAAAGGTCCCCAAAACAGCGGCGGTGTTCCTTCTGGCCCTGATCTTCACCCTGGTGCACGCCAGATTTGACGCCCGGTCCCTGACCCTCTTCATCCTTTCTTTGGGCTATACCTTAAGTTACGAAGCAACGGGGAATTTATGGTGGCCGATCATGTACCACTCCTTTATGAACCTGCTGGTGGGATTCAGGTTAGTGTATATCTGAATTTGTTTTACTCCTTAAAATATTATTGGGTAATTATCCCTTAACGCCACATACTGAATATGTTGAAATTCGGATAAGGAACAGAAGGGGAGCGATAACCATAGAACGATATACAATAGAGCAATTCAGGGAATTAGGGCGTGATTCTAAGGGATAATTGCTAATAAATATATGGAAGAATCTGATCCATAAATTGCTGAAGTTATCTGCAAAAAGGACTTTAACAAAATGACGCGGATATTCTCCATCCTCCGGCCTTATTCGAATTCATCGTCAAATAGCCTGTCCTGCCTTCCTTCTGCGGATGTTTTCCCTTTGTTTACATTGAATGCAGACCCGGCATATGTGTTCCTTTCCCAGAAAATCCCGTCCGCATAACCCTGGATCCGGCGATCGCGCTCCGCCATGGCCAACCTTTTCTCCGCCCAGCAGCAATATATCTCATCGATCTCGATCCCGACAAACCTCCGTCCCAGCTTCTTTGCGGCCACCGCGGCGGTGCCCGAGCCCGCAAAGGGATCCAGCACCACATCCCCCGGATTGGAACTGGCCAGGATAATCTTGGCCAGCAGCTTCTCCGGTTTTTGCGTCGGGTGGTCCGTGTTTTCCGGCATGGACCAGAAAGGGATGGAGATGTCCGTCCAGAGGTTGGAGGGATGGGTATCCCGGTAATTGCCTTCCGGGTTCTCCTTCCAGTCCTTGGGGGAACCGTTTTGCCTGTATGGGGCCAGCACCTTCCGCCTGAGTTTCACCTGCTCCAGGTGGAAGGTATACTCATCGGCAACCGTACAGAACCAAATATCCTCCGCGCAGTTTTTCCAGTTGGCCTGGGCGCCCCGGCCCTTTTCCCTCTCCCAGGTGATGCGGTTGCGCACTGCAAGATGCTTTTCCACCGCCAGATGGACCGCCGAGGATGAGCGCCAGTCTCCGCATATATATACGGACGCGCGCGGTGTAAGCAGCCTCAGCAATTTCAAGAACCAGTTTTCAAACCATATACGGTATTCCTCCGTGGACAGCTCCTTAAAGGCGCTGGATCGGAAAGACTTGGTGAGGTTGTATGGCGGATCGATGAACATCAGATCCACGAACGAATCGGGCAGAAAATCCAACGCCTCCAGGATATCCTGGTTGATTATCCTGTCGAGTATCTCTTCTTTCCGTACGGAGCGGGACAGTTTCAGCAGTTTCCCCGCGTAAAATTCCTGTTCCGCCGGAGAAAGGCTCAAGGTTTTATTCCGCGCAGCCTTCGGTTTCATGTTCCACCTTGCGTTTAAATAATGACATGCCGGATGAATATTCCATAATTGACACAATACTGGCGGTCTTTTATAATTGGATGTGTATTGCTTAAGGCAGGGAATTCAGGAATTCTGTCTTCTCCCGTATTCCATCAATGTTATTATAACAAGGAGGCGCCGCCATGTCAAATATATTAAACACCTTAAGGGAACGCGGCTTCATTCAGCAGACTACCCACGATAAACCTCTCGCGGATTTGCTGGAAAAACGGAAAATCACCTTTTATATAGGCTTCGATCCCACCGCGGACAGCCTTCATGTAGGAAGCGTGCTCCCGATTATGGCCATGGCCCATATGCAGTCCGCCGGGCATCGCCCCATCGTCCTGCTGGGCGGGGGGACCGCCATGATAGGGGATCCCAGCGGCAAAACAGAGATGCGGAAAATGATGACCGAAAAGACGATCCGGCAAAACGCCGAATGTTTTAAAGGGCAGATCGGGCGCTACCTTGACTTTTCAGGCGATAAGGCGGTCATGGTCGACAACGCGGACTGGCTCCTTCCCCTCAAATATATAGAGTTCCTGCGCGAAATCGGAGTTCATTTTTCGGTGAACCGGATGCTGACTGCGGAATGTTTCAGGCAGCGCCTGGAAAAAGGGCTGTCCTTCATCGAATTCAATTATATGCTCCTGCAGGCGTATGATTTCCTGCATCTTTTCCGTGAATATAAGTGCATGCTTCAGATGGGCGGGGACGATCAATGGTCCAATATCCTGTCGGGCGCGGATCTTGTACGGCGCATGGAACAGACGGAGGTGTACGGCGTCACCTTCCCCCTTCTGACCACCAGCGCGGGGCGGAAAATGGGCAAGACCGAGGCCGGCGCCGTGTGGCTTGATGCCGCGAAAACCAGCCCCTACGAATTCTACCAGTACTGGCGCAACACCCATGACAATGACGTGGAAAAATTCCTTGCGCTTTACACCTTCCTGCCCATGACCGAGGTGAAACGGCTGGGCGCGTTGAAAGATAAGGAATTGAACGAGGCCAAGAAAATCCTTGCTTTTGAGGCCACCAGGCTGGCGCACGGGGAGGCGGAAGCGGTTAAGGCGCGGCAAGCGGCGGAGGCTTTATTCGGCGGGGCCGCGGAGGAAGGCGCCATCCCCGCCACGGAGATCCCTGCCGGGGAGTTCGGAAACGGGGTGGGCATTCTGGATTTACTGCTGCGCACCGGCCTGGCTCCATCCAAAAGCGAAGCCCGCCGTCTCGTGGAACAGGGCGGCGTCAGCGTGGATGATGAGGCGGTTGACGGCATCGATTATATCGTCGCGCCCAGGGACCGAATCATGCTGCGCAAAGGGAAAAAGACTTATCACATGATTAGAGTGTTGTAGCCGTAAAATTATTTATTAAACCCGTGATTAAACTTATCAAATTGCTGCAATAGATTATTATTTTCCATGATAATATTTTTCAGGCAGGATTTTTTGATTTTTAATAAAATAAAATACATGTTAGTTCTTATTTTACAAAAGCCATCGTAAAATCATATCATAATATAATCCCCTGCCGAAGGATGAATCCGATGCTTATCGACAAAACACAGTGGTGGGATTCGATCAAAGCCCTGGATAACGAATTTACGGTTTTTGTTTCCTCGCGAAAACCGGAGGATAAAAACGCTTTTCTTGTGAAACTTGATCCCCACAGGGAGACGGCTTTATCTCCGTTCAGGCCCGTGGATCCGATCAAGTTATTATTTTATCCCCCGCGCGAGCAAGTCCTGCCTTTTTCAACCAACGGGCGTAAAATGATCGTGGTGGGCGTGAAGAACTGCGATCTGGCCGCTCTTGCCGTTTTGGACCGGGCCATGCTCGAAGAGCCGGGGTTCGAAGATCCCGCTTATAAAAGTCTAAGGGAATCCGCCTATCTGATCGGTTCCGATTGCACCGACATCTTATCCACTTGCCATTGCAGCCTGCTGGGGCATGCGCCCTATCCTGAAACCGGCTGCGACATAAATATCAGCGAGATCAAAGCAGGCTTCTATCTTGAAGTTAAAACAGCCAAAGGCGGGAAAATCATCGATCTCCTTAAGGAAAGGGGCGCCTCCTTCGCCGCGGATACCAGGCAGGCGGCGGATGAGGTAAAACGCAACCGGGCGCACGTGGAAGATTTGCTGCAAAAGCAAAACGGCTCATACGGCGGTTATCAATTCCATGACGGCCGCGATAGACAGGAGATTGAAGCGGTATGGTCCAAATCATCCGGTGGTTGCGTGGAGTGCGGCGGTTGCACAAATATTTGTCCTGCCTGTTACTGTGTTTTGATTGACGATGAAAGTAAAAATCCCCATACATTCCGCAAAGTCAGAACTTGGGATTCCTGCCAGCATACCGGTTATGCCAGGGTTGCCGGGGGAGGCGCGCCGCGGCCGAAGTTGTGGCAACGCTTCCGCCACCGCTATCAATGCAAGTTTTTGACCACGCCCGGGCTTTTTTCGCGCGCGGGATGCACGGGATGCGGCCGGTGCATTGAAACCTGCCCGGCGGGCATCGACATCCGGGATGTAATGGCCCGGTGAGGAAATTTTAAAATTCGGCATGTAATTTATTAAAGGCAATTGCGTTGTTACCTTAATTTATTAAGGTTTTGCCACTAAATATAGTGGATGGCTACCATCAGGCTATCGATATTTAGTGGCAAGACGTAATATTGTCATAACAATGCAAATTGCTCTATTAGAAACACGGGTGGATGATATGAACGATAAAAACCCTTACGAAACGCTGCCGGCGGAGATCAGCGCGGTGATCCAAGAATCTCCCAACATCAAGACCTTCGTGTTAAAACCTGCCGGGCCTTTTGCTTTTCAGACGGGGCAGTTCATCGAACTGACGCTTCCCGGAGTCGGGGAAGCCCCGTTCACGCCTTCATCTTCGCAATATGAAACGGATTTCCTGGAAGTGACCGTCATGAAGGCCGGTTTTCTCACATCCCGGCTGCACCAGGCGCAAAAAGGGGATACTCTGGGGATTAGAGGCCCGTACGGCGCTTCATACCCCTTGGATAAATTCAAAAATAAGGATATTCTGATCCTGGGAGGCGGAGTAGGTCTCGCTCCCTTGCGGTCTCTGCTTTTAACCATGCTCCATGACATAGACGACTACCGCCACGTTACGGTATGTTTCGGGGCGAAAACCCCCGGGGATTTTATTTACAAGGACGGTTGCCGTTCATGGATGGAGAATGAAAAACTAAGCTTTTTCCGGAGCGTGGATCGGGTACCCCCGGGGGAACCATGGACGGAAAAGGTTTGCCTAGTCACCGGATTGTTGAATGAAGTGGATTACGATCCCCTGACTGCCGTTGCCGTGGTGTGCGGTCCCCCCATCATGATGAAATATGCGACCCAGAATCTGCTGCACCTGGGCTACAGGGAAGAAAACGTCTATCTTTCCATGGAGAAAAAGATGTATTGCGGTTTCGGCCAATGCAGGCATTGCATGATCGGAAGACATTACGTATGTAAAGACGGACCTGTTTTTACCTACGCGCGGATTAAGGACGAGGAGAATATCTGGGAATGAAAAAACTGCTGATCCATATGGAAGAGCTGCTGCGGCACAAGGAAAAAATCGCGGATATTCAGTGCGAATATCTTTACCACGTAGCGAATAAGGGGGATTATTCCCTGCTGGAGATTGCGGAATTCTCCGTTTATTGCAGGCAATGTAAGAATTCGCACTGCGTAAAGGCATGCCCGCGGGACGCGCTGGAAAGGCAGGAAAACAACGCCATCAAAAGGTACAATTTGCGCTGTATCGGATGCCGGTCCTGCGTGCTGGCATGCCCATTCGGTACGATTCTGCCGGAAGTCATCAATTACGTCTCCGCCAAATGCGATCTTTGCTTGAATCAATTGCGGGAAAACGAGGATTACCTGCCTTTATGCGCGAAGACGGCGCCGCCGCAAACGCTGGAAATGGTGGAAAGGACGGAGGAGAAACCTCAAGACAGCGAGTTTTTCGTGGGGGATCATCTGGCGGTGAAGACGCCCAATTGGCGGAATAAGGAGAATAAGGTATGCTAGGAAAAGAGTGGTATTACCTCTTTTTTTACCTGCTGATCTTCCCGGGATTCCTTTTTACGGCCGTCCTGGGATCCTTGGCGGCGGTTATGGACAGGAAAGTTTCCGCGCGGTTTCAATACCGCGTCGGTCCTCCCTGGCATCAGAGCTTTACCGACTTTTTCAAATTACTCGGCAAGGAAACGGTTTTAATCCGAAATACCCTCACACCCGTATATATAGCTGCTCCGCTGGCGGCGTTGGCTTCCGTGATATTGGCTTCATCATTGATCGGCGCCGCCGCTTTTCTGCGCCTGGATCTGGCGGGGGACATCCTGTTTTACGTCTATTTGCTCCTGATATTTACCGTCTGCCTGATTCTGGGAGCTTTCGCATCCGGCAATGTTTACGCCGGCCAGGGCGCGCAGCGTGAAATTAATTTACTGCTCGCATATGAGCTGCCCTTCTTTTTGAGCATATTGATCCCCGTGGTTAAAACCGGATTTACGCTGAAGATGAGTGAATTTGTGGCCTGGCAGACCGGGCATGGGGCGATCGTCGCCTCATTTTCAGGCGCTATCGGTTTCCTGACGGCCGTTTTATGTATCCAGGCGAAGATGGGGCTCACCCCTTTCGATGTGGCCGAAGCCGAAACTGAATTGGCCGGCGGGATCCTGATGGAATATAGCGGCCCCTTGCTGGGTTTTTGGAAGCTTGCCCATAATATGCTGTATGCGGTCCTGCCCTTGACGGTGGCGGTTTTATTCTTAGGCGGCGTCTTCGCTCCCCCTTACTGGATCGGTTTCTTGAAATATCTGGGCGTTGTGGTTCTAATGATTATTATTCGCAATACCAACCCCAGATTAAAAATCGACGGGATCCTGCGCTTTTTCTGGAAGCCGCTGTCTGTCGCCGCATTAGCGGGTGTAATTCTTGCCCTGTTGGGTTACTAAGGGGTTTTGAAAAATGGGACTATATAACCGCATTATCAAAAAATCGCTATGGGTTTTTCACGTCAGCGCCTCGCCTTGCAATAACTGCGATATCGAGATTCTGGATCTGCTGACGCCTAAATATGACGTGGAAAGGTTCGGCATCAGACTGGTGGGATCCGTAAGACACGCCGATGTCCTGTTGATTACCGGCATCGTGAGCCGGAAAATTTCCAGCCGGGTCAAACGCTTGTATGAACAGGCCCCCAGGCCGGTTTTCGTGGTGGCCGTCGGAGCCTGCCCGGCGGCAGGTTCAACGTTTAAAGACAGTTACACCAAGGCCGGCCCTGCGGATAATATTATCCCCGTTGATCTTTTCATCCCGGGCTGTCCGCCCAAACCGGAGGAAATGATTAACGGCATTATAAAATTAACGGAGCAACTCAAATGACATTCGAGGACTTTCTCAACAAATTTTCATCCCAGGTGACTTCCAGCCACCGGAACGGAAACCGTCTTTTCTTTTACGTACGGGATAAGGATCTTCCGGCCATAGCCCGCTTCCTTTTCCAGGAATTGGGTTGCCGTTTATCCACCTCTACGGGAGCGGAAGTTTACGACGGCCTTGAAGTGACGCACCACTTTTCCGATGACCGGCGCGGCCGATATTTTTGCCCCACCGTGAAAATGGCGCGCGGGAAACCTGAAATGCCATCCATTACGGGAATTACCAGGGCCGCCTCCTGGATTGAGCGGGAAATCCATGATTTGTTCGGCATCGTTTTTCTAGGCCACCCGAATCCGGCGCCCTTACTGAAAGAAGATAATAAAGGAATGGCGGAAACGCCGCTGAGACACGCGAGGAAAAAACAATGAAGGCACAAGGGAAAAACTTCAACCTCCCCATCGGCCCCTTTCACCCGCTTCTGGAGGAAGCGGAATACTTCAAACTGAAGGTGGAGGGGGAAAAAGTCGTCGGCATCGAATTCGAAACCGGTTGGATGCACCGGGGGATAGAAAAAATCTGCGAGCAAAAGACCTTTGATCAGGCGCTTTTTACCGTGGAAAGGATTTGCGGCATCTGTTCCACCTCCCATCCTTTCGCCTGCGTGAACGCCCTGGAGGATATAGATAAGATTGAAATTCCGGACCGGGCGAAATTAATACGCGTTCTCATCGGCGAATTGGAAAGGCTCCACAGCCATTTATTATGGCTCGGTCTGGCGGGGCATTTTATCGGCTATGATACCCTGTGGATGTGGGCCTGGAAATACCGGGAACCAATCCTGGAATTGATGGAATCGATTTCCGGGAACCGGAACCATTACGCCATGATGCGCGTGGGCGGCGTCAGGCGGGATGTGGATGACGCCCTCCTGCCCGTCATCATAAGGAAACTGGATCCCGTCAAGCGAAAAACAGCGATGATCGCTAAAGCCGCGGCGGATGATCCGGTGCTGAAAAGCCGTTTAAAAGGAGTGGGCGTCCTCTCAAAAGAGGCCGCGGTCGATTACGGAGCGGTAGGGCCGACCGCCCGCGCCTCCGGAGTCGCCATCGACGTACGGAAGGACGAACCGACCGCCGCTTACAGCATGGTCGATTTTCGGGTCATCACCGCAAAAAACGGCGACGTTTACGACAAGCTGGTCGTAAGATTGCTGGAGAATTTCGAATCCATCCGCATCATCGAACAGGTGGTGGAGAAATTGAAAACCGTTAAGGGGGCCTTTTTTACCGATGTCAAAGAAATATCCCCGGGCCAGGGGATCGGCAGGTATGAAGCCCCCCGCGGCGAAGTCTTTCATTATATCAAAACCGACGGCAGCAACAGGCCGGTAAGGCATAAGATCCGCGCCCCCAGCTATGTCAATATCCCCACTTTCGAGGCTTCCTGTATCGACCAGCCGTTGTCGGACGTGCTGATCACCACGGCGGCCATTGATCCGTGTTATTGCTGTACGGAAAGGACGATTAAGCTGGTGGACGACCGAAACCGGCCTCTTAAAATCGATTTACTGGCGCTCTCCCGCCGGAAAACAGAGCTGCTCAAAAACGATTGCGGAAAAGAAGGTATCCTATGGTAACGAATCCGTTGTGGTTCATCGTCATTTCCCCCATTATTCTGGGTATGGCGGGTTTCTTCCTGCCCAACCCCATTAAGAAGATCCTGGGAGTGGGTCTATTATCCTGCAACCTGTTTTTGACTTGGCTGGTTTTTATCAAGCCCCCGGCTTCGTTCACTTTCAACGGCGCCGCGCTTTTTACCGCGGATGCCCTGAGCGGGTTGATCATGCTTTTTATAAGCGTTTTGGGCCTGATAATCTATATCTATGCCCTGAAAAACATCCCCGCCGCTTATGAAGGCAAATCGTTGACGCTGATTCTGTTGACCGTAGGCTTCTCGCAGGGAGTGGCGGTCAGCCGCGGCGCCGTCCCTTTCATCGTTTTCTGGGGCCTTTCAGGGTTGATGCTTTATTTCTACGGATTATTGAATAATCCCCGGGGGGCGGACTCCGCGAAGAAGACCTTCCTGATGGTGGGCGGATCGGATGCATTTTTGATTATCGGTTTGGCCGTTCTGCAATTTTCCGCCGGGGGAAGCTTCTCGCTTTACTCCACTATTTTCGCCCTGAACACGTTTTGGCTTTATTTTGCCCTGGCAAGCCTCTTATTGGCCGCCCTGACCAAGGCCGGGGGTTTTCCCATGCATACGTGGGTGCCGGTTTTCAGCTCGGATTCCCCCGTGGAGGGAGCGGCCCTGCTGCCGGCGGCTCTCGATAAGCTGCTGGGCATCTATCTTCTTTTTCGGATAGTACACGGCATGTTCATATTGCCTTTCTTCATAAATAGCGTCATTATGATTATCGGCGCTCTGACTATCATTACCGCTGTGATGATGGCTTTAATCCAGCATAACGGCAGAAAATTATTGGGTTATCACGCCGTAAGCCAGGTCGGCTACATGGTGCTGGGGTTGGGAGCAGGTAATCCCATCGGCCTGGTGGGCGGGCTCTTTCACATGCTCAATAATGCCCTTTATAAAGCCTGCCTGTTCTTATCCTTAGGTTCGGTGGAGAAGCGGACCGGAACCTCCGATTTGGACAGCATGGGCGGCCTTGCCAGGCTGATGCCTCTCACGTTCCTAAGTTGTCTTATCAGCGCTTTGGCTATCTCCGGGATGCCGCCTTTAAACGGCTTTGTTTCCAAATGGATGATCTACCAGAGTTTGATTGCGGGAGCTCAAGGCAGGCCTATCTGGCAGCAGGGCATTTTCATTTTTTGCCTGGTCTGCGCCGTTTTCGGCAGCGGCTTGACCCTGGCTTCCTTCCTGAAATTCCTGTATGCCGTTTATTTCGGCAAAACCAGGCCGGCTTTTGCCGGCGCGCGGGAGATCGACCTCCCCAACTGGCTGGCCACGCTGACCTTGGCTTTAATTTGCTTGGTTTTAGGCGTATTCGCCTTTCCGTTGGCCATACGGACCTTCATACTGCCGGTACTCGGCATCACCATCGACATTTCCGGGATTTTACCCGGTTTCTACCATTCTTATCTTATGATCTTTCTTTTTGGCCTGGCCTTTATACCGGTTTGTGCCGCGTACTTGGTTTTCCGGAAGGTCAAGTTCGACGGGAATTATGTCGGCGGGCAGGAGGATCAGCCGGATTTTTTCGTCTCCGGCGCGCACTTTTATGATCACATCCATGACATGTCTCCCTTAAAAAGTTTTTACGATCTGGCGCAAAAAAGGTATTTCGACCTTTACCATGGAATCGGTAATCTTGTCTACCGGTTCAGTCTGTTGTTTCGAAAAATGCACGACGGAATTCTGACCACATATACCATATGGACCCTGGCGGGTCTCATCATAGCCCTGTTCATGTTTTGGGGCGAATAGCAGACGGGAGGAAGACTGTATGCCTGTGGAAATATGGCTTTATATATTCCTGGGGGTCATGATTGCCGCTTCCATTATAACCCTGGAGATGAAAAACATCCTGTCTGCCCTGGTGGCGCTCGGGGCGGTGGGCTTGATCCTCTCCCTGTCCTTTTTAATTCTGCAGGCTCCCGACCTGGCATTGGTGCAATTTATATACGAGATTCTGATTTTGAGCGTCGTCATCATCATTATGACCGTAACCAGGAACGAACGCGATCTTACGGATCTCAAAGAGAAATTGCCCCAGGTTCTTCTGGCTTTTTTGATTCTCGTGCCGATCCTTTTCTTCAGTTATCACGCGCTGCGCGGGTTGCCCGCATTCGGCTCCCCGTTGCTCAAAGTGTCCGCTAGGTATTTATCCCATGGAGCCAAAGAAACAGGTTCGGCTAACATCGTCACGGCCGTCATTTTGGATTACCGCATTTACGATACTTTCGGCGAGGCCACGGTGATCATGGTCGGCATTCTGGGAACAATCACGATAATACGGAAGATCGGCAGGAAAAGACATGAAACAGAATAAAAATGAAGGCATGACCCTTATTGTCAAAACCATCACCCGTTTTACGGTGTGGCTGATCCTCTTATACGGGCTCTACCTGATCGCGCACGGCCATTTGTCCCCGGGCGGCGGGTTTGCGGGCGGCCTGGTCATCGCCCTTTCCTACATCCACCTTATCCTGGCTTACGGCAAGAACTTCATCGACAAAAGAGTGGGCCTAGGCGCCATGCACGGTTTGGAGGCTTTCGGGATCTTAGCTTTCCTTTTTGTCGGTTTGCTGGGCTTGTATCAGGCCGGAGCCTTTTTTCTGAATATTATGGACAAGGGCGCATTGTTCGAAGTTTTTTCCTCGGGTGTTATTCCGGTCATCAACGTCTTTATCGGTTTAAAGGTGGGCGCCGGTTTATACATCGCCTTTTATTACCTGTCCGATTTCTGGATGAAAGCGGAGTGATAAGATAATGGGCTTATACCTGTTATGTTTCATATTGTTTCTGGTCGGCCTGTACGGCGTAATCGCCAAAAAAAACCTGGTCAAAATAATCATCGGTTTGGGCATCATGAGTTACGCGGTCAATCTTTTTTTCATCCTTATAGGCTACCGCCATGACGCCGTTTATCCCATCCTGGAAAAGGGAAGGCACGCCGCAAGGATGGTCGATCCCTTGCCCCAGGCTCTGATCCTGACATCGATCGTTGTGGAATTGGCTGTTACAGCCCTGCTGGTCGCCCTGGCGGTTAGAATTTATGAAAAATACAAGACCTTTGACATCACAAAGATAAGGAGACTCAAAGGATGATCATACCCTGCTTTGTGGTTGTACCTCTGGCTGCCTCCTTTTGCATCATTTTGTTCGCCCGGAAAAGCAACAACGGGGCCATGACATTGTCGGTGCTGGCCGGGACGGCGTTGTTCTTTATGTCCCTGCTGTCGTTCGTCCTGGTGGCCGAAAACGGCGGACCGTTGTCTTACGCTACGGGCGGCTGGAAAATCCCGTGGACCATCGGATTTGTGCTGGATTACCTTTCGTCTTTCATCTTGATTTCCATCAATACCGTCGCCGTCGCTGCCTTATGGTATTCCATAAGGTACATCACCCGGTACACCGATGCCTGGAAATATTACGCCTTGTTCATGTTAATGCTTGGGGGAATGAACGGCTTTACGGTAACAGGGGATATCTTCAATCTTTTTGTTTTTATGGAAATTTCCCTCCTGGCCGCATATGCCCTGGTGGCTTTCGGATGCGAGGCGGAAGAACTGGAGGCGGCTTTTAAATATACGGTGATGGGATCGATTTCATCCACTCTGGTTCTACTTGCTATCGGACTGATTTATGCCTCGACTTCCACCTTGAATATGGCCCACATTGCGCAAAACTTGCCTTTGGTTCATAAGCCCCTGCTGTTGTTCGTCTATGGTTTGCTGTTCGTGGGATTCGGCTTTAAGGCCGCCCTTGTTCCCTTTCACGCCTGGCTCCCGGACGCCCATCCTGCGGCGCCGGCGCCCATCTCCGCCATGCTTTCCGGCGTATTGATAAAGACTTTGGGCGTTTACGCCCTGATCCGTTTTTTTTACCATGTCGTCCCGGCGCCGGAGAATGTCCTGAATATTTTTAGCGTTTTGGGCGCGGCCTCGATTCTCATCGGAGTGTTCATGGCCAAACTGCAGTTCGATATTAAAAGACTGCTGGCTTTTCACAGCGTGAGCCAGATCGGCTATATCATACTGGGACTGGGTTTGGGTACGCCTTTAGGCCTTTTGGGAGCCGTCTTTCATCTCTTAAATCACGGACTTTTCAAATCCCTCCTGTTTTTAAACGCGGGAAGCATAGAGTACGGGTTGGGCACGCGCGATCTGAGGGAAATGGGAGGTTTGAACAGAGAGATGAAATCCACCGCGGTCAGTTCCATGATCGCTTCCTTATCCATTTCGGGCATACCGCCTTTTAACGGCTTTTTCAGTAAATTGATCCTGATCCTTGCGGCGGTCCAGGCAAAGCAGCCCATCTATGCCTTGGCGGCCGCAGCGGGATCCGTCCTGACCCTGGCCTCTTTCTTGAAAGTGCAGCGATATGCTTTTTACGGGGAGCCCGCCGCTTCCCGGAAGTCGGAAAAAATACCGTTTTCCATGAACCTGGCCATGCTTTTTCTGGCGGGTCTCTGCATCCTGAGCGTTGTTTTAATGATTCCCGGCATTAAGGAACAAGTCTTAGACAAAGTGGTGGATAACATTCTGAACCGCCAGGATTATTTGGAAATAATCGCCGGAGGTTAAATTGATTATGCGCATGAAAATCGGCAGCAGGATTACGGTCTTCATTTTATCTTTCCTTGTCTGGATGCTGATTACCTCTTTTACGGACCGCCAGGAACTGATAACGGGAGCGGCTGCTTCCTGCCTTGTTGCCGTATTGGCCGGGGATTTGCTGGCGCCCCGCCGGGTCAAGCTGGGCCTGAAACGAATATACCATTCCCTAATCTACCTAATCGTTTTGATCTGGGAGATCTTCAAGGCCAATGTCCATGTGGCTTATATTGTTCTGCATCCGCGGCTGCCAATCAAACCCGGCATCGTCAAGATCAAAACCGGCCTGACCAGCGAAGCGGCTTTGACCATCCTGGCCAATTCCATCACCCTTACGCCAGGCACCTTCACTATGGATCTGAATCAGGAAAAAGGCGAAATCTATGTCCATTGCCTTATAGTGCCAAGTCTGAACATGGAGGAAAACTCCGCTTCCATAGGCGGCAAATTTGAAAACAGGCTCAAGGAGATTTTTCAATGAAAAATTACCGATGGTTATTGGGTTTACTCGTTACCCTCACCTGCCTGGGAATAAACTTTCTCATCCCGTCCATTCCTCTTATTTATAAATTGGTGAACGTCCTGATCTTCTGCACTCTTGTATTGCTGATCAGAGTGGCTTTCGGCCCCACCCCCGCGGATCGCGTGATGGCGGTAGATATCCTGGGAATCCTGATTATCGGTTTTTGCGGCCTCCTGTCCGTCGCTACGAAAAGCCCTTTTTTCATGGACATCGCCATCGCCTGGGCCCTGCAAAGTTTCATCGGCACCATCGCCATGGCCAAATTACTGGAGGGAAGAAGATTAAATGATTAACCAATGGATTGCCTATCTTTTTATTTTCTGCGGATTGGCTTTCGATTTTTTCGGCGTGCTGGGTCTGGTCAGGCTGCCGGACGTCTACAACCGGCTTCAGGCATCCACTAAATGCGTTACTTTCGGTTCCGCCGGGATATTGTTCGGAGTTTTCATTTATTTCGGCTTTTGCCCCATCGGATATAAAGCCTTGTTGTGCATCGGCTTTATTCTCCTGACCTCTCCCGTGGCGGCCCATGCCATAGCGCGGGCGGCGCACCGCAACGGCATTCCCCCGGCAAAAGGAACGGTCATCGACCAATACGCGGAAGATAAAGAATTGAAAGAGGAACAGTCATGAAACTGCCGAAATTACGGGAACTCATTGAAGCCCTGCGGTCTTTTTTTTCCAGGCCTTACACTACCAAATTTCCCCTGGCGACTTTTACGCCCGCGCCGCAATACCGCGGACGGCCTCATTACTATGAGGATAATTGCGTAGGCTGCGGCGCCTGCGTTCAGGTATGTCCGGCCGGGGCTCTGGAATTTTCCGACAGCAGGGAAACGGGATTCCGCACTTTCACCATCCGTTTCCCCCATTGCATCCAATGCGGCCAGTGCGAAGAAAAATGCCTGACTAAAACCGGCATCCGCCTTGTCAATGAGACCATACCTTCCACATTCGACCGGGACGCAGAAACAGAAAGCATGAAAAAGAAAATCCTCTGGTGCGAATATTGCGGCGGTTTAATCGCCTGCAGGGATCATCTGCTTTGGCTCTCGGATCGGCTGGGACCTTACAGTTATGCGCTGCCCGCTTTGTTGTTGTTGAAGGAGGAGCATTTTCAATCCGCGCCCGAAGTACTCGTTAAAGACGAAATCCGCCGGGAGGATCTTCATAAATCCCTGTGCCCTTATTGCCGCCGGCAGGTTGCAATCGCCGATGTCTTCCGATAAGGCGGAGAAGCTTATCCTCGGCCTCAAGGCAAAAAAGGTCCTCTTTATTGGTCTGGGGAATCCTTGGCGCGGCGATGACGGCGCCGGTCTTTTTTTAGTGGATCTTCTGGAAAAAAAATTGCCTCAAAAGAATTTTTTCTACCTGAAGGCGGATGAAAATCCCGAAAATTTTCTGGGTGAAATCCGTCGTATCATGCCTGAAGTTGTTTTGCTTTTTGATTCGGCCGCTTTGGGGAAACCCGGCGGAGAAATCGACGTCCTGGCGGAAGGCTCCATCAGCAACGGCTGTATATCTACCCACACTTACAGCCTTTCAATTTTTACGGCCTATTTGAAAAGCGCTTTTAAATGCGATGTTTATATCATAGGCATCCAGGGTGAAACATACGGATTATCGGACGGCATATTGCAGATTTCCCGGAACCTGCGTAAGAGGCTGGCGGCATTTGCGTCGAAACTGCAAAAACAACTTGAGCTCAAGCCCTGCGCCGTAAAACAAAGGGAAAAAAAGGGTTAGACGGTGAAAAAAGCCATCATAAACATTAATGGCGTCGTACAAGGGGTGGGCTTCCGCCCCTATATACTAAAGTTGGCCCGGAAATACAACCTTGCCGGTTATATCGAAAACCGCGAATACGGGGTGCATATGGAAGTGACCGGGACCGGCTCCTCCCTGCGTTCTTTTCTGAATCACCTCCGCCATAACCCCCCGCCTGCAGCGGAGATATTCGATCTTGACTGCGTTTTCAAGGAAGCGGATGGCTCTCCATCCGCGGCATTAATCATCAAGGCATCCCGCAGGGAAGGAGCGGTCTCCACTTTCATCCCCCCTGATATGTCCGTCTGCGACGCCTGCATCAAGGAGCTCTCCAGCGAAAACGATCGGCGTTACCGGTATCCTTTCATCACATGCAACGATTGCGGGCCCCGTTTCAGCATCATATACGGTTTGCCTTACGACCGGCCGCAGACGGTCATGAACGAATTCCCGCTCTGCCCGGAATGCCTGGCGGAATATAACGACGCGGAATGCCGCCGTTGCCACGCGCAGATTATTTCCTGCCCGCACGACGGGCCGGTTTTAAGTTTTTGGGAGCATGGACGGGAAGCGGCGCCGGGTAATCAGGCCGCCCTGCAAAAAGCCCTGGACCGTTTGAAGGAAGGCGCCGTGGTTGCGGTAAAAGGCATCGGCGGCTTTCACCTGGCGTGCCTGGCCGGCAGCGGGCAGGCGGTCGCCGCGCTGCGGCGCTTTAAAAACCGCCAGACCAAACCCCTGGCGCTGATGGCCCGTGATCTGGCCACCATCCGTCGATACGCCCGCTGTTCCGGACAGGAAATCTCGCTGCTGACAAGCAGGGAAAAGCCTATTGTGATCCTGAGAAAAAATGATCCCTGCGCTTTAAACCATATTGCTCCAGGCATCCGGACCCTGGGCTTCATGCTCCCCTATTCACCCCTCCATTTTTTGCTCTTGCAGGAATTTCCGCTTTTGGTCATGACCAGCGGAAACATGGAAGGCGAAGTGATTATTAAGGACAATGACGAAGCCATGGAGAAACTTTCACCCATTACCCCTTATTTTTTGCTTCACAACCGTAAAATCATCAATCAGTGCGACGATTCCATTCTGATGGCCGGCAAATGCGGACCGGTATTTTTACGCCGCGCCCGGGGCTATGTTCCGTCGCCCGTAAAAATCGCCCCCGGAAAAGAATGCGGGCCTGTTTTGGCCACGGGGGCGGATATGAAAGGCTGTTTCGCCCTTGCCAGAAACGGATTCGTATGGCTCAGCCAATTTCTTGGCGATCTGGCGGAAGCTTCCAATTATCATTTTTTTTTGGAAAACTTACGCTGGTTCGAAAACGCCTTTGATTTAAAACCTCAGGCGGTGGTCTCCGACCTTCACCCTTCATACTTTTCCGGTGAAATAGGGGAGACTTACGCCAAAAAACACGGGCTGGCGCATTATAGAATGCAGCACCATAAAGCCCATATTTACAGCGTAATGGCGGAATACGATCTGCGGACGGCGATCGGCGTCGCATTTGACGGCACCGGCTACGGGGAAGACGGCAGGATCTGGGGAGGGGAGTTTTTTGTCCTCGGCCGCGGCGGGGATGAACGCGTTGCTCATCTCAAATATTTCCCCCTGCTGGGAGGCGAGAAGGCCGTTTGGGAACTGGAGCGCCTGATTTTGGGATATCTGCCCCGCATCTTCGGCGCCGCATGGAAAACATATTACCAGCCGGACGATGCGGATAAAGCGGCATTACTTGTGGATTTATGCAGCAAGGGGAGAAATGCGGTCCCCACCTCCAGTATGGGCCGGCTGTTTGATACGGTCTCCGCCCTGCTGGGCATATGCCGCTCCCCTGCTTATGACGGCGAAGCCGCCGTACTCCTGGAAGCCGCAGCCGCCGGCGCGCGGACGCAGGAAAAATACCCCTGGGAACTGGTAGGATCATGCACGCCCTGGGAAATTGACGTGGACGGCATGATTAAAAAAATCAGCACCGAACACCGGTGCGGCAGGAATATTCCCCGTATGGCGCGAAAATTTCACAACACCATTTCGGATATCATCGCGACAACCGCCCTGCGGATCAGGGAAAAATACCGGGAAAACAACATATGTCTTTCGGGAGGCGTTTTCCAGAACCGGATAATTCTCGACCAAACCGTGGAAAAACTTTCCGCGCAGGGTTTCAAAACTTTTATCAACAGGAAAGTTCCCATCAATGACGGCGGTATCGCTCTGGGTCAGGTCTACGGATTTATATTGCGGGGGGGAAATTGATATGTGCCTGGGAGTGCCGTTTAAAATAATCTCCGTGCAAGGTGAAAAAGCGGTGGGAACCGTATTTGAAATCGAAAAGGAGATTGATGTGCGCTTGCTTGCGGATGTCTCCCCCGGGGATTATGTGCTTGTTCACGCAGGCTTTGCCATTCAAAAAATCGATGCGGAAGAGGCGAAGGCGAATGTGGAGCTGTTTAAGGATTTTTAAAACCGGGATCCGCCGGGGAAAGAAGCCGGATAATCTTTCCCCGTTGTTCGTCGCCCAAGTCTTTTCATCCTTGAGAACCGGACCGATCATGCCCCGCGGAGGCAAAAATGTCCATTAACGCCGTAAATACGCCCTGTTCCGGCGATTTGAACCATGTACTGCGCACGTTGCGCGAACAAATCACCGCCCCTTTGAATATCATGGAAGTCTGCGGCACCCATACGGTAGCATTGCTGAAATTCGGCTTCAAGAGCTTCTTTAAGGACCGTATAAATTTTTTAAGCGGACCGGGCTGTCCGGTGTGCGTGACCTCACCGCAGGACATCGACAGGATCATCGCCCTGGCGGACGCCGGAGTTTCGGTAATTACCTTCGGCGATCTTTTAAAAGCGCCCGGATCCTCCTCCTCCCTGGCGCAAAAAAGGGCGGAGGGACGCCGGATTTACACGGTATATAATCCCCTGGATGCGCTGGAAATCGCCCGGCGTATCAGGGGAGAAGCGGCCTTCATCGGAATCGGTTTCGAGACTACCGCTCCCCCGGTGGCCGCCCTGCTTGATGAAATCATCCGCCGTAAAACGCCCAATCTTTCTCTTTATACCCTCTTGAAAACCATTCCCCGGGCGATGTGTCACCTGCTGTCGCGCCATGATTACAGAATACACGGCTTGATATGCCCCGGCCACGTCAGCGCGGTAATCGGCGTTGCGCCCTATGACCGTATCGCCTCCGATTTTAGAATCCCTTGCGTGATTACAGGTTTTGAGAGGGAGGACATTGCAGCGGGGATTATCGCCCTGATCAGACAGATCCAATCCGGACGTTATCTGGTGGAAAACGCCTATCCCCGTGTGGTGAAAAGCGACGGCAACCTAAAAGCCCGGGAATACATCCGCCTTTTTTTCCAGGAAAATGAAGCCGTCTGGCGCGGGCTGGGGATGATCCCTGAAAGCGGCCTCGTCCTCCGGCCTGAATTTAGTGAATATCATATTGTAAACCGGATCGCTGTGGAGCAGCCGCAGGTTCAGGAGCCGGAAGGGTGCCTTTGCGCCCGGATCATTTGTGGCCTGAATAATCCCCGGGACTGCCGGCAGTTTAACGCCGGCTGCACGCCTGAACATCCCCTGGGGCCCTGCATGGTGTCATCCGAAGGAAGCTGTCACGCCGATTATTTATACGGAAGTGAATGAAATGAAAACGATTCAACTGGCCCACGGCGGAGGAGGCAAACCGTCCCGGGATTTGCTGGAATTAATAACTGCTTCCCTGGGCGCCTGCCTGGAAAAACCCGGGGAGGACAGCGGAAGCTTTTCGCTGGCCGGACGGGACCTGGCCATGACTACGGACAGCTTTATCATCAAACCGCTCTTTTTCCCCGGAGGGGACATCGGCAAGCTTTCCATCTGCGGCACGATCAATGATCTCGTTATGGCGGCCGCCAAACCCTTATACCTGACAGTGTCTTTGATTTTAGAGGAAGGATTTCCCCTGCCCGATCTCCAAAGAATTCTGGCTTCCCTTAAAAAAGAGGCCTTTGGCGGCGGAATTAAAATCATTGCGGGAGACACAAAAGTCGCTCCCCGGGGGGAACTGGACGGGATCTTTATCAATACGGCCGGCTTGGGGGTCAAGGTTACGGATCGGATGATCGGCGCCGGAAACGCCCGCCCGGGTGATAAAATCATCATCACCGGATCCATGGGAGATCACGGCGGTGTGATCATGGCTCTGCGCAACGGTTTTTCCATGGGAAGCACAAGATCCGACTGCAAATCGCTGCTGAAACTTCTGGATTCGGTGAAAAATCACGAGATTCACGCCATGCGCGATCCCACCCGGGGCGGGACCGGTTCCGTGCTGAATGAGATCGCGGAGGCTTCCCAAGTGGACCTGCTTGTTGCCGAAGAAGCTCTGCCCGTCAAAAACGACATCCGGGGGATCTGCGACATCCTGGGATTGGACCCGCTATATCTGGCTTGTGAAGGAAGGGCCGTCATTTTTTGCCCCCCGCTGCAAAGCGCGGAATTAGTGGAGGACTTGAAAAAAACCGAAGATTTTGCGGAAAGCTGTGAAATCGGGGAGGTTTTAGCCCGGTCGGAACTGCCTAAGGTGTATTTACGGACCAGGCTGGGAACGCGGCGCATTCTGCCTCCGCTCATCGAAGAACTTACACCGCGCATCTGTTAATCCGGAGTTGAATTTAATGCATGAACAATCCCTCGCCCGACATATTATGGATATTGTGGAACAACTGATGCGGCAAAACTCGTGGCAAACGGTAACCCGGATCACGGTATGCCTTCAGCTTCCTTCGCTGGTTATGCCTGAATTGCTCATCGAAGGCTTTGATCTCCTGAAACGGGATTCGCTTTTCCCCCGGGCGCAACTGGCCATCGAGAAAATACCCATGGTTTTTTGTTGCAAGGATTGCTCCGGAGAATTCGCCGGGGAAAAAATGGCGCTTTCATGCCCCCGCTGCGGTTCGACGTCCCTGCGCCTTGCCCGCAAAAGTGAAATCTATATCTCATCTATCGATTACGACGAACGGTAAGCATCTCTTTATCCAGCCAGTTTATCCAGGCTTCCCGTCCCCGGCCGGTTTTTGCGGATAATTCCAGTATTTCCAAGCGGGAATTGGCGGCCTTCGCATCACGTTCCACTTTTTTAAAATCAAAAGAACAATGATCCTCCAGATCGCATTTGGTGATCAACAGCAAGTCCGCATTCTGAAAAATCGGAGGGTATTTGGCGGGCTTGTCGTCCCCCTCGGGTATGCTCAAGCAGACCAGGCGCCTGCTCTCGCCCAGCCGGTAAGCTGCCGGGCAGACCAGGTTACCGATATTTTCGATAAAGAGAATATCAAGGCGGGCAAGATCGAAGTTTTCCAGCGCCGATTTTATAAGTTTCGCCTCCAGATGACAGCCGCCCTGTGTATTGATTTGATATACGGGTATATTATACTGCCTCAACCGGCGGGTATCGATGTCCGTCGCCAAATCGCCTTCGATAACGCCGATATAATATTTGTCCGCAAGCGCCTCCAGGGTCAGGCGGATCAGGCTGGTCTTCCCGGATCCCGGAGATCCCAGGATGTTGACGCAAAAAACCTGGTTATATCGAAAACTCCGGCCTATCTCAGCGGCAATATGGTTATGGACTTCCAGAACATTCCGTTTCAAAAAAAGTCTCATCTTCGTTTCCTTCGCCGGTTATTTTTACGCATAAACGAATACTTCTTCCTTGCGGGCGAAACTCCTTTCTGGAAAATATCGGCCTTGAATGTCAACTCGACCTTCGCGTGAATTTTATCCGCGATAACCTTTAAAAAAGGATGAACGCGCCCGAGAGAGAATTATTTAAATGCAGCGGCTCACTCCGGCATCCGCTTAAGACAAGTGAAAATGAAAATATGGGACTGTAGGGAGGGCATGCCATGAAAGTAAGGAATCTTCTGGCCAAAAAGGGCGCCCATGTGGAAACAATCGGCCCCGAGACTACCGTGTTCGAAGCTTTATGCGTTTTAAAACTGAAGCATATCGGCTCCTTAATGGTGCTAAGCGGCGAAAAGGTTCTGGGGATTGTTACGGAACGGGATATTCTGAATGAATGCTTTGAACGCAGCGACGCTCTGCGGCAAAGAAAAGTCAAAGACATCATGACCAAAGACATCATCATCGGGGTGCCCGATGACACCCTGGATTATGTCATGGGAATCATGACCCAGAACCGCATCAGGCACCTGCCGATAATCGACGACGGGCATCTGACGGGTTTGATCTCCATAGGCGACGTGGTCAAGTACCTGCTGGACGAAAAAGAGATGGAAAACAAATATATGCGTGATTATATCTCCGGCGAATATCCAAAATAAATTCCTCCGCATCGATATCTTGAAAAATAAGGATACCTCGGTGAATGAATTTTGTTGCCGAATTTTACCGAATTTTGCATTTTTATGCTAATATCAATTGGAAATTCTGCCGAAACATTTAGTAAAGGCAATTGCGTTGTTACCTTAATTCAAGGTCTTGCCACTAAATATAGTGTATGACTACCATTAGGCTATCGATATTTAGTGGCAAGACGTAAAATTATCATAACAATGCAAATTGCTCAGTAAGGAAACATACTGAAATGCGGTCATAAAATGAGGAGGTAAATATGAAAAGGTATAGAGTTTTGCTTCTATCATCGGCTTTGTTACTAGTAGTCGCATTAAGTTCCGTTTATGTGTTCGGAGCCACCGTAGGATCCCACCAGGTGCAGGCGGTCCTCGCCAGCAGCCTCAGCCTGACCGTGGCGAACACCCTGGTTACCTTCGATGGCAATGCCTTTATCGGCGACCCGGTGGTGTTGCTCGGCAGCAGTTCCGTCGCCGTAAACGTCAGATGTACAAGCAACAGCAACTGGGAACTGCGCGTAAAGGCGGATGCCGATCTGCAAACCGTGGATCTGCTCTATTCCATCGCGGCTTCCAAGGTGACGGTGGATAACGGCGACGGCACCGATATCCCCCTGTCCCTGGCGGACCAGACTATCGCCTCCGGCGGCAAGACCGGAGCAGGCGGGACCACTTACAACATGCTGTATGAACTGAACCTGGACGGAAGCGAATATGGCGGAACTTACAACGGCAACATCACATATACCGTGGTTGCCA
This sequence comes from Bacillota bacterium, assembly GCA_050260475.1. GTDB lineage: Bacteria > Bacillota > UBA4882 > JBLNCG01 > JBLNCG01 > JBLNCG01. The sequence goes on from JBLNCG010000047.1 coordinate 90,006, forward strand.
TCTAACCGGTTGCCGGCGGGGATGATATGCTTCCAAAGGGCCGCCAGCGCCTGGGCTCCGATGTGGATGCCCAGGCTTCTTCGTGGCATTATGGACCGGTGACTAAATGCAAAGGAGGAATCCGCGGTGATCCACGGATCTACCCAAAACTGCATTCCCCTCTTAAAAAAAGGCTTGATCCGGCTTGTTTTTATCTCCTTGATGATATGTGGTATACCTTCCCGCGCTTTTGACCTGAACGTGTCCCCGTCCAACTTTGACCTGGCCGTCCGTCCGGGCGGCGTTTACAACGGCCATTTGTGGGTAAACGGATCGCCGGACCGCGCCTTGCAGATACGCGGCTACGCCCAGGACTGGTACCTGAAAAGCACCGGAGAGATGGTTTGTCTGCAGCCGAACAGCCTGAAACGCTCCGCTGCCGGATGGATCAGGTTCGAGCCGGCCAACTTCGTCATCCCCGCCGGCGGGCGGCAAAAGGTGAAATTCACCGTCACCGTGCCGGAAAACGCCGAAGGGGGATACTGGAGCCTGATCTTTTTTCAGACCGTGCAGGCCGCCCCAAAAAACAAGACCGCCTTGACAATCAGCGGCAGGCTTGGAGTGACATTCCATATCGCCACCGGCAACCCCGTAGCCAAAGTCCAATTGAATCAGCTAAAGCTGTCCTGGAATCTTTCAAAACGGAAAATCACCGGGACGGTAAAACTGTCCAACGTGGGCAATGTCCTTTTGCATTACCAAGGCCGGCTTGAGATACGGGATTTAAGCAACAAAATCGTCGCCAGAACAGTCATTCAAAAATCCGCCGTGCTTCCGGAAAGCTACCGGACCATCTCTCTTGTATGCTCCGGCGGCCCACTTCCCAGGGGCAAATATATGGCCCTGGCGATCATAGATTACGGCGGTGACCACCTGGCGGGCGCCCAGGCAATCCTAGAAATTTGAAAGGGCGCCGGATTATCCGCAAGTGACGATTACCGTAACGGATACATTATATACACGGCCGTCCGCCGCGTTAACCCGTAGGGTCATTTTAAACAAACCCTCTTTCTGCTCCGGCGGAATCTTCACTTCCCCCCGCCAGACGCCGTTTTTTTGCCTCATGGCGACTTCCGTATCATCCGGCATAATCAATTTGGCCCCGGCAATCTGAAGCGAAGGGGATGTTACCTTGATGGATATCCTGCCGCCCGGCCTGGCCACCTCATCTACGGCCACCTCTATCCAGGGCTGCTTTTCTTGCCCGTCCTCCATATCCACGGGCCTGTTCCGCTCCAGGCAAGGCAGATCCATCGCCATTACGCCTTCCTGGTTGATGCTCAATTCGTATTGCTCCTGAAACGGCGACAGCAGGTTCGGAGTTGTTCGTGAAAGTATCTTTAAGTAGTAAATGCCCGGGTAAATACCGAAAAAGTCGTATCCCCCGTCCGAGAGGGAAACAGCCTCGCCGAACAACACGCCCTCGCCCGTAAAAAGCTGGATTGTCACACCGGCGACGCCCTTTTCCCCTTCATCCCTCTTGCCGTTTTTATTCAAATCGATATATACCGTCCCCGTGAGGTTGGTGGTCCTGATAAACGGCAAATCCAACACCGCGACTTCATTTTTGTTGACTTTCACCCTCCAGACGCCGTCTTCCAATTGATACAGGCCGTTATAGGCGTCTCTTGCCTCCAGATAATACATCCCGGGCGCCATCGCCGCAAAGCGATATATGCCGTTCTCCCCGCTCCGGCACTTATAGCCGTTGATGGAGACCAGGATCCCTTCCAGGGCCTGTTCCCCCGGATCGCGCACGCCGTTCCCGTTGGCGTCGTGGAAGCAGGCTCCCGTTAAAAATCCCGTCGGAATACGGAAGTATACCGGGAAGCTTTTCGTAAAAGTGGCCTTGTAGACTCCGACGCGGGCATCGCCCACGTTGCTGGAATAGCTGATGCTCCAATCAGTGGATGGATAACCGTTGTAGGACAGAGTCAAATTGAAACTGTTTTCAGCGTCCCCATCCCGGATCGCCGCCTCCCACATGCCGTCGAAGATCCAGTTGCCGGACCCAATGCGCCTCAGGCGTATAACGTTCGCCTGATTCCAGATCGCGCCGTCCTCCTGCCATAGATGCTCCCAGCCGAATTTACCTCCGGCAAACATCCTGTAAACCGCAGCGGACCAGATATCGCCGTTTTTCGATATATCGGTGGGGGATGCGCTGCGGACAAACCCCATGGTAAGATTATTCCCCCACAGGGATTTTTCGTATCTTGCGCCCCATTTTTGTTCCTCTGATTTTAGATCGGAGGACATTTCAATATCCGCGGTCTTTTGCTGCCAGTAAATTTGAAGGCCGCGCCATAACACTGTCTTTAATAAAAAGCCATAGTCGAACAGCGCCGCCTCCGGCCCTAGATCCGGATACCATTCGCGGCGGCTGGAATATTCGTATGAGAAAAGATAATCCGCGCCAAAAGAGTGCCTGCCCCCGACATCAAAACGTATAAAACGGCTTGCCCTGTTCAGCAAATTATTAAACTGGAAATCTGTACGGAATAAACCCCGGTCATATACGTTCTTTAACTGGAAGCCCAAGCCGTAATTAAAACGGCTGTCGCTGTTAATGCCGAAGGCGCACATGTTGTCGAAGCTCCAAAAGCCGAAACGTGTGTTGCGCCAGATTTCGAACGTGCGGTTTCTGCTCAAACCCCCGTTACTCATGGAATAAGTGTTATCAAAATAGCGGTAGTGAAACCGGCTTTCCTCGTCGTAAACGGAAAAAGCGAACCAGGAAGGGTTGCCGCCTTCTCCGGGTTCGCCCAGCATCAAACCGTAAGTTTTTTCCTCCCGCTTCCAGACAAAGTCGACGGAAGTGGAGGGCCTGTACGGCATGGTCAGGCCGCTCCAGTTCTTGACGAACCTGCCGAAGGAAAAGCGCGCGCCGGGGGTGCTGTATATGAAATACCCGGTGCTTTTCACCCAGTCCGTATTCAACTGGCCGAAGACGTCCAGGCTTACGCCGTCGCCAAGCAGGCCGTTCAGGCGGAAGGACGCTTTCAGGCAGGTTGATGCGTCCTCTCCCGTCTGTCCGGTATAATCCAGCCCGAGCTGGCCGTTCAGGAAATGCCGGGGTTCTTCGTATTCGAATTGCGCTCCGCTCCCCTCATAAGAAAGAAAGACTTTGCGCGCCGCGGATTTTTGGGTCCGGGAGGCTTTAACCGCCACCTCGACGTAAGCGGCGTCTTCCGCCAAAGCCGTGGACGGAACCGCAAGCTCCACCGTAACCTGCCCTACCTCGCCTCCGGCCAGGGTTATTTCGGAAGGAACCGCCTTCGCCTGCCACAAAGTATGCCCCACGCTGATCAGGAAAGTTTCCTGCATATTCCCGGTATTCTTGATCTGAACGTTGAAGGAGCATCTGCTTTCCGGCCGCGCCTGGATCCGCTCCGGGGCCTGAATTATGAAATCCGTTTTTTCAGCCACCGGGATCGACACCGCAGCGCTGTAACTCACCCCCCGCTCCTGCGCGGAGAGTTTCAGCGTGATTTTTTCGGCTTCAGCGGGAGATGCGTAATCAGGGATAACCAGAGTGATCAGAACCGCTTTCTCGGTTCCGGCGGGGACCGTTATCTCCATCTCCCAGCCCAACACCGGCCAGCCTTTCTCCTGTTCAAGCTCCAGCCGGTATTTCCTTGCCGCGCCGAAACGGTTGGCAAGCAAAAAAACCACCCCGACCACATCCCCGGGCGACACGGGTGAAAGCGACGGGATTGTGATGCTGACCCCCGGTTCCACCTGCTCCGCATAGGCAAGGCAGACAGGGCCGCATGCGATGCCGAAGAACACTAAGACAAACAAGGTCCAAAGCGCTTTCATCCGGACGCCACCTCGGAATTTATAAAATAAAATTCCCCTTCCCTTTATCATAATTATACCTTATATTCCTTATATCGGAAACCGGAAGGTTATTGGTTACGGGTTCCGGATATGGTTGGATAAAAAATCCGCCTCGGGTAAACAAAGACTTTATAAAACATCGCTTTCAGGAGGCTCCAGCGCTTCTGGCGCGGGAACCTGCCCGTCGTCCGGAGCGACTATCAACTGATGGGGGTAGGCGAACATATGCAGCCTCAGCCAAACAGGTTCATCATCGGTTTCCGGTTCGCATCTTTTAATGTACCATTGCCGCTCCTGTTTGGTATCGAATACTCCGTCCATATTCTTATCCACCACCAGCCAGTCCAGCATGGCATCTCCATATACCGCATTATGGTTTCCATCGATAAGGATGAATTTTACGATTTTTTCCTTTCCATTGATCTGCATCCGGCCTTCCCCTTTGAAATAAGTGTTGACGCGGTATATCACGGAATAAAGGGAGGAACTTCCATCCCGTAATTTATAACCGGGCCATAGAACGATTTTCCGATAATTGAACCAGAGGGTGATTTTTTTAATAATAAATGATCCGTCCGTTTTTTGATATTTTACGAGGAGCGGTAAATTTCGTATTTCAACTATTTGAAAATCAGCCCCTTCTGCAGGAATGGTATACTGCCGGTCCGGTTCAAACACCTCTGATTCGGTAATAATCATATCGCTGTTTTGATCAAAACATATATTTTTTGAGGTTGTAATGGTGAAATGATGTTTTTCCTTTGAGTTGCCGAAGGTAAGTATTCCTTTATGCAATATTGATTCCGGTTTTTCCAATTGATATGTCAATTTAAAAGTCTCTCTATCCATATTGTCACAAACAGCCAGCCCCTCGAAATCGCTTTGAAAGTAAACATTTTTAATGGCGGCCCAGTCGTCGGTGCGGATCAAAGCATATGTCCCTTCATGGAACGGAAAAAGTCGTTCGGCGTGGGCAAAGAATAAACAGCAAGTGAGCAGCAAACAAAAAAGCGTAATTTTTTTCATGCAATTTCCTCCTTTAGTAACTAAATTCATGAACCATAATTTTAATGATTCCATGGCGCTTCATAAAATCCTTCACATAAAAAACGCCGTCTGTTCAAGACGGCGGAATGGCTCTTGTTGATGATCCAATACAAGAGGCATTACATATCGTGAAGCGTTTGACATGGTCAAGCTATTAGAGAAACGCTACGCTAACATTACATCTTGACTTGATCCGTCGGAACCGGGGGGGGTAATCCAACTTCATCAACCGCCCCCTCCTGTACGGCGCCGGAAAGTGATCCGAACCGGCGCAGATCCGGTGAACACAAGGCGATGGCCGCCACCACGAGCAGGGTTCCAATGCCTCCACTCACCACTGAAACCACCGCGCCGAACCAGTTTGCCGTCAGACCTGATTCAACGCCGCCCAATTCGTTAGATGAACCGATGAAAACGCTGTTGACCGCTGAGACTCGGCCGCGCATGGATTCCGGGGTCTGTAACTGCACCAGGGTGTGCCGCACAACGATGCTCACGTTGTCAAAAGCGCCGGTGAGAAAAAGCATGGCCCAGGAAAGCCAGAAAGTTTGAGATATGCCAAAAACAACGGTTGCAAACCCGAATCCCGCCACCGCTACCAGCAGATTCCTTCCGGCGCGCTTCATCGGCGGCAGATGAGACATTACCAGCGCCACGCACAGAGCGCCCAGAGCGGGAGCGGCGGTCAGATAACCGAGGCCCAGTTTCCCGGTATGGAGAATATCTTTGGCATATACCGGCATCAGGTAAACCGCCCCGCCGAAAAAAACGGCGAAAAGGTCCAGGGAAATGGCGGAAAGAACCATCTTCCTCCGGAAGACGAACCGGATTCCCTCCAGTACCGCATGTATCGGCCCTTCCCGGGGCGGCTGCGGTTTAAGTTCCTGCTTGATGCACACCAGAAGGATGCAGAAAACAACGCAGGCGGCGGCGCATAGGACGTAAGCCGCATAAGCGCGCCAAGCGACGAGGTACCCGCCCAGGATCGGGCCCAGCACCGCGGCAATGTGAAAAGAGGTGGTGCGCCAGTTAACGGCGTTTTCAAAATCCCCTGCCGGAATCAAGGAAGGCAGGATGGCGGTCCGGGCGGGAGTGGCCAGGATATTGAAAAACGCATTGAAGCATAATAATACGAAAATCAGGTTCACCGGTCCGCGGCTGATGGAAACCAGCGCCAGGCCAAGGGATGACGCGGCGGAACCTAATAATCCCATGATGGAGACGGTCTTGCGGTTGCGCGTATCGGCCAGATATCCGGCGGGAAGCGTGAAAAGCAGCATGGGCAGGGCTTGTACCAGCGCGGCCATGCCCAGCGCGATCACCTTATCCGTGCGATCATAAATCTCCGCCCGGATGGCTAGGCCCTGTACCGCTCCGCCGATCATGGTAAGCAGGTGCCCGGTGATAAACAAATTGAAATTCCGGTACCGGAAAGCGGCATAAGGATTATGACGGGGAAGCCGGTTTTTGTTCATGGACATTTTCCTTCGTCGCTGAGTTATACTAACCACGAAATCATTATACCGGTAAAATTCCCCTCGCGCAACAAAACTTAGTTATAGAGGTGATAAAATACATCTGACCGATTATTGATAACTTTAATCACCGGCTTAATAAATCCAATGGAACAGGCAGGATCTCCGCCACCACCGGGTAATGGTCCGACGCCCTTTCCTGAATAACATGGAAGCCGGCCGTCCGCCATTTCGTCCTGGCGAAGATATAGTCTATGCGGACACGTCTTCCTTCATAAAAGAATGTGCCCTCCCCTCCCAGGCCGTGGTATTCCTGAATATCGTGAAACCTTCTCTTGACATCCAGGATCTCGGGTTCCGCCGGCTCCGCGTTGAAGTCCCCCAGCAGGAACAGCCTTTCATCGTCGGGAAGCCAGGCCAGGGCATCCGCAATCTGGTTAGCGCGTTCCGCACCGGATAGACCGAGATGCGTACAGGCAACGGGTATCCTTTCCCCATAAATATCGATCCAGGCCAGCAGCACTCCCCGCTGCTCAAGACTGCTCGGTAAAAAGTGAAACTCCCAGGACGCGATCGGGAATTTGCTTAAAATCATGACGCCGAATTCGCCTACTCCCGCTTGATCGGGTTGGCGATCCAGGGTCGCCCCGAACGCAAATTCCATTCCCAAAGCCTCCGACAGATAAGCGGCCTCATCCATATAACCGCTGCGCTTTCCCCAGACCCTGTCCACTTCCTGCAATGCCGCAATATCGGCTCCGGATCCGGAAATGACATTGGCCACCCTATCCAGATTCAAGGCGCCCGATGCGTCCGCGCCATAATGTATGTTATAAGACATTACCCGGATGGGTCTTACGGGAATGTTTTTCTTACAGCCCGCGCCGAACAAAATCACCACCCCCGCCGCCAAGACAGTTGCAATCCTATATATTGTAATATAGACATCCTTCATTTGACATCCGTCTGTATATTTTATTTTTCCCGCGCCAATCGGCGAACAAAACTTCGGATTTTTTCGACCTAGAATATTCGCTTTCCGGCGGCCGTTCCCTTTCGGAATATATAACCTTTTCATCGATGAACCGTGATCTGCCCATTTTATCCCCGGATTATTATGACTTTAAAATAAAGCCTGTCTTCTAAAATAATATTCATTTCACCAAAATCATACCTTTCGCATAATATAATTCCATGTGCGCAAGTATCAATCAATAGGAGGTAATATTTTTGGCCGGATTGGGAAACCGTGAGAACCGGGTAACGCCGGAGATCCTGCGGGCGATATTGGACGAAATACATTTCTGGGGGCATCAGTTCGCGGAACACGCAAGGTTGATCCGCAGCGGGGTTGATCTTGAAGAGGACGCCGTCGTCAAGGAAGGGCAAATGTTCGGAGAAGCCTACGATCGGCTTCTTGAAGCTTTGAACGGCCTGGAAGCGCCGGGATATGGCGGCGCATGTGTTGTGATATCCGAAAACGAAGCCCTCACGGAAAGGTTCCGGGCTTTCAAGGTTGAAATAGAGGAAGGCATCCGCGATTGTATCTTAAAGGGAGTGATCCCCGCTGAATTGGCCAATCACATCCTGAGGGAACTGGACTACTTGATGTCCAAAATCCACAATGTCCTGGGCGGCCCGGCGGCCACCCGGGAGCAGTTGGGGATGGACGATTCCGGGAAAAGGGTTTCCGTTATTCCAAGAATGCTTCTTCCGGCCGCGGACGGCGGCCAGTTGATGGATATAACCCTGGAGGAGCTTCTGTTCTGGCTGCGCATCTCGGAGGAACACGCCCGGCTCGCCGCCGACAAATTCAAACCGCTGGAACAGACGGAGTTTACTCAGGCGGCCGTAGGCTTTGCCGATGAATTCGCCGCCCTGCGCGGACGGGTATTGCAGGCGCATGCCGATGTGAACGGCTACCTTGAGGAAGCTGCGGACTTAAACCGGCGCTGGGTGGATTCCCTGCATGAGATCGACAGCCTGATAAGGTCCTGCCGCATCCCCGGAAGACAAACGAACTTCTGGCCGGCCCTGGGCCCTCACATCCTCAGGGAACAGGAATATTTCGGCACTGTTCTTCAGGCGCTGGCCATGGCGCGGATTTAAGCAAAATCGAACAAAAAGCCCGCGAACGGGCTTTTTGTATTTACAGGCTTTAAAATCAACTCGCTCTTGCTCTTTCTTTAATCCGTCATTCAATAAACTCAAGGTTCAGACAATAAGCCCGCGGGTGTCAAGCCTCAACAATTTTTCCGCATTCTCATAATATATCTTCCTGAGCGCCTCGTCCGGCAGGAAAACCCCGTATATCTTCCATCTTCCCTGTCCCGGGATCTCTCCCGGACCATAATCGAAATACTCGTCCCGCGTTTCCAGAAACCTGTAATAGTATTCATACGGCATGCAAACCGGCGTATAATCCGTGCCGAAGAGCACCCGGTCCTGGTACTTGATTAGAAACTCGCGGGCGGTATAAGGCTGCCGCCCCAATTCGGCGATCCTTGCCGCGATGTCGATATGCATGTTCGGATATTTATCCAGGCAGCCGCCTACGAATTTTAAATCCTCCGCCGCCGAACCGGCGTGAGCGATCACGAACGTGGTTTGGGGGTTGCCGGCCAGCATCGCCTCCTGCATGTCCATGAGCTCATGAAACTTGTAAAATTGCGGTCCGGAGAAGGACCAGTCCGGGTTCCAGGCCAGTTCCTCAAACCGCTCGTTGTATTGATCGGCTTCCTTAAAGAATGCGATTGGGTCGGCGATATGAATCAGCACCGGAATCCCCAATTCCGCCGCGGTATCCCAGATGGGTTTGAGCCGTTTATCATCGATTCTGATATACCTGCCGGTTTTATCCTTCTGGCCGAGGCTGATCATTTTCCACAGTTTGATGCCGCGTATTCCTTTTCGAAATCCGTCCTTTAAATCGGTTTCAACATTGCGGCCGAAAGCGGGGTTATCGATATCGCCCGTATTTATCCAGCCGAAAGTGATGATTTTATCCTCATACCCTTTTGTTTTGGCCAGCATGCGGTCCAATTCGCCGCCCCAGGCCCCGTCAAGGTTGACGATGGTTTTTACCCCGTAGCGGTCCAACTTTTTAATAAAATCTCCCGTATCATACAATTGCGCGTAATTTTCCCCCAATACAAGCGAACCCATATGGGTGTGCACATCAATAACGGGGTGCCTGGGTTTCATCACCTCATGCCGTTCGACAATCAATTCACTCCTGGGCTTATATTGCGAGAGCATGATGTCCTGCATATGCCGATCACTCCTTACCTGTATAGTCTTGTAGCAAATCATCCGTCCGCATCACCGCGATTTTTTGCAGCACCGGCGGCTCCAGCCTGTTGTATAGGGGCAGCCTTTCCTTGAATATAAATGTAACGCCGGCGTTTAGGTCTTGGTATAAATACAGTTTTATCTCCAGCGGCGGAACCTCCGCTCCTCCGCCCGGTTCAAAACGTACCGGGCTGCGGCTGTTTTTTGGGTCCGAGGCGCCGGTGAAAAACAAACGCGCCTTTGCATTCTTTATCGCCCGCGGCTTCAGGTATGGCAATAGCCGGCATAACCAGCAGCAGATATTTAATATTAAGTGACAAGACGTAAAATTATCATAACAACGCAAATTGCTTATATATATTATATTATTTTTTTGCCGATAGTAACAATAAAATCATCTTCCGGCCGATATTTTTAGGAAAAAAACATGCAATTGCTCATAAAAACCCTTAAAACGGAATACATATTTTTAGGCACATGATGATTAAGCCGACAGTTTAGGGGAATATCGCATGTTTTTAGTCCTAACCAAAAGGCAATGGGTTTGTTTTTTTATTTTCTTCACCGCTATCCTCGTTTTTATATGTCAAAGACTACATAATTACCGGATTCCTTGCTCCGCAAATAAGAGCCTCCCGCCGGAAAGAAAAATAGCCGGCATAGTCAGCAAACTTTTTTTCCTTCGAAACCAGGCCATACTCCAGGACAGCCTCCCCAACCTGGCATCCCTCTATGACCGGACCAGGCGTTTAGGACTCTGGGCGTTTGAGCATCAGGCCAAAAAAATGAAATATCTCCATAATTGGCGCCGCAAGCAGGGTGCGGTAATGTCAAACATCAAGTCCGTGACAAGGCTCCGCCGGATCCAATGGCGGAAAGAAGGAATCCGGTTGACGCTTTTGGCGTCCACGGAATACCATTACTTTTACCTGAACGAACGCACTGCCGTCAATCTGATGCGCCTCGGCACATATCATTCCGTTGACCTTTTGCAAAGGGACGGACGCTGGGTGATCTGCCGCGAATGGTTCACGGATCCTTTCGCTGACTCGCTGGCGATGGAAAAAAGCCTGTCCGCAGTCAATACCGCGTTTATTCTCGCGCAAAAACCCCGGCATTTCCCGGGCTTGAATCCGCGGCGGCTTAAGGCCGCGCTTTACGCCGATAAGTATTGCGGGGCCGCCGCCGGCAACGAAGTTGGATTTATATATAATCCGAAGTATAAAAACTACAATTACAGCGGCGGTGACTGCGCCAATTTTGTCTCCCAGGTTCTTCACGAAGGAGGCGGTTTTTCTAAAACCCGGGCCTGGAATTACGGCAAGGGAGCAAGCCGGGCCTGGGCCAACGCACATGCGTTTCACCGGTATATGCAATATTCCGGGCGCGCGTCCCGAATCGCCTATGGGGCATATAACCAGGTTTTAGCCGCTTCCTATAAGTTGCTCCCCGGAGATTACGTGGCTTATGAAAAAAAGGGGGAAGTAAGGCACGTTTCAGTGGTGACAGGCGCCGACTCCAAAGGATTCGCCGTTACCAACAGCCATAACGCCGACAGATTCAGAGTTCCCTGGGATTTGGGATACGGGGATAAGGGAGTCCGCTTTTGGTTCATGAGGGTACATTATTAACCGGCTTCATTTTTCCCCGTTCAATCATCCTTTGGGTTTGAATATCAATGCCCCCAGAAAACCGAAAATGATCGCAGCGGATACTCCTGCGCTGGTTACTTCGAATATACCAGTCAGAACTCCGATTAAACCGCTCTTTTGGGCTTCAGCCAGCGCTCCTTTAACCAAGGAATTGCCGAAACTGCTGATAGGAACGGATGCTCCCGCACCGGCAAACTTTATCAAAGGTTCATATAATCCAAAGCCTCCCAAAACGGCGCCAATTACCACCAATGTGCTCATAGTATGCGCAGGTGTCATTTTAAATGCATCCATCATTATTTGCCCGATTACACAAATCCCGCCCCCCACCAGAAAGGCAAAAAGAAACTTCTCCAAAACCATACACCTCTTACATTTCTATCGCTACGGCATGGGCAATGCAAGGAATGCTTTCTCCTTGTTGATAAGAAAGGGGAGATAGCAATGCTCCTGTGGCAATAATTAGAACCTTTTGCAATTCCCCTTTGCGCATGCGTTTTAAAAAATGGCCGTATGCCACGACGGCGGAACAGGCGCATCCGCTGGCCCCCGCCCGGACGTTCTGCTCTTTTTTATAAAGCATCATCCCGCAATCGGTAAACCTTTCCGCCGGGACGTTTATACCGTGTTCCTGCAAAAGGTCCGCCGCAATTTTATGGCCCACGGAACCCAGATCGCCCGTGGCAATTACGTCGTAATAATTTAAATCCCGGTTAAAATCCCTTATGTGGGCTTCTATAGTATCTACCGCTGCCGGAGCCATAGCCGACCCCATATTATACGGATCAGACAGCCCCATGTCCACGACCCGGCCGATAGTAGCTCCCGTTACGCGCGGCCCTTCCCCTTCTTGGGCAATCACGGCCGCCCCCGCCCCCGTGACGGTCCATTGCGCGGTTGGAGGCTTTTGCGCCCCGTATTCGGTAGGGTAGCGGAATTGCTTTTCCACGGAGGCATTATGACTGCATGCCGCCGCCAAAGCATTGTCGGCAAACTTGGTATCCACAATTTGAGAAGCTAACGCCAAGGATTCCATAGAGCTGGAACAGGCTCCGAATAATCCAAAAAAAGGCATTCCAAGAGTACGGGCAGCAAAACTGCTTGAAATGATTTGATTCATTAAATCGCCGCTGAAAAAAAACTGCACATCCTCTTTTTTCACCCCGGCCTTGTCGATTGCCTTTTTACATGCTTCCTCTAAAAGAGTCCTTTCCGCTCTTTCAAAGCTGTTTTGCCCCAGCCACATGTCGTCGTGTAGTATGTCAAAATCCGCGGCCAAAGCCCCTTTCGCTTCAAACGGCCCCCCTACCGCCGCCGATCCTATAACGGCGGGCCGGGAAGGAAACGCCCAGGATTGTCTTCCCTGCAACATTTTTTACATCCTCCCCAGCGCTTGAAGGGCTATTTTAACCAATGCAACGATAAAAGCAGAGAAAACTCCATAAGCAATTACCGAACCGGCGAGCTTGAACATATTGCCGCCCACGCCCAGCACATAACCCTCACTACGGTGCTCTATGGACGCCGAAGCAATGGTATTGGCAAATCCTGTGACCGGCACAGCGGTTCCCGCTCCCGCCCACTGGGCGATATGATCGTAAATCCCCAACCCCGTCAGCAAAACCGAAAGGAAAATCAAAACCGCCACTGTAGGATTTCCCGCCGAAACCTCTGTAAAATTAAAATAAGTCATAAATATCCACATCAAAAACTGGCCGATTACGCAAATTATCCCACCTGCGAAAAATGCGCGAACGCAATTGGCCAGAACAGGCCGCTTCGGTTCCCTGGCCTTGGCGAACTTCTCATATTTTTGCTGCGCCGGAGTAAGTTTCCTGGCCTTTTTTTTCGACACCGGTTTCACCTCTAATCGTACGTCACTGGAGCAATTTGCGTTGTTATGATAATTTTACGTCTTGCCGCTAAATATCGATATCCCAATGGTAAACATACACTATATTTAGCGGCAAGATCCAGCCTTGAGGCAACAACGCAATTGCCTTCACTAAGAATATTATTGCTGCTTATACTGAGGTTCCTGCTCCTCAATATACTTCTGCCTGTCCCGTAAAATTTTCAAGGCGCCTTCAAAGGTCTGGGCCAGTTGTTGAAACATTTGCTGCGCCTGTTTATCCTGGGTCTGCAGCGCGAAATTCTTCATGCTGGCCGTCACGCTTTCCACGCCGGCGATTGCCTGCTGCAATTGAGTAGCTACGGTCATCCCTTCACCTCCTTTATTATTTTTGCACTCCGGTCGGCGCCAAGTTTCTTGGCCTTTTTATCCGGCGCCTGTTTCACTCCTAATGCAATAGATACGGCTTTAACCTTTGCATCAGCCGCTGAAGCTTTTCCGCATTTTGTCCGTACATGTTTTTGGCGTCCTGGTTTGGGGTTTCCAGGGCGTATTTCATCAAATCCGCGTGGCATCTTTCCAAATTTGCATAAATCAGTTCTCTCGTTTTAGGCCTGGGCGCTTGAAGCTGGTCATCGAAAAGGTCCACATATAGATCGCCGGAGGAGTCCGCCTGACCCAGGAAAACGTTTTCTAAGGAAACTCCCAAGCTTTCCAGTTGGGTATGGAGCCATTCCCGGTTTAAACCAAGATCGGCAAGGGAATCATTCAGGATATTGCCGTCCATGATCACGGTTTGCGGTTCCGCCTGGGGGGAAACCTTTATCCCCAAGTCATGCGCGGTAAGCGGTTTTTTATCGGATTTTAAAAATACATTGATGTCGCCTGCCGGCTCCATTACTGCAAACTCCACGTCCGCTACATTAAAGGCGTTTTTGGAGCGAAGCTCCCTTAAAAGTTCAGCCCCCGTCATTCCGGCCTTCATCATATTCTGCCCCAGAATTTTACCTCGCTTGATCAGTACGGTTTCTTCGCCGTCCAGCCAGTCGTGAATCCATTTGCTTTTCATGGCCAGAAAATCCAGCGCGATAGGGAGCAAAGTCCAGACGCCAAGGGCAAGAAGGCTAAAAACCGGATTTGTAATGATGTCGGTTGCAATTAAAGCCGTTAAAACGGCGACAACCACATAATTTACAAATCTGAACGGGGCCATTCTCGCCGGTTGGCGCTTTCCCATTGCTCTTACCAGCGCCAGCGTTATGAAGAACAGGAAAATGGAGTGTAAAAAAATCGCCAGCCAATCCTGCATTGCTTTTCTCCCCTTTTTTATAAACCTTTATATTGCGGTTCTTCGAATTCCAGCCGGCTGATTCTATGCTCCAGGGCGTCAATTACTTCTTCCGTAATTTCTATGGCCTCGGTATATGCGGATACGGCTTCTTTATGCTGCGATTGCGCCGCGTAAATCCTCAAATTGCCCCTGACGCCTTTAAGGCTTGCAAGGGTTTGTTTTACCTGGGATGCAACCGTCATGCTACCATCTCCTTTGCCAATGATTAGTTTGATAACAAACCCGGATTTCATTCACCATATCTTTTTATACATTTTGGTTTATTTACCATTCATAATTATCTCAACCATGAAAAAACTAAGAAGTAGTAATAAACGGGGTGCGCGACTTGCCTATCATATTCGTCGTTATTGTCCGAAGCCTGATTTCTTTTTTTAGTTTGCTGGTTTTAGTAAGACTTATGGGAAAACAGCAAATCGCCGAACTTACTTTTTTCGATTATGTTGTGGGAATCACCATCGGATCCATTGCCGCAACGCTTTCCGTGCAAGTGAACCAAAATACCCTGGCCACGCTGGCAGGGATGGTTATATGGACCATCCTTCCCATTCTGCTTGCCTATCTCAGCCTGCATAACGTATGGATAAGAAAAGTCGTGGAAGGAGAAGCCACTGTCGTCATCGAAAACGGCAAGATTTTGGAAAAAAACCTGGCCAAAATCCGCCTCTCAATTGATGATCTTCTTTCCCAACTTCGTACACAGGAGATATTCAATATAACAGATATTGAATTCGCTTTGTTTGAATCAAACGGAAAGTTAAGCATTCAGAAAAAAACACAAAAAAAGCCTGTGACTCCCAGCGATTTAAATGTACCTACTCCATACAGCGGAATGCCTACTAATCTTATTGAGGACGGAAAAATGTTGCCGGACGCGCTTCGTTCCCTCAACCTCTCCCATGCTTGGCTGCAATATCAATTATCCAAACAAAACATCGAAAATATGGAGGAAATTTCCCTGGCACAATTGGATACCAGCGGAAACTTGTATGTGGATATGAAGGGAGACCGGAATTATTACATTATTTCTACCAAATTATAATTGGAGAGAAAGCATTGAAAAGATCTATTTGCTTTGTAGTCACTCTTTTTCTTCTGACCGATTTATGCTCCTGCGCCCCTTTAAGAAGGCCAATAGACAGATGGTCCGGATTTTCCAGATCATTGAAAACGACGGAATATTCCATACGAAATAATGATTGGGTAAAAGCGGCGGCAAACTTGAAGGATGCGCAAAAGGTCTGGAAAAAGATAAAACCCATCATGCAAATCGATATTGATCATGACTATGTAAATGACATTGAAAACAACTTTGCCATATTAAAAGGTTATATCGAAACGCAGGAAAAATCTCAGGCACTGGCGTTTATTCTTTTGATACAGGAGGATTGGGAAAATATAGGGGCTATGTAGGGTTGATTGTTTTAAACTACCTGGAAAATAAGTCAACGGTGCCTGTCGATTCACGATAGCTTTTATTTCATTTCCGGGAGATGATATGGTTGCAGATATCGATCATTGCTTCAATGTCAACATCATCCCTTTCCAGCGCCGACGACACCTTTGCGGCAAGGGCCAATTCATCCACAAGGGGTATATTCCGGTCAAATAAAAGGGCTGCATCGATATCACTCATGTCCGTCTGGTCTTTTGTCCCGCATGAACCGAAAATATACGCCGCTATCACCGCGGGATTTCCCTTGAAAAGCCTTTTCAGGGCATGGATGTTTTTTTTAATTGAAGACAAATTCCGCATATAAATCACCTTGAAACGCCGTTTATTCTATTTCCCAGCATACCGATTCCGGCGGAAAATTCAACCCGCCGGCTTTGCATGATCGGAATAAGCCAACGCTTCAATCCGGACGTATTTAATTACCGGTTCCACAATGTCGCCTATTCTTGCCGGCGCCTTCGCCAGTTTTTCGTTTCTGGTCTGGGAAATGCCCAGTAAAATATCACCGGTATAGCTGCTGAAACATTTCCTTCAAACTGGGATCAACTTTTTCCATATGAGCCAAAAGCAGCCTGCAATTTTCTGCCATCCCGGGCACGGAGGGACTGTCCTTATCCATCAGCCTTAATAAAAAATAAGGATGTTCCCATGGAGTGTTTACGATGTGCGGAGCCAGAATAGCGACGCAAGCCAGCGCAAACAAAGTCATATGACATAGCTGCCGGGTTTTTGCGGAGAATGGAACCTTGTTTTTTTTAAGCTTCATGAATACGGGAGAGACTTCCTTCAACCGTTCGGCCGTGTAATCCATATCGCCTTCACTAAATAGTTCTTTGGCGCTGATAAGAGTCTGGACGGCTATATCGTTGAATTCATTTTCTTCAAAGGGATTGACCGGAGGGCGGAAAGGATTCAGATGGAACATGCTGCTTTTGCCCAGATAGCCGCTGGGCTTTATATCAACCGACTTCAACGTTTTGTCCATCATGTCCGCAAAAACGTCGGCTATCACCGGCCCGTCCATATCAAACATCGTACTCCACCGATGGCGTCTAAAGCCATTTTTTGGCGTGGTAAAAGGCATGCTATCACTCCCCGATCCAAGAATCTTCCAATAAAATAATACCAGACATATTGTCCCGTGTCAAATTATTTTAAGGCATAATGTACGGTTTAATGCCAAACACTAGCCATATCACTTGCATTAATGGAAAATAAGGACGAGGTGACTTTATGGCTACATTTGGGGAAAGACTTAGGATATTGCGCGAAGAAAAGAATATGGTGCAAAAGGAAATAGGTAAGTTGTTGGATGTTTCGGAATCAACGATCGGGAAATATGAGAATGATTTGAGAACGCCATCCCCTGACAGCATTAATAAACTGGCTGATTTTTTCAAGGTATCAACCGATTATCTTTTGGGCAGGACAAATTTTCGCCAACCCGTTAAGGATGATTATTCTCTGGAAGAACTTCCTGAACCTGTCTTGAGGGAAATTGAGGACTTTATCGAATATATCAAAATGAAATACAAAGCGCCGGGCAAATGATCCGGCGCTTATCCGGCAATCTCCGGTTCTTTTGCGCGCGCACCAAATCCGATAATTCCCACACACATCAACACATCTTTCAAAGTAACTTTCTTAGTTCTTGAATGCTCAATTTTCTATATGGATTAATTTTATTTTCAATTTTAGGTGCTAAATTTTTTCCAAACCACGCCATCAAAGGCATCGGCAAAGGGCGCGCC
Source organism: Bacillota bacterium (assembly GCA_050260475.1). Lineage (GTDB taxonomy): Bacteria > Bacillota > UBA4882 > JBLNCG01 > JBLNCG01 > JBLNCG01. The sequence goes on from JBLNCG010000047.1 coordinate 107,763, forward strand.
CTGCAAATCGAATGCATTCTTGAATTGGCTAAAAAGGCAAATTAAGAACACCCCGCAATTTCTTACGGAGCGTCATCATACTGTCCGGACCAGTTCTTTCAATCGGGATTGGCGGATTCGGATTTACCCATCGGATGATCGCGCGCTAGCCCGTGTTTTATCTCATGGATTGTTGGCCAACCATTTATTCCACTCCGTTTGGTTAAGGCCGAAAGTTTGGCCGGTAATTTTATAAAGCGCGGCCGCAGCATGGTCCCGTGCATAAACGTATTCATCCCCCAATAAATGTATTAATACCTTAACTGCGCGTTTGTCGCCGATTTCCCCTAACGCGAAAGCCACGTCTCCTCTAACCCCGGGTTCTCCATTTTGAAGCGCCTCAATTAGCGGCTCAATAGCCGCTTGAGCTTTCAATGCTCCCAATGCCAAGGCGGATGCTCCGCAAACTTCGGGTTCAATGTCCTTCAACAAACCGATTAAACCGGGAACGGCTTGCGGATCTTTCATTTCTTTTAGGGCGAAGGCGGCTTCCGCCCGAACGCTCCAAGCTTTATCCTTAAGAGATTCAATTAATAAAACCACAGATGAGTTATCTTTAATCCTTCCAAGAACGGCAGCTACGTTCCTTCTAATTGCACTATTAGGATTTTTTAGAGCAGTGTGCAATAAGTTAAGCCCTTGTGTGCCGATATTAGCTAGGGAATCAATAAGCACACCCTTGACAGTCTCGATATTTATACCATACTCTATGTTTTCAACGACATACGGAATATATACTCCTCCGTCGGATTTATAGCTTTTGGTAAACCTATAACGCCGCTTTACTTCTCCTGTAATTTTAAATGTATCGATTAATGGCTGCACGGCACGTACATCATTAAGTTTTCCAAGTGCTATCGCCCCATTTCTAACCAGATCCAAATCCGGGTTCATCAGTAAACCGGTTAACGGTTCAACCGCTTTAGGGTCGCCAATATCCCCTAATATCATTGCCGCGGCAGATTTAATCTTCCAGTTTTTATCAGACAACGCTTCGATTAATGGATCAACCGCCGATGCGCCGATTTTCACCAAAGCTTTCATGGACTCTTCTTTAGGCGAGCTGCCGTTGTTGAACCCATCTTCCGATCGCATTATTACTGTCGCTTCATCAAGAAACATGGCGATTAAAAAAGGAACGGCCGGGGAGGCTTTGGGTCCCATTTCACCCAGAGCATAAGCCGCCATAGCCCGATCATAGGCTTTTTTTGCATACAACAATTCCACTTGTTGTTTTATGTCGGGAGGCATATCCGGTGGAATGTCTTTTTTAGGGATACTTGGCTGCGCATAAACTGCGGTTGTCAATAAAAAGCATAATGGTAGATAAAGAAATAATTGAATCTTTTTCATTCCTACCCCTCCCGAAGATAGTCAACCCACTTAATTTACCCCGTTTAGAGCATAACTAACGATTGGGGCTTTTTCCTAAACTGTTCAGGCCGTAGCCAAGGTTGTCTCCACATCCGTTTCAGATTTTTCTAAACATAAGTCTTTTTTTCCAAGTATAACCTTTCTATCGTCTCTTGTCAAACCACCTAACAAAAAACGCCCCGCAAATTCCTGCGGAGCGTCCATCAACTTTGATCACTGTTCACTATTCACCGTTCACTGACAGCTGAAAAAATGGTGCCGAAGACAGGATTTGAACCTGCACGGAGTTGCCCCCACTAGACCCTGAATCTAGCGCGTCTGCCAATTCCGCCACTTCGGCACGCCGGTATCAACTGAATTGTATATTATAGTATACACAAAAAGGCAACGGTTGTAAAGGGGGGGGATCTTACAGCGACCAGTGTATCAATAAACAGTAATCAATGCCGGAAGAATTACTCTAGCCGGTTATCAATGATTTTGAAACATCGACTCTGAAGCTGTTCACTTATCTTTGGCTTTAATAGTCGAATCTTAAAACACGGTACGATTACTGATTACTGACACCGACCACTGTATTTAGACCGCCTTTACCTCCTTCACTTCCGGGATTTCCTCTTTTAAAATCCGCTCAATGCCGTTTTTCAGCGTCATGGCCGCCATGGGACATCCGGAGCAGGCTCCCTGCAATTTTACTTCCACCGTACCGTCGGCCTGGACATTGATCAACTCCACATCCCCGCCGTCCGCCTGCAGGGAAGGCCGGATCCTCTCTATCACCGCCTGCACTTTCTCTTTCATCTTTATCCTCCCAGAAAATCGTTATTTATATTTTACCGTTATGTGTTATTATCTCACGTTTTCCCTGACGGATTCAACAATAACGCCTATACAAGGCAATTGCGCCGTTGCCTTAATGCCAGGTCTTGCCACTAAAGATAGTGTACGGCTGCCATTAGGCTATCGATATTCAGCGGCAAGACGTAAAAATATCATAACAACACAAATTGCTCCTATACGTCGCTGTTTTTACGCAACGGCGGAATCGTGTGCCTCTTCCTGATTATTCTTCGTCCCTCCCGCACTTGGGAGGGAACCGGAAGGAAGGGCTTTTTTCCCATCTCATTACGTTTTCATCGCAACAGTGGTATTTCGGGCAGCGGATGCAGTCCGTCCATGCCTTCTGCGACAGCGACTCCCGCCGGTCCAGCCGGAAACCCAGCTTCTCGAAAAATTCCCGCCGGTATGTAAGAGCGAAAAAATCGGTAAAACCCAGCTTTATGGCCTCGTCCATGCAGAAGCGGACCAGTTTTGTTCCGATTCCCTTGCGCTGGTGCTTTTCATCCACCACCAGCGACGCGATTTCGATCTCATTGGAGCCGCCCCAGATTCTGGCATTGCAACACGCCACTATATCGATCTCCTCCTCCGCCACCGAAAAACCCCTGATCAGCTCTATCAGTTCCGGGTGGGAACGCGGCAGCATCAAGCCGGCTTTGGCGTAATTATTGATCAAATCCGCGATCTCAGGAACATCTTTCAAGTGCGCCATTCTGATGATCATCTTCAGTCTTCCGCCTTCCGATTTAGCGGTACATCCCTGATCCCCGGGGATTACGGAGCTAAGGAGTAAGTTTTTCCACCTTGACTTCCGGCTGCAGCCGCTTCACATCCTCGGGATTGCATACCGCCGCAAGGGGAGTCAGGGCATTTGCGGTCGAAACCGCCGTGGCATAACGGATCGTTTCCTCCCTGGACATTTTTCCGATGATCCCCATGGCCACCCCGGCCACCAGCGAATCCCCGCATCCCACGGTATTGACCGGATCGATGGAGGGCGGGACGGCCCGGTAATAATCGTTGTCCCAGCCAACAAGCGAGCCTTCGGCACCCAAAGAGACGATCACCAGGGGGATCCCCCGCCCCTGCAAATCCTTGATCGCGCGTAAAGTCTCCGCCTCGCTAATCGCCTTGCTCCCCAGCAGCGTCTCCAATTCCGCCCGGTTAGGTTTAACCATATACGGTCTTCCCTCTATGCCGGCTACAAGGGCTTTCCCGCTGGAATCCAAAATCGGGACGCCCCCGTTTTTTTTGATAATCCCGATCAGCTCCGAATAAATCTCCGGCCGCACTCCCCGGGGCAGGCTGCCCGCCAATACAGTGATGCGGCATTTTTTCGAGAGCGTATTCACTTTAGCCTTGATACCCGCCAATTCGCGCCCGGAGATCTCCGGGCCGGCTTCGAGAAATTCCGTGACCTTTCTACTGTCCCGTTCTTTGACGGCCACGCATATCCTGGATTCGCCCGCTATGCGGCAGAAATCATGCCTAATCCGGTATTTTTCCAGGGACTCCTGAATCATCCGCCCGGTTCCCCTTCCGGCAAATCCGGTGGCGGTCACCGCCTGGCCCATAATAGCCGCAATGCGCGCTACATTGATGCCTTTTCCGCCGGCGAGAGAGGTCATCTCCCTCACTCTGTTTACCTCGCCGTATTCAAGTTTATCGATGAAGTACGTCTTATCCACGGTGGGATTCAAAGTTACGGTGGCCAGCATTCCCATCCCCCTAACCTATGGTTTATACAGGAGGCAATTGCGTTGTTACCTTAAAGCCAGGTCTTGCCACTAAATATAGTGTACGGCGCCATTAGGCTATCGATATTTAGCGGCAAGACGGAAAATTATCATAACAACGCAAATCCCTCTACAGACATTATAAATTCAACAGAACCCGCGCATTTCCTCCGGAAATCCTCCGCCAGTCTTCCGCGGAGAAACCGACGGCCTTAAGGCTTTCCATTTCCGCATCCTGCCCGGCCCAGGGCGAGTCCGTCCCGAAAAGAATACGCTCAACTCCGTGCCTCATGATGAGATCCTTCATTTTTTCATTCCCCAGTTCAAACAGGGAGTAGGATGTGTCCAGATAAACAGGAACCCCCAGTAATTTATCCTCCACTTCGCGCCACAGGCGAAACCCTCCCATATGCGCCGCTATTATTTTCCCTCCCGGAAACTTTTCCGCCAGAAACAGCAAGTGATCGGGCGGGCAATGAACCGGAGGCGGCAGGCCGATATCCACCCCCGCGTGAAAAACGATCACCATTCCCCTGGAAAGGATTTCCTCATAAACCGGCAACATTGCAGGTTCTCCGGCAAAAAAATCCTGATAGTCCGGATGGAATTTTATCCCCCGGATTCCGGCGCGGGCGAGTCTTACGATTTCCGCTTTCCAATTCCCGAACGCCGGATGAATGGTTCCGAAAGGGATGAATTCGGGATTTTCCTGTAATTTAACGGCCCAGTCGTTGATTGCCGAAACCTGGGTGGGCTTGGTGGCGATGGGCAGAACCACGCTTTTATCAATGCCCGCCTTGTCCATGGAGGCGGCGAGACATCCCGCGGTACCGTCAAGAAAGGGCGCCACCCCGGACCGTCCGGATAACGCCTGAACCGCCTTTGCCGCCACATGATCCGCAAAACAATGGGTATGAAAGTCGATGATCAATGCATACTCCTTATTAACCGGTGATTAAACTTATATTTGGGTTCCATATTCGGTTTGCGCGGGTTTATTCCTCTTTTTGCCAAAAAAAAGAAACCGCAACTCCGCGGTTCCGGTTCCCAAACTGCGAAAATGCGCCGTTTCCGAAATTAATGCAAATATCCGCCTTCCTCGTTATCCTTCCAATTGCAAATATATTCCGCCAATAAACGGCAGATGTTCTGCAGCCTCTGCATGAAGACATCGACCTCCAGAAAATCCAGGGAGATGATCTCCCCTTCATCTTTTTTGTATTCCCTTTCGAGGCAAGTCCGCCAGTCCTTGCTCCTGTATAATTCCCGCACAAACTGCTCGGTGCGCGGCTCATTCTTGTTCAGCAGCATTTTTACCGCGCCCACTCTCAGCTTCCAGAAAGGGGAAAACCTCGCCTGGTACATCAACTCTTTCCATAGAATGTCGCCGGGATAGCCCAGCAGCACCTGCCAGGCTTTTTCCAGAAACTCCTTTTTATTTTCGATGAAAATCAGGAGCAGTTTCACTGAACGCCGGCCGGGAAGGCCCTCGAGGATCCGGAAGGCCTTCATTTTTTCCGCTTCGTCCCTGCCGAACAACCTCACCGCAAGCTGCAGCCACAACTCGTCCCGGATCTTTTCCCATTCGGGCATAAATCCCCTGTCCTGCAAATCCCACAAATAGTCCAGAAGTTTCTCGTGCTTCAAAGCGCCCAAAAGCCGGTAAATCCGCCCGCAAAGGGCCGGATCGAGGCACGGCAGGATTCGAACCAGATCCTCCGTCAGTTCGGGCCAGGCAAGGCATTCCAGTTCTCTTACAGCCAGCAATTGCCGGTTGAAATCGCCGGATTTCAGCATTTTCAGCCAGCGCCGCCCGAAGCCCAGATCCCGCGCCAGCGTGCGAAGATGAATTTGCCAGTCTTCTCCGGCGCTGTGGAAAAATTCATAAAAAGTCATCTTAAATCCCCGGCGCGATCCCAGTTTTTTGATTTTCTCCGCCAACACCGGAACGGATCCGCCTGTACGGCAATATTCCTCCAGGAGCAACCGGCAAAGAGTCTTTTGATCGCTGTCCACCAATTCTAGTCCCCCGTTTCCATCCGCGGCCTGTCAAAATTCCCGTTCATACCTGCGCGGGATTAATCTAACATTATAAGGATTGCCATAAAAAAAATTAATATACCTGCTGCAGCCCTTTATAAGAGCAATTTGCGTTGCCATGATGATTTTACGTCTTGCCGCTAAATATCGATAGCCTTATGGTGGCAAGACCTAAATTAAGGTAACAATGCAATGGCTTCATAATTAAACAGGACGGCCGCATATTTTCCCCAAACCCTTGCCGCTACTGGGAAAGATAATGGTTTTTTAACGATAAAAGGCCGTTGGAAAAGGATTTTTCCTTTGGCGCGTCGAATAAAATGAAAGAGGAATATGCCTTTACTTGTTGCCGTTTTTCCCTAAATCTCTTAACGGAAGGCAAGTCTTGATGGCAGAGTTAAATTCACTCGCAATCCGCTTCCTGAACCGTATCGGGCGCAATATAATCCGTTTTTTCCAGCGCACCTGCGAGATGCTTTATATTCTGTATCTGGCCTGGCAGTCCGTAATTTACAAGCGCTATCACAAGGCCAATACCATGGAACAGTATGCCGTTATCGGGGCCAGCTCCCTTCCCATCGCCCTGACAATCGCCCTGTCCACCGGGATGGTCCTTTCGCTGCAGGTAAGCAGGGAATTTGCCCGCTTCGGCGCCATGAGCCTGATCGGGCAGGTGCTGGGCTGGGCTTTTGCCCGCGAGCTCGGGCCGGTCTTATGCGCCGTGGTCATCGCAGGCAGGGTCGGCTCTTCCATTACCGCGGAAATCGGCTCCATGAAAGTCACGGAGCAGTTGGACGCCATGAAAACCCTGTCCACGGACCCCATCGACTACCTGATCGCCCCCCGGCTCATCGCAGGGGTGCTGATGCTACCCCTGCTGGCTTTTTTATCGGACCTTGTGGGCATTCTGGGCGGATTCTGGGTGGCGGTGATATACGCCGGACTTCGGCCGTCGGTGTTTTTCGATTCCCTGATCGGAAAGATGGCGCCCTATGATTTCCTCTCGGGCATGTTCAAGGCTGCCGTCTTCGGCCTGCTTATCGTAATGATCAGTTGTTATTACGGATTGAGGGCTGAAAAAGGCGCCGTAGGCGTCGGACGGGTCACCACCCGCTCCGTGGTGGTATCCACCATCGTGATCTTTGTCACCGATTTCTTCATGTCCATGTTGCTGTATCCGCATTACTAGGTCATAAAGCAAGGGGAACAAAAAGGGTGTTTTTTGATTCTAAGGGATTTATGGAGGACGGGATAATGATCGCCGTGGAAGGCCTTACCTACGGGATAGACCGGTATTTGATCCTGGATAATGTCGATTTCAGGGTGACCAAAGGTGAAACCCTGGTCATCATGGGACCGAGCGGTTGCGGTAAGAGCACCCTGCTCCGGCTAATCGCCGGGCTCATCCCCCCCCTGGCAGGGCGCATTTATCTGGGCGGCCGGGAGGTGGTGTACCGGGACCGGCCTTCACAGGTTTGGGCAAAACCCAGGCTGGGCATGCTTTTCCAATCAGCGGCCCTTTTCGATTCGCTCACCGTGGGCGAGAATGTCGCCTTCGGCTTGCGCAGGCTGGGAGGATTCACGGAGCCGGAAATCCGCGGGATTGTCCGGGAAAAGTTGGCCATTGTCGGCCTTCCCGGCGAGGAAGTCCCATCAAAAATGCCTGCGGAGCTTTCCGGCGGCATGAAAAAAAGGGTGGGCCTGGCCAGGGCCATCGCCATCGATCCGGAGATCATCCTTTACGATGAACCCACCACTGGGCTGGACCCCATTATGTCCAACATCATCAACAATATGATCAGGCATCTGCAAAAAACGCTGCAGGTTACGTCGCTGGTGGTGACGCACGATTTGAACTGCGCCACCATGGTGGGCGACATGTTGTCCCTGTTGTACGGGGGGAGCATCCTGGAAATGGAAACCTGCGACAAGTTTCTGAAATCCGAAAGCCGGGTCGTGCGGCAGTTTTTAAAAGGGGAAGCGGAAGGCCCGATCAGCGCCGGAGGGGGTGATCTATCCAATGCAGATGACTTCTGAAACCAAGGTTGGCCTGTTAACCGTGGTGGCTTTGGTGCTTTTCGTCATGACCACTCTATTCATCACAAACATCTCTCCCAAAGGACATATTGTGGAAGCGCGTTTCAGCCGCATCGAGGGGCTGCAGGCCGGGGCGCCGGTGAAATTGGCCGGCCTGGATGTGGGGCGGGTAATCAAGATCTATTTCGACGATCAGGAAGTGATCGTCAAAATGCGGATCTATAACCGCAACGATGTCAAACTAGGTAAAAAAACCGGAGTGGTCATCACTTCCGCCAGCGTGTTGGGGGATAAATACCTGGAGCTGATGATCCGGCCGCATGATGAACCCCTGCCGAAAGGCGCGCGTCTTAAGGGGGAGTCCCCCATCACCATGGACCAGTTCATGATTATCGCCTACGAGTCCATGACCTCCCTGGCGGAGATCACCGACGCCCTGAAAGAGATCGCCGGCGATAAAAACTTCAAGGACAACTTGAAAAATACTCTGCAGCGTCTGGACCGAATTTCCAATTCCGTGGAACAGATCACTTATAAAATTAACAAAATCGACTTCACGACCATCAATAACCGCACCGTATCGCTCCTGGACAATCTGGACCAGCTCATCCGGGAGTCCCGGGGCGAACTTAAAACGGCCCTGGTGGCCCTGAAGGAAACCATGGACAACGCCAGGGAAACCTCGATAATCGTCAAGGATTTCGCCGCGGAATTCTCGCAAAACGGTGAAACCTCCATGCAGATGCGGGAGGCTTTGGCGCTCGCCGTGCAAGTCCTGAAAACCTCCAACGAACTGTTGGCGCTTTTAAAGAACGAAAGCCCCGAGATCCTGGCGGACGTAAAGGAATCCGCCAAATCCCTGAAAGAGGCCACCGCAAAACTTAACGAATTGATCCGGCGGGTATCCGAATATGCCACTGAAGATAATCTGCAGGATCTGGAGACCACCTTGAGCGATACGGCGGAATTGGTGGAAAAAGCCAACGAAGTGGTTTCCCAGTACAGCGCCCTCAAATTCACCACTAGCTTTGAGACGTCCTTCGATCCCGGCAGCGCTTATTATTATAACGGTCTGGACCTGACCATAGCCAACGACAAGAACCGTTTCACCCGTCTGGGAATTTCCGGCCTCGGCGGCGCCAACGAACTGGATTTACAGTTCGGAGCAAGCTGGTATTCGTTCAGCGGAAGTTTCGGGATCCTCAACAATAAGTTCGGCGTGGAATTGTCCAAAAACTTCACGGAATATTTCATCCTTGGAGCGGAGCTTTACGATCCCGCCGCGCCCCAGCTAGAAGTATTTTCATCCCTGTATTTCGGCAGATCCGGCTTGTATTTCAAATATAGTTATTACGACGTCCTGAACCAGGATTTCCAGCGGCCCACGTTTACGCTGGGGTATAAATTTTAAAGTAACCATTTAGCCACCGCCGGCACTTCGACAAGCTCAGTGCCCGGTTAAGCATGAAAATTGGGTTTATCATTGTAACGGTCATTGAGCCTGTCGAAATGACCATGGTGCATTAGACTAAGTGGTTCAATTGAAATATAATGAAAAAGACCGCCGACGAACAATGCGGTCTTTTAAAAATCATCGTAACTATTCAGCCGGAATAAAACTCACCCGGGTGATGCTTGGATCATCTATACCGGGTGGAATTTTATTCGCTGGTGAACGGAAGCAGGGCAACCACGCGCGCGCGTTTCACGGCCAGGGTGAGCTGCCGCTGGTGTTTGGCGCAGTTGCCGGAAATCCGCCGCGGCAATATCTTGCCCCTTTCAGTGATATATCGCCTCAGTCTTCCCAGATCCTTGTAATCGATCTGGGCCACCTTGTCTATGCAAAAAGCACATACCCGTTTCCGGGGCCTTCTGCCCTGTTCCCTTTTGCCTCCGGCCTCGCCGGATCTATGATTTTTTTCCATATGGCTTAACGGATCAGAAGGGAAGATCGTCCAGATTCATCTCATCGAGATTTTCCCCGGCTTCAGCGGACTCGTGGGACGCCCCCTGATCCTTGTCTCCTTTCTTCTTTTCTAAAAACTGCACCCGATCCGCCACTACTTCGGTGACCCACCGTTTCTGCCCATCCTGGGCCTCGTAAGTGCGGATCTGCAGGCGGCCCTCCACCGCCGCCAACTGGCCCTTGGATAAATAGTTCCCGCAATTTTCAGCTTGTTTGCGCCATACCACGATATTGATGAAATCGGTCTCCCGCTCCCCGGCCTGGTTCGTGAAAGGACGATCCACCGCCAGAGTGAAACTGGCCACCGCGACTCCGCTTGGCGTATATCGAAGGTCCGGATCTTTTGTCAGCCTCCCGATGAGAATAATCCTGTTCATCATACCACCGCCTTCTTTATAGGAGCAAATTACGTTGTCATGATGATTTCACGCCTTGCCGCCAAATGTGGCAAGACCTTGAATTAAGGCAACAACGCAATTGCCTTTATAGGGAATGGATATCCATGGGTGCCTTGCGCCGTTTTTACGACGCGTCCTTGGCGATAATCATGTGGCGCAGTATATCATCGGAGATCTTCATAAGCCGGTCCAACTCCTGGCTTGTTTCTTTGGGGGCCTTGAAATCCACCAGCACGTAATGTCCCTCGATTTGGTCCTTGATCTCATAAGCCAGACGTTTTTTTCCCCATTTGTCAACTTTGACGATCTCTCCGCCGCCGCCAGTGACGATATTACTGAAGCGCTCTATAATCCCGTCCAGGACGTCTTCCTCCACCCCGGGACGGATAATATACATCACCTCGTAACCTCTCACTTTTGGTTCACCTCCTCCCTCTGGACTTAAGGCTCCGCCTTTTAGAAGGCATCCGCATAGAATCGCGGCATGCCTCCCGCGGAGCAGGGAAGCGCAGACAAGCAAAAATATTATAACAGATCGGGATCCTCCGCGCAACTTTTAATTTTAAACTAAACCGCAAGCCTTGCGGCATTGCGGTTTCATTTTGCACGTCACGGTCAGACATGCGTTCGGCCCGGGACCGGTCACCGATTTATTCCAGCCCGCTTCCGAATACGGATCCCCATATAATAAGCGCCAGCGTCCCCAAGGCGATGAACACGACCCCGGCCGTCCCCAGGCGGTAGCCTTTTTTCCACAGCCACACCCCGTACGGGATCAATTTCAGCATAGCCAATGTCCAGAATAAATACCCCCAGCTGCCGAACAAACCCTATTCCTCCTTCACCGCGTCTTTCTCCAGGACCAGACCGGTCCGGTTAATGTGAACTTTTATCGCCAATTGGATTTCGGCGCTTCTGAATTTCCTTTCATAATCGTATGCGCGCCAGGCTTGCCAGTCGGGGACCAGCCAGCGGGCCCGGTCTCCGAAGCCGAAGATGTCCGCGCCGTTTTTTTGCGCCTTGTCAATGACGGACCGGCACTGGGCGGCGATCCACTTCCCGATCGCTTTTTCAACTATCCTCTTCGGCAACTCGTACGATCTCTGCGACTGGACTCCCGCCATGTCGCTCAATATATACAATTTTACTTTGAAGATCAAGCCGCCGCCGACGCTTTCCATTTTAACCGCAGGTTTTTTAATCTGACTCACATCGATCTGGATTTTCTTATCTAAAGACTGGGGATCCGGAATAATGATGAAAGCGCGCTGGAATTCCCCCCGCATCATGGACAAGGCCATGGTCTCGTTACCGTTGAGTTTGCCGATCATTTTACCCTTCTTGAAAACCGCCGTACCCATGGCCTGCAGTGGCGCCTCGCCATACTCCGGCGTATTGCCGGCCGTGGTTTTGCCGGGGTCCCCGTATTTCGTGAACAGATCGCTTCCCGTGGTTGCGGCGACATCTGGTCCGCCAACAGTTTGCCCGGAATCTTCCCGGTTTTGGTTTGCCCCTGCGCCGGTTTGCTTGGGAGCGATCAAAAAGGCAATGGGCGCTTCCCCTTTCGTTTTATAAGCGTTATAAAAGTCCAGAAACTGGCCGGTGATGGTGTAGCCCACGAATTTCTGGGTCAGGATTACCATCTCCAGAAATTTGCCGGGATTATCCGCGGTAGGCGGCTGGACGGCCCTTATGACATCCCGCGCCGGGCCGGGGCTTACCGCAAGATAGACGGTACGGCGGAATTGCCGCCACCTCACCAGCGCATCCAGGTATTTGTCTATGCCGTGGCGGGCCAAATTCTCGCTGAAGACCACCATTTTCAAATGCGTAGGGTTGATCTGCCTCTCCAGGTTGGAGTTGATGGCGCTAAGGGCGGCGAAAACGTCGGGCGCGACGGTGGAAAAAATGCGTGAACGCCATCTCTGCGCCCCCTGCGTTTGGCTTTGGGTGCCTCCCTGGCCGGCCACATCCCCCACGGCTACAGTGACGACAATATTGTTCCTCCTGCCCCGATCCAGGCCCATGGCGACCATATACGCCGCCTCGTCGATCTCCCGCTGGCCCCAGCAGCCGGTCAGGCCCAAAACGGCCAAGACAAGAGCGGATATCAACCTAACTTTTTGGGGCATGGCTTACACCCCTTTTCCCCCGCAGCAAGGCTGCGAGATATATGAGAAACGGAACGGCGAAAGCCGGGACCCAGGCCCAGCGCCCCCGGATCAAATTGTCCCAGTTGACGGCAGTGTTGTAATTTGGAAAGAGAAAGGCCGCCGCCAGCGTGGCCAGGCCCATGATATAGACAAGGGGCTGGTAATAGGGCATTTTAAATATTTTCGCGGCGCCGGAAACCGCGAAATAAAACCGCACGCTTAAAGAAAGAAGCGTGATGGTGATCCAGACCAGCACGAACAGGAATTCCAACCTCTGGTAGAAGCGGCCGAAATAGATGGATCGGGCAATTTCATAAAAGGGAAAAGCGTTCTCGGCGGCTACGGACGGAGGGAAAATCATCTGCCCGATTGCCATGGCGCCTGTTAAGATCGCGGTGGACAGGATGATGAGAAAGAATCCGTTGGCGGCGATCTTTTTACGGGCAATCATCGGCGCCATAAAACCCAGCAGCACCAGTTCGCTTAAAAGGGAGCTGCGCATGAAGCCGTTTACCGCCAGTTTCCCCATGCCGGGTCCCCACAGGGGCGCGAGGTAATTTACGTTATAATTGCCGATTTGCAACAAAAACAGCCCGACTCCTATAACAAGCAAGTACGGGGAAATTATGGACGCCACACGGGCTATGGATTCAAACCCCAAGAGGGCGGTAAGGATCATGATCAGAGCGATGGCGAACGTCACCACCAGCAGTGGGGCCATGGGCATGGCGGTACCGATGACGGTTTCGGCGATTTGCCTCAACGTGACCACCGTACTGAAAAAAATAAACAAGATGATTACTCCCACCAGAATCTTTCCCAGGACCGGACCAAGGGCTTTATCCCCGATATCCACAAGGTCGTCTCCGGGAAACCGCTTAAGCAGCGCTCCCAAGGGGATGAACCAGAGCGCCCCGCAGACGCATCCCAGAAATACCGCGAGCCAGGCCGCGGAGAAGTTCTCCTTGATGATTCCCGAGGCGTAGGAGAGGTATATCTTCCCTATGATGGAGAACAGCAGCGCCACCACGGTTTCAAAAGATCCGATCCTACCTTCCCTGATCATCTTTTTCCCCACCTCCTTCCGGCGCCGTGGGTTTTTCCTGCTGTTCGTCCAGCCAAATCCGGCTTGCTTCAGGCTTTCTGCCCTCCTGCGACGGGTCCGTGATGTCGGGCCTTTTGGTCCTCGCCCACACTGGCCGCATCAGGACGATGTCCCCGCTCCGCCTGGTGATGGGAGCGATGGGCGTCAACATGGGCACGCCGAAGCTTTTTTGGCTTACCAGCATATGAAGATGGAGGTAAGCTCCGAAGGCAATCCCGATATAACCGAACAGGAACGCCATGATGAGATAAAAGTACTTGGCCAGCCTGTAACTTAAGGCAATGGAGAACTCGGGCAGGGTAAAAGCCCCGATCCCTGTAATGGTGATGACGATTAAAAGAACGGGGTTGATGATACACGTAAAAACGGATGCCAGACCTATAAAGACTCCCGTCACAATGATAAAGGGGGTAGCCAGATGTTGCGGGCTCCGGATGCCGGCTTCCCGGATGATCTCGAAGACGAATTCCAGCAGTAATATATCCAAGAAGGTGGGCAAAGGCGCCTTTTGCTTGATGGCCACCAGGGAAAAGAGAATATCCGTAGGCAGAAACTCCGGTTGAAAAAGGGTAGCCGCGACGTAAAGGGAAGGCAAAAACAATATGACGAATAAAGATAATACCCTGATTAAGCGCATGTAAACCCCAAAGGGCCACCTGACGCTATAGTCCTCCGCGGCATGTAAAAATCCGATCAGATTGGCGGGCATCATCAGGGCAAGGTTGCTGCCGTCCGCCAGCACCGCCACCTTGCCCTCGGCCAGACCGGCCGCGACCCGGTCCGGCCGTTCAATGGTGTAAATTTGAGGGTGCAGAAAAAAGGTATTGTCCTCGATCATCTGCTCCAGCATGCCGCTGTCAAAGAGAAAATCGAGTTTGATTCCGTTAATCCGCCTTTTGACCTCCGCAAGCAGCCGGGGATTGGTAATCCCGGCGAGGGACAGAATGGCGCACCGGGTGCGGCTCAAGGAACCCACCATGGTTTCCTCAATCATCAGGCGGTGCGTGCGCAAACGCTTTCTGACCAGGGCCAGGTTGATATCAAGGTCCTCTACGAATCCCTCCTGCGGGCCCTTGATTACCCGCTCGCTGATGGGCTCCTTCACCTGGCGGTGCACCGCGCTTTTGGCCAGGGCGGAGACGAACCTCTTTTCCCCGTCCGCCAGGATAACCGCATGCCCCTGCAACAGTTCCTCCAGCCCCCGGTTGAATTCCGCCAGGATGTCCACGGTCCCGGCGGTCAGGCTGCGGGCAATGGATTCCAGAGCCGCATCCTTGCTTTGGGGGATCTTCTCCAGGATATCCCCGCTGATGACGCCGTTGTTTACGGCATGGACAAGATAAAGCGCCGCGACCTTCTTCCCGGCCACCTGATATTCCCGGATCTCCAGGTTGTTGGGATTACCACTGAAGGCGTCCCGGAAAACCCCGACATCCTCCCGGATCCTGCCGCTCAGGGTCCTCCCCGGCCTGAAAACATACCTTTCGTCCAGAAATTTCTCTTCTTTTTTCTTTGTTCCCGCAAGCTCCTCCGGCTCATCCCAGGCCAGCACGAATCCGGGCTCCACCCTGGGTTCCCGGAAGGTGAAAAAATCTTTCAGGATATTTTTTTTCGGCATATTTCCCACCTTTTTAATCTTTCTCCTCCACCCGGCTCGCCCCATGCAGGCGCTCCTTCAGCGGCTTCCATATCCTTGTGAGCAGAACGACGAAAAGCCCGAAGGAGATCATGGCGAGAAAATGGGCGAAAAGCGACCAGGGTTCCGTCTGCTCGGCCTTGATGATTCCTGTTAAATTGCCAAAAGACAGAGTGAAAAACCAAACCGCAACCCCGAACACCGCTCCTATCCACCAGTGATATTTGGGGCGGCTCCATTGAAGCCACCAGCCCAACAAAACTCCAAACAACGCTCCGATGGTCATATCCCCCAATTCTCCGAAAACGGAACCGGCAAGTTCCATGGGATGGAAGTGGCCATGAATCAAAAAAACAGTCACCCTGGTATAAAACGGCACGGCAAGGCCGGCCCATTCGAAGATGTGATGGACCAGCATCTTCGCCGGTGCCGCGGCGGTGCCGGCCAGAGCGCTGAAAAATATAAGTTCGCCGGGATTTCTGTTGCGCATAATCAATTCTCCTATAAAATGGTATCCGCCGTCTCCTCATCTATTTTCTCCCGAAACAACCGGACGTATGCTTTGACACCGCGCGAACCGGGAATTTAAAAAAATCGATGTTGTGCCGATATCCCGGTTGCTTTGCGGCGTTGCGCCTTATTTATTAATGTGCTCGCCAAAGCCGGCGGATGCCGGCGTACGGACTTGACGTCGATATTTATATGCAGGATTATTGGCTGTATAATTATGATTAAACGATTGTTAAATTGTCTAATTGTTTTGCAAAAGAGAAACAAATAGCGGATAAGCCGGTGGTTCCGAATCCCGATATTTGCCTGGAATTCTCCCCCGCCGCTGAGGAGGCCGGGAATCTAGTGGTGGAGCCATACACTATATTTAGCGGCAAGACCTTGTATCAAGGCAACAACGCAATTGACTATTTAAGTAAAAAGGTATATTTTTCCCGGAATTATGACGATAATCGGAAAGGTGGATCCCGGGTGCGGAAAGGTCGGAGCGGAATGAAACCGGACATGCCAAAAATCTTAAGGTTCTGGGGCTGCCTGGGATTGTCGGCGGGCGCATGTTTCCTTGCATGGTCGTGCTTTTTCTTAATCTACCATGCATGCCTGTTTTTTGGGGATACCAGCCGTTATTACCATTGTTTTTCCGCCTGTTATCAGGGCCGGGACTTCTTTCTCGGCGCGCTTGCCATGGCTGCGGGAATCGGCACGCTGCGCCGCAAGCCATGGGGTCATGAATGCTTTATCGCGCTGGCATTTTTTACGGCATTATTCTCCCTATCGGAGCTTTTTCTGTTCGGTACCCTTCTAAACCTGTGGTTTTTGGGCCTGAAATTCGCCGCCGCCGCATTTATCTTTTTCTTCTTTAATACAGGGCCTGCACGGGATTATTACGCCCTCTCCAAGGGATACATTCTTAAAATGAGGGTATCATACCTGTTTCAAATAATATTGATCCTCTGTGTCGCCGGAGGTTATCTCTCGGCCGCCAAAAATCGGAGTTTTTTATCCGCGGGGGACATTCCCTTCCGGAAGGGAAGCATTCGTTATACGGCATGCGGCGGTCCGACCGCTCTCGGTAAAAGGGTCTTTTGGACCTATGAAATAGGCCTGCCGGCCGGCTGCATAGTGGATCGCTACCTGAACTTTCATCCCATCGGCGTCAGTGTCTATTTGCACTACATGCGGAGCTCCATAATCGTTACGGACCAGACCGGTTTTGAATCGCTGGAACCCTTGCAGCGTATGCTGAATATAACCGACGGCCGGGAGTTCGGGAAAAAACTGATTTGTGACAAAATCGGCCTTATCCCCAGGATAGGAAGGAGGATAGCGGCTCCGCTGCCCGGATCCTTTTCGGAGATTGACACGGGGGATTGGAAGGGGCTTTTAAATAAAAACGCCTTCGGTTACGAATTTTTTCTTTGGCATAAAAAAACCGGCGCATCCCTGGGACTGTTTTTTTTCGTTCATAAGCGGGAATTATCCGAAAAACTTATCAGGGAAATCGTCTTATCCCTCAAAATCAATCCCGTGCATGGAAAGGGAGAGGACTATTTTGCCGCAGGCCTTTTGCTGGCCCGCCGGAAGCGTTACGAAGACGCCAAATACCAATACATCAACGCCATTTACCGGGATCCGGAAAACCCTGCATATTATTTCCAACTGGGAAAGGCCTTTTCTCTTACGAATAATTGGTTAAGGGCCGCGGAATATCTAAGCGTCTCCCTCAGCCTTGATTCCTCAAATGCGGAAGCAGTGAAACTGATGGATTTTGTAAGGAAAAAAATCCGGGAATAAACCGGTGATTAAATTGGGGATAATGTCCTAATTACCGGTATTATATGGAGCAATTTGCGCCGTTATGATAATTTTACGTCTTGCCACTAAATATCGACAGCCTAATGGTAGCCGTACACTATATTTAGTGGCAAGACCTTGAATTAAGGTAACAACGCAATTGCCTCCCATGAAAGGATGAACCGAAATTCTAAAGGTGATCATCGATGCCGACGCTTGCCCTTCAAACTGCCTGCGGATTGTCCTGAAACATGCCGTTGCCCATCATTACGAGGTTGTTGCCATTGCTTCATTCGATCACCAAATTTCCCGCGACAACCGTTCAATCGTGGGTGACGAACCGCAGGCCGCCAATATCGCCGTGATAAACCAGGTAAAACCGGGCGATATTGTCGTTACTCAGGATTGGGATTTGGCCGTGATGGTCCTGTCCAAAAAGGCCGGGGTGATTGTGCCGGACGGTCGCATTTTCTTGCCGGAACAGATGGATTCGCTGCTTGTAGCGCGGGATATCCTGGCCAAGTTCAGAAAAAGAGGCGGCAGGATCAAAGGCCCCGCCAGACGGACCGATGATGACGACGAAAAATTCGAGGCAAACTTTCTTAAAATGCTGGAAGATCATTTTGCCGGGTAATTATTACATTCCCCAAAGGGGGTTATGCCTATGTTTTTTATATGCAAGAAGTCCGCCCAATTTCTGGCCGGCAGGAAAGCCAGGCCTGAAGACCTTATCTCCAGGGAGGAGATCGAAGCCAGATACAAAAATTTTCAGGGCGCGCCCGCACAGATCAAAAACGGCACTTCCGGCCACCGGGGAGCGGTGGGAGCCGGTTTCTCAGACCTCCATGTGGCCGCCATGACCCAGGCTCTTTCGGATCTTCGCAGGGAGAAAGGCACTTTCGGTCCGTACAATCCGGAGGTATTGAAAGATAAGCCGTCCGGCCCCGTCATTCTGGGCAAGGATGTGCGTTTCGCCTCGGATTTCGCGCAGCGGACAGCCGTAGAGGTTTTCGCAGGCAACGGCATGAAGGTATTGATTCATCAAGGGGAAAGAAGCACACCCACTCCGGTGGTCTCCCATGCCATCCTGACCCGCGTCGCCATGGGCGAAAAAGCGGAAGGAGCAATCATTACGGCTTCACATAATCCGCCGGAAGATGCGGGATATAAAAGCAACGGCCTGGATGGCGGGCCGAACACCGCAACCATGCCGATAGATGAAAAAGCCAACTATTACCTGAGGCGGCCGGCCGAAATAAAGCGCATGGCATACAGAGACGCCGTACGCAAACGGCTGGTTCAGGAAATCGACCTAATCAACCCCTATGTTGAAGACCTTGCAAATGTGGTGGACATGGAGATCCTCCGGAAAGGGCGGTTTGCGGTAACCCCGCTCGGCGGCTCCGCCCACGGTTATTACGAGGCTGTCAACAGGATATACGGCACGCAGATCCGGGTTGCCCTGCCGGATCCGGATCCGGCTTCATCGAACCGGACCTATGACTGGGACGGTAAACTGCGCGGAGATCCGTCCTCCCGGTACGTGATGATGGCCGTGAAGGGAATGCGCGGCAAACTGGGCGTCACCTTCATCGGCGCCAATGATAACGACGCGGATCGCTTCGGAGGAGAGGACAGCAGCGGTATTTTGAGCCCGAACCACATATTGTGCGTCCTGTTCGATTATCTGGCGGCCAACCGCCGTTTTGCGCCGGGGATGAAGGCGGGGCGCACCATCGGGACCACCCATATGCTGGATGCGATTGCCGCTTCATACGGCCGCACCTGTGATGAAAAAAACGTAGGTTTCAAATACTTTGTGGCAGGGCTGTTAAAGGGAGAATACATATTGGCCGGCGAGGAAAGCGCGGGGCTGTCTTTCCCGCGCATGAACGGCAATGCCTGGGTAACGGAGAAGGACGGGATCGCCGCAGTGCTGCTGATGATGGAGGTAATGGCCAAAACCGGGAAAAACATGGGCGCTCTTTACAGAGATCTGGTCAAAAAACACGGGCCCTACATGTATGAAAGAGTGGATCTGCCTGCTCTTCCCGAAAAAAAAGCGCGCCTTAAGGAACTGTCCGCCGATCCGGACCGGGTCAAGGCCCTTTTTGCAGGCAAATCCATCGCGGGCCGCCCCATCCATCACTTAGTGATCGGAGACGGTGTCAAAGTGGTGCTGAAAGGCGGGGTATGGGTTTTAAAACGCGCTTCCGGCACGGAAGCCATCATCAAGGACTACCGGGAAGAACAGGGCAAAACCCTTAATACCGCGCGCAAAGCATCCAGAGAGATCGACGTCATACTGGGATTATAATTCTTGAGATTTCATTATCGAAGGACAATAGGGAAGTGAAAAATTCATTTTTAATAACAAATATTTGTACGGAATCATAATTACTTGAAGCCGTATGCCCCCGCCGCTTCCTCCCTTCTCTGCGGAATCCGGCATCTTTCGAGCAAATACGGCATCCTTTGAAAAGCAGGATACGGATATTTTCCCGCGAATTAATATGTAAGTTGTCTTTGATTTTTGAATCAAATAGTTAAAACCCAGAAAAAAGCAGGAGGTATTGTCATGCAAATAGTGGTATTCCTATTATTCGTAATCATCCCTGCCGCCCTCGTTATCCTGGCGAATTACATATATTTGAAGCGGAAAGGAGAAAAAATCGAGATCCGGCAGTTTCTTCCCGTTGCCGTCATACTGGTTTTCTATTCCATGCTTTTCACCGGATTCCAGATTTACTGGAACAGCGAGATCCGTCAATTAAAAGAGAAGCAGGCGCAGGAAGTCCTCTTCATCAAGCGCGCGTATGCCAAGGAGCTTGCGCTGGTGGAATGGAAAAACAAGGTCTTCACTTCGGAAAAAGAGATGGAGATCGAACTGACCAAGTGCCAGACCGAACACCGGTTGAGTACGGAGGAAGTCCGCATGTGGCGCAATGTAGCGGAAAACAACACCATTGAAAAGCTCATGCCCAAGAGCAACACCAAGGATGTTTTAAAAGAATACCGGGAACGGTTGAAGAAAAGCCTTACCGCAATCCGCTCCGGCAAAACCCTGATGAATTCCGATATCCGCATGCTCAGCGACAACATCAACACTATCCGTTTGATCGGCAAGGAATACGAAAAGGTTCTCGGGGCATTCAGGGAGCTGTACGACAATATCGTCGTCAACTGTGAAAGCGGGACCATCATGACGAAGCCGAAGCAGAAAAAGTTCCTGTTTTTCCCCATCAAGCAGAGGGAATACGAGGAACTCCTGAACCAATATTATCAGAACCAGGGGAATAAGACCGTCGCCCGCGAAATCGCGGAAAAATTGCGTATCACCATCGACCAGGCGGAGACGGAATTCCGCACCATCAACCGCAAATTCGAAGACAATATGGCTTTCCTGGAGAACACCTCCAGCGGCATCATATACAATTCCGATAAGCTGGAAAACCTGATCGAGGCGGCCATTAATGAAGCGGATATTGTTACGGAAACCTCCGCGGAGACCACCGTCAAAGTGAACAAGAAGAAGAAAAACTGACCGTCATGCCCCATGAATCAGTCAAAAACCGCGGTTAACTTGCTACCGCGGTTTTTTTTGCCGTCCGCGCTTCACCCTTCCCATTTCACCCTTCACACTTCTTTTATACCTTCCTGCAATAACTCTCCCGCATCCAGCCCTGCTTTCCATCCAGCCTTTTGATCAACGCCCAGTCTCCTTTGGTTTTTATGATATAAACCCTTGCTCCGGCATCCTGCCGAAAAAAAACCGCCCCCCCGGCATCGGGTTCATAATAGACCTGTGAACCTTCTTCCACCACCACTGCAAAAGTCCGTTTCCGCTCCAGGTAAGTGGAAACTGATATAAGAGACGCGGCCAGGCAAAGGAATCCGGCCGTCCACATCAGCCGCCGGCTTATTTTCCCCTTTATTGCACCGCTGCGGTTCCTGTGCCGCGGCAGAATATTCCAGCACAGCAAGAAAATAAAGAGAAAAAATAAACCTGAGGCCGCCGCGGCAAGAAAATCCGGGGGAGCAATATACAGAAGCTCGCGGCAGAAAGACACGGGCAAGGGAATGCTGCCCTCGTCGATCCCCGCCAGTGCCTGCTTCAAATTGTACCTCAAGTCCCGGTCCCGGGGGAGCAAGCGCCGGGCTTTCTCGAAATATAAAACCGCAAGGCCTTTTTTCCCGAGCCTCAGGTAAGTGGTGCCAAGGTTGTAAAACAGGCTGCCGCTGACATATCCTTCATCCGACAGCTTCCGATAAATGAGCGCCGCCTGATCATAGCGGCCCTCCCGGTAGCAGGCATTGGCGCTTTGGAATAATCCGGCCGGATCCTTTTCTCCGGCATACCCCGGTAGAGCCACTGCCGACGTCATCCTCAATCCCGTCAACAAAACAGCCTGAACCGTCATACTCCAGGCAAACCGCTTCCAATCAAGATGGTTTCGCTGACGCATTCCGTTTTTCCCCCTTTTCCGCGGCCTTGTTATTAATCCACCCGGCCTCGAGCGTTACGGGTTTAATGCGTTTCAGGGCGACGATTATCCTCCGCACGGACTCCCGCAGCCTTCCCGCTTCCTCCGGCCCAAGCCGTTTCCCGGCGAAACGCAGGTCGTCGTATTCGGCGAAAAATCCGCGTATTTGCTGCAAAACACTTTCCGGCATATCCCCGGCTTTCACCAGTATGTCCGCGACCGCGCCGGTCATGCCTGCGCACGGCAGGTTAAACCGCGCACCAAGATATTCCTTGAGCGTGGAATGCAGTTCTTCCAAAAGCGGCGCGTATTCTTCCTTTTCAAGCAGGATCCGGGATGCGGAAAGCCGCTGGTCCGCCCGGCGCCAGGCTTTAGCCGCCCGCACTCGGGGGAAATCCGACTCCATCATAAGCCTGTAATTGCGGTAAAACAACGTAACCGCTAAAACAGCGACCGGCAGAAACTGCAGCCGCCAGAACCACGGCCGCTGCGGCCATGGAACATATCCCCGGAGCGATGCTCCGAGAATTCCCTTGATATCTGCCGTCTTCGGAGATTTTTCCGCGTGCCGCGGTAGATTCCGGCTGCGCTGAAAAACCGGATCGGGCCGCACCGTAATATTAAGGCCGGATAGGACCCGGAAGTATTTTTCCGCGGCCGGATCAAAATACTCCAGCACATACGGACCTATTCTGGTTAATCCGGCATCGAGGGGAATCACAACCTGCTCGAAAACCGCCCGGCGCGAGGCGCTTTCGGAAATTCGGCGCGCGGGAAAGATTTTCCATCCGCGGGCGTCGGGCCAGACGGGAGCTTTGATCCGGGCGAGATTTCCCGTTCCGGACACAATCAACCGGACGGTGCAAGGGACTCCCTGACGAAGTCCGGTGTTGTCCGACTCCGTTCTCAGGTAAAAGACGCCCACGCCGCCGGAAAAATGCGCAGGATAATCCCGGGAAGGCAAGGGCAAAACATGCACCCGTGTTTTGTTGCTGGCTACATCCAGGCTGCGCCGGAGCACGCTGCCCGGATCCGCCGCATGCGCCTGGGAATCGTCCTCCGGCGCCTGCACCACCTTGCACTTGAGCACCGCGGGGCCGAGGGACAGATCCCCGGCCTTCAAAGGGGTCAGGTAGCCGTCAAACCTGATGATCTGATACGTAATATCATTCAGCGTAACGGAAGACTGCCGCGGCTGGCCGAAGTCCTCCACATAAAATTCCGCCGGATTGAGCAGAGGATAGTCCACCTCGTATACCCGCAAGTCCTCGTAATAGAGGGTAATGCTTACCGGAACCCGTTCACCCGCAAATATCCTTGTTCTGGAAAGGTTCAGCTTAAGGAAAATGCGGCCGTATCCCGGCGGAAAACCGCCGGATGCGCCCGCGGAGGCTCCATCCCCAGCCGGTGCGGCCCGCGCCGCAGTTGCCAGTACAACCATCATCAGGAACAAATACGCCGTCCGGATAAAAAATCTGTTCATGCCCGTTCCTTTCATATCGCTCAAATCGCGCTTCCATTTAAATGCAGGCAGGATGTGGAATGATCCTTATCCATCCGCCATTTTTTACATTTTTTCCCAATCTCCAACTTCCAGCCTCAAGCCTCTAAAAACTACCAGTCTTTCCCTGCCGGCGGGGGATTTTCCGGAGGAGGCGGAGTCAAGTATTGCTCATCCTGTTCTTCAAGGTTCTCCTCAGGCGGCTTTTCCGGCGGCGGATTGGATCGCCCCAGCTTAAACAGGACCAGTTCGTAATTGTGTTTTGCGTCAAAATCCCCGGGATCGGCCTGCAACGCTTCCTTATAACAATCCAGAGCTTTCAGGTAAAGGCCGTATTTTTCCTGTTCATCCGCCTGCTCCTGGGCGGATTTAAAATACGCGTTCCCCAGATGGTAGTGAAAAAGACCACGAACCTTATCAAACCTTACTTTACCCGGTTTTTTTGAAGCGCGCGCCAGGTATTGCGAAAGGGCCTTCGCCAGTGTCTCTTTGGCTTCGTTGAATTTTCCCAGCTGGTAATAACACAAACCAAGGTTGTGCCTGATCTGGGGTATGGCGGGAAAAGACCGCAGCATGACGAGATATTGCCGACGCGCCTCCAGGCATTTTCCTTCCATAAAACGCCGGTTGACGAGGGCCCCTTGAGCCATCGGCCCCCAGACCATAACAGCCGGCGGGGTGAGATAAAGAATTGCAGCCGCGGCTATGAGAGCCGTTTTTGCTTTCAACGGCAACACTCCTTTTCCGGTTATCAGAAAAAGCGAAAGTAGGTTGGCCTCAAGCCTTTTTCACTTTCCGGCCGCCGGCAAATCCCAGCCACAACTCCGCCGCGATGATTGTCACTGCAAGCAGTAGGGGGTATTGGTATCGGTTGACCGGCTTTTTTTGCCAGGTGCGGTTGAGCGCAGTCCGTTCATCCGCGCTCAACTCAGCCCGGTATAATTTATCCAGGCCGAGGGAAAATCCGGCACCCTTGAAATAAGAACCCTTTCCCGCGGCCGCGATCTCCCGGAGCATCTTTTCGTCAAGCCGGGTGCGGATTGTATTTCCCTGCGCATCCTTCATATCTTCAGTTCCGCCGTGCTGATCCTTCACGGGAATAGTCACCCCTTCCGGACTGCCCACCCCGATGGTGTAAATTCGAATCCCCTCCCCGGCTGCGGCTTGCGCTGCGGACACGGGATTACCCTCATGGTTTTCCCCGTCGGTGATCAGGATCAGGATCTTTTTCCCGTCCCCGCCGTACCGGAAAGCTTTCCTCGCTGCATCAATGGCTTCGCTGATGGCTGTGCCGCCTTCCGGGATGGACTGTACGTCCAGAGCGTCCAGGACCGCCTGAAAAGCGCTGACATCGGTGGTCAAGGGGCATTGCATAAAACCTCTGCCTGCGAAAGCCACCAGCCCCATCCGGCTTCCCCCGATCCGGGAAAGGAAATCGGCGATGGCGAGCTTGGCCCGCTCCAGGCGGTTCGGCTCCACATCCCGCGCCAGCATGCTTTTGGAAACATCCACCGCAAAGAGGATCACATATCCGGTTTTATTTGTCTTCTGCCATCTGCGGCCCCATTGCGGCCCGGTCAGCGACGCGGCGATCAGGAATAGGGCCGTAAGCCTCAACCAGCGCTGTTTCGCCCGGATCCGGGCGCCGGTCAAGTCCACGATCCCGGGCCAGACATCCTCTGCGGCAAATCTCCGCAAATCCCGGGAGGCTGTCGTTTTCGCCCGGAGCAGGAATACCGATGCCGACAGGGGAAAGACAAATAATATCCAAAGAAGCGGATAAGCGGACGTCATGGCAGCCTCCTTAAATAAGCGCATCCCAGGACCGCTTCCAGCCAAAGCATCACCAGGGCCAGCGTCAGCAAATACGGATAAAGCTCGAGATATTCCCCGTACCGGGGAGCTTCCATGGAAGTTCTGGCCATCCGGTTGATCCGTTGAAAGATGCGGCTTAAACTTCCGGTATCCAGGGCCCGAAAATATAAACCTCCCGTCTTCTCGGCGATCCGGATCAGGAGAGGTTCGTCAATATCCACTTCCTGCTGCCGGTAAATTTTCCGCCCACCGTCGTCGACCGTCGGCATGGGCACAAGCCCCCTTGTGCCGGCGCCGATGGTGTAAACCACGATGCCGTGCTGTCTGGCGGTTTCCGCGGCTTGCTCCGGCATCAACAGGCCCGAATTGTTCATCCCGTCGGTGAGCAGGATGATGACCTTGCTTTTGGCCGCTGAAAACCGCAGCCTGTGCACAGCCGTATCCAGCGCCGCGCCGATGGCGGTTCCGTATTCTTCCACCATTCCGGCCCGCAATCCGTTGAGGCGGAATATATTCCAACCGTGATCCCAACTTAAAGGGGCGATGATGTATGCTTTTCCGGCAAAAGCCACCATCCCCACCCGATCGTTGGGCCTGCCGTTGATAAAGTTCCGGGCCACCAACTTCACCGCTGAAAGGCGGTTGGCCTGCTTCCCGTTGAGGATGAAATCCTCCGCCAGCATGCTGCTGGAAACATCGATGGCCAGTATGATGTCTACTCCCTCCCGGCGGATCCTGGTTTCCTTTAACCCCAGCAACGGCCGGGCCAGCGCCGTTATCAACAGAGCCAGCGCAGAGACGGCCACCCACGGCGCGATCCGGTAAATGCGCATCCTGGCGGTGGGCGTATTCGCGCTGAAAACGCCCGTATCGGAGTAGCGGATCACGCCGGGGCGGGCGCCCCCGGCGATGAAAAACACCGCCGGAAGTATGGTCAATAAACCCAGCAAATATAAGGGGCTGCCGAATGAGATCATACCGCCACCTCGACATCAGGCTTTACGCCGCCGGTTTCCGGGGTGGGGGGCTGTTCCTCCGCAGTTTCCAGTATAAACCTTTCCACATCCTGCAAGGCTTTAACCGCTTCGCCCAGTGTGGCGCGGCGCTTGGCGAATTTCACCAGGTCCGAGGCGGAGAGGAATTCGCGCAGCATCTTTTGCTGCTCCCCGGTAAAATAATCCCCGGCGTTCATATATGCCAGAAACTCCTCGGTGGTCATCTCCAGGGCCTTGATCCGGCAGCGATCCTCCATATACGCCCGGAGGCACTCGCTTAATGCGGTATAAAAGGCCAGATCGTCGCCTTTTTCCAGGTAGCCGGCCTCCTTGATGGCAGCCAAACGGCGCAGCGCGATCAAATGAGCCGGCTCCGGGGGGGGCTCCTCCTCCTCCGGACCGGCTGCCCCGTGTCTTTTCTTCCAAGCCGTCCGAAGCAGGATAAGGATCCCTGCCGACGCCGAAACCAAAAGATAACCATATAAAAAGGGATACTGCGGAGGCAAAGCCGCAGGTCCTTTAATACCCTTTATTCCCAGCCCCTTTAAAACCGCGCCGTTTTTTCCCGCAGGCAAAACTGAAACCACCGTGACCGCCTGGCCGGGGATCTGGTATGATCCGCTCCGGCCCGAACCGTCCCGGTAATCTACCGTCAAATTTGGCAATGCATGTTTTCCGGTCCTCCACGCCGTTAGAACATACCGCGCGGTCAGGCGGCGCCCTTTGGGAAACGTTTGCCGTTCCACAGGCGTTTTTCGCACTATTTCCAGGTTCCCCGAAGGCAGCGCCCCCGCCAGATCCGGGAGTTCAAAACTCACCCCGCGCCCCGCCTCCGCTTCGACAAAAACCGGAATATGATCGCCGATGGTAAAAGGGCCCGTGATTTCGACGCCCATGCGCCCCCAGACGGCTTCATCTTCGGACAGGGTAAAGTCCTGCCCGCGAAAGATCCCGGAGACCCCCGCCCAAATGCCGGCTGCCGCCGCGGGCAATAATACGATCCATATCATCAAGGTCTTTTTCCGAACCATAGCCTAATTTGCCTCCATATCGCCTTCGCGTTCCTTAAATTCACCGGACTGCCGCCGATAATCGGAACCGGTGATCATATATATGATCGGCTTAATATTACCGCGTTTTCCGCTCCCGCTTCGCAAAAAACCTGCGCAGGGCTTCCAGATAAGGCCGATCCGTGGAGATTTCGATGGCGTCGATTTTACATGAGCTCAGGATCCTGGCATGGGAGGCGTCGCGCTCCGCGGCGGCGTTTATTATCCTTTCACGCACGGCCGGAGATGAGGTATCCAGTAATATCCGGGCGCCGGTTTCATTGTCTTCCAGCTCCACCAGCCCCACGGATGGCAATTCCCGCTCGCGGGGATCCGTAATGCGGACGGCTACCAGGTCATGCCGCTTGGACAACCTTCTCATGGAAGATTCATAGCCTGCATCCAGGAAGTCCGAAATTAGGAAAACGATGCTGCGCTTGTTTGTCACCCTATGGATGAAATCCAGCGCCTGCCCCAGATCCGTCCCGGCGCTTCTCGGACAATAGCCCAGAATTTCCCGGATGACGCGCAGGACATGCGCACGCCCTTTTTGCGGCGGGAGATATTTTTCGCAGGTTCCGCTGAAAAGCAGCAGTCCCACCTGGTCGTTGTTCTTAATGGCCAGGTATGCGAAAAGCGCGGCAATCTCCGCGGCAAGTTCGCTTTTAAGCGCATTTGCCGTGCCGAAACGCTGGGAACCGCTCAGGTCTACCATGAGGATTATGGTCAATTCCCGCTCTTCCGCGTAACGCTTGACATATGGGGCTCCGCTGCGCGCAGTCACATTCCAGTCGATGGAGCGGACATCATCTCCCGGGACATACTCCCGCACCTCGTCGAACTCAATGCCCGTGCCCTTGAAAGAACTGGTGTAATGACCGGACAGGATGTCCGTGCTCAGTCTGGCGATTTTTAAATGAATTCTTCGGATTTTCTTCAATAACTCCCTGGAAAGCATCACACCCTCCGGATTTCAATGATCAATTATCAATAGACAGTGATTTTGATAATTGTTCATTGATAATTGTCACGGTACTTCCACCCCGTCGAATATCTTGCCGATCAGGTCATCCACGCCCAATTCATCCGCTTCCGCCTCGTAGGACACGATAATGCGGTGCCTGAGCACATCCGCGCCGATGCTTTTCACGTCGTTGGGCACCACAAAACCCCGCCCCCGGATAAATGCATGAGCCTTGGCGGCCATGGCCAAACAAATGGTGGCCCGGGGCGAAGCGCCGTATTCTACGTAGCTGTCAAGATCCAGGCCGTATTTGGAAGGCTTGCGGGTGGCCAGAACCAGATCAACTATATAATCCTTGATTTTTCCGTCCATATAAACTTGATCCACGGTCTTCCGGATATCCATAATCTCCTCGGGAGCGGTCGCCGGTTTCAGTTCGATATCCCGGGTGGTCCTGGCCATGCGCTCCATAATGGCCAACTCTTCTTCCCTGACGGGATAATCCAGCTTCAGCTTCAGCATAAACCTGTCCAACTGGGCCTCGGGGAGCGGATAAGTCCCCTTCTGTTCGATTGGATTCTGGGTGGCCAGCACCATGAACGGCTCCGGCAGCCGGTGCGTCTCGTCGCCTATGGTCACCTGCTTCTCCTCCATGGCTTCGAGCAACGCGCTTTGAACCTTGGCCGGAGCCCGGTTTATTTCGTCCGCCAGGACGATCTGGGCGAAAAGAGGCCCTTTTTTGGTCTTGAACGTGCCGGTCTGGGGATTGTAAATCAAGGTCCCCACCAGATCCGCCGGAAGCAAGTCGGGCGTGAATTGAATCCGCTGAAATACCGCCCCGATACAGGCGGCCAGGCTTTTGACGGATAAGGTTTTGGCCAGCCCGGGTACGCCTTCGAGCAGTACATGCCCGCCTGTAAGGAGGCCGATAAGAAGTCCGTCGATAAGTTTTTCCTGCCCGACGATCACCCGGCTGATCTGGCTCTTGATCCTTTTCAGGAATTCGCCCCGGGATTTTACAGCTTCGTTGATTGCATTCATATTTTCGTTCATTATTATCACCTATTAGGATTTATCGGTTCGGTCCCTCCGGAAATAAAGATAAAAAGTAGTAAAATTTGCTGCAGTTAAAACTCAAATTCCGCATGTCAATTCAGCCCGGCAGCAAAGTCATATCTTTCTGTTCCTGCAATGCAAAACAGATAAATTAAAATGCGCGGGTTGATTCCCTACAAAGCACGCAATTTTCATATTACGGCGATGAAGAAAGCGATCGGCGATTTTCGGCGATTTCCTGCGCTCGAATAATCCCGGAAGGACTTTCCCCGGTGATATCCAATTTAAATAGAGCAGCCTGTTTTGGAATTAAAATATAGTGGATAAAAAAATTCCTTAAATCTACGCAAAAAGGAGCATGAACATGAAAAAAAAGTTTTGTTTTTATTCTTTCCTGCCTGTTTGTTTCCTGATGGTATTTTCCTTCTTAGTTCTGGCTGCGGATAAACCGGCCGTAAACCGGCAGGAGCTTAACGCTTCGCTGTTAAATAGCGCGATTCTCGGGGATGCCCAGCAGGTCAAAAGCCTGCTTGATCAGGGCGCGGATGTGGACGCCGCCGATGCAGAAGGGCGGACCCCGCTTATCAATGCCTCGGAAAAGGGCTTTCCGGAAATCGTACAGATCCTGCTGGAACGGGGCGCCAACGTCAATGCAAAGACCAGGACCGGATGGACGGCGCTTCTCTTTGTCTCCAAAAACGGTTCCGTGGAAATCGCCTCGCTGCTCATCGATAAAGGAGCCAATGTTAACGCCAAGGGGCGGGAAGGCGTTTGGGATCTGACCTCTCCCCTCATCGAAGCCGCGGAAAACGGTTTTTCCGATCTCGTCCGGCTTCTGGCGGAAAAAGGGGCTGATCCCCTGGATTACCAGCCTGCGCTGCTGACGGCGGTGGATAATAACCGCCCGGAAGTATTGAAACTGCTGCTGGAAAAAGGGGCGGATCCCAATGCCGCGGATATCAACGGCCAGACTCCATTGATGCTGGCCGCGGAAAAAGGCTTGGCGGAGATCGCCTCGGGCTTAATCGATGCAAAAGCGGATGCCAACGCCAAAAAAAGAAACGGGCAGACGGCTTTGATGCTGGCCGCAGCCAAAGGACAGGCTGAGATGGCGAAACTGCTTCTTTCGAAAGGGGCTGATGTAAACGCCAAGGGTTCCAAGGGAGAGACCGCGCTGCTGCTGGCGATCAAGGAAGGATATACGGAAGTGGTGAAGATTCTGCTGGATCAGGGCGCGGATGTCAACGCCAAGGAACTTCTGGGAAAGCCCGCCCTGATTGTCGCCACAGGCAAAGGTTATAGCGAAATCGTCCGCCTCTTGCTGGTCAAAGGGGCGAATCCCCAGGATTATATGGAATCAATGACCCTGGCCGCCAAAAGCGGTTATCTTGAGATCGCACAGATTCTTCTGGACAAGGGCGTCAACGTCAAAGACTGCGCATACCCCCTCTGCCTTGCCGCCAAGGGAGGTTACAATCAAATCGTGCGGCTTTTCCTGGACAAGGGGGCGGACGTCAACGGTAAGAGCAGCGACAAGGAATTCACCGGACGCAGCATCGGCTTCTGGAGCCCTCTGATGTACGCCGCCGAATTCGGCCGCACCGAAACCGTAAAACTGTTGCTGGACCGGAAGGCAAACGTCAACGCCAGGGATGATTTTTACGGATATACGGCCCTGATCAACGCCGCGGCCAAAGGATACGCGGAAATCGCCGGCCTGCTCCTGGACCGGAAGGCGAATGTCAACGCCAAAGATGCCGACGGCTGGACTTCCCTGATGCACGCGGCCAAAAACGGCCATACGGAAATGGTAAAGCTTTTAATCGCAAGAAAGGCCGGCGTGGACGAGAAAAACAACAAGGGTGAAACGGCTCTGACCCTGGCAAAGAGCGACAACCAGACCGAAATTGTAAACATCCTGACCGCCGCCGGAGCCAAGGAAAATTAAAGATGTGTCCCCCTGCAGCGCGTAATGCAAGGCCGTTCCCTAGCCGGAGCGGCTTTTTTGTGCTTTGTGTTACTTCCTGCTTCCACCTGCCAGACCACGTTATCGCCTGCCTGCAAATGCTGCAGTATTTTATCCAATCCCGCATGCCCGGTGCTGGCCCAGTTAAACAGAGGCATATTTTTGTATCCCTCCCGTCAGTCAGGATGGAGGACAACAAACAGAATCACAGGAGACGGAAAAAAGCGTTATAAGAAGATAAACGGGAGTTAAAATCGAGACCTTTGCGCTCCGCCTTCCCTCTTTTATTACTATTTTATCTTTCAGAAGAAGTTTTCCACAATACATAAACCTGCAGATTTTCACGCCCTAAAATAAATTCTTCCTGCTTTTACGCCTTATCCCCTCTTTAACTGGGGATTCCTCCCCTCCCAACATACGCCGGTTGAATAACAACGGTCCGGCAATTACAATTTATATGAGGCAATTGCGTTGTTGCCTTAATTCAAGGTCTTGCCACTAAATATAGTGTATGGCTGCCATTAGGCTATCGATATTAAACGGCAAAACGTAAAATTATCATAACAACGCAAATTGCTATATATAGAACCGGTCCGGCGCTCGATACTTTAGGTTTTAAAATCTTATATTCGGGAGCCTGCCATGGAAAAAATCATTCTCATACTGACAATTGATGTTTTATTGGTATCCTACGGCATTACCGCCGGGGCTCATATAAAACTCTTTTACCAAACCTCGGCGGTCCGTTCCCCGGTTTACGCCTTGGAAAAGGACGAGCCGTCAAATCCCGCGCAAATCAACCGGCCGGCCAAACCCGGACCTCCGAAAAAATCAGGCGGACCGGTTTTACAGGGCTTGCTTCTGGTCAATAAGGAGCGGGGGTTGCCGGCGGATTACGCTCCCTCCGACCTTGTAAATCCAGATATAGCCTTCATACCCGGACGCGATTGGCAGGACCGGCTGATGCGGCGTGAAGCCGCCGCTGCGGTGGAGCGGCTCTTTGACGCCGCCCGGGGGGAGAAAATCGAATTATACGGCGTGTCCGCCTACCGCTCCTACCGGAAACAGTCCGGGATATTTACCCGCAACGCCAAGCTCATGGGAGAACGGGAGGCCAACAGGCTGAGCGCGCGCCCCGGACAGAGCGAACACCAGACCGGTCTGGCAATCGACATCTCCAGCCCCGGCATGGGCGGGCTGCTCTCCGCGGAATTCGGAAACACCCGCGAGGGTTTGTGGCTGCAGGAGAATGCACCCCGCTTCGGCTTCATCATCCGGTATCCCCGGGGCAAGGAATCCGTCACCGGATACAGGTACGAACCCTGGCACATCCGGTATGTCGGCGTACGGCATGCCGAAGCCATCAGCCGGAGCGGGCAAACGCTGGAGGAATATTTATAGGAAGGCAATTGCGTTGTTACTTTAATGCCAGGCCATTAAATAAGTGTATGCCTGCCATTAGGCTATCGATATTTAACGGCAAGACGTAAAACTATCATGACAACGCAAATTGCTCACAGGGCTTATTCGGGGGAATCCCTTAAGAAGTCGTTTTATGCGTAAAATGAATTTCCCAGGAATATCTGCGATATTTTTTTCAAAAGGATTGTCCGCGCTTTTGACGAATTCTTATGGCGATTCCCACCGATATACTTGCGGAATGACCTGAACGCATGATCGGAGGTTGACGGCATGAAATATTCGCAGGCCCAGTACGGCCGTATTTTCATTATCCGCCTGGAGGACGGAGAGATACTGCATGAAACCATTGAGAGCTTCGCCCGGGAAAAGGGCATCATGGCTGCGGCATTAATCGCCGTTGGCGGCGCGGACGAGGGGAGCAGGCTGGTGGTCGGTCCGGCGGAAGGAAGAAATAATCCGATCCGTCCCATGGAACTGCTTTTGGACGGCGTTCACGAGATAACCGGGACCGGCGCGATATTTCCGGATAAGGACGGCTGTCCCGTCCTGCACATGCACGCCGCATGCGGGAGAAGCGCGTCCGCCGTTGCCGGCTGCGTGCGTAAAGGCGTGAAAGTATGGCATGTCATGGAAATAATCGTCTTTGAATTGACCGGCGGCAGCGCCAGACGCCTGCCCGATGCGGACACCGGTTTCGAACTGCTGGTTCCCTAGAAACGTTGTGAGAAATTCACACTTGCTTTATAAGTGTGACGGACAAACCTTTATCCTGCCGCCATTCAGCGTAATATACCTCTTCCGGCCTTTTAATGCCCTGGGAATTCAACTGTTCGAAGAGCCAGCTCCGATCCAGACCGGCGTCTTTGAGATTTTCCCACAGAATTTGCCCGTCGCTGATCAGCGCGACGGGTAAATAAGCTTCCCCGGCGGGCATTTTAAAATCCTCCCTGGTAGGCGCGTTATCTTTGAAATTCCTCAATACGCTCAGCGAACCGTTGGGCTCCAATATCGCATACTTTACATCCGTGACCGAAAAGATATCCTTCTGGCGCAGCAGGTTCAACAATTGATTGATGTTTAACTTGTTTATCTTCATCTGGCGCCGGTCGATTTTTCCGTTCCGAATCACAATGGAGGGATTGCCTTCGAAGAACGCGCGGAGTTTTAAAACCTTCTGCCCAAGTATTTCCAGGCCGTAAATCAAAAAGCCCCACAAGGTAAGGGAATAGACGATGAATATGACGCTTCTCTCATATACCGCGTGCACCAACAATTCACCCAGTACGATGGAGGAGATGAAATCAAAAGGTGTAATCTGGCTGATTTGAGTTTTCCCAAGGATTTTGGTGATGGCGAACAATACGGCCAGACCCAAAGTCAGTTTTAGGGCAAGGTCCAGGTAAATCATTTCAGCCTCGGTCTATGGTTTTACTGTTATTATTGGCCGAAACCGGTAAAACCAATCCCTGGAATTGCGTTTTCAGAAAATTTCACGTAAGGTGATAAACCATGCCGGCAGGAATCGCCGGGTATATGGAAAAATCTCTTTTCGTCAATTGAACCGTAGCATGCTCTTAAAAAAGTGAGGCAACAACGCAATTGCCTCCAATAAAAAAAGCCCTTGCTCCCTGCCAAAACCACTCAAGTCATGGCGTTCTTCCTGGCATCTAGTCAATATTTAAAGATCTTACCCCCGACTTTTATCCTTACGATTGCCGCATTGCCGCGCTTATCCACTTTCGCTTCCACCACCGGGCGGTTCTCGCGATCCCTCATCATTTTATCCCACAATTTCCGCTGGCTTTCGGGGAGGTAATACCTCTCTATCCCGTATTCAACCCGCCAATTGTATCTGCCTTTAATTACGGCCTCGTTTGCGCCCAAATGCCGCGGAAGGCTCTTTTGAACCCGTTTCGGCTGCCAGATGCCTTCTTCGTCCGGAGCAAGAACAACATAGACATCAACCGCCGTCCTCCACCAATCATAATGATTTTCGCGTTTCATATCAGGCGGAAACGGCAGCTCATCAATGTCGGAAATCTTGTAACCAAGTTGAGCGTAATACCCGCTGAAGATATCATACGGGTCCGCGGGAAGGGTTTCCAGTAAAACGGTTTTGCCGGCGAGGAGCACATACAGCCTGGGAAGCGGCACAGTTATCACAAGTAGTATTTGAACCGCCAGGGCTATGATAAACCAACGGATATTACGCACCTGCCATCACCTTCTTCCGCCGTTTCTCGAACCAGATGCCCCCGGCCATGAGCGTCAGGCCCGTCATAATAAAAGCCGCGGACTTCCACAGAAGCCCGGTTTCATATTCAAAGAAACGGCCGGCCACTACCAGGACCAGCAGGAGCAAACCTATCCAGAAGTAGCTCCGCTCCGTCTCCATGGCGCCCTTCCAGGCCAGAAACCCGCCCCAAAGCACCGCGGCAAGGTTGCCCAGTATTATACCGGTGATGATGGCTGCCGGCGAATTACTTGTGTCAAGCATCCTGAGCGATACTAAAATATAACATGCAATGGTTACGGCAGCCAAAACAAAATACGGGACATATTTTCCCCCGGCGCTCTTTTTTCGACCAAGGGCGATAAAGGACATCGACAGGGCGCCGACGGCAAAGACAATTGTAAAAACCAGATCCCACATGCCGAAATCCTGCCTCTCGATTAAGAAGCGCTCTATAATGCCCCGAAAGGAAACCATATAACAGATCATGGAGAGACCCAGCGAGGCCAGAATTTCACTGCCATGGGCGAAAGCCCTGTATTTGTCTGCTATAATGTCCCCATATGCCCAGTACAGGGCTGCCAGGAAAGGCATAAGCGCCACCCAGGTCAATACGGACCCGCCCTCCCGGGAGACGGCCAGAAAAGACGGGATGGCAACACCCCAGGCGAGCAAGGTCAAGAAATGCAAGCGCTCAGAACCGTGCCGGTAGGCGAAAGGTAAAAAGGCGGGCAGGGCCAGAAAAGAATAAATCGGCCATATCCCCGGGTAATCCGCCTGCCATCCCGTAAACCAGATAAACGAAGACACTACGGCCAAAGCGGCATGGGGAACGCTTGACACCGCGTACCCCATGATCAGTGCTCCCGCGGTCCAGATTAAAAATCCATTGTAATATTGGCTGTGCAGGTGAAAGATCTGGGCGACCAGCCCGATATTGGCACCGAAAATCAATGTGCCCAGCAGGAGCAGGGCGTGACCGAGCCGGGGGGACGCGCCCCTGATTTTCCAAAGATAAAACCCGGCCCAATGGACCGCCAGCATAATTCCCATGATCAAGGAGAGTTTGACAAAGGCGGCCATCCCGTCCCAGTGGGCCGCAATGAATGCAATAATGCCGCAGGCCACCAGCACCGCGCCGAAAACAAACAACATGTTGATTATGGTATTCCGGGACTCCTCACCCATCCCATCCAGGGGGTATTTCGCACGGATCACCTCAGCCTGATCCTCGCGGACAATCCCCTCCGCGACCCATTGGGCCGACTCCGCATGCAGCCAACGGCGAAATTTATTGTTCAAGCGGACACCTCCTTACGGGATGATTCAGGATCCCATAAACATAAATATTCGAGGCGCCAGGCAATTATCCTCTCTTTGCGGCCGGGAGGAATTCCGATCCGGTATAAGAAATCCTTACCCCGCGGCGAACTTTTTTTATGGTCTTGCCGCGCCTGAATAATATCCGGGAGGGAAGAAACATGATTTTACTGGAGCAATTTGCCGTTGTTATGATAATTTTACGTCTTGCCGTTAAATATCGATAGCCTAATGGCAGCCATGCACTATATTTAGTGGCAAGACTTTAAATTAAAGCAACAACCAATTGCCTCTACTGGAAAACAAATGGCCCTGGTCACCGGCTCCAGACGCGGCATCGATTTCTTTGAGGTTTGGGCGATAACTTTTCCGTCAGCGTCTTTTTGTTGACAGGGTTTGTTCAAGGTTCTTTACGGAGGAAATGCCGTTATGGCGTCGAAAAGAGATATGGCAACTGCGGGTGAAAGGATTGATCGAAACATGAAACAAGGCAAAATCATCCGGAAGCCGGTCCGGATCGGCGATTTATGGGCGGATAGGGAAAACACCGGATCATAACACCGAGAAGGAGAAAAAATGACGATTCTTTCACCCGCCTTCCTGGCCCGCTGGGAAAACGGAATCAAAGCTTCAGCCACAGAATTTCCGTCAGCCAAAGCGCAAATATCACGATGAATGGCAATATAATAAGAAAAAACAAGCTGGGAATTAACGTTTATTCCTGTTCCGCCATGAAAATCACACGCAATTTCATTGCCAGAAAAAAACGGCGGAATTGCCGTCTGCAATTCCGCCGCCAATATAAAGGGGGCGAACGCCATCCGTTGATTGCCATAATCGCTTACCCGGCAATACATGAGCGGGTTTTGCCATAGAGCAATTTACGTTGTTATGATAATTTTACGTCTTCTAAATATCGATAGCCTAATGGTAACCATACACTATATTTAGTGGCAAGACTTAGAAGCGTTGTGAAAAACCCAATTTATTTAAAGGAAAAAAGCAATTTATGTCGAATAATGTTACTATCAATCTATGGAGATGATAGTCATGTTAGGAAAGAATGAAAAGCA
>JBLNCG010000048.1:0-67444 GCA_050260475.1 Bacillota bacterium
GACCTCTCTTTTGCGAAAGGGAGGGTAATCCTGAGCCTTCGAAGCCTTGCCATGTCCCCCTCTATTCCGCAGAAGAGAGGGGGAACGGGGGTGAGTTCGACTTTATCACAACGCTTCTAAATATCGATAGCCTAATGGTCGCCATACACTATATTTAGTGGCAAGACCTTAAATTAAGGTAACAACGCAATGCGTCTTTTAGATTATTTCAGCCATTCAGTTCATCAAAGCCATAACCCGTTTTATTTCGTCCGGTAATTCCGAATTGAATTCCATATAGATCTTCGTACGCGGATGGATAAAACCCAGCACTGCGGCATGTAGCGCCTGGCCATCAAGTCCGTAATCGGGACGTTTCGCCGCATATACCGCGTCCCCGACCAACGGATGGTCTTTATAGGACATATGAACCCTGATCTGGTGAGTGCGGCCGGTTTCCAGGCGGAATTCCATCAAGGAATGATCCCGGAACTTCTGCAGAGTGCGGTAATGCGTAACCGCAGATTTGCCCCCTTTTTGCAGGACCGTCATACGGGTTCTGCGCTCTGGATGCCTGCCGATTCCGGCGCTGATTGTCCCTTCCTCCGGCTTTATGTGGCCGTAAATCAAACCAAGATAAATCCGTTTGACGCTGTGGTTTTTCAACTGCGCAGCCAGAGATAAGTGAGCCGTATCGTTTTTTGCCACCACCAGAACGCCGGAAGTGTCCTTATCCAGGCGGTGAAGGATGCCAGGGCGTTCCACGCCGCCGATCCCGGATAAATCCTTGCAGGCGCCAAGCAAAGCATTCACCAGCGTATCCCGGCGGTGTCCGGCACCGGGATGCACCACCATTCCCCGGGGTTTGTCCACCACCACGATATCTTCGTCCTCGTAGAGGATTTTAAGCGGAATTTCCTGCGGCATAATTTCCGAAGGCGTGGGATCAGGTAATAACACTTGTACCGACTCGCCCGCAACAAGCGCATATCCCGCCTTGGCCTTTTTTCCGTTCACCGTGACAAAACCGTTTTTGATCAGTTTCAGGCCAAAAGACCTTGACGGCAAGCCCGCCACGGTAAATATAAAAACATCAAGGCGCTGGCCTTGATGCCCTGATTCAACCGGAAATTCCCTGCTTTTCATACGCGGCGTCCACCGCCCTTCTCTTGTACTGACGTTCCAAATACCATATTGCTAACAGCGCCAAAAGCCCCAATACAACACTGGCCATTTGGGCGGTGCGGAGCCATCCGAACAGGATAATCTGGCTTTCCCGGAAAGCCTCTACGATAAACCGATAAATGGAATAGTAAAATACGTATAAAAACATGAGATAACCCGGAAAATGCTTGTGGTTTCTACTCCGGTACAAAAGGAGGAATATGATGATGTTAAAAATTATTGCATAAACCTGGGTCGGATAGCGGTAGACAAAAGGAAAATGGTGGTAAAAATTCAACCAGTCTGTGTCAGAACAAATCCATCCTAAAAGAGGGTTAAAGTGTTTTCCATCCCCAAAAGGAATCCCATAACAGCATCCCATGAAAAAGCAGCCGATCCTGGTTATGGCATAGCCGACGGGAATAATCGGCGCCACCAGATCCGCAAACTCCCAGGGAGAATATTTTTTTGCCTTCAAGTACCAGATTCCCGCAATCAGCCCGCCGAAAAAACCGCCATGGAAAGACAGCCCCCCCTTGCGGGTGTTGAAAACCATAAGAAGGTTATCCTTATATGCATTCCAGTCCAGCAGGCAAAAAAGAAGCCGGGATCCGACGATGGCTCCGATTAATACGAAAATACCCAGGTCCATCGCTATTTCCGCAGGAATACGGCGTTTTTTCAATACGCGTATCGTATAAACAATACCCAGAATAAATGCGATTTCAAACATTAACGGATACATATATATCTCAAAGCCGAAAACCGAAAAAGCCACGGGATGCAAGTGAATCCTCCTCCAAAATTTAGTCGGGCCGGCGCCAATCCGTCCCGGGGAGCTTTCGGCCGTTCTGATCATGCCTCCATAATCCCCAGCACAACATGAATAAACCGATCACAATGGATGAATCAGCCACATTGAACACAGGCCAAAAGCTGAAACAAATAAAATCCGTCACAGCCTTGAAAAAAATACGGTCGATGAGGTTACCGCAGGCGCCACCCAACGCCAGAAACAATCCACTTAATATGAAAGGCCGCTTTGGAATGCTATGGTAATATTTCCATACCAAAAAGAAAAACGCCAGGTTCAACCCAATGAATATAACCCATTGCTTCTGCATTATTCCGAAAGCGGCGCCCTGGTTTGTATTATAAGTCAAAGCAAGAAAGTTCGGGATCAATACAACAGGATGGCCGGCAAGGGATGTTTTGGCCCAAAATTTAGCGGCCTGATCCAGGGCAACGACACAAATGCTGATCAGCGCATACCGCCAAGTTTTTATATGATTCACCAGCCTTCATAAGATCTCTTGGAACCCATTTTATCATAAGCCAAACCATACGGCAATAACTTTCAATCTGAGCAATTGCGTTGTTACCTTAATTCAAGTCTTGCCACTAAATATAATGTATGGCTGCCATTAGGCTGTTATTTAGCGGCAAGACGTAAAATCATCATGACAACGCAAATTGCTCTCTTTGCCGTTAACGCGAAGTCCGCCGATCAGGTATCTTGTCAGTTTCTTCTACAATTTCCATGCGGTCCGCATAATCATCATCATTCGGATTTACTGCTTGACCTTCATCCGCGATTAAATCCGACGGAGTATTGGAATTCCCATAACTTGAGACAAGATCCCAGACATCCTCCCCGTCGATCCCGGGAGACGAATCGTCAAAAGAACCGAACCCCAAAACAACCTCCTCTTCCACAGGTCTGTATGGAACCGTCATTTCCATGGTTTCCTGACAATCCTTACAGGATGACGCATAGGGTAATGCCCCAAGCCGCTCCGGATCGATGTCGTTTCCGCATTTATCGCAGATCCCGTATTTTCCTTCCTGGATTGCGCTCAGTGCCTTCTCGATTTTGTACAAAATGTGTCTGGCATTAATCAAAAGAGACAGATCCTTTTCCCTCTCAAATGTTTCCGTTCCCAGATCCCCGGGATGATTGTCATAGTTGGACAATTCACTGAGCGCCATCCCTTGCTCCTCCCATAAATCCAGACGTTCGTTGCTCCCCTGGATCAGCCGCAAAATTTTCCGCCTTTCATCCAAAAGGCGGCTTATAATAACGGCCATATCGCTTTTTCCCATGGTTTATCTTCCTTTATCATCAGCTTGAATATCTGGGGAGATCTACCAGTTGCTTGTTCACGATGCGCACGATTTTTGCAATAAAAGTGCCGATAAGAGGTAAATTTAAATTGGCCAGATAACTTAAAAACATCAGAAAGATCGAAGCGATAATCGTCAGCCCGATGGCAACGCCGAAACCTCTGGCCAGACCTGCGATGAAATTAAGATACACCAGTTTCCAGGGCCGCTGCAGCAATTGAACATATTCCCTGATATTGCTCCTCTCCAGCATCAACAGAAGTTTATCCGTTTTCTCATTCAATTCCGTACAAACATCTTCGCTGTATACGCTCATAATAAAACCCCCAGTTCTTTTAGTTTCTGACATCCGGGGGTATTTAAACCTGGCATCTTTAAGAAATAAACCAACCTGATTATAGAGCAATTTGCGTTGTCATGATAATTTTACGTCTTGCCGTTAAATATCGAGAGCCTATCGTAGCCGGTCACTATCTTTAGTGGCAAGATTTCGTATTAAGGTAACAACGCAATTGCTTCTTATAAAATATATTTGGAAAGGTCCTCGGTGTTGATGATTTTATCCAGCTTCTCCTTTACATACCGGGGGGTGATTTCCAAAGTCTGACTGCCGATGTCGGAAGCCGAGAAAGAGATCTCCTCCAATACCTGCTCCAGAATAGTATGAAGCCTCCTGGCCCCTATATTCTCGGTCTGCTGATTCAACAACTCGGCATACGCGGCGATCTCCCTGATGCTGTCCGGGGTAAAGACCAATTCAATTCCTTCGGTGGCGAGGAGCGACGTATATTGTTTAATCAACGCATTTTCCGGCTCGGTGAGAATCCGGATGAAATCATCCTTTGAAAGGCTGTCCAGTTCAACGCGGATCGGAAACCTGCCCTGGAGTTCTGGAATGAGGTCCGACGGCTTTGAAATATGAAAAGCGCCTGCTGCGATGAATAATATATGATCCGTCTTCACCGGCCCGTATTTTGTCATAACAGTTGAACCTTCTATAATAGGCAGGATATCCCTCTGAACCCCTTCCCTGGAAACATCCGGACCATGCGCCTGGCTGCGGCCGGCGATTTTATCGATTTCATCAATGAACACAATGCCGTTTTGCTCCACTGCGTTAACAGCCAGCCGCGATACTTCATCATGATCGATGATTTTATCCGCTTCCTCCTGGGTTAAAATCGCCAATGCATCTTTAACTTTCATTTTTCGTCTCTTTTTTCGCTTCGGCATCAGGGAGCTAAACATATCCTGCAGATTCATGCCCATTTCATCCATGCCTATGCCGGAGATGGCCCCTATAATCTGCGGAGATTCCTCCACTTCGATCTCCACATTTTCCTGATCCATTTCTCCCTTCTCCACTTTTAAATGCAGCGGAGTTTTTTCCTCTTCCTTCTCCGGCTGCGCTGCTTCTTCCTTCCCTCCGCCCATGGCGGAAAATAAGGCTTGAAAAG
This sequence comes from Bacillota bacterium, assembly GCA_050260475.1. Classification (GTDB taxonomy): domain Bacteria; phylum Bacillota; class UBA4882; order JBLNCG01; family JBLNCG01; genus JBLNCG01. Next base: position 4,725 of record JBLNCG010000048.1, read on the forward strand.
GAACGTTAGCCTTTTCCCGGTGCGGGTGGGTAAGGTAATCCGCTATGCGATCCACCGCTCTTTCCCTGGCGGTAACGAGCACTTCCTCCATTTTTTCCTCCCGGGCCTTCCGCACCGCCGCTTCGGTGAGGTCCCGGATAATCATGTCCACATCCCTGCCTACATATCCCACTTCCGTAAATTTGGTGGCCTCGACCTTTAAAAACGGGGCTTGCGCAAGTTTAGCGAGACGCCTGGCGATTTCCGTCTTCCCGACCCCGGTAGGTCCGATCATAAGGATATTTTTAGGCAGAACCTCTTCCCGGATAGACTCAGGCAGCTTCTTCCGGCGAAAACGGTTGCGCAATGCGATGGCCACAGCGCGTTTGGCTTTATGCTGTCCCACAATATAACGGTTAAGCTCTTCCACGATTCCTTTTGGAGTCAATTCCATTTTTTATTTCAGCTCCTCCACCACAATCTGATCGTTGGTGTAAATGCAAATTTCGGAGGCGATTTTCATGGCCTGCAGCGCGATTTCTCCTGCGGACAGGCTGCTGTGCATGGCTAATGCCCGGGCAGCGGCCAGGGCGAAAGGCCCTCCTGATCCGATGGCTGCAATTCCGTCATCCGGTTCTATGATTTCACCGGAGCCGGAAATTATCAATAAATGTTCTTCATCCGCCGCCACAAGCAAGGCATCCAGCTGGCGCAGCATTTTATCGGTGCGCCAGTCCTTCGCCATCTCTATGGCCGCCCTGGGAAGGTTGCCGTGGGATTCCTTAAGCCTCCCCTCCAGCTTATCAAAAAGCGCAAAAGCATCGGCAACCGCTCCCGCAAAACCCGCGATCACCTTTTGTTCAAAAATTCTCCGTACTTTTCTCGCTTTATGCTTCATGATGGTATTTCCCATGGTCACCTGACCGTCGCCGGCCATAGCGACCCCGCCGTTTAAGTGTACGGCAAGAACAGTCGTCCCGCGCATGCATCATGCCTCTTTTCTAAGGAATTTCATGGATTAACCAATAGATTTCGGGAAGTTTTATTTGATTATTTTTTAAGGTTTATTTCCCGAATGCGTGTTTAATATTCTATGCCGCGGCGGGCGGTTAACCCGCGGCGGTAAGGATGTTTCACATCCTTCATCTCCGTGACATAATCCGCATATTCCAGCAACTCAGGGGGAAACCTCCTGCCGGTCAGAACAATTTCCATGCCCGGCGGTTTTTTTTGCAGCACGCCAGCCAGTTTGGCGGGGCTTAACATGCCGTATCCAAGGCACGAACCGATTTCATCCAGCACCACCAAATCATATTTCCGGCTGAAGATCGCATTTTGGGCGGCTTTCCATCCGGCGCGGATCGCGGTTTTCATCCTGCGGCGGTCTTTCAGATCGCCGGGATTAAAAAGACAGGAAACGCAGTTTCTGCATTCCATCGATTTCTTCTTTATTTGCGCTGCATGCCTGCACTCCTTGCCGAACTGGCTTACGGAAAGAAAAGGCACCAAATGGCGGGAAGCCAATATTTCTCCGCTAAAACCGCCGCTTTTTAAAAATTGTATGACGGCCGCACAATATTCCTGGCCCGCGGCTCGCAAAGCCAGTCCGAACGCTGCCGTGGTTTTTCCTTTACCGTCTCCGAAATAAATATGAATATACCCCTTATCCATGCCGTTCATTCCCCTTCATTTGAAGTAGGGGCGCAAGCCGGACAAGGGGGAGCGCTTCAAGCGGTTCCCCAAAGGATCATGGCGATCCCCAGCAGGATGCCCCCAATCTTCCACGGAGATATATTGACCGCAATGGCAATAATGCCCAGCGCAGATACAAGCAGAAAAAACAAAGGGCCGATGAAACCCAGCAAGGCGTTGATGCGAATCGCAGAGGAAACGCGGCCCAATCGCAAAATGACAAGGGCCGCGGCTATCTCCAATACACCCGATATAATGCGCAGCGCTGCCATCCCCGATATGATTCTTCCCTCGCCCATGATATCCTCCTTATTTTTTGTGAAGTCCGAAAATATTTAACAGCAGGGCGGTAACCCCCGCGGCAGCCAGCGGCCCTACTGGGATTCCTTTAAAAAGAACCACCCCAACCAAAGTTCCGATCACCATGCCGATGATTACTTCCGGCCGAATCTGCAGCAAAATTACACCTTTACCGCAAAGATAAGCGGCGATGATCCCGCTTAGAAACGCCAGCAGACCGGGGACGGTAAGCAGCGAGCGGAAAATCTGCTGAAAAGTATATTCTCCTCTGGCAAACGGCATTAAAACGGCTAGTAAAAGAAATAAAAGGCCGATATCCAGCGCATTTTGCTGCAACAGCCGGATGGGAAGCTGCCATGCCAAAAATTTAAGCACCAAAAGAATTCCCGCGGCCGCCGCAATCAACTTATTGTTGAAAACAATACCCAGGCACAGGATAAAAATAATGATGATGTTTTCCTGGAGCATGATCCAATCCCGCTTTTTCCTTCGGCTGGCATGGGCCCACAACGCAAAAACCGTTTTTCCGAACCCCGTGGTCTATATTTATGGAAAAACGCGGGTAAAAATGACAGGACATGTTTCTTTTTTCCCGCATTTACATACAATATACGACTTTAATATATCAATTCAGTCCTCCTGCAAGGTAATTTTGTCAAAAGCGATTTGCATTGTTATGATAATTTTCCGTCTTGCCGCTAAATATCGTAACCTAATGGTAGCCATACACCATATTTAGTGGCAAGACCTTGAATTAAGGTAACAACGCAATTGCCTCATCAATAAGGACCGGAGATGATTTATATGCCCAGGGCGTGGTCGCCATGCCTTTCATATCCCGAAGAAAACCGTTTGGAAAAACCGCGCGAGATCGGATGGACGATGGTAATCGATAAAGGGGCGCCTTTGGCCGAGACGGAAGGTCTGCTTGATGCCGCATCCGATTTTATCGACCTTTATAAATTCGGTTTCGGAAGCACCGCATTATATAAAGATGCTTTTTTGCGCCGCAAAATATCCCTGATCAAATCCTATGGAGTGAAGCCATACTGCGGCGGGACATTGCTGGAAATCGCCATTATGCAACACAAAGTCCTCCCCTTTTTGGAGCAATTGCACCGGTACGGCCTGGACTACCTGGAAATATCCGACGGAACGATCCCGCTTTCATTAACAACCCGGGCGATGTTGATCAAATCCGCAGTAAATGACGGATTCAAAGTAATCACAGAGGTGGGAAAGAAAGATCCGTCAAACCAATTGGATGCCGGAGACATCCTTAACTTAATCCGGCATGACCTGGAAAACGGGGCGGATAAAATAATCCTGGAGGGCAGGGAAAGTGGAAAGAACATAGGCATATATAATGCCGCCGGAATAATCATTCAGGCCAAACTGGATGAACTGACAGGCTCCGGAAATCTCATCCAGGAGAAATTGATCTGGGAAGCGCCGCTTAAGCAGCAGCAGGAGGAATTGATCAGAAGGTTCGGGCCCAACATCAACCTGGGAAATGTGCCGCTTACGGAAGTGATTCCTCTGGAATCCCTGCGCAGGGGGCTGCGCAGCGATACGTTGCGGGAGAAAATAAAAGGGGAAATCCTATATTAATACTATGGTTGGCGCACCATCCGGTAACCGTCCTCGCCGTCGTCATAGTATCCAGGTAAATTTTCCGATATCGTAAATCCGAGCTTTTTATATACCGCCTGAGCTCTCGCATTGGAAGCCCTTACTTCGAGAGAAATCACGGCCTCGTTGAAACTCGCCAGGCGCTTCCGCAAATATCCCTGACCAATGCCTTTCCCGGCAAAATCCGGTATGACGCAAAACGAATACAACCGAATTACCCGGCTGTTTTTTCTGGCGAAAAAAACGGCGTAGCCGGCAGGTATGCCGTTTGCTTGTATAATATCGACAGTTATGGTTCCACAGGGATTAAGTAAAAACCGGCGGAGGGATGAGGCGGAAAACCGGTCGCATTCGGAAAAACAAAGTTTTTCCATATTTTTAAGGATTGCATAATCCCCAGGCGTTCCCCTGCGGCGGGATATTTTATATTCCGGCAAAATCTTCACCCGCTAAATATTGTATAATCCATTTATATATCGACGGTGAGGTCAAGTCCTCAAATCCGGCGTCGATATTAGGATTGTCATTTACTTCGATCACAAAGTATTCATTGTCGACTTCCTTTATATCCACACCATACAGTCCTTTGCCGATGGCATCGGAAGCAGCGAGTGCGATCTCCAGAAGCCGGGGGTTCACTTCCCGCTTGTTCACGCCGACCACATCGCAATAAACCATTTTCCCTTCCCCGTTCTTCTCATGAATGCGCCAGCAATTTTCCGCCATCACATATTTGGCTATGGCCAGAAGCTTGCCGTCCAGGGTGATCACGCGCCAATCGAAATTACTGGGCATGTACTGCTGAACAATAATGCGATCCGCCCTGCGCAGGAACTTCTTGCCGATTTTAATAAATTCATCCGCGGTGTTGGCCTTGTCCACATATGCGGAAAAGCTGGAATTGGGCGCTTTCAATACCAGGGGCACTCCCATGGACTCAAAAAGCTCGTTGGCATTCTCTTCCGTCACCTCGTTAAAATTTAAAAAACAGGTGTCGGGAATGAGGATGTTGTTTTTCATCAAATGCCAGTACATATTGACTTTATCGCAGCAAATGCGGATGCTGCGCGGATCGTCGATCACCCGTTTGCCTTTGAGTTGAGCCAGGCGAGAGATAAGATATGTGGCGTTAAGAGGGTCCGTAAGCGCCCTGATGAAAATCCCGTCATATTGATCAAGAATCTGCAGTTCATTACGGAACAAAAAATCCAGTTGATGCCCGAGTTCAAAGGCTGCCAAACGGAAGTTGGAAAGCGCCGTCAATTCCACGGATTTCCTGATGGTGTATCTTTCCGTAAAGATCGCTATTTTTGCCATGTACCCATTCCTTCTATCATCCTTTTTTCGTTGATGGTGAGCTGGTTCAATTCAAAAGGACCGATGGAGGAAAACAAATATGACGACTTGGTGACGATTACCTTTACCTTCATCAAAGGAATACCAAAAGTGGTAAAAATCTGCCAGGCGAAATCCTCGTATTCCCTGGCCAATGTTTTGCCCAGTATACAGCGCAGGGTATCGATGCGGTAATCATCATCAGGCAGCGTCTGTACGATGGCCGCATATTTACTCAGCCTGGTGACTGTCTTGATCTTCGGTATCACTTCCTCGGGATTGACAATCAATTCGAACTTATCGGAAAAGGGGTTGATGGGGTAGGCGATGGCGGGAGTCGCCACGCCGACGTGATCATTCACGATCTTGTATTCTGGAACAGGAAGATTGTGCATCTTTGCCTTTTCCATGGCCAGGGGAACCACGTAAGCGTCGAGAATCTGTTCCACTGTCGGAAGAATGGTTTTTTCCGTCATCTGCGCATCGAGGGATCGGTAATAACCTTCGGTCAGATAAGTATAATCACCGTGCATGTTGAATAAAAGAGTATCATCCTTGGAAAATCCGTTATAAACAGGCAGATGAACGGACCCCAGTTGGAAAAGCAAATTGTCCATGACAATATCCTCGTGGCTTTTTTCGTTATATTATTCCGTATTCCTGCCAAATAACCTGCTGGGGAAAAAGTAAAATATTTGTATAAGGAGCCGGCTTGTCCCCTATTTACAATTATGAAGATAATAGTCCGGACAGCCGGAACATGAATCCCTATATGAATCAAGCCGGGCAATGATAGGTTTCCCTTTCTTTTCCGGAAACCGCATCCTCCGCCGGCGCATCTTGAACCGCATGCAAAACTACTTCTTCGATGCGATCCACTTTTACGATTTCGATTTCCTGAGTTTGCTTGTACAATTCCTGCCAGTTTTCCTTTGGAATCAAAACTTTTTTAGCTCCGGCATATTTGGCAGCCTCGATCTTGGCCCGCACGCCGCCTACGGACATTACATACCCCCTGATGGAGACCTCTCCCGTCATAGCAACTGTGTTTAATACCGGACGATTGGTCAGCGCGGAATAAATAACAGTGACCAGGGCCACTCCTGCGGATGGACCGTCGATAGGGGATCCGCCCGGAAAATTGATGTGAATATCATAATTGACGCAGTCCAAATTAAAAAATTTCTTTAAAACAGTGACTACGTTTTCCACGGAACTCTTCGCCAGGCTTTTCCGGCGAATCAGGTGCCCGTAATTTCCCATTTCTTCCTCATCTACCAACCCGGTGGCCACTATTTTACCCTTTCCCTTTTCCACCGGAATGGCGGTACATTCTATTTCCAGCAGCGCCCCCAGGTTGGGCCCGTATATCGCAAGTCCATTCACCAGACCTACCTGGGGCGCGGGGGGAATCATTTTATCCGGGCGCGGCGCATACTGGCTGCTTTGAATCACCCATTCCACATCATCCTGTTTGATGATCTTCCGCTCCTCGGTCATGGCGATGCCGACGGCGATTTGGATGATATTGACCGCATCGCGGCCGTTTCCGGCGTGTTTTTTTATGGCGTCAAGACCGCCGGGTTCTATCTGGTAATTAATTTTTTGTACCGCATTGGATGCTATCACACCGATTTCCTCGGGAGTTAAACCTCTGAAAAAAATTTCCACGCAGCGGGAACGAATCGCGGCTGGAATGTCCTGGGGCAGTTTTGTAGTGGCACCGATCAGCCGAAAATCCGCCGGCAAACCGTTTTGAAAAATATCATGGATGTAATGGGGAATATTATAATCCTCCGTACTGTAATAAGCGCTTTCCAGAAAAACCTTGCGATCCTCTAGAATCTTCAGAAGTTTATTCAACTGCACCGTATGGAGTTCGCCGATTTCATCAATAAACAAAATCCCTCCATGGGCTTTTGTGACAGCTCCGGGTTTTGGTTGTGGAATCCCCGCGATGCCGAGAGGGCCCGCTCCCTGATAGATCGGATCATGCACTGATCCAATCAGCGGATCTGCAATTCCTCTATCGTCGAATCTGGATGTAGTGGCATCCACTTCGATAAACTGCGCGCTTTCCTTAAAAGGCGACAAGGGGTTTTTTTTCGCTATTTCCAGGACTATCCTCGCCGCAGCGGTCTTGCCGATACCGGGCGGGCCGTAAATGATGACATGTTGTGGATTTGGCCCGCACAAAGCGGCTCTCAACGTTTTGATGCCTTCCTCCTGGCCGACGATTTCCTCAAATTTCGTAGGCCGCGTTTTCTCGGAAAGAGGTTCGGTAAGATTAATTTTTCTTAATTTCTGGAGCTTTTCCAGTTCCTTGCGGGATTCCTTTTCTACGGCATTGCGATTGCCGTATTGGGAGCGTAAAAGATTCCAAAAATACAATCCGATTACGATAGCAAAAAATAAATTGATCAAACCGATCATGTTAGATAAAAATTCCATTTGTTCTCCCCTCCCCAGGGATAGTATCTCCCATTACCCGTAAATCATTACTTTTCCAGGTATTCGTATAAAATCATTAAATATACCTGTGGCGCAGCATTTATCCCGGCATAAAATAAAAACCCCCGGCCTTTACCGGGGTGATTAAACTCCATTAAATCAAGCAGTTTCTTCCTTTTTCTTCTTCCGGGGTTCCACTGTAGTAATGAGGGGCTCGCATTTTTCTTCCACCATTTTCTTGGTAACCAGGCACTTTTTCACATCGGATCTGCTGGGGAATTCGTACATCAACTCCAGCATGAGGTTTTCGATGATGGATCGCAGGCCTCTGGCTCCGGTGCGGAGCTTGATAGCCTTTTCAGCGATAGCCTTGATGGAATCCGGATCAAATTCCAGTTCCACATGATCCAATTCGAATAATTTTTTATATTGTTTGATCAGCGCATTCTTCGGTTCAATCAGGATTTTAACCAGCGCTTCCACATCAAGGGAGTCAAGGGTTACCACCACCGGCAGCCTTCCGATGAACTCGGGGATGAGGCCGTATTTCAATAAATCCTCGGGCATATTGCGGCGCAATACTTCCCCGATGTTGCGTTCCGCTTTAGGAACGATTTCCGCTCCGAAGCCCATTGTCTTTTTGCCGATCCTGTTTTCGATAATCTTCTCCAGGCCATCGAAAGCTCCGCCGCAAATAAAAAGGATATTGACGGTATTGAGCTGAATGAATTCCTGATGGGGATGCTTCCTTCCCCCCTGTGGCGGGACGCTGGCGATAGTGCCTTCCAATATTTTCAAAAGCGCCTGCTGAACTCCTTCACCGGAGACATCTCTGGTGATGGAGGGATTTTCAGATTTACGGGCGATTTTATCAACTTCATCGATATAGATGATGCCCTTCTCCGCTTTGTCCACATCATAATCCGCCGCTTGAATAAGTTTGAGAAGGATATTTTCCACATCCTCACCCACATAACCGGCTTCAGTCAGCGATGTAGCGTCTGCTATGGCGAACGGCACATTCAGGATCTTCGCCAGGGTTTGAGCAAGTAAAGTCTTCCCGCAGCCGGTTGGGCCCAGCATAAGGATGTTGCTTTTTTGCAGTTCCGTATCATCGATCTGCTCCCCCGCGTTAATCCGCTTGTAATGGTTGTAAACGGCCACGGATAATATCTTTTTTGCTTCTTCCTGGCCGATTACATATTGATCCAGAACGGACTTTATCTCTTTGGGTTTTGGGATGTTGCCCAGTTCAAAGCTGGTTTCCTCATTGAGCTCCTCATCGATAATCTCGTTGCAAAGTTCGATGCATTCATCGCAAATATAGACTCCGGGGCCGGCGATCAGTTTTTTTACCTGCTCCTGGGCTTTTCCGCAAAAGGAGCATTTCAACTGACCTTTTTCATCTCCGAATTTGAACATCCCATATCCACCTTCTTGTTTGTTCGGCACTTTACGCAGCCGCGCTTTCAAGGGCAATAATCCCGCGCAAAAGCCGTTGATTTGAGATGAAACCTAAGCCTTTCGGACAAAAATCCCGTCGATTATGCCGTATTCCTTGGCCTCCTTTGACGATAACCAGTAGTCGCGATCCACATCCTTTTGCACCCTGTCAAGCGGCTGGCCGGTATGTTTAGCCAATATTTCATTGCCGATCTCCCTGAGCTTCAATATCTCGCGGGCCTGAATTTCAATATCCGTCGCTTGCCCTCCAACCCCACCCTGTATATGAGGTTGATGGATGAGGATCCTGGAGTTGGGCAGGGCATATCGTTTCCCTTTGGCGCCCCCTGCCAGCAAAATCGCGCCCATACTGGCCGCCATGCCGATGCAGATAGTGGAAACATCCGGCTTCACATACTGCATGGTGTCGTAAATCGCCAACCCGGAATAGACTATTCCACCGGGACTATTGATATAAAGGTAAATGTCCTTCTCCGGATCTTCGCATTCAAGATAAATCAGTTGCGCAATTATGGAATTGGCAACCATATCATCTATGGGCCCCCCCACAAAAATGATTCTTTCTTCCAACAGCCTGGAATAGATATCATAAGATCTTTCGCCGCGGTTGGTTGTCTTCACTACGAACGGAATCAATTCCATCTCGATCCTCCTTATGCCGTGGGTATCGAATTCTCCGCCAGAAAGAATGCGGTTTTTTCAAGCAGGATCTGGTTTTCGAGCCAGTCGATCCGGCGGTTTTTGCGCATGCTGATCTCGATTTCCGAAGCCGGTTGCCGATATATGAGGGACAACTCCCGAAATTTATTCTTCAAGTCATCTGCCGTTACCTGAAGGTTTTCTCGCCTGGCGATGGCGTTTAAGACCAGCTCCGTTTTGACATTGGCTTCCGCTTTCGGATGCAATTCTTTTTTTATTGTATCGGCATCGGTCTTTTTATATGCCAGGTAATCCTCTGGTTTTATCCCCTGATATTCAAGATTATGGGCGAAGTCATTGTACAATATATCAGCCTCCCGAATAACCATTTTTTCCGGGATATCAATCTTTGTGTTCTCTACCGCCTTTTTTACCACCGCTTCGATATATTTTTGTTCAGCCGCCTCCTGGGCCGCTTTTAACATCTTCTGGCGCAAATCATCCTTATATTCCACCCAAGAGGAAAACTCGCTGATGTCCTTGGCGAATTCATCATCCAATTCAGGCAGTTTCCTTTGCTTTATTTCATGCAGTTTCACTTTAAAGATCGCTTCCTTCCCGGCCATTTCCTTGTACCTTTCCTCCGCCGGCATGGTTACTTTGATTTCTTTTTCCTCTCCCGGCTTCATACCCAGGAGTCGTTCTTCAAAACCGGGAATAAGGGTATGCGAACCCATCTCCAGGAGATAACCTTCCGCCGCGCCCCCGGAAAATGGTTTGCCGTCAATAAATCCTTCAAAATCTATGACGGCAAAATCCTTTTTTCCAAGCTTCTCCTTATCCGCCAAAACAATCTCGGAGTGTCGCATCCGGATTATATCGATCTGTTTATTCAATTGCTCTTCCGTGACCTCGGGAATATCTTTTTTCACTTTCAATGCTTTATACTGACCCAATTCTACCTCGGGCAGGACATCGATCTCCGCTTTATATTTAAAAGTTGAACCGGCTTCGAATTTGTGGTCAATTTTCAATTCCGGATGGTCAATCGGATTGATTGTTTTTTCGGCCAATGCAGAATGATAAGTTTCATTGATCAATAAATCCAATGCATCTTCATATAGAATTTCCTTGCCGTAATGAGCTTCCAAGATGTGTCGGGGGGTTTTTCCCTTGCGGAAACCGGGCAGGGAAACCTTTTTGACCACTTTATGATATGCCTTGTTTAAGTATTGTTCCACTTCATTTGCATCAACCGATATCTCGAGTAAAGTGCGATTCTTGCCTATTTTTTCCTGCTTGACTTGCATTTATGCTCCTCCTTGTTATTATATGAGTACGCTTCCGTTAATTGCTTTACCAAAATTATTTCGACGATCAGCATAAAAGTCCTGCTGTCTTATTGATTCCAGACCAAATCACGAGAGCTTGCGACAGTGTTTTAACTGGCATTGTCACGGATTTAGGTGATTCGTTAAACCTAACATAAACCTCGGCTTTAATTACCGAGGCTTGCGATTGATTAAACGAAATTAATATAACACGAAATTTGAAAGCTGTCAAATTCGCCATGTTTATTTTATCATCGGGACCGAATTAATAATCCCATTCGAAAGGCGTCACCTCCGGAAAAGAAAGAAGCGCCCTGCGTATTTTATCCGCAATTTCCTGCAGGTCATCATTGTTCTTGCCTTCGCAACGGGCTACAATAACCGGCTGCGTATTGGAGGCGCGTACCAAACCCCAGCCGCCCGAAAACAAAATTCTCGCCCCATCCACATCGATGACCTCATTGGTTTTTCGGAATTGATCCCGGATATCTTCCACTACTCGGAATTTATCCTTGTCGGCGCAGAATACTCTGGTCTCTGCGGTGGACGGGTATCGGGGAACATCTTCGAACAATTCCGACAGGGATTTCGATGTACGGGAAAGGATTCTGAGCAGTCTTCCTGCGGCATACAATGCGTCATCAAAACCGTAATATTCATCAGCGAAAAACATGTGGCCCGACATTTCACCGGTGAAAACCGCTCCGATTTCGCGCATTTTGGCTTTAATCAACGAATGTCCTGTGCGGTAAAACATAGGCTTGCCGCCCAGCTTAATGATTTCCTCCACCAGGGTCTGGGAGCATTTAACCTCTACGATCGATACAATCCCGGGATATTGGGGTAGGATTTCCCGCCAATAAAGAATCATCAACCGATCTCCCCAGATAATACCGCCTTTGTCATCTACAACACCGAGTCGATCCCCGTCTCCGTCAAATCCTATCCCGGCATCGGCTTTTTCCCGCAAAACCGTCTCTTGAAGCCATTTTAAATGGGAGGACTTGACCGGATCCGGGTGGTGGTTCGGAAAGTTCCCATCGGATTCGCAAAACAAAGGGATGACCTCGCAACCCAGCATGTGGAAAAAACGCTCCGCAAACAAACCGGCTGTTCCGTTGCCGCAATCCACGACCACTTTAATCTTGCGCGGACCCAGTTTGATTTTTTCACAAAGCATCATAAGATATGACGGCGCAGGATCCCTCATTTCCACCTTGGATTCGTCCACTGTCTGCGGATTGATAAGCTCTGTGCGGTTCATTTCCGCAGCCAGCTTCCCCAAGGATTTAATCTCATCTCCATATATGGTCCCCGGGCCGTTCGCGATCTTAAAACCGTTAAATTCCGCAGGATTATGACTGGCCGTTATCATAACACCCGCATTTATACAGTATAAAATACGGGCATAATAAAAAAGCGGGGAAACGGCCACACCGATGTCGGTTATTTTGCATCCTGCCGCATTCAAGCCTGCCACCAAGTTATCCCGGATACGTCCCGAGCTTAGACGGTTGTCCCTTCCCACCAAAACAAGATCTTCTCCCTGGTCGCGGAAATACTTGCCAATTACCTTTCCCAGTAAAAAAACAAAGCCGGGAGTCAGATCCTTCTCCGCTGAACCACGGATATCATACTCCCTAAATATTTCAAGGTTAATATCCGCCATGCCGGCCTCCTTCTATGCGATTATAAAAATAACCACAATTTGAAATATTATGCAAATTGTTTTTTGCCCTCCATGTTTAATTTTTCCAAAACGGTCTTGATATCCTGGCTACGGTTCTTGGCACAGATGAGGATTGCATCCTCTGTTTCAATAAAAATAATGCCGTTTAAACCTATGGCCGCAACCAGCTTTTTCCCCTGGGTTTCCATAATGCAATCCTCCAGATCCAGGGCGAGTAAATTTTGACCCAGCAATATGTTGCCCTTCTGATCCTTCTTCTTCACCCGCGATAAAGCCCCCCAATCGCCCACATCATCCCAGCCTATATCTGCCGGAATCACATGTATAAGAGCGGGAATCCGTTCAATCACGCCATAATCCACAGATACTTTTTTAAATTTATGATACTCTTTATGGAGAGTTTGCTGATAAGAAGCGCTGCAGAGGGTTCGTTTAATTTTTTCCAATCCCCGGTGAAGCGCGGGAAGAAATTCTCGGATTAACTTCCGGATTTCGGATACCTTCCAGATAAAAATACCGCTGTTCCATAAATATTCTCCCTCAGCCAGATATTGCTTTGCTTTTTCCAGATCAGGTTTTTCCTCGAATTTCTCTACCGCGAAAATATTATTCGCACCGATAAGGGCTTGTCCTCTTTTTATATATCCATAACCGGTCTCGGGGCGATTCGGTTTAACACCCAAGGTGACGACTCCTTGAAACTGCCTGACAACTTTTTCTCCCTCCCGCAGAAGGCGGCAAAATTCATCCTTTTTTTTGATCACATGATCCGACGGCAGGACCGCCATAATTCCGTCGGGATCCTTCATCTCAATGTGCAATGCGGCAAGGCCTATACAAGGGGCGGTGTTTTTACTTTCAGGCTCAATAATAATATTCTGCGCGGGGATCTCCGGGAGCTGCCGGATGATGGAATCGGCAATTTCCGCACCGGTTACTACGAATATCCGGGAAATATCAGTCAGATTTTGGACCCGTTGGAAGGTTTCACGGATTAAAGTGCCTTCCCCGGTAAGATTCAGAAGCTGCTTGGGATGATTTGCGCGGCTTTTCGGCCAGAACCTTTCCCCTTTTCCTCCGGCCATGATTAGGATATTCAACATAAGCACTCCTCCCATTTATTGAATTAATCCCGCCTAACGCTTATCTCCCGCTTGTTTTAACGAAATTTTGCAAGATATTTATCTGTAATAACAAGAGCATAGTATATGAACCAAACAAGATTCGCAGCAGTAATTGTAAGTGAAACATTCCCCATAGGGCAATAATCCCAAGTAAAAGGTTAATCATTATCGCAGCAAGAAGTACGCGGTGCTGGCTGTAACCTATTCGGACCGCACACTGATATGCGTGAGTACAATGAGGTTCATACCATTTTTCGCCGCTTAAAAACCTTCTTAATAAAGTCAAAGTACTATCCACAATGAATACTCCCAGTAAAACCAACCAGGTAATTAAAGGAAAAGTCCCGGAGTTTTCCGAAATCACGGCCGTCACGCCGAAAAAATACCCTAAAACGCAACTCCCTGTATCGCCCATAAAAATCTTCGCCGGCGGCCAGTTCCAAATAAGAAATCCCAAGGATGAAAAGGCGAGAAGCCATGAAACAAACGCCAGCTCCATATTCCCGCGAACAAAGAGGCAAATGCCGCCGAAAAAAGCTGCAATGACTGCTTGAGAACCGGCGATCCCATCAATCCCATCCATAAAATTATAAAGATTGATAAACCATGCGATGCCGAAAATAGTAATGACTGTGCCCAGCCATCGGAAGGGAAAGAAGTAGTTCCCAAGCGTTATCCCTTTTAACCCCCCCAGCCAGAATAATGCCCAAATTGATACGGACAGGTGCACCAGCAAGCGCGGCAAAACCGGCAGGCTTTTCTTATCATCCATCCACCCCACTAGTGCTAAAAAAATGCCGCCTCCTATATACGCCATTACAGAACGCAAATCCAACCGGCCGGCGCAATATAAAAAAATAATCCCGCCCAGAAATGCGGCAACAATACCCAAGCCGCCGCCCTTGGGGGTTGGAATACGATGCGAACTGCGATCATTGGGGATATCCAGGATGCCTTTTTTTTTCGCATAAATGCGCACCAAACCGGTGATCCACCAGGATAAAACCGCTGCCGTGATAAATAAAAAGAATAAACTATACATAATTATCATCCGTCCTAAGAAGTTTTTACGGACTCATAAAGTTTTAGATATCGCTTTGCACATTGTTCTATTGTATATTTCCGATTATATTTGATCATGCAATTTTCCGACATTCTTTTTATCTCTGTCTTTGAATTCAATAACTGCAACAAGGTTTCCTTCAATTTGGCCAGATCCCCTTTCTTTACCACCACGCCGCAACCGCCATCCAGTTGTTCTGGTATCCCGCCCGTATCAAATCCAAGAACCGGCAATCCATTAGAAAAAGCCTCCAGGACAATAGTGGGAAAATTGTCTTCAATAGACGGCAAAACTAAAATATCTGCGGCTTTATAAATATTATTCAATGTTTGTTTATTATTTATATACCCGAACTGCCGTAAGTTCTTTAACTCGCTTTTAATTTTTCTTCCGACCGTGATGAATAGAATACGATTCCGGTCCATGGTTTCAAGAAAATCACCCACACCTTTTCTTTTGTCCATCAAGTCGGCGGCAGCCAATAATACAATTTTCCGCTCAGCGGGCAAATTCAAATTATGTCTGCATTGTAATGGATCAAGCGCCGCGGGCGCGTTATTTATTCCGTTCGGGATAACCTCCGACCTGTATTCATTCATAAAGGAAAAGGCAATTTTATTTTTTAACCACCGGCACGGCGAGATCAATACGGTTCGATTCTTTGATAAAGTGTTGAATAACTCCTTTTTTTCTTTCCATAAAATGGGAGACCTGTCCGTGTATGTTTTAGGATATCTGTCTTTATATTCGCAAGCAAAACAACCGCTTGTCCATTTATCACAATCCTCCGGAGGGAAAGCGCATCTTCCGGTAATCGGCCAGAGATCATGAAACGTCCATATTACAGGTTTTTGATACTTGGCGATCATTTCTAAAACCATTCCATAATTAACGTAATATCCGTGCAAGTTATGCAAGTGGACAACATCCGCAGCTTTTATCATTTTTTCCATGGAGCCGTAAACAAACAAATTTGCCGGTCTGCCTAGGTATCTGTTGGTAAAGGCGCCATAATAAATCTGCATGAAATTGGATATCTTGATAAGTGAGTCGTCCCTTTTATCTCCCCCATAACCATATAAAAATATTGAATTATGCCGCGTATTCTTATTGATATACTCGTGTAACCCCCTGGCGATCGCAGCGGCGCCTCCCACCTTATACGTGGTGTTTATCATTACTATATCCATCATTCCACCTGCGGTTAGTACCAAATAATAATAAGAGGCGTTTTAACATTACAAAAAGGCATGGCGCTCTTCTTATGAAATTTGTAACTTTTCCTTTTATGCCTGAGCCGAAAAATTTTCCGTATTGTCTGATTATAAAGTTTTCTACTTTTACCTCCTCGGGAAACACGATTTCCTTATCGGAGGAAGATATCCCGACCTTAAATTTCCCGCTTTTTCCGCAATGTACGCCCGTACCGTCAAAACCGATGTTTTCAATGCGCGATTTGGTGGGATTAACGCATAAGCCGTTATTTTTTATAATGGCAATAGACCAAAAAACCGACCAGGAATCGATTTGCCCTTTGGCATGCATCTCCAACATGGGGATTAGATCCGCCCCTATCCGGTTTATTTTTTCCTTTAAGGTCCTGGATTTTTTAATCTCATCCAATAGATTGCCGCTTCTATTGAAATATTTCCAGGCTCTTCCCCAAGTGCCCCATCCCCAGGAAGTAGAACGATAGGTATAATAAATGTCATATGGGTAATCTGGGGGAAGTCTGATGGGAAGAGCGTAACCGCTTAGGCTCATGATTCTGTTTTCATCCTTATATTTTATTAAGCATTTAAGCATGAAATCCAAGAAATCACTTGAGGGTACGCAATCATCCTCCAGAATGATGATCTGTTCAGATCTGCCAAGAATATAATCCACGCCGGAAACAATAGAATCGGCAAGACCTTTATTGTATTCGGATTCAATTACTCTAATGTTCCCATGTGCCGAAGCGAATACTTTTATTCTTTGGCGAGTTTCTTCGACGGAAGCTACATCCCGAGAGTTTTTCGACCCGTCTGAAAAAATATAAACATCCGTGTCGCGAAATCCATTGCAATTGGTCAATTTATCTAAAACCATCTGGGCATGGATAGGCCTATTATACACAAACAAAGCAACCGGGGCATATTTCTTTTTCATGAATATCTCCTGTCATCCTATGAAATATCCCAAATAAATACCCGCTTTACCAGCCAGTTTATAAACTTGCGCCATGCAACGATCTTTTGCTATGTTTATTGACGCCGCTGATAGCAGCAGCATGATGCCGACGAAAATCGAAATGGAGATAAGAAATACTGCTGGAAAAAATAATTTATATGCGAATTGTTTTATATAATCATACCAGTATCTTTTCCGGCGATGTAAGCCCGCAAGGAACTTGCCGGAGATTAAAGACCGGTTAAATCTATATTTAAATCCCATATTACGCGCTGGAGTCCAATGGTGAACTATAAGATCCGGATCATACCATAGAAGCAAATCTTTTTCCTGCAGGCGATAAAAAAATTCAGTTTCTTCACCGATCCGGATTTTATTTCCTTTCATTCCCAGGCCGGTGGAAAAACCTCCATAGGACTGCAATATATCGCGCCTAATGGCCATACACGCTCCCGAGAATCCATATCTTCTCGCAGGCAGCGATAAAAAACCGGGTTTTTCCCCCCAGGTCCGGATTTCAAAATCATCTTTGAACCATACGGGGGGATCTGTTTCATATATGGGAAGGTATTTGCCGCCAACAGCCGCCGGCATGGGTTTAACTGCAGAAAAAATTTTTAAAATTCTCTCACACCATTCCTTCCCGGCCCTGGCGTCATCATCCAGGTAAGCTATAAAAATGCCTGCAGATTCTCGCCAGCCCCTGTCACGGGCAAATCCGATCCCTTGATTATATTCCACAAAAAAACGGCAGTTCGTTTTTCTCTTCAGATATGATTTTACGATGGAATGCGTCCCGTCATCGGAATTGTTGTCGATTATGACTACTTCATATAAGCTCTGATCCAATGTCTGTTCCTGCAGTGACTGCAAACAGAAAGGCAACAGGGTTTCACGGTTGTAAGTACATACTACGACGGAAAGAATAGGCTTATTCATTTCGTGATCCTTGATTCAGGGATATTCTTAACATATATTTTATATGCCGTATCTTTTTTCTTTTCGAATAGGGTTCTTTTATATTCTATTAGAAATCCCAGATGGAACCAGCATATTATTTTTTTGGCCGCATACTTGAGATAATTCCAATACAGGTTGACAAATAATCCGGGAGTGGCGAAACCGTATTTTGAAAGAATCCTGGCCGATTCCCACATAACATCCATATAATTAATGGTGGAGATTCCACCGGTCCTAACGTTTGTCAATGTTTTTCCAAGGTATTTAAACATCACATTATTTAAATATGCGCGAAGTAAAAAATCGAAGTCACTGGAAATCTGATACGTGATATCGTATAATCCTATGGATTCATAGAGACTTTTCCGGACAAAACAGGCCGGGTGATTCAAAATTATTCTTTTGGTCAAATTGGAGATGTCCGCGCCCGGTTTTCGATAATACCACGGTTTTTGTCCGCGATCCCACACCAGGATATCTCCATGAAAAATCCCAAATTTTTTTCGGGTATCACGATAAGATTCACGGACGATCTGCTCCACAGTATCTTTTTCATACCAATCATCGGAATTCAAGATTCCGATGATTTCTCCATTGGAGTTTTTTATACCTTTATTCATTGCATCATAAATGCCGCAGTCTGGTTCGGAGATGATTGTGTTTATATTGTTGCGATATTTCATGACGATCTCCATGGTCTGATCTTTGGAACCGCCGTCGACAATAATATATTCGATATTGGGATAAGTTTGGCCGATAACGCTTTTTATTGCGTCTTCGATATATCGTTCGCTATTCAAACAGACAGTGATGATGGATACCAGCGGAGGGCTGTCATGCATTTTAACATCTCCTGTTGCCGAATATTTTCGATAGTTCCCCTATATACCCGCAGGAATGTTTATTCGTGTCTCGGGAGATAACTGTAAAGTGCGATCCAAACTCCAGGACGGAAAATAATTTAAGCGCAATGCCAGCTTTTCAACGGAATAGATTTTACTGTCAAGCAATTTCACTAAATTCCTCCCGGACAGATAACCGTCTCTTTTTAAAAAGCCGTTGAAAAGATCCATTGTGCTTAAAAAATGATATGCCATACCATAGGGCAGCCGGATTACCGGTTTTTTATTTCTATCGGATAATAATCTGATGACATCCCGGACAGCGTAATTGTCGGAATCCGCGACATTATATATTTGAACATCCCGGGCTCGCTGCGCAAGAATCAAGTCAACCAGGTCCATGATATTATAAAGGGAACAAAAAGAAAAGCTGTAAAGGCCATCCCGGAAATAATAGTAAAAACCGTTTCCCGGAAAAACAACCCGTCTTGCGATATTAGCCATAAAATCCCGGGAGTAAACCGGTGCAAGTCTTAAAATGGCGGCGCCCGTATTATTTTCGGTAAAAATCCGTTGAGCGGCTTTTTCAGCTAGAAACTTACTTATTCCGTAATGGGTGATTGGCGCCGGCGGCACATCCTCATGGATGACCCGAAACTCTTGCGTTCCGTAAACTTCGATGGTGCTGAAAAAAACCACTTCCATGACATCTTTTTCCGCGCATAATCGAAAAAGAAACTCACTGGATTTAAAATTGGTCTGTTCATAGTCTTTGCTTGTCAGGTTTTTTCCCTTGCGGTGAACAATTGCGGCCAGATGCAGCACTGCATCTATGCGGTGTTTTGCAAATATCGCCGCAAGGCTGTCCCAATCGTTTATATCAATGGAATAATATTGATAATTCGGATGAGTTATCTTGGGCTGTCCGCCGAGGTCAATCCCGATAATGCGCACGCCGCTTTGCAAATACCTGCGGACCAAATGCCCGGCGATAAATCCATTGGATCCGGTAATCAACATGCTTTTCATCCTTTATGCGACATCTCCGCGATGATTTTCGTGTAGCTTTGCAATGCGGTTTCCTTTTTATACTTCGCCAGGTATAAACGGCGCGCATTCATGCCTTTTTCTGCCAACTCCTTTCGATTGCCGGGCAATCTTAAAATCAAATCCGCTAAAAGAGCTGCCTCGCCTGTTTTAATTATATAACCGACGTCATATCTTTCAACATCTCGGGTAAAATCGTTTTGTCCATCGGTGATAAGCAGTACCGGCTTTCCGCTTGCCAATATTCCATAATATTTGCTGGGCAGAAGAATTCCGTTGAATCTGCCGTTAAATAAAACCAGAGATATATCCGCGGCGTTCAATGATTCATTTAACTCATCTTCCGGAAGATATGGTTGAAAAACCGCATTCGACAACCTTTCGTTTTCACATATACGTTTAAGTCTGTCGAAATTGACGCCTCCCCCTACAAATTTGAATAAAATATCATCATTGTCCTTCAGGCGCATTATGGCGCCGGATATGGTATGAATATCATGGGCTATACCCAAATTTCCGGAATATAGTACCAGGAATATCTTTTGTTTCTCTTTATTTGTGGGGTAAATATCGCCGATAGCCCAGTTATAGGCGGTCAGTACTTTTTTTATTCCATATTCTTTTTTTAAGCGCAGGCGCATGTCCTCACTGATAACGACTATCCTGTCCGCCTTCAACATGGCATGATATTGCATCTTTTTTAACAATTTATAAAACAAGGAAGTATCCTTCAGCATTTTAGAAGCTCTCAATATATCAGGATATAAATCGTGAATCACATAAACAAATTTCAATTTTTTAAAACGTTTTAAAAAAGCTATTATACTGACGGCCATAGGCGGATTTGTGCCGATCATTACTAAGGAATTCTCCTTTATGACAAACAATACATATAAACACAAACTGATTTGAAATGTTAATATATTTAACAGCTTTCCCATGGGACGCTTTTTTGAAAACCGGGTATTCCAAAGTCGGACCACGGATACTTTGTTTATTACTTCCTTGCTTTTTATCGGTATTTTACCGTCGTGATAAAAGGGCAGCCCGGAAACAACAATAACCGTATAGTCATCAACAAGAAATTCCGCTATTTCTTTAAATATCTGGCCCGTTGATGCCAACTCCGGGTAATAATGCTGATTTATCAGATATAAGCGCTGATATTCTTTATGTTCCAAATTGTCATCCATGCTAAAAACCGCCTGTTTTTTCTTTATGGTTTTATAAACGAATATTCTTGTCCGTTTTTTGATATGGCAAAAATCCGATAACCTTCCGTATTTAATAATTCAATGGAATTTTTCGTATTCTTTATCCCGACACCGGGAAATCCATGATGGAATTCTATCAATAGTTGTTTAATCGATAAGCCGGATTTTATGATATCATAAATTACCCCATACTCGGCTCCCTCAATGTCCATTTTCAATAAGTCCAAATGTTCATGCTTAAATTCGTCCATGATTGTTTTCAATTTCCTGACTTTTACTTCAATGGCTTTGGGCGCAGTAGCTTTTCGATACAAGATGGTATGGGAAACATGCTCCGGATTCTCTGGAGGATAAAATAAAGCGGTCCCGTCGAAATCGGCAATACCAAGGTTGAAATATTTAAATTTATCCGGTATTTTCTACCTGGAAAGCCAATCCAAGGATTTTGGGGTTGGGTCAAAGGCGTATATGCTTGTCCCGAAACGTTCGATAAGTTCAAGATCAAAAGATATGTCCTCTCCTATACCCAATGAGTATACGATACTTTTTGAATCCAACAGATCAGGGCAAATACTCCAGCCTCCGTAACTGGAACCCAGGAAGGCAACGGGATATTTTATTTGTGTGCGATAACCAGAATTTTTTTTATATAAAAAACCCTTGATGCGCCTGATGATTTTCTTGACCATATCGATCATATGTAAAAACCCTTACCGTTATATTTTACTTTTCCACTGCTCCGGCCGTTGAGTGGAATATTTGAAATAAAAAAGCAACGCCTGCATGATCCGGTTAGCAGCCTTGCCGTCTCCATATGGATTGACGGCGTTTGCCATCTTGCCGTAAGCGCTGGAATCCGTAAGCAGTCTTTCCGTTTCATGGAAAACCACCTCTTCCTTCATGCCGATCAAACGTACAGTTCCCGCCTGCACTGCTTCAGGGCGTTCCGTTATATCCCTTAAAACCAGTACCGGTATTCCCAGAGCCGGAGCCTCCTCCTGTATGCCGCCCGAATCGGTCAAAACCAGACGGCATCTTCCCATCAAATTGGCAAACGATTCGTAATCCAGCGGTTCGATGATATGAACCCGTTCCAGGCCTTGCAGCGTTTCCACGAGAACTTCACGAACTCTGGGATTAGGATGCGCCGGGAAAATAACCTCCACGTCATCATGGGTTGCGGCAATACGGCGTACCGCCCGAAAAATATTCCGCATAGACGCACCAAGATTCTCACGGCGGTGGCATGTCAGTAAAACCGCTTTTTTCCTTAGAAAATCGATCTGTTGCAGATGTTTGTTTTTAAATCGGTATTGCTTTTTATAAGTAAGCAGCAAAGCATCGATCACCGTGTTGCCGGTTATAAAAATACATCCGGGATTAATTCCTTCTTTGAGCAAAGAAGCGCAAGCAGTTTCAGTCGGGGCAAAATGCAGGTCGGCAATGCATCCTGTCAATTTCCTATTCATCTCTTCGGGATATGGCGCATATTTATCGTGTATACGCAAGCCGGCTTCCACATGTCCCACAGGCACCTGTTCATAAAAAGCCGCCAAGCCGGCGGCAAATGTGGTGGTGGTATCCCCGTGTACCAGTACCATATCCGGTTTTTCTGCGGCGATTATCTTCCCCAATCCTTCCAGCACTTTGACTGTTATATCCGTGAGTGTCTGTTCCTCCTCCATGATATCCAGATCATAAAAGGGTTTGATTCGGAACAGATCCAGGACCTGATCCAGCATTTTGCGATGCTGGGCGGTTACCACCGTCCGGACGACAAAATGCTCATCACAATCAAGCGCTTTGATTAAAGGCGCCATCTTGATCGCTTCCGGACGCGTACCGAAAACCGGCATGATTTTAGTCTTTTTCACAGGGGAAGGTGCCTCCGTTTTTTCCCCGGTCAAGTACGCCGTATGTCTTGTACCAACGGTAAACTTCTGACAGTCCATCCCGCAGAGGTATACGGGCTTTCCACCCCAGGGCGTTAATCCTGGAAATATCCAGAAGCTTGCGCGGCATTCCGTCCGGTTTTGCCGGGTTAAATCTAATCGCTCCCCGATAACCTGTTATATCGTGAATCATTTCCGCCAATTCCGCGATGGATAAGTCTTCTCCGGAGCCGACATTGATAATTAGGCCGGTTTCGTCATAATGGCAATGCTCCATAAGAAAAACGCAGGCTTCCGCCAGATCGTCCACATGTAAAAATTCCCGTCTGGCTTTTCCGCTGCCCCAGACCTCCACCTCCGGATCGCCCCTTTCCCGGGCTTCGTGAAACTTTCGAATCAGCGCAGGCAGGACGTGGGAATCCTGTAAGCAAAAGTTATCATTGGGTCCATATAAATTTGCAGGCATCACCGAAATAAAATCCGCACCGTATTGCCGGTGATAAGCCTCGCATAATTTGATTCCCGCCACCTTGGCCACAGCATAGGGCTCGTTGGTGGGCTCGAAGGGGCCGGTCAGCAGATAATCCTCTTTCATCGGCTGCGCAGCCAGCCTGGGGTATATGCATGAACTTCCCAAAAAAAGCAACTTCCGGACCCCCCGGCGGAAAGAAGCGTTTATTACATTGGCGGCGATCATCAAATTGTCATAAATAAACTGCGCCGGATAAGCGTTGTTGGCGTAAATTCCCCCTACTTTTGCGGCAGCCAGGAAAACATATTCAGGTTTCTCCCTGGAAAAAAAGCTTTCCACCGCAGCCTGCTCCCGTAAATCCAGCGCGCCGCTGGGTATTAATTTCAAATTGCCGTAGCCGGCTTTTTTAAGCCTCCTGACGAGTGCCGAACCGACTAAACCCGTATGTCCGGCGACATAGATGCGGGAATCGAGATTCATGAACGCCTCCAACAATCATTATTCCTCCGGATGACCGGCGATTTTAAAGCCTTTTTTCCGGCAATACAGATCTTTTTGGGCAAGAATGGCATCCTCCCGCACCATCATCTTGACAAGCTCCGTGAAGGTTGTTTTCGGCTTCCAACCCAGAATTTTTCCGGCTTTGGAGGCGTCTCCCAACAGGTAATCCACTTCTGTCGGCCGGAAGTATTTTGCATCGATTTCTATCAGCGTTTCGCCGGTGGATTTATTATATCCTTTTTCATCAATGCCCTTTCCTTTCCAAACTAACTCAACACCGGTTTCAGCAAAAGCTAATTCCGCAAACTCGCGTACTGAATGACTTTCACCAGTTGCAACCACATAATCATCCGGCTGTTCCTGCTGTAAAATAAGCCACATGGCTTCCACGTAATCTCCGGCGTAACCCCAATCCCGTTTGGCATCAAGATTTCCGATATATAATTTTTTTTGCAGCCCGAGTTTGATCCGCGTCGCCGCCCTGGTTATCTTTCTGGTGATAAAAGTCTCGCCGCGCAAGGGCGATTCATGGTTGAACAAAATCCCGTTGCACGCGAACATTCCGTATGCCTCGCGGTAATTCACCGTGATCCAATGAGCATACAATTTAGCCACACCATATGGGCTGCGCGGGTAGAACGGTGTTTTTTCATTTTGCGGAAATTCCCGGGCGTTTCCAAACAACTCGCTGGTGGAAGCCTGATAAAAACGGATTGCTCTTTCCATGCGCAAAATCCGCAGCGCTTCCAGTATCCGCAAAGTCCCCAGGGCATCGGAATTCGCGGTATACTCCGGCGTTTCGAAAGATACTTTTACATGACTTTGAGCCCCAAGGTTGTATATTTCATCGGGCTGCACTTCCTGGATGATGCGGATAAGATTGGTGGAATCCGTTAAATCCCCGTGGTGCAAATAAAAAGAAACCCTCGCATCATGAAGATCTTGGTAAAGATGGTCGATACGATCCGTATTAAAAAGCGAAGTTCTTCGCTTCAGGCCGTGCACAACATATCCTTTTTTCAGTAAAAATTCCGACAGATAAGCGCCGTCCTGCCCTGTAACGCCTGTGATTAATGCAGTTTTCGGCATTTTTTCGCCCCATTTGCTAAAATATCGTTTAAAATCAATAAAACGGTATCAGTACTGCAGCCCCATGGTAAGCCCCCATCCCCGGTCTTTTTCCCAGGACACCCCCAGTTCGATACAGCAAAGGCGCCTCCATAATTTAACTTCAATATCGTCCCAGACAAGGGTTTCGGTATTGATGGCGCCGCAAACCTTCCCCTTCCAGAACTTCCCGTCCGTAATATTGAATGAATTGTAAAAGGAATATTGTTCCGGCGCCGCTTCACCCCCCCAATGATAAACCAGGCCAGCCTGGTAGGAAAGTTTGGAGTACGCCAGAAGATTCCGCGTAAATTTCAAGCTTCCTTCGCTACTTATTCCATCCAGGGTACTCTGGTATTCTGCTTCCCAGTTCTGTCGCCCCCACTCGTGTTTCCATGTCCAGAACCAATAAGTCTCATCTTGTTTTGATGCAGATATTCCCGTTCTGAGAAAATGATCGCCTGCCAATTCCGCATCACAAAAAACGCTTCCTTTCCAGCCGGATTCAGACCAGAATGACAGGTCCGTTCCGAGGATAACGCCGCCTGCCAGTGCATTGCTGAATCCTCCGGAGATACCTGCGCCGTCATCCTGATTGTATCCCAGTGAAATCCCCGGCCATAGATGGTTTTTCTTAAAATTAAAGTATAAATTCGGCAAGGGAATACCGGGCAGCCATAGAAACTTTATACCCGCCCATTGAAGTCGCATGGCTTCCCAATTGTAAATCTCCACTCTTGAAGCTTTAAATTGATAGTGTTTATGCGCGCAACGGGTGATGCAGGCATTTTTAATGGTGATAAGCTGCGGTTTAATCTCCAAGACCGCGCCGTAATAATACCATCCGTCATAAAAGGTGGCGATATCGAGGAAACTGCCTTCCTTTTTTGCCAGATTGTAATCAACACCTTGCGCGCTGATGGCAAGATCGCCCTGATTAAAATGCACGCCGCCTTCAGCATGAACCGATTCTTCCTTTAGCTTGAAGCTGAGCTTGTCAGCAGTCAGGGTCATATTTGGGGACGTCAAAACAACATGATTTTCCGCATAAAAAACGTCACCATCTACGTCAAAATAAGTATTGTCGGCCTCTATTGCGACATCACCCCCCAGGGATGCGGCGCAAACCGGGAGGCTAATGTAAAACGACATCGGTATCCATATTAAACAAAGGAATACTGCATATGGCATTTTCTTCATTGGCGTTCTCCATGCTGAGGTGCTGTATTACATGTTGATACGCAAAGCCTCTACTTGGACGGCTTGTTTGGTCTGAATATAAAATTCGGCACCAACGGACAAGACCGTGTCCTTTCCGTCCACCAGAAGCGGCGTCACGATCCCCGCCGGTCCCGCAATAAAAATTCCTGCAGCGGCAATACCCACAGCGAGTTTTTCCGATTTATTCTTGCGCATCGCCTGATCATCCACATAAACCTGGATTCTGGAACCGTCAAAAACCGTCAATTGCCCCGGATCAAGTTGAAGCTTCCCATCGCGCCCGAACTTGCCCGGTTTAGTGACTCCCACCACATTTCCGGCGCCGATATTGCCGGCGGGGATGACCAGTATGGAACGACTGCTGTCAAGGTAAATATTTTCGGTGATCTCATATTGGAATTTGTCTCCGGCCCTGCTTTTACTTGTATGCAGCTCCGTCAGCAGCTTGACCTTTATAAGTGTGTTTACAGGAAGCAGCACTTTCTCCGAAACCAACTGGCCGTTGGACCAGCAGGATGCGATTAGTTTCTGCACTCTTTCCAAAAGACAGCCTTTTGTAACAAAACCGTATAAAATTTTTTCCAAAAATGCGGTGCGATCCAATAAACAGCCCTGGTAGCAATGTTTTGTTATAAACCATTCCCCGGCGGATATTTTAAATACCAAAGACTGGCCGTATTCTCCGTTATAAATCAATGTACGATCCAGCCGCGACAAACGAATCGGTATTAAATCCTGATAGGTCTGGCCGAAAACTTCCTGCTCCAGCAAGGATAAACGTTCTATAATCCCGTTTTCCACGATTTTTCCCATCACAACCTGCTCCAGATAATCAAGACGCTGAGCCGGACCGATTTCTTCAGCGGTGACGCCGATGGTAAACAAGAGAAGGAAGAGCACCCGCCATTTTGCGCGCATCGGAATACCTCCTTATAAATCAGGCAAATTAATTTTTACTTTCTGACAACGACTTACAGTCATGAAAAAAACGTTCCCCCAGTATGACCGCGACAAAATCATCATAAGGCAACCAAGGGGATTGCAGCGCAATAGGGATCCATCTTCGCCATCCTCTCCTGGCGGTGACAAGAAGAAATCTTCTTCGCCCCTCTCTGCTTGAAAGATGCTCATCCACAAGGCGGACAGGTATATGTGACGGCCACTGTTGCTCCAAATGTTTTATCACGGTCTTCGCTCCGGTTCCATCACCCAAAACCAACCAATCAGGATGATATTTACCCGCCAAATCCTTTAAAAAAGGAATCAATTCATTGCATGGGACAATGCCCTGCCAGAGTACGCCGTCGGTTTCGGATAGGACGGCGGCTCCGTTTTTATATCTGCCCGGATCCAGCGATATTACGATCATCTGAAACGCTCTCCACCAAATTGTTATCGGCGCAATTATAAGTATGGGGGGAGAATAATAATTTATTTAATCGATTTTCCTGAGAGAAGGTACATTTCCCATGAAAACTCCCGAGTAAGCCTGGCCCTGATCTTCTTGAGCCGCGACGGCCAAAAATCCTGCCCTTCCAAACGCAGAAGCAGATCCGCCAAGTCAAACCTGGTCAATGTCATACCTGGTTGATAATACTCGTCTACCAGCGGGATGCCTGCGTCATTCAATTCTGCAAGAACCTTATAAATCCAACTCCCTTCCGGTATGATTACTGATTTTCCGCAGGAATTCGCGGGGAAAATTACCGCCATCGTTAGTACGAAGCACAAAGATAAATAAATATTTCTTGGCGATGCATGCTTCATTTCATTCTACATCCTTCCTGCTCCCCCCGGTTATGTTTTCTTCACAAAAAAACGCCTTCCTTCCTGAAATCAAAATGGTTTAAATGGAAATATCGATTTCTTATATGGTTTCCACTGGAATCTGATTTTGGCCGGCGCTTTGGTTCTCCAGGCATCTTCGGAAGCCAGAACCTGAACGATATAACTTTGCTTCTTTGCGCGTAAAGCCTGTACGATTTGATTTATCATCTGTCTGTCCGTGAGTTCACCGAGTTCGTTGTATTCATCCGGCACCATTCCTTTACTGAATGCGCTTTCGCGTACGAATATGAGCATGGATTGCAGTTGTTCCTTGATTTCATAATCCGGTCTGCTGCTGTCGATCAACATTTCCATGAGGATTTGGCCTTTACGAAAAATCACTTCGTCAGGCATAAAAATAATCGCCAGATTAAGGTCCATCCCTTTTAAAGTATTTTCCTTGGACGCCAGAGCCAGTACTCCTTTTTCAGTCCTGGAATGCATCATCTGCGCCGCAATGGCGTCCACATAATCGGGATTGATGATGTTGATGCCTTTGACGCCTCTCATCACAGCCATGTTGCCGGCCTGGCGGAGCGCAGTGAAGATCAAGTCTTTCTCCTGATCCACTGTAAGCTTGCACCTTACCTTAACCAGATAAAAAATTTCCCCGGCCTCGTAAACAATCTCATCTTGCGTCATCCGATAGACATCCTTTTGGAGTTCCTCTTTGCGTTTCATCAGGGTATTGATTTTATCGTATAAATCATTCAAAATGCTTTGATGGCGAAGGCGTTGTTTGTTTAAAAAGTCCTTCTCCTTTTTTACTTTATTCAGCTCTGCTTTGGTATCGTTCAGTACGACCTGTGTTTTTTCCATTTCAGCGGAAATGCGATCATATTCCTCGTTCGCCTTCTGATATTTTTCCATCAGCGGCGCCAGCTTCTCCTGGTAAGCGCGGTAACTCTGCTCCACTTCCTGCAACTGGGTTTGCACCCGCACATATTCCGATGAAAGGACTTGGTAAGCGCTTTCCTTATTATGAATCGCTATGGTGAGGATTTTTGCCTGGCGTTCTTTTTTTTTCAATTCTTCCAGGTGGAACAACCCTTGACGGACATCGCTGGATACTAATGAGAGGATGATCAGCGTGCTTACAGCGATCATAATGCCGGTTATAACCGTCATGACGATGGAAGTATAGCGGGGCCTTAATCCAAACAGGGACAACCGCTTTTTCCCGATCTTGCTGCCCATCCAGTCGCCCAGATAAGCGATGCTTCCCCCTACCAAAATCAACATCAGAATTACTTGTATTCCAACGGGCAAACTGTTCACCCTCTGCAGAAAATTTCAATAATCCGCACTGCCAAACGGAGCATCTGCTGATAAATATAAGACTGTATAGGGAAGACAAAAATCAAGAAGTTTATAGATTAAAAAGTCAGCGTCAGTTAATTTTAATGATTTTATAAATACCATACCCACCCAGTACAATATTCTGCCACCATGAGGCAATCACCGGAGGAAGAATGGTGTTGCCCAGCGTATTGCCCAGAAGCAGCATGAGGTAATAAATCATAATGACTACAACGCACATTCCAAATCCAACCGAAGAATTGCGACGGTTGGAATGGATCCCCAGCGGAACCCCTATCAGAACGAATATCAATGCGGCAAAAGGTATGGAAATTTTATTATGAAGATCCACCCATTTCTGTCTTACTTGGGGAAAATTAATTCCCATCTGTAATAAGAGTTTGCGTAGCTCTTTGAAAGTGTACTGGTTGCTTTCAATTTTACTTGGAATTAAATCTTCCGGTTTACGTGCGATTTTCAATTTAGTGGCTCCGGCCCCGCTGGTAAAATACATCTTATAAGTCGGTTTCAACCTGTCATTGTCGTAAAAATAAATGGTACCGTTTTCCGCAAACCATCCGCGGTCCTGATCGTAAAATATCTTTGCGGCATTTATCATGCTGACGACTTGCCCTTTTTCTTTATTGACCACCGTTGCCCCGATAAAAACCTTGCCTTGAACTTTCTGGGCATAAATCATGCTACGGATGCTGCCGTCCGGCTCATACTCAAGAATCGACATTAAATTTGACTGTTTGATGCCTTGTTTGCCGGTTAAAAGAAGGGCCTCGATTTCCTTAATCCTGCTTTCGGCATATGGGACTATTGATTCCTTTAGATATATCCCCAGCAAGCTGACAAGCAAGCCTATAAAAATGAAAGGCTTGGCTATGGATATTATACTGATCCCCCCTGCGCGCATGGCGATGACTTCGCTGTGGCCGGAAAGCCTGCCCAGAGAGAGCATGGTCGCAAAAAGCATGGACATGGGTAATATCCAGGCGATAATCTGTGGGGTTCCCCACCAGACGATTTTCATGGCAACGGAAAAGGGAACGCCGTTTTGTATTTGGCGGAGAAGTTGCGGACCGACGAGCACGCTGGCAAAGGCGGAAAAGCCGAAGAAAAAAGGCGCCACCATTTCCTGATATAAATAGCGTTTATATATTTGCACCGGTGATCCTCCCTTTACATCCTGAAGCGTTCTCCCAGGTAAAACTTTTTTGCGACCTCATTATCAGCAATGGAAGCCGATGCGCCGGATACAAGGATCTGGCCGTCGTGCATGATATAAGCCCTGTCGGTTATGGCCAGCGTTTCACGCACGCTGTGGTCTGTAATCAGGACTCCGTAATTTTTCTTCTTCAGGTCCTGGACAATCTGCTGAATATCGGCGATGGCGATTGGATCGACGCCTGTAAACGGTTCATCCAGAAGGATATAGGCCGGAGATAAAGCCAGCGCCCTGGCAATCTCCACCCTGCGCCGCTCTCCCCCGGAGAGCATCTGTCCGAGTTGGCGCCGGATCCGCGTGATGTTCAACTCTTCCATCAACCGCCCGGCAGCCTCCGTCTGCTTCTTTTTGGTAAGTCCCCGCAACTCCAGGATCGCCCGGATATTCTCCTCCACCGTCAGCTTCCTGAAAACCGAAGGTTCCTGGGCCAGATAACCCAGGCCCGCACCTGCTCTTCGATGCATGGGCATTTCCGTAATTTCCATGTCGTCCACTACGATTTTACCTTGATCGCATCTCTCAAGGCCGACGATCATATAAAAAGTAGTGGTTTTCCCGGCCCCGTTCGGGCCCAACAAACCGACCACCTCGCCTCTTTCCACATGGAGGGATACACCTTTCACCACTTCGCGCTGCCGGTATCTTTTAACCAGGCCGCTTACTTCGATGGCCAAAAAAATCACTCTCTTTCCATGGGTTCGGTGCGGAACTACATCATATGCCTTGATGTATACTTAACTTTGGACTACCGCTGCCGTACAGTTTTCGTTCCTTGACATGATAAGCAATCACGGCGGCAGTCCAAGTCACTTCCTGTGCGCCGGTCTTCCTTATTACGGGTTCGCCGCGCAGGTATGCAATATCTTGCAACCCGTCCCAGTAAATCTCCTTGCATGACGCATAAAATCCTTTGCCTTTCAATTCCGGACGGCCGGTTAAAGTCATAGCCGGAGGAGCAACCGTCCCTATCAGCAGTCCTGAAGTGAAGACATCGCCTTCCATGGTTTTCACAGTTACATCCGTGATTTCAAAATGCTGCGCTGCGGTGAACTTGAGACGCGTCCCTTCCAGTATCAATCTACCGCTTGCAGCGCTGATGGGGCGCCCGGGATCGGATTCCGCCGCCAGATCACGGGAAATGAAATTACCGGAGAAGCCACTGGGAAAGTCGATTTGAAGCTGTCCTGCGGTGGTCTCACGGCGCAACACCGCATGACGGTCTGTTTTGACAGTTCCCTGCGCCAGGCCGGCTTCGATGCTTTCTGCAGCCAGGACGTAGTTTTCTGCGCCCGCCAGTTGAAATTTCACACCATCATGGCACGAGAGCATATTCTCCTTCTCAAACCAGAATACTTTCCCGGCCGTCACAGCAATAACCCCGCCGGGGGCATCCCATGAGATGACGGTTTTTTCTAATGTGATCCGGTTTTTGCCGGCTTCATATTTAAGCTCATCAGCCTGAATACGGTACTCTTTCCCTTCCAAAACATAAAAGCCTTTAATATGACCTTGCAAAATATAGACAGGAGGCGGTTCCCAAATCTCAATCCGATCTCCTTCCAGATATGAGCCGAGATTGTTTTTAACGGTGATGGGCAATTCCGGGGTTCTTTCCGCCCATCGCTTTTCCTTATCGGCGTTCAAGCCCCCGGGGGCATCGATTGTCCATGTCACGGCGTGCGCTGCAATGGCCGGCATAATTATAACCGCGGCCAGCAGCAGCTCAATCCGCTTATTTACCGCCATTGCCTGTATCCTCCATTATCAAAGTCCGTGAAGGTCCGGTGGTGATGATATGATCATAAAGCAAGGCCACCAGTTCATCGGTAATTGTGACGACGTTTCGACGCGTCAACTTGACATCCCCCTGAGCATGAAGTTTTCTTTCATCAGCCAGCCAGACAAGGCGCTCTGTTTCGATCTGTTCTTCCCTGCTGGTTTTCACCACAATATGTCCCTCGAAAACGATGTCGCGTGTATTATGACTCAAGATTGCACGGTCACCGGTAATCCATAAATACGGTTTACCCCCTCCGCCTGCATAATACACCCCGTATACCGTGGAAAGCAAAGCCCCATCGGCCTCAATCTCCGTTTTTTTTATGGTAAAATCCCATTCCACCCAACCTCTGGCATTGATCACCTGTAAGGTGGGGAATGTCATTGTGCTCATGATTCGATCGGGCACTTTGTCTTCCAGTTGCGTTTTTTGATATTTCGGCTCCCGGCGCCGCGTAAACCAGAGAAAACCGTGCCAGATCAGGAGAATGCATATAACAGCGGCCCAGATTAACTTTTTACGCGCCACCAGAGTCACCTCGTTCGCGGATACATTGCTGCAAGGAATTTTATCGCTTAGTAAATATTAAATACCTTCATTTACTTCGCTTTTAATCCGGAAAAACCTGCCGGATTTGCTTCTTATGAGCGCCGTCCGGGGGGTATGGTTCCGGCTGAGGCGGATAAGACCAGTTCGGCCGTTCTTTTAAGGGCTCCCGGTCCCCCAAGACTTGGTAATATTTCACTCAAGCCTTTGCGCTGCTCTTCCCTTTTTTGCGGAGAACTTAAAAATTCATATGCTTTTTCCGCTATTTCACCGGCCTGGGCCCGTTCCTGCAGAATTTCCGGAACCACCATCCGCCCGGCGATGATATTGGGAAGCCCGATAAAAGGGATGCGCAGCAGTAGTCTGGCCAGGATTGCAGTAAGCGGGGCTACTTTATAAATAATAAGCATCGGAGCCTTCAAGATTGCCGCTTCCAGCGTCGCCGTTCCGGATGCGGCAATCAAAAAATCCGCGGCAGTCATAACATCGTAGGAGGCATTTTCCACTACGGTCACTTTGCACGCGTACTTGTCGATGACGGCGTGCGCCACATCCGGATCAAAGCCCGGCGCTACAGGAAGAACCGCCTGCAGGGAGGAAATTTTTTTCTTGAGAAGCCCTAAGGCTTCCAGCATGATGGGGAGCAGGATTTCTACTTCCCCCATCCGGCTTCCCGGCAGCAATCCCAATATCAACCGCCGGGGGTCCAGTCCGAAAGTGCGGCAAAATTCCTCTTTCGTCCTTTGCGGTTTTACCAGATCCAGCAGCGGATGTCCAACAAAGGTAACATTGGCGCCGGCTTTGCGATACACCTCCGCTTCAAAAGGAAAGATCGCCGCCACGGCTTTCGCCCAGGAAGCTACGCGTCTGGCCCTTTTTTCCCGCCAGGCCCATGCGGAAGGGCTGATAAAATAGACTACCGGAACGCCCAATTTATTCGCAAGTCTGCCCAGGCGCATATTAAAGCCAGGGAAGTCGATCAATACAAGGACGTCCGGTTTTTCCTCCGCCAATGCCCGCAGCAGTTTTTTAAGGACTTTTCTAAAAACGGGGTACGCCTTGAGCGCTTCCACCAGGCCCACCACACTGTGATTCAGCGGATTATGGATCAATTTGACGCCGTTTTTTTCCATCAAACCGCCGCCCATGCCGATAAGATCCAAATCCGGGGACAAAATGCGCAGCGCAGCGGCTAAACGGGCGCCATAAAAGTCTCCGGAGATTTCCCCGGCTGACAGCATGATCTTCAATAGACCAACCTCTTTCTCAATCGTACAAACCTTATAGCCAAAATAATAAACACCGTCTATAAACGGTGTTTATTCGACATCCGCCATCCTGTTCCTTCCCTCGCCCGGAAGAAATACCAGGTTCTTATGGCAGTTTCAAGGTGTTTGATCGTATATCGACGGAACGCTATATTAGCGGCAAATACCGCGTTCGGCGTTGCGCAGGAAACGAATAAAATGTTCGATCTCAGGGCTGCCGGTGAGTTCCTGATCCATCTGCTCGATGGCCTGAGCCATGTTGAGACCGCTCCGGTACAAAATCCGGTATGCTTTTTTAATTTCCTCGCGGACCTCCGGAAGAACCTCGTTACGGCGCAAACCCACAATATTTATCCCCGCCACCTTCGCCGGATTTCCATCCACGATTATATACGGGGGTACATCCTTCACCACTTTGGTACAACCGCCGACCATTACCATTTTCCCGATTTTCGTGAATTGATGGACACCGGATAATCCGCCGACGATCGCGCGATCCTCAACCACGACATGGCCGGCAAGGGCTACGGAGTTGGCGATCACGATGTGGTTGCCGATCTGGCAATCGTGAGCCACGTGAGAGTATGCCATAAAAAGGTTATCGTTGCCGATTCTGGTTTCCCCTCCGCCTCCTTCCGTGCCGCGGCTAATCGTCACAAATTCGCGTATCATATTATAATCGCCGATAAAAACATAGCTTTTTTCACCTTTGAACTTCAAATCCTGCGGTTCGCAGCCGATGGAAGCGCCATGATAGATATGACAATACTTGCCGATGGTTGTCCATCCGTCTATGACTACATGGGAATCAACTACCGTAAAATCGTCGATTTCCACATTTTCATTTATAATGGAATAAGGCCCGATCACTACTTCCCTGCCCAACTTGGCATTGGGATGCACAACGGCTGTAGGGTGTATATCGCGCAGAGGTATAACTCTCGATTCGATGACTTTCATGCTCTTTCCCCTTTCTGATTTGAGCGGCAGCGGCTGCGTCAAAAAATACTGCTGCAATCGCGGATATGTAAAATATTTTTTGATATAATATCGGGGCTTTTGGAAATAATTTGGCATGCCAAATTTGGGTAAATTTGCTCAAATTTGTTGAGTATTATGATTTAACTTTAAATTACTGCCGTATTAAACTTTTTTCATTATTTTTAATCTTTTCAATGTTTATAAATCATTAAGCCGAAAGCTTAAAATATTATACAAATTGTCGCCGGAATTCGCAAGATCCAAGTTAAGCGAGGCAATAGCGTTTACCTCAATGCCAGGTCTTGCCACTAAATATAGTGTATGGCTACCATTAGGCTATCGATTTTAGCGACATCATCATGGTCATTTCGACAGGCTCAATTACCATGTATAATGAGAAAATTAGTGACTTCCCAGCTTAGCCGGACACTGAGGTTGTCGAAGTGCCCGGCGGTGGCTGAGTAGTTACAAATTATCATAATAACGTAAATTGGCTTTAAGCTAAACTTTCATCGCAAGATCCCGGCCAATTTGCACGCCAGCGCATTATTCAAGCTATGGCCGGATCTGATTCCGATAAATCTTGCGCGGACCGGGCCGAGCAGGTAAAGATCGCCGATGAGATCCACCAGTTTATGCCTTGCCACTTCCTGCGGCAACCGCATCGGATTTAATAAACCTTGTTCCCCCACCACCACTGCGATATCCATATTGCCTCCCAAAGCCCGACCCTGCTTGCGTAAAAATTCGATCTCCTTCATGAAGGCGATGGTGCGCGCATCGGCTATCTCGGCAAGGAAATTTCCGGAATCCAGGGAATATTCCGCATATTGGTCGGAGAGGGCGTCATGCTCGCTGACGAATGTATAAGAATACATCGGCGTTTCCGCGGGCAAGGCCACTATTGAGGCCAGTTTTCCTGAGGGAAGAGGCTGGAATGCCCAAACCGGTTCATCTAAAACAGCAACTTTTCTTTCCGCGCGCTGTTCTTCGATGCCGGCTTCCAGCAGCCTTCGTGCAAAAACACCGGCGCTTCCGTCCCCCAGGGGGATTTCAGGACCGTGTACGTAAATATGAAGATTGTCCAGATGCAACGCGGCCAGCGCCGCCATAAAATGCTCAATGGTTTGAATCTGCGCGTCACCTTTACCGATGGCCGTGCATTTCCTGGTATCCGAGACCTGGGAGACCATGGCCGGGATTGCGGGACTTCCCGGAAGATCGCTTCGGAAAAAAACAATTCCGGCATCCCCTGAAGCCGGAGCACATCTCATTTCCACATCAACCCCGGTGTGGAGCGCTTGTCCCTTTATAAACACTTCCCTGGAAATAGTTTTTTGACGCATGCTTGTAACCGCCCCCGTGCGAATGCTTTTATCAACCACCGGGTCCATGCTTCCCTCATTTTTCGCCGGCACAAATTTAAATCGACCCAAGCGATTTCTATTAGACACGAAATGCAAAAAACCTGCCGCTCATGTTTATTTTAATTTCAGTTCAAGCGGTTTTCTTCCAGCAGCGCTTTATATTTAAATCCGCAGGGAGATGCGGGATTCAGGAAAACCTTCCATGGAGGGCCTTCTTCAACGATTTCCCCGCCGGACATTAAAAACACTCTGTCTGCGGCTTTCCAAGCAAACCGCATTTCGTGGGTGACTACCAGCATGGTGGTGCGTTGCCGCGCCAATTCCTCCATCACTTTCACCACCTCAAAAACCAGAATGGGATCCAGCGACGCCGTAGGTTCGTCCCATAACATGATTTGCGGCTCCATGGCCAACGCACGAGCGATGCCGACCCGCTGCTGTTCTCCTCCTGAAAGTTCCACAGGTTTTTGACGAATTTTGGATTCCAGACCTACCTGGGATAAAACGGCAATTGCCTTTTCCTCCGCCATCTCCCGGGGCATACCGTGAAACAGCAAGGGAAGCATGGTATTTTCAAGGGCAGTAAGCCTTTGAATCAATTGAAAATGCTGAAAAACGAATCCGATATTTCTGCGCAGCGCAAGAAGCTTTTCTTCCTTCAACTTGTGCACTTCATGCCCGGCGAGGATTATCTCGCCCTGATCCGGTTCGATCAACCGATTGATGCACCGCACTAGGGTCGATTTCCCGCACCCGCTAGGTCCCATAATTACCGCCGTTTCGCCTTTTTTCACCGTAAACGAAACCCGGCGCAGGGCTTCCTTTTTCCCATACCTTTTGGAAAGATTCTTAACCGTCAGCATTTCCATGGTCGCTCCTTAACCTATATTTTTTTCATTCTGGAGTTAAGAAATTTGAAGATCCCAGGCCGGTTTTCCGGGATTATTATTTCCCTCAAAACCACCGATGATGGAAGCCCGAAAGCCTCGCACGCCATGATCTCATCATAGTTCAACGGAGCATATGCCTCAGCTTTGTAAATAAAATAGCAGCCCATCAGGATGCCGGTAAAGGCCACCTGCCATAAAGAGACCATAGGGACGGCAGCCCCCGCCAGCAAATAACAGGCGCTCAATAAAATACCGCTTGCCGCTCCAGTTGCCGCATATACCGGCGGCGTACCCCGAAATAAAATATCCGTGAAAATCATACGTCCCGGCTTTCCCCGCTTCCGGCGCCATTTAATATAAGCCAGGACAGGCATAAGATCCAGTAAAAAGCAAAGAAACAACAAAATATAAACAAAAATCGCCGCCAAGGTGCCGCGCACTTCCCTGAGCACCCTGAAAACCTCCGTACGTATCTCCGGCTCAAATACTCCTACTGGAAGCGCCTGCACTTTCACCCTGTCATATTTCACAGCCCGGCTTATCACGCGCTGCGCGGTTTCGGCCGAAAACCCCTTATCCGCTAAAAGCCTTACGGACTGGCCGGATAAATCATCCCCCGCGTACATGTCGATGAGCACAATGGAACGGCCGATCTCCTCATCGCGCAATCGGGGCAGGGAATCGCGAATCAACTCCAGTTGGTTCACAATTGCGTCGACATCAATGGTATCCAGAGACGCCATCTGCTGGCCGATCCGTCCCAGATCACCCCTTAGCCCGGCGATGTTCAATCCCCGGAGTTCAGTCAAAGCGTTTCCGGTGGTGTCATATACATCCTCCAGCAAATCGAGGGCTTTCCACTTGTCCTGCGGAAAAACCAGCCCCGTCACAAAATCCGCAAAAGATTTGATTCTGCCCTGCCAGGTTAAAATAAACCGGGTGACGGGGTTGATGCTGCTTAAGGCCGTGTCGATTTTTTGCGCTCCTTTGAAAAGCTGATTTTCCATCTGCTGCAGGATATTGTTAACCAGTAAAAAGCTGCCCAGCATGGGCGTATCCGGATCGGACTTCGCTAAAATATCACCGCCCAGCCTTTCCCGGAGGGCATCGATGCTGTTTTTTAAGCTTTCCATCCTGGAACGGGCGAATTCCACTTTCCCATAAGCATTAGCCAGATTTTCGATTTCGCCGGAAACCTTTTTAAGCCTACCGGCCAGGCTCTGCAACTCCTGATTTCCTGCGGTATCCTGCCAAAGATCGATCCCTTTCATAAGCTGTTCGGTCTGGTTCTGGACGGCATAAACCTCTTCCACCATGTTCTCATATTTATCCATGGTATCAAGAAGGTGCGCCAGTGTTTTCCGCCCTTCCACGTTTATCGCCTGCAGCCGGGAAAGCAGCTTGGAGCTTTCATCCACCGCATGGACGATTTCGTTACGCTTGCTTTTTACCGAAACTTCGCCCACATAGCGTCCGGCTTTTCCATCAGGCGTCAGCCGATAAGCTTCCGGCATTGTTATCTCCGCGCTGTCCCCCTGTACAATTCGGCCGGTCGCCAGACCTTCCCCGGGTGCAAAGCTTTCAATGGAAATCAAAATATTGCCCGGCCTGACAGGATCTCCCTCCGCCACCGGCCGGGACGCGGCGCCCTTAAGCAGGATCTGGTCCCCGCGATGCAGTATTTCTTCGCCATTTACAACCACATCGATCTCCGCACTGTAATACATAAGGAATTTTTTTATTTCCGACAAGGTGGATGAAATCGCCGCGAGATCATCCCCCTGGCTTGACTGGGAAACATCCTGGACCAGCGCGGCTTTTGTCGCTCCAGCCAGCTTGTCCGCAAGCATTCTGCCCAGCACCACTTTATCTTCTATGGGGTACTGGACGGGGAATCTCACTTCCAGAACCTGATACTTATTCATGACCTTCTGGATCTGCTTTTTAATGCGGGGAGCGAAATCCTGCTGCTGAAGAACGACAACAAGATCCGCACCGTCGGGAAAGCTGAATTCCACCCCGGGGATGCGTTCGATATCCCGTTGCAAAAGCGGCACGGCGCCACCCGGCACCGCCGTCACCGTAAGTTTGGGTTCGATAAGAAGGCTGTAACCGTTCCAACCAGGTATCCTCTCCAGATTTTTTGCCAGGTTCAAAAAGGTATCCGGCCGCCGCAGGTCCCGGGAGAAACCCAAAAAAAACGTAGTCTTGCCGGCAATGGTCAGCCCCGGTTTCAGCCTGCTCCCGGGCCAAACCTGAAAAACCAGGGATTTCAATTCCTGATAAGCTTCTTCCTTCCGATCCGCACGCACCTGAAGCATCACGTCGTATTCGCCATAAGCGCCGATCAGGCCCACCACGGCTTTACCGAAATACCGGTGGCTGACTTCCGCGATCCCCGCTGCGGTGAAGGAAATAAGTGCAACAATGATCATGCAATATATAGCCAAATCCTTGCCGAATCCGTTGCGGGACAAAATCGACATAGGAATATCCCTCCGCACAACATTATAACACTGCGAAACATGGCCGGAAGATGTAAATAAATACGGAAATGGGAAACGGTGGTTTTATTCCTGATTGCGTGCCATTTATGCTCTTCATGGTTGAATAAACGCTTATGTTTAATCCTTTATTTCTTAGGAAGGAAATTTAAGATAAATGGGGAATTTTAGATTATTTTTATTAGAGCAATTTGCGTTTTTTATGATAATTTTATTTCTTGCCAATAAATATCGAAAGCTTAATGGCCGCCATATACTTTATTTGATGGCAAGACCCGGCATTAAGGCAACAACGCAATTGCCTTTATCAAAAAGCTTGGATTCAATCAGTTCCCATAATTAATCACCATACAAAGGAGGTCCGATTTTTCGTGATTGAGGTATCAAACTTATCCAAAATCTACCCCAATCAAAAAGGAATCGCCGGGATCAGTTTCAAGGTATCCAAGGGAGAAATTCTTGGGCTGCTGGGACCGAACGGCGCCGGCAAAACCACTACCATGCGCCTTATCACCGGCTATTTATACCCCGGAGAGGGCACAGTGAAAGTGGGCGGATACGACATTTTGGATAATCCGCTGGAGGTCAAAAGGCAGATCGGGTATCTCCCGGAAAATCCTCCCCTTTATCCGGAGATGTCCGTTACCGGATTTCTGGAATTTGCGGCTTCGCTTAAAGGGGTAAAAAAAACGGATATTCCCGCGGAGATCGACAGGGTGGCGGAGCTTGCAGGACTTTCGGATGTGCGCCGCCAGCTTATCGGCAGCCTCTCCAAAGGCTACAAGCAAAGGGTGGGATTAGCCCAGGCGCTGCTCAATTCACCGCCGGTTCTTGTCCTTGATGAACCCACCGTCGGCCTGGATCCAAAACAAATCATCGAGATCCGGAATCTTATCAAAAGCCTGGCCGGATACCATACCATCATCCTCAGCTCTCACATCCTGCCGGAAGTTAACGCGGTCTGCGGCAGGGTGATCATCATTGATAAGGGGCGGCTGGTGGCGATGGATACGCCGGAAGGACTTTCACGGCAACTGAGCAGCAGGCAGCGGGTGGAGATAGAAGCGCGCGGCGCCCGGGATGATATCGGCCGCGTACTTTCCGCCCTGGAAAATCAAATGAGCTGGTCTTATCTCGAGCCGCGCCAGGATCTTTCCGGCCAGGAAATACACCGCTATGCGATCCAGGGAGTGGATGAAGGCGATATCAGGGAAGTCCTGTTCAAGGCATTCACCGCATCAGGTTTGCCTCTCCTGGAGATACGCTCCGTCAACCTTAGCCTGGAGGAAATTTTCCTTCATCTGACCATGGCGGAAACCGCGGAAGAAGCTGCCGGAGAAACGGATGAAGCCAATCCGGAGCATAATCCGGCCGGAAATACGAAAGGCGGGATGAAGCAATGAACAATATTTTCACAGTCATGCGCCGAGAGTTGTCCTCATATTTTCTTTCCCCCTTGATATATGTGTTGGCGGCGGTATTTGTATTTCTTTACGGAGTGTTTTTCACCGGTCTCCTGCTGGGAAGGGGTATTGTCAGTCTCCACCTCAGCCTGGGCAGCATGCTCATGGTGATGCTTTTTATGATACCCATCATGACCATGCGTTCTCTTGCGGAGGAGAAACGGATGGGCACGGATGAATTGATAATGACCGCTCCAATAACCACAGCCCAATTTGTGGCGGGTAAATTTATTGCGATCTGCGTCTCTTTTCTAATCATGCTGAGCATGTTGGGGTTTCATGTCCTGATCGCCTATCTGGTCGCTCAACCCGATCCCGGTCCAATTATCGGCAGCTTCCTGGGACTTATTTGTATGGGGCTTGTTTTTATCTCCGTAGGCCTTTTCACTTCCTCGCTCAGTGAAAACCAGGTTGTCGCAGGCCTGCTCGGTTTCGGCATCCTGCTGCTTTTCTGGCTGCTTGATTGGGTAGGCGGGGCCTTCCCCGGCAAATTTGGCGAGACGCTCAACGCCCTGTCGCTGATGACATATTACGACGATTTCGGCAAGGGCGTACTGGATACCGCAAACGCGGTTTACTATCTGACCATGGCCGGAATCTTCCTTTTCTTCACCATACGCAAGGTGGAAAGCAGGAGGTGGAAATAATGACCGGTGTTAATAACGCGG
This sequence comes from Bacillota bacterium, assembly GCA_050260475.1. Classification (GTDB taxonomy): domain Bacteria; phylum Bacillota; class UBA4882; order JBLNCG01; family JBLNCG01; genus JBLNCG01. The sequence goes on from JBLNCG010000048.1 coordinate 46,680, forward strand.
ATAAAGAAAACCGCCGCAATATGCGGAAATTCCTATATAGCTGCAACACCGCTCTGATCTTATTGATTGTTGTCGCCCTTGGGGTGATTATAAACCTTCTGGCGGCGCGGTTCAACCTCCGTTTTGATTTGACCGCGAACCAGATATACTCTTTAAGTGAGCAATCCATCCAGGTTCTGAAGGAACTGCAGAAATATCCCGGAGACGTACGTATTTACGGTTTTTTCAGAGACGGCGACCAGGCCCGCAGGCAGGTCGAAAGCCTGCTGAACGAATATAAAAACAAATGCCGAAAGATCCGGTATCAATTTATCGATCCCGTGAAGCAGCCGGTTTTGGCGCGGCAATATCAGGTCCAGGAAGAGCGATCCTTGGTGATGCACATGGGAGAAAAAAAGCTTTCCGTATTTTTCCGCGATCTGTTTCAGCAATCCTACAACGCTCCCCCGCAGTTTACCGGAGAGCAGGCTGTAACCAGAACTTTCGCCAAAATAATCGAGGCGGAAACAAAAAACATTTATTTTCTGGTGGGACACGGTGAAAAAGAATACAGGCAGGCTATGGAATACATCCGCGGGGAAGGTTACGGGGTAATCAACCTGAATCTTATGAGGGACGGAAAAATCCCCGATAATTGCGGGGTATTGATTATCGCCGGTCCGCAAACCGACCTTCCGCCCCAGGAAATAAAGTTAATCGAGGAGTACATGAACCGGGGCGGCCGCCTGATGATCTTTCTTGATTTCGCGCCGAAAAAAAGCTCCATACCTCGGCTGGTTTCTTTCCTTAAGAACCGGGGCATCGATACGGAGGACGGTGTGGTGATCGAGTTGGAGCGCAACACCTTGTTTGATGCTTCCGTGATTATCCCCGTATACCAGACGCATGAGATTACAAACAAGCTGTCCGAGCGGAACACCAACCTTCTTTTCCCGGGAAACAGAGGTTTGATCCGTATCAAAGATTACAGCGGAAATGCAGAAACCTCCACCATCCTGGAAAGCAGTCCTCATTCCTGGATTGAGACCGGCCGGCAAATCAAACAGGACAGCGGCGAGACCAAAGGGCCCATCCCCCTGGGCATAGCCGCGATTGACAGAACCGCGGCCAAGGAAAACCGTCTCGTAGCACTCGGTTGCTCCGCTTTTCTGGACGACAATTTTGTCTACCAGGCCGGTAATCTAAATCTCTTTTACAACATGACCCAATGGCTGCTGGGACAGGAGGACCGCATCACCATCACACCTAAATCCGTGGATTTGGACTTTGTTCGGGACATCAAATCCCTGCAGGGAAATCTTATCTCGCTTTTCTGCCTGATTATCCTGCCAGTGGTTATCGCTCTTATCGGACTGGTGATCTGGATCAGGAGGCGCGCGCGATGAAAAAAATGAACCGCCTTTTCCATACCGGGCTTCTCCTTATCATTCTGGCCGTATTGGCCGGCCTTATCTGGTGGCTGACTTCCACCCAGGAGGCGGCGGTAAGCGAAAGATACGCACGTACGCTTGATAAAAAAACCGTGGAAAAAATCCACATCATCAATAAAAACATGGCGGGTGAGAGCCAGGAGATCGTGCTCGCACTGCAAAACGGCAAGTGGATGATGCTTTCGCCTGAAAGCTCCGAAGCCTCCCCGGAAGCAGTCAGTCAAATCCTTGGCGTATTTGAGAAGTTCACAGCCGAAAACGCATTTAAAACAAAAAACCTGTCCGAATATGGGCTGGACAAACCGCAGTTGACGGTGAAGCTGTTTCGGAAAAAGGCCTCTCCCCTGGAATTCCAGCTTGGAGCGGCAACTCCGGTAAATAATAATTTTTACGCCAGATTCACGGACACCCCGGAGGTATTCGTCTTCCAGGGTTATCAGCGATATAACCTGGACATGGTTCCGGAAAGATTGAAGAAACCGCAACAAACCGCAAGCCCAAAATAGATTACAATAATTGGTAAATTTTAAAGGGCCGCGCTAAAACTGCGGCCCTTAATTTCTGTTGTTGTCAGGATAAAACAAAGGCGCAGGCCGTTATGTATTATCCCGCCTTGCGCCTCCCGCATCCCACTTCTAAAAAAGCGCCTTTATTCCAGCCACAATTCCGATGATTACAGAAGCCGCGAATAAAACCAAAAATACAAACGTCGTCATCCCAAATATAACCGTTATTACCATCGGTACCGGACTTAAAAACCTTTTGGCCACCTCGTTGCCGTCGTTTTGATGGTCGATGGCGTAGCGGATATTCGCCAATTGGAAAAGGATTACCACCAGCGGGGAAACAATCAATCCCGCAATCCAGTAAGGCCAGTATCGCGCGATAAAATCCGCGGTCATAGAAATGCCTCCTTAATTTTAATTTTTTGAGAAGGCAGAAGTCGGAAGTCAGAAGCCAGAATAATTGATCTATTTTGATAATTTACAAACTTCTATCAAAACTTATCAGAAAAATAACTACTCTTTCTGCAATCTCTTTTATTTACATTATACAATATACAATCCCACCCCCTTATCCCACCGCCAGAAGCAGTTCCCGCACCAGTTTGGCGGCGAGGACAGCGGTACAGTTGGAATGGTCGTAATGGGGGGAAACCTCCACCAGATCGCAGCCGACGATATTTAAATTCCCCAGCATGGGAATCACTTCGAGCAAGTCCCGGGGGGTGCAGCCTCCCGCCTCGGGGGTGCCGGTCCCCGGGGCGTAAGCCGGATCAAGGACGTCGATGTCGATAGTGACGTAAACAGATTTGTTTTTAAGCTCCGGCAATACCTCTTTCACGGGCTCCACCACTTCATATAGATGCATCCTGGTGTTCCGCCGGGCATAATCGAATTCGGGCTTGTCTCCGGAGCGGATACCGAACTGGTATACAGCCCCCTTGCCAAGGAGTTCCGCACATAATCGCATAACCGAAGCATGGGAGTATTGCTCCCCCAGATATCCGTCGCGCAAATCCGCATGGGCGTCGAAATGCATCATCGTAAGCCCCGGAAACCTTTCAGCCGCAGCCTTGACTACCGGCCATGTCACCAGATGCTCCCCCCCAAGAAAGCAAGGCAGCTTGTTCCGGGAAAAAAGATCCGCCGCAACCTGATATATTTCCTCCAGGGACTTTTCCGTATTGCCCAGGGAAAACCGCAGATCGCCCAGATCATGAAAGGACAAATCACGCAAATCTTTATTCTGATATATGCTGTATTCCTCAATGCCTTCGGAAACCGAGCGGATCGCTTCAGGACCAAAACGGGAGCCGGGTCGAAACGAGACCGTCCCGTCGAACGGCAAACCGCATAACATGATCCGGCTTAGATCCGGGTCCGGCGTAGAAGCCATGAACAAACTCCTGTTGGAAAACTCAGCCAAGTTCCGTCAGCCTCCTGCACATTTCGGGCAGCATGAATGCGCCCCGGTGCAAATCAAAGTTGTAATATTTGGTTTCAAAGGGAACCGCCCCGGAAAGTTCCGCCTGTAGGGGATCATATTTTTTGGAGCCGAGGGTGAAAGTCCACAATCCGCTGGGATAAGTCGGAATGCTGGCCTGGTAAAGCCTGGTTACTGCAAAATGTTCCTTGATGTCGTGAAAAACGCGCTTGATGAGATCCGCATTCACAAAAGGAGATTCCGTCTGCGCCGCCATAATGCCGTCGGCACGGAGAGCGCGGTGGATGCTCCGGTAAAATTCCTTGGCGAACAATCCTTCCGCGGGGCCAATGGGTTCGGTGGAATCCACCAGGATGACGTCGTAATAGTTTTCATGCTCCTTTACATGCTGTATGCCGTCGGAAACCTGGATTTTGACCCGCGGTTCGGCAAGACCGGCACTAATGGACGGCAAAAACTGTTTGCATACTTCGATAACCCTCCCGTCGATCTCCGCAAGGACCGCTTCCTTCACTTTTTGATGTTTCAGGATCTCGCGGATGGCTCCACCGTCCCCTCCGCCCACCACCAATACCCGCTCCGGGTTTGGGTGCGTAAATAAAGGTACATGGCTGATCATTTCATGATAGACGAATTCATCCTTCTCCGTGGTCATCACCATTCCGTCCAATACAAGCATCCTGCCGAATTGCAATGTATCCAGGACCGCAATATCCTGAAAGGCGCTCTTTTCCCGGTGAAGGGTTCCTTTAATCGCACAGGTGATGCCAAGGTCAGGTGTTTGTTTTTCGGTAAACCACAATTCCAAAGAAACAACCCCTTTCACACATAGATTTTTCATCGGGATCCGCTCCGCGCGCTATAACCCGAGGACGGCAAAATAACAATTCAAACGAAGCACACAGGCGATATTTGTTGTAAAGGCAGGTTTGCACCTGCCTCCTTGCGCGAATATAATCAAAGGCGTTGTGTTGTTACATTAATTCAAGGTCTTGCCACTAAAGATAGTGTACGGTTACCATTAGGCTATCGATATTTAGCGGCAAGACGTAAAATTATCATAACAACGCAAATTGCTCAATCAGAAAATACCGGAATCAATACCACAAAGCCGCTGCCGCAAAGGCACAGGCGGTATGATTCACAGTGATCTCAACAGCTTTGGTTCTGATCTTCACCAGTTTCAGTCCCCTGATTTCAAAAGCCTCTTCTACCATGCAGGCCACTTTTTCTTCCGCTTCCTTTTTCATACAGCGTCCGGAAAATTCCATGATCATCCCGAATGTATTTTCGGAAAAGCCCACGCCGATGGAAGCGGAAATTACTTCGCCGGGCACATCGCTGACAATGGCGCCGTATGCGGTGGGTGTAAGTGATCCCGGGGGAATATCAAGCTTCTCCATATACTCCGCGCCTGGAGGCAGGACGCTGCTGACTTTTAATAAATTGAGATTCCCTATCCCGGCATCGAGTAATGCCTTGTCAAAAGCGGTCAGGCGGGTTCTCCCCTCTCCCGTACCCGCAACCAGGGTAAATTTTTGAGGTGTCGGCAGCATTGAAATCTCCTCCTCCGAAAATACGTAAAAAAATCAATGATTTTGACGCTAAAAATTATACCAAAATATCCGGAAAAAAGATACTACTTTTTTCCCGCCTTCTCCGGCGCCGCCGCCGGATTCCTCAGGTGTTTTGGCATGATAAAAACCCGCGGGGACGAGCCGCAGGTTTATGAAATACCGGGCAAATTTGGATAAAAGTTGATAAGTTTAATCACCGGTTTAACCCGGGATGATACGGGCGGCGGTTCTGCCCCTGAAATCCGTGTTACGTCCGCTGTCATTCTGCGATCCGTTTACGCTGAAACGCATTTTGGAGGAAACCGCTTCCTTTCCGGATACATCCCTGGCGATAATGCGAAACTCATAATTCCCTGAAGCAAGGTTTTCCAGCTTCACCTTAAAATTGGTCTTCAGTCCGGAATCGTCCACGGTGACGGGACGACCGCCGGCCAGCCAATATTCAATCCTGCTGTAAGAAGGCCGGTTGGTGCGCCATGAAATATCCACCTTATGCGGATTTATCTTGATCCGGATGTCATCTATGAGCAAAGGAGTGATATCCGGTTGCTGCAAAATAATGGTTGCGGTAACAGCGGCGGAAACATTGCCGGCATTGTCTTTGAATTTGGCGTATACCGTCTTTTCCCCGTTTCCCGTGGAGAGAATCCATTTCTTTTCAGTCCGGTAAGATTCCCACGTAGTCCACTGCTTGCCTTCATTGCTGAACGCCATAGCCGCCATACCGCTTTCGGAATCTTCCGCATAAACGGTAAGTATCACATCACGCTGATTGGTGATGCGGGCTCCCCCTTCGATCATTATCCGTCCGCTGGGAGGAGTATTGTCGGAGAGCTCCGATTTCAATTCAAAAGTGTTGCTTTCAGTGGTATTGCCGGCATGATCCGTCGCCCTGATGCGACATTTATAGAAGTTGCCAGGCTGCGTTACCACCGTGACGCCGTGTCTGGTTGCATATTGCTCTTTTTCGCGGGTGGGGCCCGAACCGGCGATTTGCGCCGGAGGATTGATACTGATGCTGCAACTGCAGGGTTCATCCGTCTGCCATCCGATATTGTAGTTTTGTTCCGCTGTTTTTCGGATTTGAATATCGAAGATCCCCGGTTTTTGGGTATCCAATATAATGGAATCGCTGTATGGCTTGGAGATCTTGCCGGCTTCGGTTTTAAATCTTACATATATCGTCACCATGCCATCCAGGCCCGAATATTTCAGGTATTTATCCTTGGAATATCTCTCCCAATTGCTCCATAACTGATTCTGGAAGGAAAACTGCATCTCGCTAACATTGGCGGCGGCGTTCAGGGTTAATTTCAGCAGGGGCTGCATGGCGTATTCGGCTCCGTCGTTAATGACAATACTTCCGGTGGGCGGAGAGGTGTCCGCGTTTACCAGGACCTGAGACGGACTCACAATTTTATTGCCGGCCTGATCCGTCGCTTCAATCCTGAATTGATACGATGCGCCCGGTTTCGTCGTCACGGCGGCCTCATGAACTTCGCTGTAATTCCTGGTATTTTGCTGCATGTTCATGATCATGCCAGGTTCCAGAATAAATCTGCAGAGAGCCGGTTCGCTGGTCCTCCATGTGATTTTGAAGTCATACCGGCCGGTCTGGGAAACATATATTCTGTCGATAAGGGGCGGCGTACCGTCCAGGACGATCTGATCGCTGTAAACTGCGGAAATTAAACCAAATCGCGTACCGAATCTGACAAACACCGTTTTTCTCCCATCCCCGCCTGAAAGCTCGAGATATTTAACGGATTGATAACGCTCCCACGGCGTCCAATTACGGTTGTCCTGGGAAAACTGCATTCTGATAGTGGCGTTATCCGCCTGCATGACCAATTTGACCAGACGGTTTTTCGTATATTCCGCTCCATTATTGATAGTTATCGAGCCGGACGGCAGGGGTTCGTGATCAGGCATGATGGGCTGGGAAGCGGATAAGGAAGTGTTCCCCGCGCGGTCCTGAGCGCTGATAACCACCGTATATTTCATTCCATGTTCCACGTAAATCAGCGCCTCATGTTGCGTGCGATAGCCCCATTCAAACAGCCGGCCGACATTGCCTGCCAGTAAAAACCTCAGGATCGGTTTAAACGCCAACCTGCAAAGCGCCGGTTCATCCGTATTCCATCTCAAGCGGTAAGTGTTTTTCCCTTCCTTTTGCGCTAAAATCCCTCCGATCCGGGGAGAAACCGTGTCGACGATAATTTCATCGGAATATACCGTGGAAATTCGGCCGTATCTATTCCTGAACCTTACAGAGACTGTTCTTAAACCATCACCGGGAGGCAGGAGCAGGTTGTATGTATTTTGATACTTGAGCCATGCGGACCAGGCCATTCCGTTATTGGTGCTGAACTGCATCTCGGAAGCCTCTCCGGAGGCGGATATATAAAGCGATGCATGGAGGGAATTGGTATAATCCGCTCCATTGTTGATTTCAATATAACCAGTGAAAGGCTCCGTATCTCCTGTTATAAAATAGTTCATGCTGGACCAGGAAATATTGCCGGCTTTATCTTTAGCTTTTATATGGAAATAATATAAAACGCCCGCGGAAAGGTTGGTCAACCTCACCTCATAAAAATAGACCGCTCCGCTCCTTTCCTGCCGCTCCAGACGGCGGGCGGGAGAAAGCCTTTCTTTCTCCTGCCCGTAATAAAACTCGCATTCAGCCTCTTCGTTGGTAGTCCAGGATACCCGCATGGAGACAGGATCAACTTTTGTTACCACCAGATTATCGATATCCGGAGGATTGGTATCCAAAATGATGCTGTCCTGAAAAAACGCGGAGATATTGCCGGCGTAATCCTTGAACCGGACATACACGGTTTTCTCGCCGTCCCCTGGATCGAGTTCCCAGACGATGTCAGCGTCCATCGTGCTTTGCCATGGGGACCAAGCGGCGCCGTTATTGCTCAGAGCGTAAAATATATAATTGGAAGTATTGGAAACGGCCACATTGACACGAACAAAAGAAACATTGGTATATTTTTCCCCGTTATTGATTGTTATGGAGCCGGAAGGATAGACAGGTTCCGGTTCCGCGGTGGTGAATTGCCACGGACCTGTGGTGGTGAGACGCCCTGAAACGTCCGCGATTATCAAACGGTATGAATAGGTATAACCCGCCATCAAACCGTCAATGGCCAGATTATGATACCGGTCGTAGCCGGAGGTTTTATACTGCTTTTCCGTTCCGCCGGGAAGGGAAAGCACCAGGGTGCATTTTGTCGGTTCGCTGGTTTCCCAGGCTATGGCGACGGAATTCCCGGTGATGCTGATAATGGAGATCTCGCCTACCAAAACCGGTTTCCCCTCATCATAATAAATGGATGCGTAATAGATCTGGGAGACATTGCCGGCACGATCACGGAATTTAATATATACTATTTTCAAACCTTCACCGTCTGTAAGTCGCCAGGAATATACAGCCTTATACGGAATCCACGGCCCGAAATCCTCACCGTCATTGGCTATGCTCATTTCACCAAGGCCGGATTCATCATCGCTGGCCTGGATGTTTAATGCCACATTAAGGCTGGCTGTTTTGGTATTCCCATTGTTGATGTGGAGGCTGCCTATGGGCGGCATATAATCGCTGGTTTTTTCATTCAGATAAATGGAGCCGGAAAGGATTATTTCATACCCCTTGATGCTTTTCACTTTAACTTCGATTCTTTTACTTCCGTTCCCCGAAGATAAAGTCCAAAAATAAGCAGGTTGCCAGGTCATCCATTCGGACCACCGGCCTCCGTATTCCCTGATTGCAACCGATAAATCGCTTGTATTATCTTGATTCATTATTACGGAAAGGTTTATATTCGTTTGATCGGTTTCCGCAGCTCCGTTGTTAATCAGCAACTTTCCTGACAGCGACGACCGTATGCCGCACGAAAGGATATCTGAAAAACCATATACGCATGGATACGCCCTGATCTGCCTGGCATCCTTGGGCGGAGAATACTTGGCCGGAAAGCCGTACCAGGGAAACCACGACCATTCCGCTCCATCAGCGGACAGCCATAAACCGCGGCTGGCTCTGGCCGTATTCCCGGTCAATATGATGCCAAGGCCATTTGTACCGCTATACAGGTATGGATCATTATCAAGGTGCAGTCCCGCGCTGTTATGCGATCCCTCGACCTGTTCCGCCCATGCCAGATCCTTCTTTTCCCGCTCCGGGTCTCCAAGAAGATTGTAAACCTGGGAACGGAGCTTGTAAAAAAGAGCCAAACCGGGAAAAATTTCAATCCCTTTATTCAAGATCAACTCGGCGTCCTTATATTTTTGGGATTTTAGATGTAAATAAGCAAGAAGCAAATAGGCTACGGGATTTTTTTCATCATAAATCAACGCCTGACGGTACCGTTCCGCCGCCAGTTCCACCAGATTCTTCTTTTCATACCTCTGACCGAGCATAAGATTCAGGTTTCCCTTATGAATGGCGAGTATCTTTTCACCTTTATTATAGTAATAAAGAGCCGAAGTGATATCGTTCATATGAAGGTATTCCCATATCAGATTGGTATAGCCGAAAGGATAAGACGGATAATTAATTACCATTTTGCGCCAAAGCGTCAAAGCCTCGTTAGAATTTCCACCGTACCGCAAAAAGACCCCCTTCAAATCCTGCAGCGCAACATTGCCTGGCGTAAGAGCCAATCCCTGATCCAGCCTTTGTTGGGCATCCTTGAACTGGCCCAGGACCAGGAGGAGCTTGGCGGTATCCTTACAATATGTGGTTTTACCGTGATATGAAAGGTTCTGCCAGTATTTTTTCGTTTCCATATATTGGCCGTTCAGCCAAGCGGCCATACCGCGGTAATATGTAGCTTTCTCGGACACTGCGCCGGCGCCGGACATATTTTGTAAACTCTCTGCCGCTTCCTGAGGCATTCCCTGATTCAACCTCCAAAATGCCATCCCCAAACCTCCGATTTCCGGATTCAGCTTAACAGCGGCGCTGAAATAACCCTCCGCCTCCGAAGTCTCCAGAACCGCACAAAGGTAACCCGCCAGCATCAGGGCATTTATATTTTTATATGAAAGTGAATTCTTCAAAGTGGACAAGGCTGTTTCCAAGTACAACTTGTCACCGCTTTTCAAAGCCGGTCCATAATATGAGCGATATATATACGGCTCTGACCAACAAGCTTCCATTCTCTCCAGGGCATCAAAAAGATTCCCTTTCCTGGCCAGCTCCATCGCAGGCCGCACCCCGGAATCCAGGGATTCGGCCAATCCATATAATGCGGCCGGATCGGTTCCCGCAAAAACGATGCGATTCCCGATATATACCGCCAGCAACAGCCCCAAAACCAAAAACCGCTGCCATAATTTCATGGTTTATCATCCCTTTGTACTTGAATTTAACGCAGGTCTTAGCAATATCAGACGCATCAATTCAAGTTTTATTCTACGAGAGCAATTTGCGTTGTTATGATAATTTTACGTCTTGCCACTAAATATCGATAGCCCAATGGTAGCCATACACTATATTTAGTGGCAACCTTAAGTTAAGGAAACAACGCAATTTCCTTCACGATAAAACCGGTGAATGGAAAAACAAATTTACCAGGATTCTTCCAAAATTGAAAACAGCTCGCTTTCTCCGGCGGCTCTGGGATTGGCTTTTAATGAACCCGACGGAAGGCTGTCCTTGATGATTGCTGCAAAATGGTTTTTTTCAATGCCCAATTCCCTAAGGTGTTCCGGAATGCCTAATTTTTTCTTCAGGTGCATAATCTGCTTGATGAATTTCGCGGCCATATCGATTGGATCTTCAAATCGACTGGAAGAATCCATTTTATGAATAATCGAGGCATATTTCTCATAAACCGCCGCCAGATTGAACCGCATGACATAAGGCAGCAATACGGCGCAGATTAGGCCATGCGGTTTATGCGAGAGCGCTCCGATGGAATGGGCCAGGCCATGTACAGCTCCAAGCCGGGCATTTGTCAGGGCAATCCCCGCCATCAGGCTTGCCAGCGACATGATCGACCTGCCCTGTATGTCCTCCCCGTTTAAATAAACCTTGGGCAGGTTGGACATGATTTGTAAAATGGCTTCCTGTGCGTAGATATCGGTCAAAGCATTGGCGCTGTTGGAAGTGTAAGCTTCAATCGCCTGGGTCAACGCATCCATGCCTGTATATGCGGTAATATCCGGCGGCAGCGAAAGCGTCAGTTCAGGATCCACCAAAGCCAGGCTGGCTGCCAGATATGGGCTTCGGATGCTTTGCTTCAATCCGTTATGGGTCAATACGCTGTTTATTGTAACTTCTGCTCCGGAACCGGCTGTAGTCGGTATGGTGATCAAGGGGAAACCCTTCCCCTCCAGCGGGCGACCCTGAAAATAATCCTCGGGAAGCATCGGGGCCCCGGCCAGGCCGGCTACTGCTTTGGCAACATCCAGAACGCTTCCCCCCCCGACCCCAATCACCAGGTCCAGGTTCTCCGAACGGAAAATCTCCATGCCTTTCCGCGCCATATCCAATGAAGGTTCTGGTTTAATACCGTTATAAAGAACCGTATAAATATCCTGGCTGCGGAGCAGGCTGTGGATACGTCCCAGGATACCGGACTTCTCCAGAAAATCCTGTCCGGTCACCAAAAGAGCGCGCCTCCCTAATATACCCGCATTCCGGCCAAGCTCCTGCAAGGATCCGGGACCGAAAACAATATGTGTTGAGAGTTGAAAGTCATAAAAAGACGGCTGCATCGATTGCCCCCTCTCTTGGAATGCATCTGAATCGCACATACGCTCAAATAACCGCCACCAAAATAAGCCTGCACTACCTGTGGATCGACGTTCAGATTGTACAAAACGGGATGCCGGCGTGAACGGTCTATTGAATTATTTCTATCTGCGGTTATAAATTCCTTTATAATGGTGGAATTTCAAATATTTACAGGGAGCAAAATAAAAAGCGGCTAACAATATCTGCGAAGCCGCTTTTATCCCGCTTTTTTGACATTAAAAATTATTTTATTACAGTAAGGGTCATTTTTTCATCGCAGTGTATAATGCGTTCTTCTTGACGCAGCTTGGTCTTGAACGTCACCCTCCCCTTCCACAATTCCGCGAAATACCTCAAGGTTTCCGTGGCGTAATTCATCTCCAGATCACGCCCGTCATATTCGTGCACCAGAGTGACTTGACGCTCCAACGGTAAATATTCCATCAGCCGAATCACAGGAATGCCCCCCATCCCGGTCCTCCTGGCCAGCATGTCGCGAATGGCAATCCATCCCTCGTCATCAGAAATCTCCCGTACCACATATTCTTCTTTTTCTTTTGCATATTGCAATAGATGCAATTCCTCGCAGATTTCCCGGGTTAGATAGCGCCACAAGAACGTCTGATCCTTTTCCGTTTCCCTGGCCTCAAAAATCTTGTCCGCGCCGTATTGCCGGAATAAGCAGGTGAATATCACAAATCCGAGATGATAGGGATTCAAACCTCCTAGCAGTGGCCTTACCACCTGATTATGCCTTTTAATGAATTCCCATTGCAGCTTCTCCGGCAATTCCATCCGGGTAAGAAGGCGGTAATGCCAAAAACTGGCCCATCCCTCGTTCATTATTTTGGTTTCGATTTGCGGTATGAAATAAAGCGTCTCTTCCCTGACTATATTAAGCAAATCCTTTTCCCAGTCCTCCAGGTTCCCGTATTCGCCCAAAAACCATAAGAGATCCTCTTCCGGTTCCGACAGAATTTTGGATGGCGCTTCGGTACTGTCCGTATCGCGATTATCCAAAAGCGGGTGCTCTGAGGAATAAACCCGTTTTTCCCGGGCTTTGACCGGCCGGCGGCCGTCATACGAACCATGCGGTGCTCCGGCAAACCGGATTGTCTGATAGCACAGGGCATGGGCCGCATTGAGTATTTTTTCCACCTTCTGGCAGCCGATGGATGGATCGGAAATATAAGCCCGGATTCGGTCCGCGTGGTTTTTAAACATCCCGATGGTAAGCTCCGCCCTGGTGCGTTCGGCAAATAAGTGGTTGTTGCGGAAAAAATCGTTATGCGCATAAACATGGGCCATGGTCAGTATCTGCAAAAGCAGAGTATTGTCTTTCATCAAGTAGGCCAGACATGGATTGGAATTTATAACCATCTCATAAGGCAGTCCAATAATATTGTATTGGTAAAATGTCTTCAATCTTTCGTAGCTTTTTCCGTAACTCCAGTGAGGGTAATGAGACGGCATGCCGCTGTATGCTTCGTAGCAAAGCATATCTTCATAGTTGCAAATTTCGAATTCCTGCGGGAAAAAGCGCAGGCCTTCATCCGCCGCCATCTCTTCGATTTTTTCCCCCCACTGCACCAGGTCAGTCAAAGCATAATCAGGCATGGAAATCCTCCAGTCACTGCCAGATATTGAAAAACACGGTATTAGTTATTGTTATCCTTTATCAGCGGCGAAGAAAATTATTCTTCATCCAAGGTGAGAATTTTTTTCAGAGCGGGCAGAACATCCTCTTTTCCCGTGATTGTAACCACGGTAAAATTGTCGTAATCCAAGTTTTCGAGAAATACCTTGCTGATGGTGCTTTCTCCCGGCACAGCATCGGGATCGATCTCTCCGTATCCAAAAAGATTACAGGTTTCACAAAGTTTTTTGGCAAGTACCAGAGCCTTCTCATTGTCTTCCCGCCAGTTATCGCCGTCGCTGGTATGAAAGGTGTAAATATTCCAGACCGCGGGGTTGAACCTTTCCTCGATGATATCCAGCGCTTTTTCGTATCCGCTGCTGATAAAAGTTCCTCCCGACTCCACACGGTGAAAAAATTCACCTTCATTCACTTCCTTGGCCACAGTAGTATGGGAAATAAAAACCACCTCTACCAGCGCATATTTCAACATCAGGAACTGGTAAAGCAGAAAATAAAAACTGCGCGCCAGATATTTTTTACTTTGATCCATGGAGCCGGAGGTGTCCATGATGCAGATCACTACGGCATTCGACTGTGGATGCTTTTCCACTTTCAGATAATGATAGCGCAAATCGTCTTCGCGAAAGGGAAAACGCTCCGGCTCCCCGGTTTCGTCGGCATTTTGCTCACGTCGAAAATTCTGTTTCCGCTTTATTTTCTCGATCACCGACCGCCTTTTAGCCAGGCGCGGCGGTATTCCCTTGGTCCGATAACCGGAGCGCTTAAAATTGCTGATCGTCTGTAAATCAAAGAATTTACGCCGTTCCAGGTAGGGGAGAGCCAAGTCCTCGAAAATAAAATTGACAAGATCGTCGATAGTGATCTCCGTCTCGTAGATATCCTCTCCGGGCTCGCTTCCCGCGCGGCGCTGCCCCTGGGCGTTTTCCATGATTTCCCTACCGATGACATCGCCCCTTTTTTCCTGGCCTGTTCCGGTCCCGACCCCTTCCTTGTTTTTACCGTAAATAAATTGATATTCTTTCAGGCCCTTGATGGGGATCTTGATCTTCTTATCCTTGCTTTGCCCGATAATGCTTTCCTCCGCGATGATCTGGTGCAGGTTTTTTTTGATGGCTTCCTCCACCAGCTGGCGGTGGCGCCGACGATCTTCGGCGGTGCGATCTTTCCCGCCGCTGTTATACTCCCTGAAAATGGCCATGGCGATCTCCCGTCTTCCAGCGTTCAATTCTCTGCATTTTAATGATTGCTGGTTACTGATTATTGATCACTGTAATCAGTCTTTCCACAAATTATTGGCTGCATATTTCAAAACTATATTGCAACAATAATCGCAATAACCGTTTTTTTTCATCTCTTCCACCATGGCGTGGAGTTTCTCGTTTTGTTCCTTGTCTCTTACCTTTGCGACCGTGATGATCCTGGAAAGCTCCTTGACCGAACCCGTGAGTTTGCGTTCAATGGCCTCTTTCAACGGTTCGTAGCTCTGATAATTGAGCTTGCCGCCGTTTCGCAAGACAAAAAACATATAGGAGGTGACATCCTGACGAAAGCCCTTCACCGCGGAGCCGGTGATGCCGATCTGCTCTTCGATGGAGGCCAGGAATTTTTCATCCGGTTCCAGCTCCTCCCCGGTATTGCGATCTTTAAGCTTTGTTTTATTCACAAAAGCTTCAGAATGATCCAGGTAATTGTTGAACAGATCCTCCGCCTGCTCCTGAAAGCCGTGGATGAAGGCCTTGGTGACCTCCACCTCTAAAACCCGGTGGTATTCTTTCTTCAATACGTCCTGAAGGAAGGAAAGGTATTTCCGTTTTTCGTCGTCGCTAATGGATAAGTCCCTAGTCTCCTTGATCAGGCTTTCCAAAATGCTGATAGGATTGATGCAATTATGCTCGGATTCGGAAAGCGCCCGGTCAATAGCTTTCATAATAAACCGTGTAGAGATGCCGGCCATCCCTTCCCTGGGGGCCTCCTCCTTCAACTCGAAGATATCGACCTTGCGGACGGAGCCTTTTTCGACAATCTCCTCTCCATTGTAAATCTTCAGTTTGGTAAGGGGATCTACTTTATTTGAGGGCGCAAGCCGCGATAAAATCGCAAACATGGAGGCAATCTCCAGCGTATGCGGGGCGATGTGCGCTGAAAACCTGCTCTGTTTGAGAATTTTTTTATAGATTTTTATCTCCTCGGATAATTCCAGGCAATACGGCACTTCGATTTTTACAATACGGTCAAGAATGGCCTCGTTGGTATGGTCGGATTTGAACTTGTTCCATTCCGCCTCGTTGGAATGGGCTAAAATAATGCCGTCGAAATAAATCATGGAACCCTTGCCAGGCGACGGCACCGCTTTTTCCTGCGTGGCGGTGATCATGGTATGAAGATATTCGATTTCATTCTTAAAAACCTCGATAAACTCCACCAGCCCCCGGTTGCCCACGTTGAAAGCTCCATTCAACGACAGTACGCGCGGATCATCCTCGGAATACATATCCATTTTGGAAATGTCCACGGATCCTATAAGCACAGAGGTGTCCTGATTATTGGGATCCACCGGCGGAACCACCCCGATGCCCTTGCGCGATCTGATGGAAAAATCCACGGTTTCCACCGGGAAGTTTTCGTATGCGCCGTCGAAGTCATTTTTTAGACGATAGCGGCATACCGGACACAATTCCCCTTCGATATGCACGTTCAAAACCTTTACGAACTCATCCCGCA
Source organism: Bacillota bacterium (assembly GCA_050260475.1). GTDB lineage: Bacteria > Bacillota > UBA4882 > JBLNCG01 > JBLNCG01 > JBLNCG01. The sequence goes on from JBLNCG010000048.1 coordinate 62,772, forward strand.
GATGTTTGGGGATCAGATGGAGCGGCTCTTCACGCATCGGGCATCCCTGCAGGGCGTAAACCGGCGGAAGGGATTCCAGCCCTTTTTTCAGCGCCTCCATGATGGAGGATTTCCCGGCGCCGACCGGACCGACCAGGTACAGAACCTGTCTTGATTCCTCTCCCATCATAGCGGCGGAATGAAAGTAGCGCACGATTTTCATAATCGTTTCATCAATGCCGAAGAAATCTCCTTTAAAAAAATCATACCGTTTGATGATCTGGTTTCCGTATATCCTTCTAAGCCGCGGGTGTTCCTCGGTTTTAATCGATTCCACGCCTTTTTGCATGATCATATCGTATGCCATTTGATGCGCCAGCTTGACGATCCCGGGATCGCTTTTTACAATCGCAAGATATTCCAGGAAAGTACCCTGAAAATGCTGATGCTTGTGTTCATCCCGATCCTTTTTGATCAAATCCGCAAAGGCGCTTACGTCCATTTTCATCCCCTCCCGCCGTTCTTTTTGATTGTAAAATCCCGGTTTACTCCAGCGATAAACGATTTCTGTTGCATGAATCCGGTTTTATACGTTTGAGCGATAACATATCTCAACAGCAAATTTGATATGTTCTTTGGATATTCAGTCATATATAAAGATTATTTGATGAAGCTGTAATTCCTCTCATTTTAAGCATGGTAATGGATGGGAAAATAGCCTGATGCAAAGATGGCCTTTTGCATGGATGGATTCTATTTTCGTTTTGCAAAATATATTTTACGCGGTGTTATATTTTATGTAAGGATAAAAAAGATGTAAGCGATCTTTTCTCGGAGAAATCCAGACCTTTCAGCTATTTTTACGGCCTTTAAAAATAAAAAACGCCTGAAGGCGTTTTGTTTTTCCCGCGGGGAAATAAAACGGCATCGATAACTACTCAACCTAATCCGCATGGTCATTTTGACAGGACCGGACGCTGAGCTTGTCGAAGTGCCCGGCGGTGGCTGAGTAGTTACCGGCATCGTCAAAGAACCGCGCTTAAAGGCACGGCCTATAAATTGATTCTTCTATACTACGATTCCCCTCTGGCTTTTTTGATCTCTTTGATTATAGCCGGGATTACCTCGCAGACGTCTCCCACAAGGCCGTAATCCGCCACCTTGAAGATGGGCGCTTCCGGATTTTTGTTGATAGCGATGATGGTATCCGAAGACTGCATCCCCGCAAGATGCTGTATGGCGCCGTGAATGCCGCAAGCGATATAGACTTTGGGGCATACCGTCTTTCCGGTCTGCCCGACCTGATGGGCATAAGGGATCCAGCCCGCATCAACCGCGGCGCGGGATGCTCCCACCGCCCCGCCGAGAAGGCGCGCCAATTCCTCCACCAGGTAAAAATTCCTGGGATCACCCAGTCCCCTTCCGCCGGAAACGATGATGTCCGCCTCGGAAAGGTTCACGGTCTGGGCCGCTTCCTTAATGACCTCCAGCAGTTCGGACCGCTGTTCCAGTTTTCTGCCGGAATAGTCGTATTTAATTATCTCGCCTTTCCGGTTGTCGTCGTAGCCGGCTTTTTTGAACACTTTATGCCGTACGGTGGCCATCTGCGGCCGCCGGTTCGGGCAAAGAATGGTAGCCATCAGATTGCCGCCAAAAGCCGGTCGGGTTTGCAGAAGGTTTTTGCTTTCCTTGTCAATTTCAAGACCGGTGCAATCCGCGGTCAATCCGGTCTCCAGGCGTGCGGCCACTTTGGGTGCCAGGGAGCGGCCGATGGCAGTGGCGCCGATTAAAATGATATTCGGCTTCCGTTCCTTGATGAGTTCCACCATCACTTCCGCGTAAGGATCTTCGAGAAAATCCGCAAGCTGAGGGGAGTGCGCCAATAAAACCTGTTCCGCTCCATAATAAACCAGTTCCTGAGCGGCTTTTTCCAGGTTGTTTCCAATAAGAACCGCGCACAAGGGCTCGTCAACATTGCGGGCAAGTTTCCCACCCTCCCCCAGCAGTTCCAATGTCACGCTGGCAATATTCCCCTCTTTTTGCTCGGCAAATATCCAGACTCCTTTATACTGGCTTTTATCAACGGCTTTTTTGTCTTCCTCCCGGATTATCTCAATGGCCTGGAACTTTTTGCATGCTTCCAGGCAAGCACCGCAAAGGTTGCACTTACCCATATCGATCCGGGCTTTTTTATCCGCTACGGTAATTGCCGTGAAAGGGCAGGCCGCAACGCAAAGTTTACAGCCGACGCATTTGTCGGATAAAATACGAATGCTCATGGCGACCTCCTTAGACTTAGACTATTTTGCTCTCGCGTAATTTGCTCACCAACGCGCTGGCTTGCTCTGAAGCGGTGCCTGCCAGCATCGCGCCGCTCTTTTTGTGCTCGGGCGTAAAAATTCTCATAACCCAGGTAGGCGATCCTTTTAGCCCGATGCGATCTTCCTCCGCCTGGACATCCGCGGCCTTCCAGACGGTGATCACCGCGCTTTTCGCCCTGAGTTTTCCCTTGATGGAAGGCAGCCGCGGTTCGTTAATTTCCTTTACCACCGTGATCACGGCCGGCATCCTGCAGCGGATCTTTTCCGAACCTTCCTCCGTCATCCGTTCCACCACCATGAATCCTTCGCCTATTTCATGAATTTTTTTGATATAAGTGACATGCGGCATCCCCAAATTTTCCGCGAGCTCCGGCCCTACCTGAGCGGTATCTCCGTCGATAGCCTGTTTTCCGCAGATGATCAGATCATGAGCGCCTATTTTTTCAATACCCTTTGACAGGGCATAAGATGTGGCCAACGTATCGGCGCCGGCAAAAGCCCGGTCGCTTAGCAAAACGGCGTCGTCCGCGCCCATGGCGATCGCTTCCCGGAGGGATTCGGCCACTTGCTCCGGGCCCATGGAAATCACGGTCACCGTACCGCCATGTTTCTCCTTCAACCGGATCGCTTCTTCCACGGCGTAAAGATCAAACGGATTGATGATGCTGGCAACACCTTCGCGAATGAGCGTATTGGTCTCCTTGTTGATTTTCACCTCTGTAGTATCAGGGACCTGCTTGACGCAGACAATGATTTTCATGCTTCATCCCCTTCCGTCATAGGATTATAGTATTTACGCGTGTCCATGGGGAAGGCGGGTCAGAAACCCGCCCTGCGTATAGAGACGGGTTCAAAACCCGTCTCTACATTGGTTAACCGCAAAACCGCGTATGATGATTATTTCCGGGACAGACTCTTGATCAATTCCAGGGCGATGATGTTGCGCTGGATCTGGTTGGTGCCCTCATATATCTGGGTGATTTTCGCATCGCGCATCATTTTTTCCACGGGATATTCCTTCATATAGCCATATCCGCCCAAGATCTGGACCGCATCGGTGGTCACCCGCATCGCCATATCCGAAGCGAAAAGCTTTGACATGGCTGATTCCCTGGAAAAATCTTTCGCACCGCTGTCGATCATGCGGGCCGCCGCGTATACCAAAGCGCGGGCAGCTTCGATCTGCGTAGCCATATCTGCCAACATATGCTGGATGGCTTGAAAAGACGAAATGGACTGACCGAATTGCACACGCTGGCGGGAATATTTCAGGGCCTCCTCAAAGGCGCCCTGTGCGATTCCCACCGCCTGGCCGCCGATGCCGGGTCGGGTCTTGTCCAGCGTTTTCATAGCCACTATGAAACCCATTCCCTCCCTGCCCAGAAGATTTTCCTTGGGGATGCGGCAGTCGGAGAAAACCAGTTCCCGGGTGGCTGAAGCACGGATACCCATCTTGTTTTCCTTTTTGCCGAAAGTGAAGCCCGGAGTGCCCTTCTCCACGATAAAGGCGCTGGCTCCGCGGCTGCCCTTATTTCTGTCCGTCATGGCAATGATAGTATACACCTCGGCCTCTCCGCCGTTGGTAATCCATTGTTTGGTTCCATTCAAGACATAATGGCCGCCGTCCAAAACCGCCGTGGTTTCGACCCCCCCGGCGTCGCTGCCCGCATTGGCCTCGGTCAGGCCGAAAGCGGCCAGTTTCTTTCCGGCGGCGATATCCGGCATATATTTCTTCTTCTGTTCGTCCGTGCCAAAAAGCATGATGGGGAAGGATCCGAGGCCGCTCGCGGCATAGCTTACCGCCACGCCGCTGCATGCCCTGCTCAATTCCTCCACCACCAGAACCTGTTCAAAAACCCCTCCGCCCAATCCGCCGTATTCCTCGGGGATATATACCCCGAACAGATCGGAGGAGGCCAGGACTTTCAATATCTCCCACGGAAACTCCCCGGTTTCATCCAACTCCGCCGCCGCCGGACGGACTTTTTCCTCGGCGATCCGGTGCGCCAGATTTTTAATTTCCTGCTGAATTTCGGTTAAAAAATAATCCATGTAATCGCGATACCTCCTTCGGTTGGCGATTGATAATAAAGCTGATAATTTTTTTGGAAGACGCAGGCTTGATAAAGAAAAAGGGAATTGGTTTTCCCTTGGGTGACAACAAAAACAGTCTAACATACGGGATTCGCTTTTGTCAATAGCGATGGCGGCGAAGTTGTATTTTTCCTTCCGGTGGAACCCTTCTTAAAATGCTTGTACAGCTAAGCTTCTAACTTTACACTCTAAGCTGGCTTTGATTCCATTTTATCCAGATATTCGGTTATGGTTTCTATCGGACGTTTACCCATATTCCGGTAACCTCTGTGGGGCCTT
>JBLNCG010000049.1:0-13567 GCA_050260475.1 Bacillota bacterium
AAATCTTGTATGTACCGCTTACATCCAGGCGGTATACATCCGGATCATCGATCTGGTTTGTCCATTCCGCCACCGGCCTCCAGTCGAATAAAACGGTGCAGCAGTCCTTCAGGGGCCAGCCATTCTCGTCCACATCCCCGGCTGTAAAAGAGGCTCCCAGGTTGGGCGCCTGCCACCACCGGGTCAACCGGGCGCAGTCCACATATGTGCCTCCGCGTTCCGGAAGGCTGATGCCCACGCCCAGCCTACCGGGATAAGTGGCCGCATAAACCTCGGAGCCGCTCCCCGGCCTATACGCCGTCAAACCGGCGGCCGCAAGCAGCACCGCGCAGACGGCAATGGCCAATACCAGCGGCTTTAAGTATAAAACCGGCATCTGTCTGTTTTTCATTCTTTACTCCCCTTTCATAAATTTGCGATTGAGCCCTTCTTACTGATTTCAAATTTTTTAGAAACTTTCGCCCTCCTTTCCAATATATCCGCAACCTTCTTATAAAATCCGGGACATATCCTGCCGTCGCAAGAAAAACACATTGCAGGATTTAATTTATAAAATCCCTATTATATATATTCAATTCCAATATAAAATTTAAGTGGGTTTTTATGGACGCTGATAAAAAAATCCCTTCTTTTTTTGAAAAGAAGGAATAAAAGGAACTGATTTTGTTGAACGGATTATTCCGCTTTTGTAATAATCCTTTAGCCACCAATTACGGTGATATTGTCACTTTTTTAAGATATCAAGCCATCCGCGGCCCTTTTACCTTTGGCTGCCGGCCTTTTCGCAATATTCTTTTAAAAGCGCAAGATAAACCCGGTAATTCGCAAGTGATACCTCCGGCGGCGTCTGGTGGTCGCAGGACGGGATGAATCCCCCGCATTTCATGACCGGCAGAAGCCTTTCAAATTCGCGCCGCATCTCTTCTTCCCCCTTGCTCATCACCATCTTGTCATAGGCGCCGATCAAACGGAAGGAGGGATGATTCTTGCGGATCCGCGCCACATCCACCCCCGCCTGTCTTTCCAGCGGAAGGGCGCCTTCGATCCCCGCCTCCGCAAGCCAGGGGATCATACTCTCCAGGTTGCCGTCCGTGTCCACAAAGGGCAAAATATTGTGCTTTTTCAACACCGGAACGATGTGTCTATAATAGGGCAGCAGGAACTCGTTAAATAACTCCCTGGAGAGCATCGGCCCATGGTTGTACGACATGTCCTCCGCGAACGTCATGAAATCCGGTTCCAGAATCCCGCAAAACTCTTCCACGATACGCAGATGGTATTCCGTCAGATCCTTGTTCATCTCATGCATCAGGTCCGGGTAGTCATAAAATGCATACAGGTGGTTCTCAATGCCGAAAAGCGTGCGCGGATTCCAGAAAAAGCCATTTAAAGTGATCCAGACGACCACCTCGCCCCGTTCGTGCAAATCCTTCAACCGCCATATTTTGCTTGTGTCAATCGCCCGGTCCAGGCTTTCCGGGTACATGTGTTCCTTGATTCTTTTATAATCATCAGGCGTTCTTACAAATGTATGAGGAAACGTGCTCTTATGGGGCCAGATCCAGAACTGCCGGACCATATCCAGCCCGAAATCCTCCCGCAGGGCGTCGGGATCCCCGTGATATTCCAGCCCTTCTTTCTGCCATCTGTCCAAGGTCTTATCCCACCAGCCGGCCCATTCGATCATGGGCAGGCGGTCCACCGGTTCGAAATTAAGCGCCGCCCGGCATCTTTCCCTGTTTTTCATCGTCAGCAACCTGCCATAATGATTTATTCCCACCTGAATCCGCGACAATATGATTCGTACCAGGCAAAACACTGTCGCAAGCTCTCGTGATTTTGCCTGGCCGTCTAAGGATGTCACGGAATCAGGTCCCAATAATAATATACAATAAATAAAGATTTATCCCTAGTATAATTTTACGATTTTTTTTACTTTTATAAGTTTTAAAGCATAATTTTAGAGCAATTTGCGTTTTATCCGGAATTTTACGTCTTACCGCTAAATATCAATAGCCTGATGGTAGCCATACACTATATTTAGGGGCAAGACCTTGAATTAAGGTAACAACGCGATTGCCTTTTTAAGCCATCTCCCGCAAACGGTCGCAGATCTGGAAAATCACATCCCGGATCCTGTACAACTCGCTCTCCTTGTTCCTGCGCCGCCAGGCCCGACTGTAATCGTACAACCAGACTTCCATGGCTTCAGCCAGTTCATGCGGGCTATACGGCAGATCAGGCGTGTTTATTTTTAAATCGTATTTTTGTATCGCCAGTCCGAGAGCATGTAAAAGGCCAAGCCCTCTCACGGATATGTAAAATTCGTCGAGATCGGTCCGCCGCTCCGGTTCAACGCGGGACATGAAACCGGCGATTTCCCGCTCTTTTTTCTTAAACTCCCCGTAAGCTTCCAGGACTTTTTGCGGCGGGTGTTTGGCGTAAGCTTTCGGATCATACCAGGGATCTTTAATGCCGAAGGTTTTATGGAGATTCCAAAAAACCGGAAGCGCCCAATCCCCTAGCGGGCTGCCGCCCGCATCCCGCAAGATCCCGGCCAGCCTGCCGGTTTCATCCCCGTATTCCAGCCGCGAGATTTTTTGATTCAATAGGGCGGGATCCTTTTCTCCCGTATCGTTCCAGGACAAAGCCGCCCCGTATATCATCCCCGGAATGGATGCGGCCAACTGGTTGATATGGCCGAAATCGCCCCAGTCCGTATTGAGCACTCCTATAGCGCCGTATTCGGCTCCGTACGAAACCATCTTCCTGATATTGTCATAAGCCCGGTTCAAATCATTCATAAGCGCGTTCCAACCCTGCACCCCCGGGCAGACATACTGTGCAAGTCCTGTTTTTGCAATACTTTTAACCCCGTCAGGCGGGGCGTCGGGGCCGTAATTCCAGGTCAGGCAGATGATATCCGCATCCAGCTCCTGCAACATCTCGGAGTGCTGCAGGACAATATCCCCCCAGAACATCACCTGCTTGCCGCGATTTTTCACATGAGCGATGATTTGCTTTAAAAAATCCATGTACAGACGGGCTTTACCGGATTTTTGCGCCAAATCCCTGTTTTTGCCCTCACCGAGATCAAAGGTTTCGTCACAGCAAATATTGAATTTTCCCGAACTGAAGAGGGGAATGTATTCATCCAACATGCTGCGGATGAGGGCGATGCTTTCCGGATTGGAAACATCAATGGTATGATGGCGCTGGCGCTCCGGCCAACTATACGGTTCCCCGTCCTTTACTTCCAATTCGCACAGATGGCGGAACGACTTGGAACCAAGGGTGTGATATAAATGCCCGAAAGTCGAAAGGGACGGCACCAGTTCGATATGCCTTTTGCGGCAATACTCGTCGAAGAGCAAAATCTCCTCATGGGTAAGGGGATCCGCCCCCCGCCAGACCTCGCTCATTTTCTTAAAGGCAAAAGTATGCTCCACATATAACTGCAACTGGTTGAGCTTGTAAAAGGACGCCCTGTCCGCCAGTTCCTTCAAGGTATCCAGCTTGGGAACCTTCCCCCTGGTGATGTCGTGATAAAATCCGCGGTGTTTGAACCGCGGTTCATCCTCTATTTTAAGGCAGGGAATTTCTGAGCCGTATTGCCTTATAAGCTGCCGCAGCGTCTGGATGCCGTAAAAAAGGCCGGCGCTGCCGCCGCCCGCCACGGCTATCAAATCCGGTTGAATGTCCAATGTGTACGACTGGGGAGATTGATCCGCCAAATCCAATACAATGGCCTGTCCATGCCGGGCCTTCAGCGATTTGTTCAGGGGTAAAGCCATACCGCCGAACCGCCTGGCTTCCGCGGAAAGCAGCAAGGCCGCATCAAGATCCGGAAAACCGCAACCGGCGGATAAAACAATTTCGGTCCGGGGCGTGATCGGAAACACCCCCTTTTCCTCAGTAATTTTACGGGGCATAGGGATTAGATCCAAAGTAATCACTCCTTCTTTTGAGCAATTTGCGTTGTTATGAGAATTTTGCGTCTTGCCGCAAAATACGATAACCTATTGGCAGCCATACGCTATATTTAGTAGCAAGACCTAGCATTAAAGTAACAACGCCATTGCCTTTTAATAATCCCCTTTTAGATTCTCATCCTAACTCCCGACTCCTTCGGGTTTTTTACTTTTTATGGGAATTTTTTCCCTACCGGCAGGATTTAGACGGAAACACCTGAATATATCCTTGTTTGTCACTGTAAAAGGAGGAATCTTCATGCAGTTGATGGGAGACTCGTTGACCGTACTCGGTGCGCGGCTTGGAATCGCTTGGGACCCTTCCCACCGCGCTGCATATCTGGTCCGCCACGGCCGGCATCCGGGGATTCCCCTGGAAATCAAGGCGGGTTTTACAGCGGGCGGGCGTACAATACTTTTTCCGCTCGCTCCCGAAGGGGGGACATTTTATTTTCTCGATCAGAACATGACTGTTTCTTCCATGACCATGGGAGGGATAGATCCGTCCACAGGCTTGCATTTGAAGTTGAGCGTCCGAATCCCCCTGAAGCCGAGGGACATCAAATTCAGCACTATCCCGGCTCTTTTTTTCACCCTGGATGTGGAGCGCCTTGCCGCTTCCTTTCGCTGGATGAAGCAGGAGGAAGGGCCGGTGTCCGGCGAAATTTTTCTGGAATTTGCCGGGCCCGGTTACAAGTTTGCAGGCGAAGGGGGCGGCCTAAGTATTGAATACGTTTCTCCCGCCAGTTATCCCGGCAAGGGGCACGAAAACAACAATGAAAAAAATATTCCATGCCGCGATTTTCTGGCGCTGCTTTCCGGAAGCCTCGATGGATCCCGCGTGCGTGAAAATTTTTCCCTGGATAAGGGGGCCAAAGGGCCGACTCTTGCCGCGGCCTGGTGCGTTTATGATTCCCCGGTCATGAACGTGCTCGGGGATTTGTGCCCTTTCAAATATACGGAGAAATTCAAGGGGCTTAAGGAAGTCGCCGCCTGGGCCGGGAACAATTATTCCAAGGTTTCGGAAAACGGCCGGAAAGCGGATGCCGTAATCCACGGCCATAATCTCGGCGAAGCGGTAAACCATTTGTTGGCCCAAACCTTCCATGCATGGCTCATGAACACCTGGTTCGTGAAAAGGCCGGACGGACAGGACTGGTTTACGGTCTGGGAAGGAAGCTGCTACTACCATTCCACGGTGGATGTGGAATATACGCAGGGGCCTTTTTACCTGACGTTTTGGCCCGAGTTGCTGGAACTGGAGCTTAACGAATGGCCGCTTTTTGCCAAGGACGGAAGCGCCGTACTGGGTGACGGGGGCAAGGGAACCCTTTTCCTCTCCCATGACATGGGATCCATGTGCAATTGCTCCGGTCAGCATTATCCGCACGAAATGGAAGTGGAGGAGAGCGCCAACTATATTCTCCTGGCTTACGCCCACTGGAGGCGCACGGGCAACGACGCGGTGATCCGTAAGCAGGACGGATTCATACGCAAGCTGCTCGATTTTATCGTCGCCTGCGACACCACCGGAAACGGCATTCCCGATCGCGGCTGCGCCAACACCATCGACGACGCCTGCCCGGCGATTCAATTTGGCCGCGAGCAGATTTACCTCGGCGTCAAAGCCATGGCGGCCTGCCTTTCGGGTAAAATCATGCTGGATCATGCCGGCGGGCAGGATTCGGATAAATACTCCGTTTTCGCCGGGAAGACCAAAAGGACCATCGAATCATCGGGATGGCTGGGCGACCATTACGCGGTGACCCTGTCCAGATCCCTGGACGGCGTAGTCAATCCCTGGACCGGAAAGCCGATGCGGGGAAAACTGGAAGGCTGGGACGCTTATCATATATACACCGCCAACGGTTTGGCATTGCTGGATATGACGGGTTTCAACACGGGAATGTCCGCGGAAAACCTGAAAAGCGATCTGATAACCTCCGCAACCCAAACTCTCGGCAAATACGGATGCCGCCATACCTCATATGTAGAGGGGGAAAAAACCGGTGTAGGCCTGGTCGAAGGGCTGGCCGCCAGCGCCCCCCGTGCGGGCTGGGTCTCCATGAACATGTTGCGGGACATCGCCGCCGCTTACCGGGGATTGGACTTTATGTCCATGGCCGAACGGTACTGGGACTGGCAGTCAACCACCAACACGCAGCAAATCGCGCTGTTCTTTGAAACTTTTTACGGCAACAACCTGCATTTCTATCCCAGGGGCGTGACGGTATTCGGTTATCTCGACGCCGCGGCCGGATTCGCTTATGACGCGGTGGAAAGCAGGAAATCCTTCGCGCCAATCCGCGCCTCCCTGGATGTGCCGCTGCTCCTTTTCGCGGATTGGGAGAAGGGGACGGCCCCGAGGGTAAAGACGGGGCTGGAGGAGGGGAGGATTGTGTACGAGGTGGAAGGACTTAGGGAATAGCGCCGTTGCCTGCGCCTTTAGTTTGCTCCGTACATGTCCAGAAGGACTGCCCACTTTAGGCCGGAATCGGTGTCCAGCATGCGCCGGAATGAGTGTCTCCGCAAGTATAAAACCGGATGGAATCCACCTCATGACCTGGTCCCCACTCCGCCAGTTTTCGTCCTTCACGTTATTTCAAGCGCAGTAACAATTGCCGATTCAGTCGGATTAGTGTTGGAAGGCGTTACCCGTAAAAGTCCCGGTACTTTCAGGCGATGAATTGTCAAAGTTTCTTCCAGGCCTTTCCGGAGGCGTCTTGTCATATCAAAGCTTCGAAATTTACTGAAAAATGTTCCGTGCTAATTCCTTTCGTTTCCTGTTTATGGTATAATTTCGTTAAATGGCGTCTCCTTTTTTCTTTTTCCAAAACAGTTTACCAAACTGTTGCAGGTCCGCCGCTTTAAATTCCAAAACTTTAAGTCAATTTCATTGGAAAAGGAGGTGATTTGGGGAAATTGCGGCGCCGAAAAGACCCAAAAAAAATTACAAAGGAGGTCGTGCAGTGAAAAAATTACGAATATTGTTGTTATTTCTAATCGCCTTCATGATACTCAGCCTGCAATATTCACAAACGCGTGCCTGGGGCTCCAAAATGCATAAGGAATTGGCTTTGGACGCTTGGTATTATATGGAGCATTCCGCGCAGGCCAGCCTCAGGCAGAAGAATGCCATACAATGGTTTTACGCTAATTTTAACCAAATTAGCAATCCCTGGAACCAGGTTGCTTCCGGCACCACCTGGCCGGATGAAGCGCAATACGTATGTTTTGTGGGAATGACGCATAAAAAAAGTTTTTGGGGCCACAACTTTAATTCCTGGTATCATTTCCTCGATATGTACGCCGCGGATTGGAATTATGCCCACAATCGGCACAACCATTGCCGCAACTTTGCCCTGCCGGATTATAAAGGCGAACATAATTGCTGGGATGGCTATAATTACCGGCGTCACGAAGAAATGCTTGCCGATTATGATACTGACGACATTGATTCCTGGGCGGCCTGGTGGATTGATGACGATAACTTTTGTTTGGAACACGGCGGTACGGGTTTGCAACTTTATGAATACAACCAGGGCGGCAAGGGAGAAAACGGCTTATTAATAGGATCAAGCAACAGCGGATGTTATACTAAATGGGATGACGACAACCCCCATTCAGACTTTTGGAATATGGTTTTTGCGCCGGTTGACAATATCGGAAGGGCCTATTATCAGATTGCCGGCACTTTTCGAAGCTTGGCTTTGGCGGCGGGAAACGCGCCGGTGGTTTCGGCCTTCTACCAATCTCAGGCATTATATTATTTAGGCGCTTCACTTCACGCGGCAGACGCGGCGATTCTCCATCATGCCATGAACAGCACCGATTGGGGCCACAGCGAGATTGAAAGCTGGGCCAGCAAACATTACAGTGATCAAAAATGGTTTCAGGAACAACACGCCAAGATTAAATGGTACATCGATTCTTATTTTAAGCAAGACGGTATTGATCCTGTGGACAGGCCTTTTCGGTGGCTGCTGCACCGGTTGGCCAGTGTAATTTACAGCAATGAATCTATCGGCCAATTATGGGATCGGTACATCGATGACGATGATTTTGATCAAAAATACTGGAATTATTGCGTTAAGGCGTATCCGGCCTCCGTTGCGTTTGCGGTGATCATCATGGAGAAATTCTATCTTGGGAAGACGGAAGTACTGTCCCAACAGGCCTATGATCACCAAAACTCAGAAAACAATGCGCCGGTGCATGTAAACCCATCCGTTAAGGTCACGGTAACAAAATTTGTTTTGGTGGATGAAACGAATCCGGAGTGGGCAGGCAGCGACGATATATACGGCAAATTTACCGTACAGGACGGCATTAAAGCTGAAAATCACCGTATTCCTTCCTCAGGCGATTACGGCATGGACGATGGCGAGACCAAAAACCTTAATATCCTAATATTCCAGACTGCCAGCGTGGGCAATTTATTAACGATTAAAGTCCAGATCTGGGATGCGGATGTGGGGGACGACGATGTTATCGGTGAAGCTACGCTGAACTTGACTTCCGCACAGAATTGGGGCAAAGGCGGCACCTACAAACTGGAGTGCAAATATCCTGATTCGGACGGCCATATGGATGTTTATATTAAAATTGAATAAGGGGGTGTCTAATAATGAAAAAAGCAGCAGTCATCAGTATCATTGCTTTTGTATTGTCAATTTGCACATTGCGGGTTTCTGGCGATTGGATGAAACGACCAAGCAACCAGATGGTTTTAAAAATCGGAACGGAACAAATAAACGCTGATTACATCGAATTATTGGTTAAGGAAAATTTAGTCAAAGAAAAGAAACTAAAAAAAATAGTGGACCTGGTGGTCGAAGACGCCCTCTTGAGCGTCGAGGCTGCTAAAATAGGTCTGGATAAATCACCGGAAGTGTTGGACAGTTTAGGTAAACAGAGAGAACATACAATCATAGCAATGCTTGCCAAATCACGTTACCCTAACCTTACGCTGTCAGAAATCGGCAAGAATTTTCATAAATTCAGTGAGGAAATATTATCATCTTACATTACAAAAGAACAAGCAACTTTTATGCGGATAGATCCAATCAAGGCTTTGGCGGAAACTGCCGCCGCTCCCGCCAAAAGAAGCGAAGTAATTTTAGCGAAGGTAGGCCAGGAAAACGTTACCTTGCAGGATATGCTGGATAGATTCGGCGCGTACAAAGAACAGAACCTGGTGGAAACCTACCTGACGCAGGGGGAAAATTTCGTACTCAAAACGATGCAAATAAAGCTGGTCCAAAGGGATTTTTCTTCACTGCTCAGAAAATATCCGGTGATGAAGGAATATGTGCTGAGGATGCGACAGAATATGCTGGCTAACGCGGTAAGAGCATATTACCTTAATCCTTACGCCAAATACACAAAAAACGAAACATCAAAAGAGCCGATATTCTTCAAAACTCCCAAACCCAAAATAGAGGATCTAAAAGCATATTACGACAAAAACCCGGAGCGGTTCATCATTGCCGATTCCATCAAAATCAGGCAGTTGGTGGTGGATAAAGCGGAAAAAATGGATGAAGTCCTTGCTTTTATTAACCAAGCGTTAATCAAAAACGACACTGATTTCAGATTAACAATAAAACGTTTTTCGACAGCCCGTGATCTTAATAAAGACGGGGATCTTGGCATTGTTTACAACCCCATCTTGCATCCTGAGGCTCAAATACCGCCGATTATTCCGGCCAGTATGGCCAGTGTGCGCCTGTTCCGCTTGAAAAAGGGCGATACTTCAGCCCCTTTCCGCAGCAAGGAAGGTTATCACTTATTGTATGTATATGACCGGGTTGATAAATTAGTTCCTTTTGAAAATGAATGGGCAAAGCAAACCAGCTATAAATGCTGGCAAAAGGATGAAAGAAAACGCATTTTTAATGAACTGGTGGAAAAACTAAAAAGTAACGCCAGGATTAACGTAAATAAAGAAGTTATGTCGGAAATGCCGAAAAGAATCAAGCTTCTTCCATAACAACCAATAACCGGAGATTTTTGCTCCGGTTATTTTTTACTGCCCTAAATTTGGAGACAGGCATTATTACAAGAGCTTATGAAGGATTAATGCAAGGATTAATGCATTGTATCCCTCATAAAATCATTTCCTGATCCCCTGCATATTTGCCACTATATAAGACTACAACAAAATGGAAATTTGTTTGCGACAAACAACTTCATCTGATCAAAAACGGATTATAATCCACCCCGTAATCGTAATGGTCCTCCGCCTCTTCCCGCTTCAGCCAGCCCACAATGCGATATGTGGCGGGTGTGAAGAAGATCTCCACCCCGGTTTTGAAAATGTAGTTAGCCACGATAAGACCCAGCACCTCAACGGCGGCAAACGTCCCCGCAAATGCCACCAGCACAAAAACCACGGTGTCTATCAGCTCCCCCGCCAGCGTGGAACCGATGGTCCGCATCCACAGGCGCTTTCCCTTGGTCAATATTTTCATCCTGGAAAGGATGTAGCTGTTGGAAAACTCCCCCGCGAAATAAGCCACCATGCTGCCCAACACGATGCGGGGGGTATACATCAGGATGCTTTCGTAAGCTTTCTGCTGGTCCCAGAAAGAGGCTGGCTTCATGATCCCCACCAGATAAATCACTATGGACATCAGGACCAGGCCGGCGAAGCCCGTCCAGATCACCCTCCGGGAGCGCTCATAGCCGTATACTTCCGTCAAAATATCGCCGAATATATACGAGAGCGGGAAAATGATCGTGCCGCCGTCGAACGTCAGTTGAAACGGCTTCCAGCCGATCACCACGATCTTGGTGGAAACAATGTTGCTGATCATAATCACCGCCACGAAAAGCCCCAGAATAATGTCGAAATATTTATACGTCCTTTTCTCCATCTTAAAACCATCCTTTTCGCCTTGATTAAATTGCTCTAAAATATCCCATTGTTTTCCATCAGCCTCCGCACTTCCCTCAAATAATCCTTTTCCAGCTCAAAACACCTGGCGCAGCGGTCCGCCAGTTCCTTTATGCCGGCCTTTTCAATCTTCTCATAAATGATCTGGATAAACTGCTGCTCGTATTGATCCCGTATTTTTTTCACGTATTTTTGGAAGAATTTATAATGCCTGATCAGTTTTTTAACGGTTTTTCCCAATTCATCGGCGTAAGCGCGGGCGGACTCGGGATTAGCGAATGGGAGAATATGGTTCTCCGCGGTGGAAACGACCAAGGGTTTATAGAGCGAAACGCATGGATAGGGCGATCCGGTGACCCACGCAACGGCATGTTTGCCGATGTAGTCCACAATCATGGAAGAAGTTGACTCGGATTTTCCGAAACCCGCGTGCATGCAAATGGTTCCTGCGCCGTGCCTCAATTTGTTGGTTTTATTGCCATGGGAACGCAAAAGCTTCCTGAGGGTTTCCAGATTGACAAACTGCTTGCCCAGATATTTCACGGCGTATTTTTGCCTTTTGCGGCCTCCGGAGAAAACGGCCTTCAATTTATGGCCGTATTTCGCGGCGAAATTTTTCACCCGACCGGGCGCGCTGTCAATGGAATCATAATTTCCGGCCAGCGCATAGAAGCTGGAGAACGCCCCGCTGTTTTTGATTTTCTTTGCCGCCCAGTGCTTCCCGGAAGTTTCCAGCAAATATGCCTCCTGGGCATCCTTGATCAAAAAGGAATTACAGCATCGCAGGCTGTGGCGGTAGCCCCCGTCGCCGCCCTGCCCGTATTGCTGAATAAGACCGGATATGAAATCCAGGGCCTCCTTGGCCGTTTTGGCATTATGCAGGGCAAGCCGCAGGATATCCATGCCGAGTAATCCTTTGACGGGCGCCCTCTTTTTGGAGAACACGGCCCCGTTCCCGATAGCCAGACCGTGTTCGTTCATCCCCATCTCCGCGCCCCATAGCCAGATCGGCCTGGAGAGGACGGCCCGGTATGTATGGGGGAATTTTGAAAACACCTCTTTAAGCCGGGGAAAAGAATTTCGGATATATTTAACCTTAGCCTCAAGATACGGTTCGCTTTCCATTTCATATATCGGGTCCATCGAATATTGGATATACTGCAGTTCACCGCGCTCCCGGTCCGAGTTTTTCGCGAAAAAAGACCTGCCGGTATTCTTATTGAAGGCAACTATGGTATCGCACATTCTGCACCCCTCCGCAGTCAAGGTTCACGGGGCCTTAAAAAACCCCGCCATCATTTTAAAATACATCATAGGCATATTTCTACCTTTAGCTTTATTTTCCCTACCGCGTTCAAAAATAAAATTCCCTTTTTGCGGGTTATCTTGCGGAGCAAGACTTATCCGGAAACAATAATCTTTTTCCCGGCCTGATACGATTATTAATTGGAGGAATGGCGCTTAATATATTCGCCCTCCATAACCGGGACCCGTCGGGCGGTCCGGTTCCTGCGCAGCGGACGGCAATTCCATCGAAAGGAATTTTCCCATGGGCAAATATAAGATCCTCTGTTTTGACGGGGGGGGGATCCGGGGCATCCTCGCCGCCAAGCTCCTGGATATGCTTTCCAAAGCCGTTCCAGGCATGTTGAAGAATGTCAGGCTCTATGCCGGAACCTCCACCGGATCCATTATCGCACTGGCCCTCGCTTATGGGGCCAAACCGGAAATCGTGGTGCGCTTGTACGTGGATAATGGCCCCGATATTTTCACTCCTTTTGATGTCCCGTTTTACGAGAAGTTCGTCCGGGGGATCAATAAGCCCAAATATAACAATATCAAATTAAGGAAGATCCTGGAGAAAAATTTCGCCGGTAGCCCCGTACTCGGTTCCCTGCGCGGACGGGTCCTGGTGAACGCCTTCAAACTGAAAGACGGCGGCAATTGGAAACCTGTAATGATGACGAATTTCCCCAATTCGGCCTACTTGAACACTCCCGTGGTGGATGCGGCCCTGCGCTCCAGCGCCGCCCCCGTATATTTCCCTTCCTACCAGGGATTTATCGACGGCGGGGTTTTCGCCAACAATCCCTGCATCAACGCCCTTTCCGCCGCCCTTGACAAGCGCAGCGGAAAGGCCTGGCTGCACCAGATCCGGATGCTCTCTTTCGGCACGGGTTTTTATCCCGCCTGCCTTCATCACCGGGATGTGGTATGGGGCGCCATGGAATGGCTGGATCCTTTCAGCAAACCCTCCGCGCCCTTGCTGTCCATCCTGATGGACGGTTCCCAGATCGTGGACGATTACCAGTGCCGCATGATCCTCGGGGAGAAATACTGCCGGGTCAACATCCAACTGGATAAGCGGGTGGATCTGGACGACTGCCGCGGCGTGGATTACCTTGTAAAGAGCGCCGCGGAATTTCCCGCGAAGAAACCTGAGGAATGGAATTATATCGTGGGGTGGGTGAAGAGGAATTTTGTCTAAATCCTTTCAGTCCCCTAAACTGCGGGTCTATGAATGAAACGAAAAAATATGCTTCAATCGACGAGGTTATTGATTCCCACTTTCAGTCCCCTAAAAGCGTTGTGAAAAGCCAAGCTTATTAAGCAACAGTTTAAACTCCAAGAAAAGAAAGCCTAAAGCTAATTGGAATAATTGAGGTAGTTATTTTCTCTGCTCCTTGAAAAACAGTTG
>JBLNCG010000050.1:0-15578 GCA_050260475.1 Bacillota bacterium
GAGCACCGGCTCCGGGTTCTTTTGTCCCATTTTTTCAAAGTGCTTTTTTCGGTGTATCGAAGGATTTTGAGGCCAGCCTTGGCCAATAGTTGAAGCTTTAAACTTTTTCAGGAAGCCCTAAGTAATTGCCGAAAAAAAATCTCCTTTGAAAGAAAGGAGATCTTTGATTTTAGTATAACCGTTTTGCGCCGGCCTGTCAAACCTTGTTCTTAACAAGGCAATTGCGTTGTTGCCTTAATGCCGGGTCTTGCCACTAAATATAATGTTTGGCCACCATTTGGCTATCGATATTTAGCGGCAAGACGTAAGATTATCATAACAACGCAAATTGCTCTTAACCTAATTTGGCGCCGCAGCTATTGCAGAACTTGGCCTTCTCGTCGTTTTCAGCGCCGCAGGCTTTGCAGGCGTTCTGATGCAGATTTTGCTCCGCTTGCTGATGCACCTGCTTCAATTCCGCTTCCTTATCCAGGATCTGCCGGTCCAACCCCTTGATGGCTTCGCATTTCTCATTGATTTTATCCGCATAGTTCGTGTCATTTTGGAGATACATCTCATATACGGTCTGGCCCAGTTCCCTCAGCGCCGCATTCTTTTTCTCGCGGACGGCGCTGATTTCGCTCTTCACCTTGACGGTGTCCAGCGCTTCCTTGGAACGCACGCCGATTATATTCGCCCCTCTATTGATGCCCTGTTTTACTTTATCCAAAAAGTCCTTCACGAATAATTCCGCCTCCTTTTTACTATCCGGCGCCTGCCGGACTTGACTGAATACTTATATTTTATTTTCTGAATTTGATTCCATACTTAATAAAATTCTTTTAAATTCTACCCTGGAAAACCTTTTTCCGCCGCGTCAAGACGCTTTTTTCCTCCGCACCCCCCGCAATGCGCGCAGGATATTGCCGGATAGGCCTCCGGATAGTTTTACAAGCGCGGCGTGCCCTTTCAGGATATATTCAAGCGCTTCGGGCCGCCCCGGCCAATTCTCACGGATAACCTCCGCCGGAATCCGCGCGACGAGGCCCGATATCACCCATGCCATCACGACGGCGTCATCAGCGAATCCAAGGGGCCCGAGCAAAAACGAAGGGACCAGATCCACCGGGGACGCGACGTAAATCAAGGCCAGCCCTATCTTTATCTTCAGCCCGGCGGGTACCCTTGGGTCCTTAGCCAGACGCCTCAGGAGAATTAAAAAATCGGGGACAACCGCTGCGGCCCGGCGCAGCTTTTCCCGCCACGGCACGCCTGCTGCAGGCGCCTCGTCCCTGTGTTGCACGGCGCTTGTGCGTCCTTGAGCGCTGATCCCCTCAAGATGCCGCTCCTTTTCCTCTTCCATCCCCTCCAGTATGCCGGCCAATCCATGGATGATACCGGGCTCAAAGACGGCTTCGTTCTTCACCACGGTGAAAGGAAGCCCGACGCGGCGAAAAAGGGCGGCGCAAAAAGGCAGCAAAGGTTTAATCAAAAACGAAGGCAAGGGGGAGGCTTGGTTGATCTTCCAATGCACGGCATGGTCCTTCCCCGCTTCCAGCGGACCTTTCAGACAAACCGGCAGTCCCGCCCAGTGAAGAACGGCTTTCAAATCGCCGGTTATTTTCCCAATCCTCAGGATATTCTTTTCCTTATGCCATTCCCCCCGGCAATAGAAGCCGGTGATCTCAAAGTTTACCGTCATCGTTAAGAATCCTCCCCGCCCTTTTTAATAAATTCCTTGCCGGAGGGAATTTTCCTGCCCTTAAATTTTGATAGATATGGAAATTTAAGTATTCTTTGCCCGCTTTTTAATTTGCCCGTTTACAAAGAAAAACCCCTTTCCTGTGAGAAAGGGGCAGAAAAGGGAAGTGTGTAAGGCCCATGGCCTTAGCACTTATTGTAGCATTAAAGGCATTCTGCGTCGTGTGACAATGATCACGATTTTATGCTTCTTTATATGACATATATCACATCAGTTGAGTTTTAACAAAAAAAGCCGGTAAGTTTGATATATCTTGAAATTTTCCGCGCTGATTTCCCGGTTGAAAAATATCCGCTCCATACGGTCTATTTTTTTGCGGTACTTCCATTTCAGGAACTTCAATATCCGAGGATGGCTTCGGTCCAGATAATAAAGAATGAGCTCCCATACCGGAACGCCTACGCGGACCATCAAATCGCGGACCAGATCAAAATTAGGCGCGGTCCGGTCGGTAATGTCTATCTCCTTCACGATATTCAGCGCATAGCGCGCCAAAATTTCCTTGAAACGGCTGAAACGATGGCCGCCGCCCATTTTGATGCCCCCTCCGGCATCGGTTTTAAAAAAATCGCAGATCAGTATGAAACCGCCCTCGTTTAAGAATTTCTGCGAATTCTCCAGTGCGCTCTCCATGGGTATATATTGAAAGCTCTCGCTGAAAAGAATCAGATCATACCGCTTGTCGGTCTGAAGGGCTTCATAATAGCACTCGAAAATGCGGCTTTTTACCCCCAGCAATTTTTTGGCGTGATCCGTCAAAATTGAACTGGGCGATACGCAGTCCACTTCATAGCCCCGTTCCACCAACGTCAACGCCAGTTTGCCGGAGCCGCACCCCACGTCCAGGATGGTATGAACTCCCTCCGGAATATGGGATATAAGAAAATCGGCATAATTTTCCTGCGCCCTGGCAAGATTCTGAATATCCAGCGGCAAGTCCCCGGTCCAATACCCGAAATGCAAATACTCCGATTTCAGAAAATATGCGCCGAAAATCAAGCCCAGCTCAAGACCGACTTCCTTGGATTGTATCTTGCGTCTCTTCATTGTGCCTCCCTTATCGTCATATGAAGCGCTTTCAACAGTTCTCCGGCAAATGAAAAAATCCTTCTTGAAAGGGGATTTAATATGCAAGCAGCTTCATACATTTTTTCTATGTTCAGGTTACATCCTCATATTGAACAATTTGCGGCGTAACTATATTTTTACGTCTTGCCGCTAAATATCGATAGCCTAATGGCAGCCATACACTATATTTAGCGGCAAGACTTCGTATTAAGGCAACAACGCAATTGCCTCATATAAGAATCAGGGGGGATTTTCAGCGATACGTCAAACTTTTCCCCTCGACGCGAAGCATCCGTCATGCTATAATCAGGATACAACTTCCGCATATCGGGATGAATCGCATTAATATATCCGCAGAAACTCCCATGTTTTGGCCGACGAGAGGTTTACATGCAGAGCCGCCCTTTAACGCGCGGATCAAGATTGCCTTCCATGATCTCCCAGTTTCCCCGGAACGCCGTCACGTTGCTGCTTACGGAGCCGTTCTGGTCCGTTCCCGCAAACTGGTTTAACACTTATTTCTGTCTATATATGAGGGCATCCGGCCTTTCTCCGGTAAAAATCGGCTGGATCACCGCTTTCGGCATCATCGGCAGGTTGGCGTTTTCGCTCTTCGGAGGGCATCTGGCGGATAACTGGGGCCGCAAGATTACACTGGTGGTCTTCGACATCCTGAGCTGGTCGGTTCCCCTGGCGATTTGGGCGTTTGCCACGGAGTTCTGGCATTTCGCCCTGTGCGCCGTCCTGAACAGCCTGGTCTGGATCGCCGTCCCGGCCTGGTTTTGCCTCTTTATGGAGGAAGCCCGCGAGGATCAGCGCACCAAAATTTATGCCATCAACCACTCGATCTATTTTATCGCCGGTCTCACCCTGCCTCTGGCCGGTCTTATCATTAAAAAAGCCGGGTTTCTCCCCGGTATGCGCCTGATCATCTGGATCTTTTTCGGCAGCGTAGCCCTGATGATCCTTTTAAGGGCGTCTTTCTTACGCGAAAGCCACATCGGGCGGAAAATCAAACAGGAAAACGCCTTCAGGCCTACAGAACAAAGCGCCGCAAATTACGGCAGCTCCTGGTGTTTTTTATGGAGAGCAAAAAATCTGCGCACCCTGCTTTTGTTAGGAATCGGCTACAGCTTTATCGCCAGCATGGCGGGTACCTATTACGCCTTATTTGTCACTGAAAAAGCCGGGCTGAACCTGTCCAGGGATTATCTCGTCTTTTTCGCTTTGCTTACTTCGGTGATCACAGGAACGCTGTCGATGTTTCTCGTTCCGAAAATTCCTTTCCACACCGAGAAAAAATTTCTGCTCTTCTCCCAGTTGTTGAATCTGGCGGGATATGCGCTTTTTGTCATGACGCCGGCGGGAATTCTTTTGTGGATTTGGCCGGCCATCATCTTCTGGGCTGTTTCCAACGGCCTGTATGTGCCGATCCGGGAAGGTCTCTGGCATAATGAAATGCCCAACGAAGAAAGGGCTAAAATAATATCCCTGGCCGGAGTGCTGGAGTGTTTGATCATTTTGCCCGCGGCACCCTTGGGCGGATGGATCTACCAAATAAACCCCCGTTTGCTGTATCTTGCCGGTGCCGCGGTTGTTGCCGGGATTATAATGCTGATAACGGCATACAATCAAAGGGAAAGGATATGAATTCCCTGTATTACCCGTGATTTTTTATAAGGCAATTGCGTTGTTGCCTTAATTCCAGTGGCAAGACGTAAAATTATAATAACAACGCAAATTGCTCGTTATACACCACCTGAAACAAAATCCGCCAAAAACGATTCCACCTCTTCCAGCCCGGGCATGGCTCCTTGAGCCCCCTTGGCCGTTGTGGACAGCGCCCCCACACCGTTGCCGAACCGCACGCATTCCTTCAAAGGCATCCCCCGGGCCAGGGCGAAGGCGAAACCGGCATTGAAGGAATCCCCGGCAGCCGTAGTATCCACCGCATTGACCGTGAATCCCGGCACATGAACTGATTCCCGGGGGGTGATGAGATATGCGCCTTTCTTGCCCGCCTTGATAATCACCGCTCCCGCTCCCCTTGCGAGGAGGCTGTTTCCGGCTTCCACCAGGGCGTCCTCAGTGTCTATCATACAGTCTGTAAGAACAGCAAGTTCCGTTTCATTGGGTGTAATGAAATCCAACTTCCGGATGGTTTCATCAGACAACGGGCGCGCGGGCGCCGGATCCATTATGATCACCTTGCTCCGCTCCCTCAAAACATCCACGATAAACATGGTGGTTTCCATAGGGATTTCCAACTGCAAAAGAAAAATATCACATTCCAGCATATATTCCAGCTTATTACGGATAAAGCTCCGATCCACCCGGCCGTTGGCTCCCGGAACCACGATTATATGATTTTCGCCGGTTTTATCCACTTCGATCACGGCAGTGCCGGTAAAGATCCCGGACTCAAAACCAACTCCGGACGCCTGTACGCCGTTTTCCTTTAAAATCTGCAGATACTGCCGGCCGTATGGATCATCCCCGACCTTACCGGTCATCCGGACATCAGCGCCCAATCTTCCAAGCGCCACCGCCTGGTTCGCTCCCTTTCCACCGGGATATGCGCCGAAATCAGACCCGACCAATGTTTCTCCGGGACGGGGAAAACGCTCCGCCACCGCCACCAGATCCATATTGAGACTGCCGATGACGCAAAGTTTTTTCATCGAAGGGTCCCCCCGTAGTCTTTTGTCTTTGATCTTCTGGCTTTTTCTTCTGTCTTCCGCCTTCTCTCCTATTTCTCTCCGACCTTCCTGGCCATATCCAACGTTCTTTTAGCCATTTCGGAGATTTTTACCAGCCCGAAGCCGTCTACGCCCGATTTTAATTGATCATTCAACGGTTTGATCCACTTTTCCGGTAGAGCTTCGGCCCCCAGCATCATCCCCACTATGGAACCCACGGTGGCTCCGTTACAGTCCGTGTCGAAAGCCGATAATACCGCCGTGCTGATGGATTTTTCCAGATCCAGTTCACCGAAAAGCAATCCCACGCAAACAATTACCGCATTGGATATGGTATGCAACCATTGGTGGCTGTTTTCGTTGAAATCCCTGTGTATCCTGTCGATCGCCCGCTCCCAGGTTAAACCTTCCTTTCTCCAGCCCAAAACGTTCCGGACTTTTTCCGCCAGCCGGGACTTGTCCGGTATTTCCGCCAGGCCGACACGGATGACTTCCTCCGCATCATTGCTGACGGCCGCCGCGGAAAGCATGGCCGCCGTAAACATCTCCCCGTAAATACCGTTTTTCACATGCGAGATGGAAGCGTCGCGCCATGCCATCTCCGCCCCCAGCTCCGGATTGCCGGGCGTGCAGTAGCCGAAAAAATCCGCGCGGATCTGGGCGCCGATGGCTTCCCGGTACGGGTTGCGGAAACTGGCGGAGGCGGGCGGGAAAATCCGGTTCACCAGGTTGCGGTAAGCCACTCTTTCCGCGGTGCATACGTGCAGGATGGGAAGGTTCCTGAGCCAACACTCCGCCACGTCGTCCGGGGTAAAGCCGGGACCATACTCCTCCAGGATTTTTAAACCGATGACGGTATAATTGGTGTCGTCATCCTCCGGCATATAGCTGACTTTGTTAATCCAGGCGCCCCATTCCGGCGGATCGTATTTCTTCCTGAGTTCCCCGCCGATGTCTGAGGACATATAGAATTGGAGAGGGTAGTTTTCGGTGTCCACGGCGAATCCGCGGATTTTATCCCGCCTCCATCCTTCGACGGGCTTGCCCAAGAGACAACCGGCGCATCTACCCAGCCATGCGCCGTATATTTTATCATATAATTTTACATCGCTGAAATTGCAACCCGCGGCCGGTTTTCTGCCGACTGGACGCGCGGCTTTGATGCCTTCCAGATGGGAGGGCTCATGATAAGGGTAATCTTTTTTTACAGGCAGGGATTGAATTTCATCGTAAACGGCGCCCGCCAGCTCCTCCCTGCGGGGATCTCCATCATCCATGGACAGGATTTCCCTTACTCTTTCCTTGTATTTGTCGGCATCCTTACCTTCCTCCAACGCCTCCACGGGCTCATCCTGAAGACCATCGGTATAGCGCAGCCACGGTTCCTTTTTCAGCATTTTCCAATACCTCGTTTCTTTTTGGGTTAACGTTAACTCAATCATATCATATCTTTCCATTTTTTGCAATAATTGCGTTGTTGCCTTAATTCCAGGTCTTGCCACCAAAAAAGTGTATGGCTGCCATTTGGCTATGGATATTTATCGATAAGACGTAAAAAATTATCATAGCAACGCAAATTGCACGCTATTATCCATTGAATGATGGCGGCGCAGTAGATCCGCGTATTACCAACTCCGGCTGTAATAAACGCTCCTCGATACCCCGAATTTTTTTAGGGTTTTCGATCCTGTCGATAAGAAGCCGCGCCGCTGCAAGGCCCAATTCGCGTTTCGGCACTCTAACGGTAGTCAGGGGCGGTGAAATCAGTGAAGCCGCTTGAATATCGTCATATCCGACCAGCGATAAATCCTGCGGAATGTTCCACCCATCCGCGCAAAGGCGCTGATAAAGCTGGACGCATTTATAATCGGTAATGCATACCACGCCCGTCGGGCGGTTCTTGCCGGAAAGAACCTTCAAAATTGCGGGGAATTTCTCTTCGGATGAAAAAGGTATAATCATGCCGTCCTCCAGGGACAAACCACACTCTGTCATGGCGCGGCGCACTCCCGCCACTTTATTGCGGTGGTCGTTGGCTTGAAGCAGGGCCGGCGCCGTCAAAAAAACAATCCTGCCGTGCCCGAGCTCCAGTAAATGCCTGGCCGCCAAATAACCGCCCTGTTCATCATCGGTAAGTACCCGGTCGCAGGGGAGTCCCTCCGGGTAACGGGTGAAAAAAACCACCGGCCGGTTCTGCCCCAACAGGATTCCGTAAGTTTCGTTCCTTCCGTCAAACCGCTCCGCCATACAAATGTAACCCTGCACCCTCAATTCCAGAAAACGGCGTAAAATCACCCTTTCCACCTCCGGATCCCCTTCGGTGATCCCCACCAGAACAACATAGCCGCGCTCCCGCGCGTATTCCTGAACCCCGTGAAAGACGCCGTAGCTGAAATCGTCATGAAATCCCGTGGTTACCATGGCCAAAAGGTTGGTGCGTTTGGAAACCATGCTGCGCGCCCAAGCGTTGGGAGCATAGCCGATCTCCTCAACCACGCGGCGGACGCGGTCGGCTGTTTCCGCGCTTATGCTTCCCTCGCCCCGTAAAACCTTGGAAACCGTGTTGGCCGATACGCCGGCTTTTACCGCCACGTCTTTAATGGTAGGCTGTCTCTCCATCTCGCACCTTCCTCTTCAACCGGTGAGCAAACACATCCGCAATTATTTCGGCAAACGCGTTGTAGGAACGTTCATCGGCTTGCAGACATGTTCCTACCGCAATTTTAAGGATATCTCCGCCTTCCCCTGCACAACCGGTAAATCTATCAATTCGGCCAGGATTTCACCTTGAGCCGTTTCCGTGAAAAGGTGACACTTCGTAGCCGAATCGTTCCGGCCTTCCAGCTTTAACCGCAATAAACGGGAGTCAAAAAACGCGTCGGATATGGTCAAATGATGCTTGGCTCTTACATAGCGATATGCCTCATCCGTGGAAAGATACACAGGATTGCGGCGGGATATCCCGCGGCATACGCCGTCGATGATCCTGGCCCAATTAGAGGGGGCGATCCACTGTATATAGTCCGATTCATGGGTAAAAAGGGCGGCCAGGGTCATACTGTCGAATGACCTCGCCAACTGCCTGATCCCCCGCGCCACCGTTTCTTCCACATTGTTGTCCGGCGCCCATTCATAGCCTGCGTCGTCCCTGATCTCAATCACGCAATTGAAAAATCTGTCGTCAAACTGCGGCTCCCCGGGTATCCTTAAATAATCCGCATAATAAACCGGATGCCTGCCGCTGCGGCTCCCCGTCTCAAACAGGCGATACGGGCCTCCCATAAGCCATTCCCCTTCCGGCACCCCGGTAAAATAAGGCTCTCCGGGCGGCATATGGACCCCCGTAAAATCGCAGCCCCATTTGAGCAAATACTTCAGGGCATTCCTGCCGATTTCGTAATAGTGCCCCAACGCCACCCGGGAAATAGGAATGCCGTATCTGCCGTACCATTCCTCGGTCCTGCGGACGTGTTCCCGCATTACATCATCAGTGTAATCCTTTTTTTGGTGATGATCGAAATATATCCATTTTTCCGGCAGGGGTATATCGCTTTCGGGGGTTTCACCGGCCGGTATTTCATGCCCTGCGAAGGCATGGGGAAAAACCGTTACATCGCCCCTGTCCGCATGCTGTTTTAAAATCCGGGCTGAATGCCGGGAAATGTTATCCAAAAAAACGCCCAGCCAGGGCTTTAATCCGTGCGACCGGCAATTTTCGATCCAGTACAAGGGGTTGTCCGCTCTGCCGCTTTTTAGGGATCCCCATACATCATCCACCCTCATGGTAACGATAGGCGGCATGCCCTGCATCACGAAAGGCTTGCGCGCAGCCCAGACCATGCCGCGCCAAAACAAATCATCCAGGCCGTATACAGGCCCCCTAACCAGATGAGACATCCAACTGTAGTCATTCCATAAAACCATACGCCCCTCGCCGTATTTCCCCGCGCAAAGCAGCGGTTGCCCCCCCGCGCTTGCCAGAATTACGCCGTTTTGGAATACCACCGGGTTTTTTAGATTAATCTCCCGGAAAAGCTTGATCTCTCCCCCTGTGTGCAATGACGTAATATAATGAGCTTGCTCCCCGAACCGCAAGACATCCGCCCCGGGTTCCCCTGCGGATTCCCCCACCTTCACATCAAATAAACCGGAATTTTGACCAAAAAACGACCTGTCGAAGCATAAAAGCCCTGCACCTTCCTTTACGGCGCCGGCGATGCGGTCCGCCGTCCCCGTCCGGGTTACGGCAGGCCGGATATTTTTATGAGCGATCAATAGGAGAGCGTACCTTGAAAAATCAATATCCGCGGGACCGGAAAGATCCAACTCCCGAAAAGGCGCCCCGAAATGCCGCAGGTATGGTTGAATATACCACTGGTAATCCCGGTAAAAGGGCGTGGACGAATCGACCAAAACCATCGTCCCGCACCGGAAAGGTCCAATACCCATAATGTTCCTCCCTTTGTCTATAGTTTAGAAGCTTATTCATTACCGTGGACAAATCTACGGCGATTTCCTCCATGCGGGTCTCCGCGGGATGGAGGATGCCGTTAAAATCCGGCAAGTGTAATTTCCCTTCAAAAACCGAAAAATCCTCTTCAAAGACAATTTGCGTTGTTATAAATTTAAGTCTTGCCACTAAATATCGATAGCCTAATGGCAGCCATAAACTATATTTAGTGGCAAGGCCTTGAATTAAGGTAACAATGCAATTGCCTCTCAAATAAACTTACATCTTTCCCGCCAAACATACTGCCGGCAAAACCGGTCAAAAAGCCCGGCTACTCTCTCTCCAATTCTTGTTATGCTTTCCGGAAAAAAGGACGATATATGGTATGAAATGCCAGCCTTTCGCATAAGGGGAGCGGAAGAAATGAAAAAAGCGTTATGCCTGCCTGCGGCAATCCTGGGGATTCTCTTTTTCGGCCGGACGGCGCTGGGCGGATTTTCCATATACGGCGACCGTACTTATGCCAATTGGCGAATAGACGGGACAACGGATCTCGCCATCTTTTGCACGCTGGGCGGAGAATATAGAACCGGTGTTTTTTTTACGGGGGGGTTTTATTCTTTCGCCGCGAAATTCGATCCTGCACCCGTTTCATATGATTACAAACTCGACCTATCCGGTTTTTACAGCGGAAAAATCGTTGCAGGGAATGATGCATACGGTTTGTCCGTTATATGCGGATATTATGCTTATAACTGGACCATCATAGCGCCCCCCAACATATTATCGTTCAATGCCACTTCGCTTGCCCTAGGCCTGAAAGGGACATCCAGAACGAAGCCGGTTTCCGGATCGCTGGCTTATATGTTCGGAATATCCGACAGTTTTACCGTTTCCAACAATACGGAGATTTTAGACTCACAGGATCCCGGATTCACCCTGCTGGATGTCCAGGCTTATCTTGCCTTTTCCAGGAATGCGGGAGCCTGCCTGATTTACCGTTATCTAAGCGTTACGGATTCCAACGAGAATTATGGAGCCGCGGGCTTCGGCCTGGGCATTCAAGCATCGTTCTAAAAAAAGGAACTTCCGTATATTTTTGGGGGGACATGCAATGAGAAAATTGCTTTCCATATCGGCCGCGGCAATCCTTGGAGTCCTTTGCTTCAGTCAGGCGGTGCTGGGCGGTTTCTCGCTTTACGGCGACTATACCTTCACCAGCCTCAATTTAAGCGGAGGAAGCATCAAAGTAAATTTTCTTAACCTGGCAAGCGAATATAAGGCGGATCTGTTTTGCCTGGGGGGGTTTTATGCTTTCTCAGCCGCGCTGGATCCCGAACCGGTGGATCC
This sequence comes from Bacillota bacterium, assembly GCA_050260475.1. Taxonomy (GTDB): domain Bacteria; phylum Bacillota; class UBA4882; order JBLNCG01; family JBLNCG01; genus JBLNCG01. Next base: position 11,309 of record JBLNCG010000050.1, read on the forward strand.
TTTTGAGGTGAACTATGGATTTTACGGTTTTTATGGCGGTTACAATATCGAAAACGATGAGACATACCGCTTGGATATCCTGAGCGGATATTATTATTACAGGTGGAAAGGAGTAAGGGACGATACGGGCACGCCAATCCCGTTTACAGCCGAATGCGTCTCCCTGGCCATGGGCTTCAGAATCGAAGCCGGGATGGGTGGGTTTTCCGGCCTGGTCACTTTCCTTTCCGGCGTTTATACCGATTTCAGGTACAAAGAAAGCGGCCTGAGTTTTGAATCCTTTGATCCGGGGTTTTCGCTTCTTGAGATGAAAGGGGTTTACGCCTTCACCAGAGCATGGAACATCCTTTTAGTCTATAGAACATGCCACGCCACAAGCCACTTTTCGGATTGCGGCTGCACCGGATTCGGCCTCGGCATGCAAATTAACTTTTGACCGGACTTTCAGCCCGGTCTTTTGTTTTATTCCGCCAGCGCCGTTGTTTGCAACTCATTAAGCGCGCCTTTTAAAACCGCATACAGTTCCTTCACCCATGGAATATTCATTTGCCCTTCATCGGCCGGCTCCTTGACGCGAAGGTCGGCAGGGGCGATAACCACCTTAGTTTGCGCCGCCCCCGTTTTTCTAATCCATCCGCGGATCTCCATAAGCGCCGCATCCCCTATTGAAATAGACGATGCTTTTTTAAAACTCCCGTATATGTAAATATTGTCTCCCAGATGAGTACGGCCGTCCAACGCGGCTTTTTCCCTGTCGAAGGCGTTGGGGTAAGTCAAAAGCAGACCCTGGCTGCCGTATGCCGCGATGCGGTAAATTCCCTCCGGCACCATCAAATCCCATTTGTCCGTCTTGGGCCCGGACTTGCCGGTGGAGGAAAGAATCAGATAGGAACTGAGAAAAGTCCAGCCCTCGTTCTTTTTACCCCACATCTCCAGGCGCTTCTCCTTTTTCAAGGCCAGCAGACACAGTTCCCGCACGGGATTTTCCAGCTTCGGGACCGCCTGCCCGGATGCGGGAGCCGTATGGGATGGTTGGGAAATACGCGGTATTACGGTTCTAAGGGGCTTTTGGATCGCCAGTATTATCTCCTTGCCTTTCCGCGACGGCTTATAGGCCAGCAATTCCCTGCCCAGCTTCTTATACAGTTCGGGTACCCATGTGATATGCATCTGGCCTTCATCCAAAGGTTTGTCAACCCTCAAGTCGTTGGGGGCGATGATCACCTCCACATTGCCGGGACCGACTTTCCTGACCCAGCGGTATAGTTCCTCGATGCCCCGATCTCCCAGAGCGATGCATCCTGTGGAGACATCCTTCCCGTGAATGCAAATGTCGCCTCCAAGCATTGTCCTGCTGTCATGGGCGGCCTTTAACCTGTCATACTCGTTGGGGTAGTTAAGCAAAAACGAAATATGAAACTGGCTTCGCAGGTTAACGCGAACGATCCGGTATATCCCTTCGGGGACCTGGAGATCCCACTGGCATGTTTTCGGTCCGGCCTTGCCACTGGCGGCCACAATGGGAAAAGTTTTTATGTAATACCATCCGCCTGCCTTCCTTTTACCCCAGAGCTCCATTTTCCTTTCCGCCTTGAAAGCCAGCAGGGAGAGCTCTTCCGGTTCGGATATTCTTTTTTTCACGGATTCGGGCTTTATTGGCCGCACTGTTTTCCTCCGCGGCCGGGCCGGCGTTTCGCGAAGGGAGATATGAGAGCAGCCGCCGGCGCAAACCGCAAGAAGTAGCATGGCGCTTAGAAAACACCGGATTTTTTTCATCGGATCCTCCTGTGTCGGGGATTTGCACCGCATACCCAGGGATTTAATATTCTTTCCCGACCTAAAAAGTCCCTGCTTTTTGCGGTGGATTATTTTTATAGAAAAAACACCCAATCTTTTTACTCAACTTTCGCGTCTTGATTTTAATGCAGCAAAATCAATATTCTTAGGGAAATCAATTGCGTGTTACCTTAATGTTAGCCACTAAATATAGTGTATGGCCACCATTAGGCGTTCGATATTCAGTGGCAAGACGTAAAATTGTAGTTACAACGCAAATCGCTCTTTAAAAATCTGTTTGATCCGGCGTCTGCAGGAAAAATCATGGCATTGGCAAATAATAAAACGGAACAAAGTTATCGATCGGATGGTCAAATGAGCGGAAACTATCAACGGAACACTCAAACTCAGAATGAGGAAGCCCTGTGGATCAAGGATTTCCTGCGCGGGAAAACCGGGAGCTTCGACAAGCTGGTCCTTAAATACCAGGACGCGGTTTTCCGCCTGTGTTTCCATATGACCGGCAATGACGCGGACGCCGATGACTGCGCCCAGGAGACCTTCATCAAGGCATACAAGGGACTTCGCGGATTCAAGTTCCGGTCGGCTTTCTCCACCTGGCTGTACCGTATTGCCATCAACACCTGTAAAAGTATGGTTGCCTCCCCGGCATACCGGTTCAGGCAACACGCGGTATCGGTGGATGCGAATCCCGGGGGGGAGGAAGGCTTGGCCCCGCTTCAAATCCCCAACCACCGCACCCCGGAATTGCTGCTTGCGCAGAAGGAAACGATGAAAGCAATTTTGAAGGCCATTTCAAGCCTTCCGCAAAAATATAAGGTTCCGGTCGTCTTGTATGATATGGAAGGCAAGTCATATGAGGATATCTCGCGTATCACAGGCCTCAAGATGGGCACAATCAAATCCAGGCTGGCGCGGGCCCGGCAATTTTTGCGGCGCAAGCTGAAAGGAGTGGCGAAATGAACTGCTCTAAAGCGCGAAAGCTGCTCATGGATTATCTATGCGGTTCCCTCCGCCAAGAAATGTCGCCTGCGATGGAGAAGCATCTGCAAGCCTGCGCCACATGCCGGAAGGAGTCGTTGTTTCTTCAAAATTACCGCCGGGCTCTGGAAATCGCCCCTGATAAAAAAGCCCCGGCGGACTTCCTGGAAAGGCTGCGCCGCCGTTTAAACGAAAACGCCCCCGCTCCCGGGCCTTTCTTCCCGCTCCTGCGCGCACTGGGCGCCGCAAGCGCCCTGGCGGTTTTGGCCCTGTTCATTTTCGGGACCGGTATTTGGAGAAACGAAAAAAGCGCGCGTAATATGGAAAAAAAAATACTGAGTCTCGAGAAAGCCACTCCGCTCGCGCCGAAATCCCGGAAGGCCGGCCTTTTCCCCTCCAATGCGCGGAAAAAACAGTCCGCGCCTGCGGAGGCTGAAAAAAACATGGAGAAAAAAGGGAAAGACAGGGAACAGGCTGAGTTATTTCTTATCTTAACCGTTTCGGACGGTTTTGCGACAACAGCTGCAGGTTCAGCCGCTATGGATAAAACTTCGGAGAACCTCCTGGAAAAAGGCGAAGCCAAATCCCTTCCTTCCATCACCGCTAAACCGAAGGACGGCCTTCTCGCGGGCAAAACCGGGGAAATCAAAAAAATCCTTGCCGAACTGGGCGGTCAGGTTTTTTCCGAGGCGCCGGGAGGCGAAGGTAAAGACCCGGAGATGGTTATCGAGGTCCCGGCGGACAAATACGACAAGTTCCTGGAAAAACTGAAGGAAATGGGGGTATTGCATGAACCGGAATATGGTTTTTCTCGGGCGAAACAGGAGAAAGTACGGATTCGGTTAAGGATTATCAGCTAGGCCAAATCCCAGGTATTGTTTCATTTGTCCCATCCCTATAAAAGGATGAAAATAGCCTGGATTGCTAGTTTTCATTCAATGCTGTCCCGGCAACTCCTTCCGGGTTTCATGAAACCAGACCCAATACGCTTAATCTTTAGGCCTCATCCATCAATAAGGCGGCGGCGAAAGCATGGACTTCTTTTTCCTCTTGTCTGTCCGCTCCCTCCGCGCCTCTATACATATCTACAATACTTCGTTTCCGCCTGCAAGGCGCAAAAAATGACACCAAAGTTCGTGCGCTATAGTATCGGCGCTCGCCCTTTTTGCCGCCCGCATCTCCGCGGACGGGTTGATTATCATCCCCTCCCCCGATATCCCGGTACTTACCCCGCTCAAGGCCAATCGCGCTGCTTAAGGCAAGGCCCGATCTTGCGGAAATCCTGTCGCCGGGTAAAAATATCCGGTTCTGGGCAGAAAATACGGCTTACGGGATTTACGAGTACCCTGCCTGTCGAAATGACCGGATAAGGTAGGGCTTCCTGAAAAAGTTTAAAGCTTCAACTATTGGCCAAGGCTGGCCTCAAAATCCTTCGATACACCGAAAAAAGCACTTTGAAAAAATGGGACAAAAGAACCCGGAGCCGGTGCTC
>JBLNCG010000051.1:0-23603 GCA_050260475.1 Bacillota bacterium
CTTTGCTTTTCATTCTTTCCTAACATGACTATCATCTCCATAGATTGATAGTAACATTATTCGACATAAATTGCTTTTTTCCTTTAAATAAATTGGGTTTTTCACAACGCTTCTAAATATCCATAGTATAAATGTAGCCATACACTATATTTAGTAGCCAGACCTTAAATTAAGATAACAACGTGCCTTTTTTATAAACCGTTGAAAACCATACTTTCTAATGTTAAAATCTAAATTAAATATATCAGAAAATGGTGATGAATGGAATGAATCATCATAATTTCTGTTCGGATCTTACTATATCAAGCTCCCGGGACTATTTCCTGCGCGGCGGCAAACCTTGGTTCTATCTCGCGGACACCGCATGGAGCGCCTTTACCAATCCCACCATGGAGGAATGGGAATATTATCTGGACTACCGGAAAAGCCAGGGTTTCAACGTCCTGCAGATCAACATCCTGCCGCAGGGGGACAGATCGAACAATACCCGGGATGAACCGAAGGCGTTTTTCTCCGGCGCCGACGGTAAAGACGATTACCACCGGCCCAATCCCGAGTACTTCAAACGGGCCGGAAAGATGGTCGCCATGGCGGCGGAACGGGGATTCATCCCCGCCCTGGTGCTCTTGTGGGGCGACAGGGTATGCGGCACATGGAGCAACAAGGCTTTTAAAAGCCATCACATGCCGCTGGAATGCGTGGAACCATATGTAAAGTTAGCGGTGGATACATTTGCCAAGTACCGTCCCATCTGGTATGTCAGCGGCGACACGGATTTCCCGGAAGAATCGAAACCCTGGTTTAAGACCGCCTTAAAACTCTTAAAGGATCTGACGCCCCTTTTATTTTGCTCCTTCCATATGGGCGCCGACCTGCTGCCCGAGGATCTGGCGGCGGAAAATCCCGGACCGGATTTTTACACATTCCAGTCGGGGCATGATCCTTCAAGCCAGGATCTTACATATAAAATGGCGTTTAAGCACAGGGAAATGAAAGTTAAACGCCCGGTAATAAACAGCGAACCCTGCTACGAGGCTATCGGCGGGAAAATCAGGTTCTCCGCTTTCGATGTGCGCCGGGCCATATGGTGGAGCCTGCTTTCCGGCGCCAAAGCGGGGGTTTCCTACGGAGCGCACGGCGTATGGAGCTGGCACCGGGAAGGGGCATATTTTTGCGCCGGGGAAACCCACGGCCTTCCCCTGGACTGGCGCAGCGCATTGAAACTCCCCGGCGCATGGGATGCCGCCTTTGCCAAAAAACTCTTCGAGATGTACCGGCTGATGGAACTGGATCCGCGCCAGGATTTATTGTCCGGCGCCTTGGAGCACACCCGCATTTCCGCCGCAGCCGATGTTTCCAGTTTCGCGGTTTACCAGCCTTATAACCGGGAGATTAAGGTGAAACTGGACCTTTCAGGATATCAAATCACCGGCGTAAACCTTGCGGAACGGAGGTTCGAATATCCGAAGGTCACGGCCGGTCCTGATCTGTCCCGCGTCGCAATAACGCAAAGCAATGCGGATGTGCTGGTGATCGGGGTAAAGGAATAATCATTATATGCGCTAATAATGCAAGCGCGCTATTTTCAAGCCCGGAAGGCCGCGGCTTCAACTGTTATATCCCCAGCCTTTCCGCACGGGCGCGCGTGTGGTTGTAAGCAATGAAACCGACTCCGACCTCAGCGCGTTTTATTACGACATAGACTTTACTTTAGGAGACGCGCATCCCGATGCCATGGCATACCTGCACGCCTATTGGCGGCGTGAGAATCCCACTGCATTCATGCGTGATTATGAGATCCTGCCCGCGTGACGGGTGGGGACGCTTTCCGGGGAGCAACATCGGAGTAATCGCCGACACAAGCCTATCTTCAAATCCTGGTGGGGGAAGGAGAAGTCAAAGTCTATCTTGACGGCAGACACGGAACATCCCACTTTATGCGGCACCGGGACCGAGGATTACATCGGGACGGGCTGGGGGCAGGGCCAATATGACTGTCTTTATCAGGGTTGTCATGCGGCCGATCATGATCGCTTTCAATACTGCTTCTACCGTTTACATATCCCCGACCCGGTTTGGTTCCATCAGGATCTTCGCGTCACCATCCAGCAGATCGGCTGCCGGGATCCAAATTCCATTTCTCAGTTGCATGGTATGAATTTGGAATTAAACCACGGCCACCAGCGCATTGATATGGCTGCGGCAGCCAAGGCAAGAGGTTACGGGCTTTATGAACGACGGGATGATTGGTCAAGCTGTGCCTGGTTCTACCCGAACAGGCCGGAAAACGGACTTCCGCCGCTGGCTCACGCGGGTGAACGTACAAAAGGTCTTGATTGACAACATCTATTCAGCGGAAATATATCTTATCATTACTTCCATCACGCCATTTAACGGCAACTCAAAATGGGCATAACGGGATGTGCGTACCTGGAAAACATTAAAATCCACGGCCTTACCGTTTACCTCCACCGAGGCGACGCCGGCCGCCTCCCCGGGGAGCAGGCAGCGGCAATCGACGGTTTCCGCGTTACCGGTTAACCGGAAGGAAAGCTGCTTTCTTCCGGTGTCATGTTGATGGCTGTATGAAAAATACCCGTTTGAAGCCGGATATTTAACGGTTACGGAAACCCCCGTTACTCCCGCCGCCGGCCATCGCGGAGAGAACCTGACCTTTCCGAACGCCGTGCCCTGATCCACCACTCCGGCCAGGCCTTCCAACAGGCCGTAAACCACGGCCGCGGCGCCCCAGTTATCGGGGATGCCGAATGAGACATCGCTTTGAGGCAGATAAGCCTCCCGGTCCGAAAGGGTGACCCCGAAAACCGCCCATAAATTGCCGTTTTTAGCCCCATTCAAGGTAATGCGTGAAATTTCCAATTCCGGATGCGGATTATTGACGCCCAGCAAGGAAACATTTACCCGCCGGCATTTGTCGTTTTTTCCCTCCCAGGCGGTGACGCGGTTCACCTTTCTTCCTCTGGGGGACGGCTCCATCGGCATCCACCAATGCAGCACATCCCGGCCGATATTGATATACTGCGTATATGTTCCGCCATCCTTATATTCCAGTGTGATGGAGCCGGCCAGCCCGGAGCCGGAGGCGGTGTGCAATAAATACAGCGAATTTGCTTTCTGATCCACGGGGATGATCCTTTCCATAAGGTAGCCCCGCCTGCTGCTCAATCCGATGCAGCCTTTCCGGCCGTTGCGATCCGGATCAGGGACATCAAAGGATACTCCTTGAAAAATCTGCCAGCCTGACGGCATTTCATGCAAATCGTTATCTTCGCCCTCGCCAGTCCAGCCGGGTACGCCGGGAGCGCCCTTGCCTGAAGTGTCGATGTTGGCCAAGCCGGTTATATCAAGCGGCAGATATCCCGCTTCGGGCGGTGCAGGCACTGAGCCCCTGAAACAGCAGTGCAGATATCCCTGGTGCTTTTTCGCGAGCCCGTGAATCCGGCGTAAAATATCAACCCCGTATTCTTCATAACCGTTTTCAAAAGCACCCCGGGCCAGTTCCCCTGCCACAATGGTGATGACGCCGCCGTTCATATAGTCCCATTTGGCGTTGTGGCTGCCGAAACCCTTCCCAAAGGGAGGGTAGATCGTGTACCATTCGCCGGGTGAACCTTCCGGCAGGTTATTTTTTAATTTTAGATATTCTTCGATGATCGCCGCGCATTGCACGGGAGTTAAATCCCGGTTGAGCGCATAAGCGTTGGAAAGCGAAATTTGGCTGCCGAGATCCACATCCAAATCCCGCTTGAGGTTTTCATCCTCCGGCACATGATGAGTATAAAAACTCCCGTTCCACGACACCTTATCAAGGCGTTCCTTGATCTTTAGCCCGAGCTTACGGTATTTTTCCGCTTCAGAGGCCCTCCCGGCATATTCCAGCATTTCGGCAAGATAACGGCATCCCGCGGCAAAGCCGGTGTTGTCTCCATGCATTACGCCGAACCTGGTTTTTTCCGGATCGATCATCATCGGGTCCCTGGTAACGGCGGCGTCTTCAGAATCCTGAAAATCCCAGGTGTCGATGGTGAATCCCCGCTTCAACAGGTTGTATTTTTTCGACCACCGGTACGGGCTGTTTTGAGTATACTCATAAGCCCGGATAGCGCTGTCCAGCATGCCTTTCATCCAGTCGTCGTCCCCCGTAGCCTTCCAGGTATAATAAATACCTTCAATATACAGATACTCAACGTCGTTTTCCACGGGGATGCGCGTGAATTCCAAAGTCCGGTCATCGCTTAACATGACGAAATCGCCATGGGCGAACCGCTGTTCCCAATTATCGATCTTGCTGAACTCCTTGTGGTGATGATTATCCCAGATCATGCCGTCCTGGCGCTGGGAATCCCGGTACAGTTCGATGGCGCTCTTCAAATCGCCGTAAAAATACTTCATCCCCTTCAGGGTGTGCACGTGATCCCGGAGCCAGGAGACGAAGTATTTATAAATCTTGCCTTGATACAAGCAGTTGCCGGTTTCATGCCAGTGGATCATGGTATAGTGAAGCATGGTCAACAACTCGCTGAAAAAACCTTTCTCATCTAAAATAGCGGTCTCGCAATCCACTCGCAACTTAAGGCTGCCGGTTTCCATGCCGTTTTCATCCCATAAGGAAACTATATGCGTTCCCAGCGCGCCTCCCGCTAAAAATCTCACCGTGGACTGTGCGGGAACCCGGACATATTCGCGGCCTTCGCCGTCCCGCACGGCGACGATCCCTTTGCCTTCGGTCAAAATAGTAACCGCTTCCAATGGCCGATAAATGGTTTTTTCATCGGCTTTCATCAATTTCCCCATAGTGCCAACCCCTTATTGAACCAGTATTAAACTCCACGAACGTCGCCCGTCGTTTTCACCCCATTATAACGGGAATCCACCGTGAGCGCTTGTATGATAATATTAAATTGTTGTATGATATTGAAAAACGGTATGGCTGTGTAAAAAACAGCCGTCCTTATGACAGCCGCATCATGTAATACATTTTTTACATTCATCGGCTGCCTGTGATCCCTCCATCCGCATAAACCGCTTGCTGAAAACCCCGGCGTTTTATTTCACGTGATATGGGATAGCCGTCATTAGGGTGAAGTTCGGCTGCGTCACATCCAGCCTGGAATATTGTACGATGATATCCTGATCGCTTTCCACTTTGATGGCATAAGGCACATCCCTGGGCACCGCGAATCCGCCGAGTAGCTCCGGTTTATGCATGCCCACGTGCTTGCAGCGTTGCGGCCTTAAGGTATATGAAATCCCTGAAACCGGTTCCCTGTCCTCGAAGTAAAGCGTAAACTTGATATGAGCGTCTCTGTCCGTTGCATTCAAAATGCATACGGATTCATGCCCTTCCCATTTCTCGCCCAGCCCGGAACTGGGCAAATATGCGTCGGGTATGTACCAGATTTTCGCGCCGTGGTTCCCATGTTCCGCCATAATTTATCGGCCCCTTTCATCCTCAGTTTGCTCTATAAGACAATCATGTTGTTGCCTGCAAATTGCTCTATAAAAAGCTTCCATGAACTCCGCTTCATATCGATGCGCCCGTTGGCCTTGAAGATAATCCCCTCCCCCTCCAAAATCTCCCTCTGGCGCCCGGCCCCTCCGAAAACGTAATCAGGCGCCAGCGCCCCGTCGCCGCGCACCACCCGGTGGCAGGGAATATCCATATACGGAGGCGTATTATGCATAGCCCGCGCCACTATCCTGGCTCCCCGGGGAATGCCGGCCAGGGCCGCCACCAGGCCGTAGGTGGCCACTGATCCATGGGGGATCCCGGCTACAATTTCGTATATTTTTTGATATAGCCTGCTTTCCAATTTTACGGCCTTTCTCTTGAGGACATATGGAGCAGGCGTAAAACCCGTACCCGCCCATACCGGATTATTCTATTTTGTCCCATATCCTCCTGCATGTATATTGTATTTTTCATGATCCCTTCTTGCCCTTCAGATATAAATCTTTTATAATAATAAAAACGTGGAAACAATTCAGATTCATGATAACGGAGGCCCGTCATGAACGACTTCGCCAATATGGACCGCAACCGGCTTGCCGCATTACGCGGGGAATTACAGCAGGCATACAACACATTCAAGACTAAAAATCTGAAACTCAACCTTCAGCGCGGCATCCCCTGCCCGGAGCAGTTGGAACTGGCGGCGGAATTAATGGAATGCCTTCCCCGCCACGATTACAAAGCCGCGGACGGGACTGATTGCCGGAACTACGGCAAAGTGGACGGACTTCCTGAGGCCAAGGAACTTTTCGCCCGATGCCTGAATGTTTTGCCCGGGGAAATCATCGTCGGCGGCAATTCCAGTCTTGCCTTCATGCATGATATCGTCGTCAAGGCCATGCTCTGCGGCTTGCCGGAAAGCGACAAACCATGGTGCAAACTGCCGGCCGTTAAATTCCTCTGCCCCTGTCCGGGATACGATCGCCATTTCGCAATCTGCGCCCACCTGGGTATCGGTATGGTGAACATCGATTTAAAAAGCGGCGGGCCGGACATGGACCGCATAGAAAGCCTGGTAGCCAAGGATGGAACAGTCAAAGGGATCTGGTGCACGCCGAAATACAGCAATCCCACCGGTTTAGTGTATTCCGACGAAGTGGTGGAGCGCCTGGCCCGCATGCGCACCAAGGCCAAAGACTTCCGGATTTTCTGGGACGATGCTTACACCATGCATCATCTGACGGACAGCCCCGACAACCTGAAAAACATCCTGCAGGCGTGCAAGGATGCGGGAAATCCGGACCGGGTCTTCATCTTCGCCTCCACATCCAAAGTCAGCTTCGCCGGAGCGGGAGTGGCCATGACCGCCGGCAGTGAAAACAACATGGATTGGCTGCGCAAACAGTTGACCGTTCAAACCATCGGCCCTGATAAATTGAACCAACTGCGGCATGTGCGCTTTTATAAAAACCTCGACGGCATCGCCGCGCACATGAAAAAACACGCCGCCATCATAAAACCCAAATTCGACCTGGTATCGGAGATATTTGAAAAGGAACTGGGGAATAAAAACATTGCCACCTGGAGCAAGCCCAACGGCGGGTATTTCATCAGCTTAAATACGCCGGAAGGCTGCGCGAAAAAAGTGGTGTCCATGGCCGCCGAAGCCGGCGTATCCCTCACTCCGGCAGGGGCCACTTATCCTTACGGCAAAGACCCGCGGGACAGCAATATCCGCATCGCCCCCACCTTCCCGCCGCTTTCGGAATTGAGGCAGGCCATGGAACTGGTGGTGATTTGCGTGCAGCTGGCGGCGATTGAAAAAATTTTGCGATGAGCGTAATATCCCTTTTACTGTCGTAGAAACCGAAAAGAAGCATCACCCTTTTTGTTTCCCTTCTTTGCGAAAGAATTTGTTTGAGAGGAGCATACATGGAACTGGTCATCGGCGTTGACGGCGGTAATACAAAAACTTTGATCCTTGCGGCGGATTTGACCGGGCAGATCCGGGGCTACAGCCGGATGGGGAGCAGCAATTGGGAAATTCTCGGTCTTGAAGGAGCTTCGCGGGTGATCCGTAACGGGGTTGATGAGGCGCTCGGAGTGGCGGGGGCGGATTTAAGCGCGGTCAAAGGCATCCATCTGGGTCTCGCCGGGATGGACTGGCCGGAGGACAGACCGCGTTTGCTCGCGGCCTTATCCTGGCTCAAGCCTGTTTCCAAAATCGCTTTGGAAAATGACTCATATCTGGGAGTCAGGGCCAATACGCCGGACGGCTTTGGAATCTGTGTGAGCGCCGGCACGGGAGTTTGCGCCTGTATTACCCTGGACGGGGGCGAAGGTTTTTGTTACGGCGGTTTTGCGGATATGGGCGGGGGTATCGATATCGATGCCAAAGTCTTTCAAGCGGTGCTCCGGGCCGAGGACGGCCGGGGTGATGCCACGGCAATGACTCCGGCGCTGCTTGGAATGATTGGGTTCAAAACTACGAGGGATTTGGTTTACAGTTGCTGCCGCGACGGGTACCGGGTGCCCGGGAGCGTTTGCCGGCTGGTTTTATTTGCAAGCGCGGCTCAAGGCGATAGGGTGGCGACGGGTATTGTCAAAAATTTCGGTCGGGAACTGGCATTATGCGCCACCAATTTGATTAAGCGCTACCGGCTGGAAAATGAAGCCGTGCCGGTGGTGGCTAGCGGTTCCCTTCTTACTCGGACAGGGAGCTTACTCTATGATACTTTTTGTGCAATAGTGCGGGAAACGGCGCCCCGGGCCAAACTTATACCGGGGGAAAAGCCTCCGGTGGCGGGAGCGGTCCGGGCGGCATTGCGGGAGTATATTGATCCGAACCCTTTGGTGGATGAGACGATCGTGCGGACTCTGCCGGGCGATGAGTGGTTCCGGACAGACGATAGGAGGAATAGCGATGGGTGATGGCTTGAAAATCGCAGTGATCGGCGGCGGGAGCAGTTATACTCCGGAGCTAATTGAAGGTTTTTTGAAACGGCCCGAATCTTTGCCGGTACGGGAGATCTGGCTCGTGGATGTGCCGGCGGGGGCGGAGAAACTGGGGATTATCGCCGCATTGGCCGAACGCATGGGAAAAAAGGCCGGGCATCCGCTCCGGATCTTCCCCACCATGAACCGGCACGAGGCTCTGGCGGGGGTGGATTTTGTGGTCACGCAATTTCGCGTGGGGGGAATGGCCGCCCGGATCCGGGATGAACGGATACCTTTAAGACATAGGGTGATCGGCCAGGAGACCACCGGCCCGGGCGGTTTCGCCAAAGCGCTCCGGACGATCCCCGTGATCTTGGAGCTATGCCGGGAAATAGAGGAATTGGCGCCGGACGCGCGGATCATCAACTTTACCAATCCGAGCGGCATTGTAACCGAAGCCGTTACCCGGCACTCACGGGCGCGGATCATCGGTCTTTGCAATAACGCCATCAACATGCAACACGGATTGGCCAGACAGTTTCAGACGTCGCCGGAGGCCATTTATATCGAATTCGTGGGCTGCAATCATCTGCTCTGGGGCCGCCGGATTTTTTGCCGGGGGCGGGAGGTTACCTCCGAGGTGCTCGCCAATATGGCCGGCGACGCTTCGTTTAATATGGCCAATATCCCTCCTCACGCCTGGCCCCGGGAGTTGCTCTTTTCCCTGGGCGCCGTGCCCTGCGGATATCATCGGTATTACTATCTGGGGGACCTGATCCTGGCTGAGCTTTTGCAGGCGGAGGCGGAAGGGAAGCCCACCCGGGGTGAACAGGTGCAAAAGGTGGAGGAAGAGTTATTCCAGATTTACCGGGACCCCAACCTGCGCGAAAAACCGGCCGAACTCGCCAAGCGGGGCGGCGCGCTTTATTCTGAAGCGGCGGTCCGGCTAATAGAATCGATCTGTAACGACCGGCGGGACATCCAGTGCGTCAACACACTAAACCGAGGCGCGCTCTCCGACCTGCCGGGAGATGTGGTGGTGGAGACAAACTGTGTCATCGATTCCCGGGGTGCGCACCCGCTTCCGGTGGGACCTTTGAAACCACAGCTAAGGGGGCTTTTACAGCAGGTGAAGGCCTATGAGGAATTGACCATCGAGGCTGCGGTGACCGGAGACAGGAATGTGGCCTTGCAGGCGCTGATCGCCAACCCGCTGGTGCCTTCGGCGCGCGCGGCGAAATTGTTGCTGGATGATATACTGGAAGCAAACCGGGATTACTTACCGCAATTCGGCCAATGACTTCAATCTGACGTTCCCCAAGAGCATAAAACGAATACCGGAATTTGACATGCCTTTATATTCGGTATTTTCGCAAGAGAGGGGTTCGGCCAATGCCATCCGTGGCACACGGTCAAATGGGAATACACCTGGAGCATCAAACAACCTCAAGAGCGTCACGGCTTGGCAGAACGGGAAAATCCGCATGGGATTCCGCCTGGTACCAGTAGGCCACCGAAGCGATATCGTCCTGCAAAGGCAGATACCTGCCTTCACTGCGCCAGCCGATGGCCTGGATCGTAACCCGCAAATCCGATTCAAAGCGGATGGGATCCATGATGTGAAAACGGTATAATCCATGACGGTTACCGGGTCTGCCGTCACAGTTGCCCATAGGGTAACCCATAAACGGCGCCGAGTAATTCTGGCCAAAACACCAGGCCCCGCCGAAATAATCCTCCGTGCCGGTGCCGCAAATTGTCGGGAATTCTGCATCGCCGTCCATGAAGAACTTTATTTCCCCTTCACCCCACCAGCCGGCGTTATTCTGCTGCCAGGCCATATAGGTGCCTACATAATGGCCCTGCCCCCGGACACCGTCGAGAATGACGTAATCGTCTTTATAGGCGAGCGGATTGGTGCGGCGAAATTGCGCGTGAAAATAAGCCTCATCGGGATCGATCCCCGTCAAGGCATAATTGATGGCGTAAAAAAAGCCGCCCTGCGCCTGGGGAGCGCGGTTTTCCACAGTCATCCGGGCGTGTCTCCGGAAGGGCATGGGAAAGTAACAATTAAACCCGCCTGAAGGATTTACATTGATGGGCAAAGCCAAAACATTGGCGCGCGTATTGAATCCGTTGCAGAAGAAATCGCCCAGCGGCACTTCCACGCTGGGATTTTTTTCACCATCCCAGTACATCCGCAGGATTAAATCGCGATAGGCTTTGTTATCCACGGTAATCCAAATATGCTGGATACAACCGGGCCCGTCCACGTCCATAATAGTGGTGGTTTTTTGGGCAGGGAGCGTGATGCAGGGGCGTACCTTCCATTTCCGCCCAAGGTCGCGGGCGGAGGAATTGGCCCCGTCCCACTGTTGCCCCAAACGCGTCACTTCCGGCTGCGGGGTGTCACTGACTTCCGCCATGCCGCCTTTGCCTTTTTCGCCGTATACGTTTTCCGCGGTGATGGAACGGGTCCTGGCCTTTGAAAGGTAAGTGATGGCGCCCAGTCCAAGCCCGCGTCCGTTGAACATCGACATATAATCATCCCCCTCAAAGTGATTGGATAAACTTACTATACTACCAAAACGGCGCCGGTAAAATGGCACATCTTATCGGATTTTTGTCATTTCTTATGGTGTAATTGCGCAAATTCAAACTAAAAGCTTCCCGGCGCGCCGCAGTCCAGCCGCAATGCCGCCGTCTTGACAACACAATGCCGTTTTTGGTATAAAAGGAGTATGCGTAACATATATTTGTCAATTCTTAAGATGAAACTTATATGAGAACGGTTAAGCAATTTTTTTCTCCGCCTCCGCTTAATACCGAACAAATCTGCGTCAACGGGATCGGCATCCAGGAATCGATGCGCCCCGGCATCGTCAACCGGCCCGGCGGAACCGGCGATTATCTGTTGATGTTCTTTTACGACACCGTTATTATCAGGTCCGCCGCGGGGATACAACAGGCGCGGCCGAAATCGCTGATGGTCTGGACGCCGGATCTCGGCCACTATTATGGATGGCCGCATGCCGATTGGCTGCATTCCTGGATACATTGCTCCGGACCGTTCGTAGGCATGATGCTGGAGCGCAACCACATTCCGGTTTATACTCCCGTTTCGTTGCCGGATCCCTCTATTGTGGAGAAGTATCTGTTTAGCATTTATCAAGAAGTGACGGGATATATTGCCCCTGATGAAATCATCGTTCAACATGCCCTGGACAGTTGGATGCGGGAGGTTCACCGCGCATCAAAAGGCGGGACGCCTTGCCGGACGGTGCCCGCCCAGTACCTTGAACTTAAGCGCCATTTGGGGATGCGGCTGCATGAATCCTTTTCCCTGACGGACCTGGCCGACCGCATGCATGTCTCCGCGCCTTATCTCTGCAACCGGTTCAAATACTACTTCGGCGAATCCGTGATGAGCTGCCTTATGCGTTTACGGATGGAGCAAGCCTTATACCTGCTGCGCGACGAAAATTTATCCGTAACGGAAGTGGCGCATATGGCCGGTTACCACGACATCTACCGTTTTTCAAAGCAGTTTAAACGCTATTACCGGATATCGCCGCGGGACATGAGACGGGCACTTCAAAACAAGGAACGCTAGCCGGGGGCGTGGGATTCGCCGGCATTCCCATACGGAATATTGCGATCTGAAAACGGATGTGCGGGTATCTGCGGCCTTTTTGTCCATATTTCCCGTTATTTCAGAATGTTATATAATTTCTGACCGCAAACAATAATATTATTAACAAAAATCCCATAACATAAGCTATACCGCCCATCACCCGGGATAAAACAACTGCGCCGCCAAAAGTTATATCCAACAATTTGTTGGAATTATGTAAAATCATTTTTATTTTTTTGATCAGATCTCCCGCCGGCGCTTGATTTTTCAATTCAATAGCGTTTAAAATCGACTTTTTAACGGTTTTTATTCCTTTCTCCGTCAACCTGTAACCGATTTTCCCCAATATATCCCTGCAAATCGTTTTTCTGGCAACCGGCAAGATAATTTTGGCTGTCATCAATTCCACGGCTTCGGAAAAATGAGGCGTTTGATGCTCATCATACTCGGAAGACTTACAAATTTCTTCGATAATAACAATACAATATTTCATAATTCCATATATCCCCGATTTTATATTTTCCGAAGCCTTGCCGATTCCCATTATTACATAACCTGTTATTATAAAAAGAGAGCCCAAAAAAAACAGGGATGAAAATAAATAAGATTGTGAAAAAAGGTAAACCGTAAAACATGTTGCAATAAAAACCAGAAAAGAGATTAACAACCTTTTTGTAACTATGCCGGAGAAGGATTTGCATAAATCAAGATACTCCCGCAGGCTGTTTTCCGCATTTTGTGATATTTCCCCCAAGTCAATTTCGAATTCCTTTGTATTTGCAATGTTCTCCATCGTTTCACCCCTAAGAAATACGGCTCTTCCGTCATTATCAAACCGCATAAAACATGCAAAATATGGGCTATCCATCCTCAGTGATGTGAAGCATCCGATTCACCGCCCAAGTTGGAATCCATCCACTCACGCACACTTATGCCTTTTTCCTTTGGGGTCTCAAGAAGCCCTTTGTGCCGCCAACCCCATTCATCAGGCTTGCAGACGGTTCCAGCGTGAATTTGTACCACAAACAGGCGGCACGGCTTTCCAGCCCGGCGAGACCATCCCATACAGGACCAAATCGCCTTTCTTCCTGCTTCCCATCGCATCTCCCCCTTATCTTCCGGCTTTGAACGACCATCCTATGACTTTCTTAAATCGTTGATTTTTCTGCATACTTCCTCAGAATCGGAATCGGAATCGGGGCTGGTATTCGGAATCGAATAATCGAAAATATTAATAGTTTATACTAGAATTTCTGTAACTCAAGCCTTCCCTCCTGCTTATTAAATTAAAAAAACTCCCTTAAGGCGCAGGATACGGAAGTCCCTGTTCACCTTTTAATCTTGTAAATCGTGTTCAGACTGTTACCGCACTGACCGGCTGCCAAACCGGGTACCTTTGAAGTTAACATCAACATCTCACCTAAAGGTTGATCTTGATTGTTTTTGGTTGTTTTCGGTTTATTAATTGTATATAATAAAAACGGAGGCGATCATATGTCCGAAGACAAAAAACAATTGGTCGAGTATGAAACGGGACCCAAAAAGACTTTCACGTATGAGGATTATTTGAAACTCCCGGGGGAGCCGGGCTTCCATTACGAAGTTCTTGAAGGTATGCTGGTCAAAGAGCCGTCCCCTAATGTTCCCCACCAACGGATTTCCCGCAGGCTGCAGCGGATCCTGGAAGACTATTTTTGGGAAAAAAATCCCGGAGGAGAAATATTTGATGCGCCGCTGGATGTGACTTTTCATGACATTACTGTCGTTCAACCGGATTTGTTGTATGTATCGGGGGAAGATAAAGAAATCATAAAGGAAGCCCGCATTGACGGCCCCCCAACATTGGTGGTGGAAATAATGTCGCCTTCCAGCGGCCGCAGGGACCGGTTGCAGAAAATGCGGATTTACCAAAAAGCGCAGGTACAGCACTACTGGCTTGTCGATCCGGATGAAAAAACTTTCGAGTGCTTTGCCCTTAAAGACGGCGTATACGCACTGGTAGCGTCCGGCATGGACCAGGACGCCGTTGAACACCCGGATTTTAAGGGTCTATCCATATCGCTTAAGGATCTGTGGCAAAACAATTGCAAATGAGGTGATCGTTTGTCCGAGAATAAGGATTTGATAACCGCCCGGGCTCTGGCCAAAGCCTTGAACCTTTCCGTGGAAACCGTCTGGAGATACACCAGGGAGCATAAAATACCTTTCATGGAATTGGGCAACACGCAATACCGCTATGTGCTGGCTGATGTAATCAGGGCGCTGACCGCATCAACGGCAAATGAAAAAATCGCCGACTATAAAACGGAATCAAAAAAAAGCTTCACTTATCAGGATTATTTGAAACTGCCGGAGGAGCCCGGCTATCGATTTGAAGTCCTTGAAGGGATGTTAGTCAAAGAGCCGTCTCCCAATGTTCCGCATCAACGGATTTCGCGACGGCTCCTGCGGCTCCTGGAGGATTATTTCCGAAAGGCAAATCCCGATGGAGAAGTCTTTTATGCGCCGTTGGATGTGACTTTTCACGATATAACCGTTGTCCAACCGGATATTTTATATATATCGGGGGAAGAAAGAAAAATCGTAAAAGAAACCCGCATCGACGGCCCGCCCACGTTGGTGGTGGAAATAATGTCGCCTTCCAGCGGCCGCAGGGACCGGTTGCAGAAAATGCGGATTTACCAAAAAGCGCAGGTGCAGCACTACTGGCTTGTCAATCCGGATGAAAAAACCCTGGAGTGCTTCGCCCTTCGGGGCGGCGTATATGCGCTGGTTGCCTCGGGCATGGACGAAGACATCCTGGAACATCCTGATTTTAAGGGGTTGTCAGTGCCCTTGAAGGATTTGTGGTAGGTTCCGACTTGCGTTAATTTTACAACCCATATGGTAAAGGGTTCCAGGTCCGCGGGACCGTAATGGACTGCGATGGCGTATATTCCTTCCGGAACGAGCACCTCCTGCAAACCGTACTTGTTCTCAAAATCCTTATCCACAGCCGGATCCTTATTTGGCTCGGGTTACCAGGTACGCCAAAGCTTCCGCTTCGTTCCTGCATATCTTGAATCAGCAGCCTTTCTTTTATCAAGAAGTCACCCATTTTTATTAATAATCTTTATTTTGCTCTTCCCGCCTTCCTTCTCCACAAACTTCACCAGCAGCGATACCCTGTTGTCGGCATTCAACAACTCCCAGTAATACTGCGCGGTTTCCTCCAAATCATCAAACAACCTTACCAGCTCCGGATCCCCGGAAAAGGACGGAAGCGGTTCGCCGTCGCCGTCGTAAGTGTGGATGCAATGGCCGAAGCCCGGGATAAAAGTGTCGTAATAATAGAAAATTTTCTGACAGAAACCCGGATCCCCATTCTGTGTCTTCAGGATGGAAAGGGTATAGGAACCCTTGCCGTCCTCCAGGTCCAAGACCCCCGAGATGCGCGGGGTGTAGTTTGGCGCGTCGGGTTCGAAGATCCTGGTTTTAACTGCGTCGAAAAAGGTCTTTCCGGCTTTCATGTAATCGTTGATCGTCTCGGTTTGGTCCCCGTTGGTGACGATATGCCGGCCGCCGGAGCTTTTTAGCGGATAATATATGATGAGGGAGGGATCCCCCGCCTGGCTTTCATCAAAAGCCTTGGTCCGCACGGCATCCCCTTCCTGCACGAAAATCCTGTTCCTGCTGTTTACGCTCCTGCCCATGATCCAGTAGACCTGAACATAATGCCGGGCGCCGGGGCTTTGCCCGATAATCAAACCCCTGCCGGGGTATGCGTTTCCGCGCAATTTTTCCAGATTCGTTCCGGCGACTTCCGCTAGTTCCATATGCATCACCCTTTCTTATGCTTAATAATTTCGCAATCGGCGGCCGTTTTCCTTTTATGGAACCGGTGCATACATTTAAATTAAAAACTATATAAACAAATCGACGTTTGCGCAGATAAGACAGCTTTCTTTCCCGCCCCGGGGAAATTTATCTAAGTTTTTTCAAGATTTTTCCTGCTTATTCCAAGCGATTCCTCTTTACAGTTCCTTCCTAAAATGTTATAATAAATCAGCTCAAGGAAATAGGTTAAGTGATACTCCCATTATTTATCCCTTCTCGTTATTGTCGTATGGTCAAGGGAAAATAAGAGTTGAGGCTTTTTGCGTTGTATCTGAAAATAATGCCGTGACATCAGGTATCCCAATAATAAAAGAAAGCCATGGGTATTATTATGTCATGGCGCCACATACGGTGGCAACGCCGAAGCCCAAGAGTCAAATCCCTATTCCATTTTGGGCAATAATTCTGAGGAGGATTTCAATGTTCGAAGACAAGACCCTTACCTGCCGCGATTGTGGAAGCCAGTTTGTTTTTACCGCTTCCGAGCAGGAATTTTACGCCGAGAAGGGATTCACCAATGAACCCGGCCGCTGCCCCCAATGCAGGGCTGCCAACAAGCAGCGCATGGGCAGACAAGGCTCCCGTCCCCGCGAAATGCATCCAGCCACCTGCGCCGAATGCGGAGCTGAGACTCAGGTTCCCTTCAAACCCAGCGGTGACCGCCCGGTCTACTGCAAGGATTGCTTCTCCAAACGAAGCAGGTATTAAAAGGCGAAAATTTAAGCCCCTAAATAAAAGGGGCTTTGTTTTTCCGGTGGTGTTGGTCCCGTCCTTGACGGGATTTTTTGTTTATTGCCGCTGCATAAATTGCATCAGGCAGATACTACCGTGGTTGGCTATTGCGATGTAACTGCATGATTATTACCCCCCCCCCCGCCAATACCCTTTTCAAAAATTGCCCCGTATAGGATTTTTCTTTCTTGCACACATCTTCCGGAGTGCCTTACGGCCCCAGATCGATTATATAATCGGCGGTTTTAATGACATCCAGCTTATGTTCTATTACCACTACCGTGTTGCCACCCTCCACCAGGCGGTGCAGGATATCGATAAGCTTGTGGACATCGGCAACATGAAGGCCGGTGGTGGGTTCATCCAGGATATACATGGCCCTTCCCGTACTTTTCATGGAAAGCTCCGTAGCTAATTTTACCCGCTGGGCCTCCCCGCCGGAATTTATCGACAGATCACGGATAAATTCACGAAATTGACTCAAATAGTCCTTTTCCGCGGCCCGCAGACCGTCTTACAAGCGCGGGGCAAAACGCAGCATAAGTTTCCCGGTGTGCTCCGGGCCGTACCATTCCTGATCCCATGGCATGTCGTCCAATTTCCTTTCGCGCCTCTCAGGATATTCTTTATAAATGACTATGAAATCAATTGCGCAGGCCGTTTAGAGGCGCCGGTATCCTGCCTCCCCTGGAGATAAAGTCCCTGCTGCCGAATCCGCTGACTTCCAGCACGGGCCCGGCGCCTAATAGCCCGCCGAACTCTACATTGTCTCCGGCCTTTTTGCCCGGAGCGGGGATGACCCTGACCGCGGTGGTCTTGTTATTGATCACGCCGATGGCGGCTTCATCCGCAATAATGGCAGCGATGGTTTCCGCGGGCGTACTGCCGGGAATTATGATCATGTCTATTCCCACGGAACATACTGATGTCATGGCCTCCAGTTTGTCCAGCGACAAAGCCCCGGCTCTTACGGCCTCCGCCATGCCCGCATCCTCGCTTACCGGGATGAACGCCCCGCTTAAACCGCCCACATAAGAGGACGCCATGGCGCCGCCCTTTTTAACCGCGTCATTTAAAAGCGCTAGGGCGGCCGTGGTTCCATGCGTGCCGCATTTCTCAAGACCCATCTCCTCCAGAATATGAGCGACGCTGTCCCCCACCGCCGGAGTGGGCGCCAGGGAAAGATCCACGATCCCGAAGGGGATGCCCAGCCTTTTCGAGGCCTCCTGTGCCACAAGCTGGCCCATGCGGGTGATTTTAAAAGCGGCTTTTTTGATGGCCTCCGCCGCCACCCCGAAGTCGGCTCCTTTTACTTTCTCCAATGCGCGCTTGACCACGCCCGGCCCGCTAATGCCCACGTTTATCACGCATTCCGGCTCTCCAACGCCGTGAAAAGCTCCTGCCATAAAAGGGTTGTCCTCCACGGCATTGGCGAACACCACTAGTTTTGCGCAAGCGATTCCCCCCGCGCCGGCAGTCAATTCCGCGCTTTTTTTGACCACTTCCCCCATCTCCCGAACCGCATCCATGTTGATCCCGGCGTGCGTGGTGGCGACGTTCACCGAGGCGCAAACCTTTCCTGTCGTTGACAGGGCGCAAGGGATCGATTGAATCAGCCTGCGGTCGCCGCCGGTATAGCCTTTGTGCACAAGCGCAGAAAAACCCCCTATGAAATTAACCCCCACCGCGTCAGCGGCTTTTTCCATGATTTCGGCATATTTCACGTAGTCCTCTTCATCGCAGCATTCCGCGATGATGGATATGGGGGTTACGGAAATCCGCTTATTGATGATGGGGATGCCGTATTCCCGTTCGATCTCATTCCCCACCGGGACCAGCCTTGAAGCCAGGCGGACGATCTTTTCGTATATCTTTTTCCGGGCCTTTCGGCCGTTTTCGCCGGAGCAGTCCCGGAGAGAGATGCCCATGGTGACGGTGCGGATGTCCAGGTGCTCCTGCTGGATCATTTTGATGGTCTCCATGACTTCGAATGGTGAGAGCATGGCTTGTTCCCTTTCCCTGAACCTTACTTTATACCCACCAGTTCCACTTCGAAGATTAATACGGCATTGGGCCCGATCATCTGCCCGGCCCCTTGCTCGCCATATGCAAGGTCCGCCGGGATGTACAACTCCCATTTGGATCCCACTTTCATCATCTGCAAAGCTTCCGTCCAGCCGCGGATTACGCCCGACACAGGAAAGCTCGCGGCCTGACCCCGCTTATATGAACTGTCGAACTCCGTACCGTCGATCAAGGTCCCCCGGTAATGCGCCAGCACGGTATCGGTAATTTTAGGGGATCTGCCGCCGCCTTCCTTAATGACTTTATACTGCAAACCGCTGGGCAATGTAATGACGCCGGGCTTCTTTTTATTGGCCGTAAGATACGCTTCGCCTTCCTGCTTATTCTTCGCACCCTGTTGGGCGGAGCGTTCCTGCTGCTTGATCATGATTTCTTGTTGCGTGGCGGCAAATATTTCCTGCATTTCCCCGTCGCTCAACAAATTCTTTTTGTCTGCCAGTCCGTCTGCTATGCCTCTGAACAAGGCCTTCTTGTTGATCTCCAGGCCGCTTCCCTTCAGGTTTTTCCCCACGCTGACCCCCAAGGTATAACTGGCTTTATCCTTTTGGCTTTTAAGGACAACATTGTTGCCGCAACCGGTAAAAAGTATGCTTGCCGCCAATAAAGCGAACACCATCCCGATTTTTTTCATCATGAATTCTCCTATGATAAATTTCAATTTATTTTTAATCTACTCCAACTGCCTCAAACGCTATTAAGCTGTTCACCGACTTGAATTTATCATATCATCTCCTTTATCTATTCATTACGATATTTTTTCTCCCAAATATAAATATAGAATTCGCGCCGCCCCGGCTTTTACCTTCCCGCCTCTAAAAAGTTCAACGCCTGCGCTAAATTAAATTCAGCTTCCTTTCCGAACAATTTAGATAACGATCATAAATCCTGACCGCCGCATGATGCTTGCCCGGACTCAGCCCGGCGATACGCCAGGAGATCCTGCTCTTTTTTAGCGGCGCCGTTATCCGGCATATCTTTCCGTCCATATACACTTCCGCTTTATAAATGGGGGCTTTGGCCTCCAAATGGATTTCCAGCCTTCCCCGGCTTTTATTATATCTCAGAGATACGATTCCCGGGGGCCTGCAGGCAGGTATTTTCCGCCCTCCAGCCCGGGGGATGCGGCCGGCGAAGTATTTCCGCACCGCGTCCACGGGTTTTCCAACCACCGTGATGCGGGCCGTATCCAGATTGCCGGCCCCGTCCGCGTTCAGATACCGCAAATGGTTAACGGAACCGGGATCCCAGCCCATGACAAGGGCGGCGATGGCATCGACGGCTACCGCGTCTTTTCCGGCCAGGATCAACCGCATGTTCATCTGGCTGTCCGCCGCCTTTTTCGGCGGCCCGGTCTTGGGATCATTCACTTCCGGTCCGGCGATGGGCGCAGGACCGTTTTGAATCCCCACCAGTCCGTCCATCACTACGAAATCCACTGGGCGGCAGAGGTAAAAGTCGTGAATCCAGCGGTGCAGTTCATCAGATCCGTGATCTATGCCCGCCCTTGGATATGTGTTGATGGGTATGGCGCCCATCCCCACGTTTTTTACCGCTCCCGTAATCACGGCAGACCAATGGGTTTTCAAGCAGGGAACGCTGATCAGCACATCCGCCCGTTTGTATCTCTTATTCAGCATATACTCCTTGCGGATCATGCCTTGGGGCAATTTCACCCTGACCAGCCTTTTTTTATCGTTCCATGCCCCACTGTCTTTTTCAATCGCCACGAAAGCATCAACCCCCGGAATGAACCGGGGGGTGTATTTCAAGGCTTTCATGACGCCTTCAGTTCCAATGGAGGAGCATTCCATGACATATACTTTACCGCGGGGGTTGTACTCCCTAACCAGCGCAACCAGGGCCTTGACCACCCGCCAGTCGGCCGTCACCCCGTTCGCCTCCGGCGGCAGTTCGGAACCGTCAAGATAATCGTTCATTTGCACCAGGTTTGGTTTGATCACCACAGTCTGACGATCCTTGATTAACCCGGCGAAGCCGCCTGCCATTTCCACGGATTTTCGTACCATGGCGGCGATCTCCCGCTCCGCGATCCCACCGGAACGCTCTTTTTCCGACTGGATGACAGCCACCGTCGAAGGAGGGAGCCGCCTCAGGGAATATTTTTTCCCGGCCTCCATGGCGCTGTTCCATATGGCCAAACAGATTATGCCGGCAAGTATATATAAAAGCCTTTTTTTACCCTGATCCAGGCGCATCCCCGCCCCTCCCCTCCGGCCTTGAATTGTCAAATCCTATGCATGGAATCAAATATATCCTCGTGCTGGATCTGGACGGATACGCCCAACTCCCGGCCTTTGGCGGAGAGGCGGTCCGCCAGTCCGGAAAAAGCGCCCGTCAGCCCGGAGATATCCACCATCATCATCATGGTGAACATATCCTGCATGATGGTCTGGGAGATATCCAGGATATTGACGTTGTTCTCGGCCAGCACGGCGCTTACCCCGGCGATAATCCCCACCCGGTCCTTACCGATTACGGTCACAACCGCCTTCGTTCTCCTCACCCCGCAAAAGAAATCTCTTTCCCTAACGGAAAGTCATGCTTTTTTCCCCGGGGGAACGCCCCGGCCTTCATAGGAAGTTATATATTCATACGAATGGACGCGCTCCGGGCAGGTTCATCCATTCATACATAAAGACTCGCCCGGCACACCGAAAACCGGAGCGGTGTTTTTCAGCATTCTTCACAAAAACGTCCAAACCCCTTTTAATTCGGCGAACAGATCCGCCGCCGATTTTCCCGCCGATATAAGCGTCCATATAAGCCTTATCAAAGGCCAATTAAGGCGCCCGCGCCGAATTTGCATAGATATCCGTCAAAAGCGAAGCAACCTTCACATCCCGCCGCTGAATCTCCCGAAGGCGCCTTACGAACCTTTGATCCTGCCTTTTATGGCCTCCGCCAGCTTCTCCGGTTCATCCGTACCCACGTAAATTTTCCGCCCGCTTTTCATGGTGAGTTCAACCGCATGGGGACCATGGACATTATATAGGGAGCCGCTGCCGAAATGGATGCCGACGCTTGCCGCAAACCACCAGTTCTTTACCGGACGGCAGGATTCAATGCTTTCCAGTTTGAATGTCCGCCGGATCAAACCCGGGCCGAAGCGGAGCCTGATATATTTTTCATCCACGCCGACTGTCAAAGCGGACATCAGGACGCCCGCCGCAAGCACGGCAAACCATATCCAGACCGTGCCCCGCCGGATCATCCCGCCATAAGTTAAAAACAAAACCAACCCAAGTACGATAATTATGGTCCAACCGATTTGTGTGTGTTTATACATTATTCCCTCTCCCTGTACTTGTCAAGTGTTTAATTATTTTTCGATTAGTTTTGCTAAATAATCTCCCCAGGGTTCTTTATAAAGAATTTTACAGATCCATCCTGCCTTCAAAGACTCATTAATTAAAGTTTCAGGATCTATATGTAACCAAATACATGGCTCTCCTTTAACTCCTTTATATTCAAATTGCATATGTATTTCACCAAA
Source organism: Bacillota bacterium (assembly GCA_050260475.1). Classification (GTDB taxonomy): domain Bacteria; phylum Bacillota; class UBA4882; order JBLNCG01; family JBLNCG01; genus JBLNCG01. The sequence continues at coordinate 22,252 of JBLNCG010000051.1, forward strand.
ATATCTATTTAATGCCTTGTTTCTTTCTTGATAAGCTAAATCATCAGAATTATCCGTGCAACGAACATCTAATGAATCAAAAATTAAGCTCCCATTAGGATTTATTAATGAATGAGCATGATTTAAAAAACGATTTAATCCTGCTAAATTTTCAGTCATGCCAATTCCATGCATTAACATCAGAAGTGTATCAAATTTATGTCCCTTAAATTCGTAAATATCAATACATTCAACGTTTTTTATTCCATTTTTCTTCATAATATCGACAGCTTCCGGAGCAATATCAATTGCAAATACATTTAAACCTTTATTTTGTAAGGCTAAACTATGACGTCCTGAACCAGCACCAATATCTAGGATATTGCCAAAACATAGTTCAATAGCTATTTGTTCAATTTTGGAAAAGTTCGGAGAATCATTAAAGAATACTTGGGCTGGTAATTCAACTTTCTTCCCATCTTCACGAATAATTGTTACTGTAGCTGATGTATCTCCATTATAATAATCAAGTAAAGCTAATCCGTGTGGTTTCATAGCTTGCTCACTCATTTTCCTCACTCCTTTTTTAGTGTGGCGGCACGATACCGCCATCGGCCCTATTTTTTAGGAAAGGTAAAAAAACACCGGGGTTTTCAATAAGTCCCCCCGGCGATTAAGGAATTGTCAGCTATTCGTTAATTTACCCACAACAAAATCAAGTACGATTCGAGCATTTTGGATAGCATTTCTGGCCTCATCAACTGAAAAACCGTCCAGACTTCCCGGATAACAAGTTTCAACTGCATATGGCATAAGCAGGATACAGGTTTCATTAATTTCGATGAACTTGGCGTCAATTTTACGACATAATACATTTAAAGCAACCAAGTCATGTGTTTTTTCGAATGTAACTTCCTTACTGGTAAGAAAGGCCTTTAAAGCTTTTTCCGCGCATTGTTGCGAGTGATAGCAGGCAATATCAGACAAAGGGTCATCGGAATCGATGATTCGTTCGGCGGTCTTAAGGTCATTAGTAGCCTTGGCCAGCCAAGATTTTATCCATTCGCTTTTACTGAGCATAAAGTATTTTCCCTTCATTAGCCACGATTTGACCAATTGTATTGGGGATGGCGCATTCCGTTTCAAATTCCGCCGTGGACCGGACCACTAAGTCCAAGGAGAAATCGCGGTCTTTGAATAGACGATGAACGATTAAGCTTCGCTGGTGTTTTGGCCCGGGGTATCGGCAATAATTAGGGTCTCCTGAAAAAGTCTCCAACCCTTACAAACATTGACAAAAAAGCCAAAAAGCGGCAGGGAAAATGCATGGGAAACACGAATAAACCCTTAAAAACCTTGCATTTAGGAGACTG
>JBLNCG010000052.1:0-48028 GCA_050260475.1 Bacillota bacterium
AAAGGCCCCACAGAGGTTACCGGAATATGGGTAAACGTCCGATAGAAACCATAACCGAATATCTGGATAAAATGGAATCAAAGCCAGCTTAGAGTGTAAAGTTAGAAGCTTAGCTGTACACATTCCCGCACTAAGGCTCGTTCACCGCAAACCAACGGCATTTGCGAACGGTTCCATAAAACAATCCTTAACGAGTTATATATGACGGCTTTAAGGAAGAAGGTTTATACCACGCTGGATCAATTGCAACGGGATGTGGATGCTTGGCTGAAAGAGTATAACGAATCCCGGCCTCACACCGGCAAATATTGTTACGGCAAAACGCCGATGCAAACCTTTTTAGATTCCCTTCCCATGACGAAGGATAAATTATTCGGTTTTGCGGCCCAGGCGGTTAATAAATGATGGCCAGTGTCAGAGAAAGTCTTGACAAGTACATACCTTAAAGTTTTAACCCTATAATTACGATAATTCTTATATGGGTATATTTTTTAAGAAAGGAGATGGAAAAGATGAAATGCGCGAGAATTTGCCTGCCGATCCTGCTGGCTCTATTATTACTGAACGGCGCGGTTTTTGCGCTCAATACGGCGCAGCAAACCGTCACATACGAGGTGCAGGAAATCAATGAGATTGGGGTAAGCGGGAATCCCGGGGCCCTGATCATCAATACCGCCGTCCCCGGGTCCCCGCCCACAAGTGCGGTCGACAGCTCAACTACATACAGCATTTCCACCAACGCCGCCAATAAAAGGATTACCGCCAGTATCGATACTGCAATGCCTGCCAATACCACCTTGAATCTTTCGGTAGTAGCGCCCACGGGCGGTACGGCGACGGCGATAAACTTAACCACGGTAGATCAGAACCTGGTAACAGGAATTTCCACATTGGCCGAAACGGGTTTGACTATCACATACACGTTTTCAGCCACCGCGGCCGCGGGAGTGATACCCTCGGCGCAAAAGATAGTTACGCTTACACTGACGACCTAAACATCGATTCCCATAAAGAGGTGGCTGGCGACAGTCACCTCTTTTTCAAGTTTTTGGACCGTACCGCGGTTTAAGAGGCGGCGCGGCCGAATGCTTTTAAGGGAAGGAGCGGATAAGGACTTGAGAAAGCTCTCCGCAACAGCCGGTTTTGCCCTATTGCTTTTTTGCGCCTTCCTTGCGCATGTTCAGGCTATCGACATCACCTCAGCCGGAGCTTGGAACGAAACCATCGATGCTTCGGACCTGATCGCGGGAGCGGGGAGCGGCCTGATCGATACGTATGAAAGCGCCAACATCCTAATCCTTTCCATAGCCAACTGCCTTGACGACACCGACAACTGGCGCGTGGATGTCAAACGCGCGGATGTGGTCTGGCATGGCGATTTGTTTTTATCCGTAAGGCGGACCTCGGATGGGACAGGAAGCGGAACTATCGCGGGCGGTTTGTCATATATCCCCGTGGACGCCATGGATACCGCCTTTTTTAGCGGAGCGGGGGACAGGAGTAATATAAATTTACAATTTAAATTGTCCGGAATATCGTTGAATCTTCCGCCCGACATATACTCGACGGTTGTTGTATATACGGTTATCGATACCGTCTGATACCGGGCCGTATCGGACATAAGCTTAAACTTCGATAAAGCGGTGATAACATGAGAAGATTTTTTTTAACGGCGTTTATTCTGTTATGGCTGGCCTCATACTCCTTCGCCAATATATCGGTCGCCGGTTCGCTTTCGCATGAAAAAACGGCGCAGCCCGGGACCATATATGAGGGTGTTATAGAATTGAACAATCCGGACAAGGTTTCAAGCGAAGTAAAGATTTACGCCACGGATTACCTTTTTTACGCGGACGGACGCAATATTTACGGCCTACCGGGCACGAATCCCTTGTCCAACGCCGAATGGATCACCTTGAGCGAACAGCGCGCAACGGTTCCACCGCAGAACAAGGTCCCGGTGCATTATACTGTAAAGGTACCGCAGGATCAAAACCTTAAAGGGACTTATTGGAGCATGGTCATGATAGAACCCGTTAAAAAAGCCGGCATTTCCGGGACAACCCCAAAAAAGAACCGGACTACGCTGGGAGTAAGCGTGCAAATCCGTTACGGCGTTCAGCTAATCACCAATATCGGCAATACCGGAGCCAGGAAAATCAAATTCTCCAACATGAAATTGTTCGGCGACGGCAAGGACAAGATTTTTCGGTTCGATGTGGAAAACATCGGAGAACGCGGCCTGTCTCCTTCCGTCACGGTGCAGCTTTACAGCGCGGAAGGCAAAAGTCTGGGCAGGTATAACGGCAAAACGCTGCGCATCTTTCCCGGCTGTTCCGTAAGGCAGGAGATCATTCTGGGGAACATGCCCAAAGGGAACTACAAAGCCCTGGTGATAGCGGATAATGGGGACGAATATGTTTTCGGGGCCCAATACGACTTGAAGGTTGGACAAAAATGAAAAAAATGCGGCCGGTTTATTTCCTCTGCTTTGCGGTGGCGCTCCTTTCCTTCGGCATGCCGCAGGCTGTTTCAGCCCAGGTGGAAGGTTCATATTCCCCCGCGGCGGTTAAAACCGAGCCCGGGAAAGTCGTTACCATCAATTTTTTGGTCACCAACCATGACCGGCATGAAATTGCATACGAGGAGAAGTTCGGCCTGCCCGCCGGCTGGCGCATAATTATTCCGGAGTCCGCGTTTACGCTTCAACCCGGCGAACGGCAGGGAAGGCTTTTTACATTTCTGGTCCCTTCCGCATGCCCCGCCGGTTATTATTTCTGCACATATACGCTGCTCAATAGCGGCGCCGGGGAGGTTCTAAGGCGGATCATCACCAGAATCCACGTCACGCCCAAGATGAAGATCGAGACTGTCGTGGAAGAAAAGCCGGACACAGTGATTGCGGGCGACGAATACCGGCTGAAGCTGAAAATCCTAAACGCCGGAAATTGCCCGGCCAAAATCAATTACTTCATTAAGAGCGATCCCGATATCCTTATTAAACTCGATCCCCCGGAAATGCTTCTTAAGGCCGGAAAGGCTCAAATGCTGGAATTGTCGGTCAAGACAGATGAAAAGACAAACCGGTTCGAAAAGCACCTTGTCGCCGTCAAGATTGAGGCTAGGGAATTTACCGACAACTCCCCGAAGGAGCAAAAAATATCCGAATTTCAGTCCGCGGAAGGCGTCGGGGAAAACACTGCAAGCCGCAATTTTACCGCCGGTTTTTTCCGCTCGGAACGGACGGTTCTCGTGGGAGTTATTCCGCGTATAACAAGCGACGGCAGTTCGCTATATGCCGTACCCTCCCAACTCCGCCTTATGGCTGTCGGCGGGACGCAAAGCGATCAATGCCAGTTGGAATTTTCCGGCTCGGGATGTTTTGGCGAAGAAGATGAAGATAAGTTGTCTTTTTTGCTGCGCAGTTCGAACTGCTTCGATCCCTTATCCCCCCTGACCTTACAGGACTATTATTTGAATTATTGCAACAGGCTTTTCAGTTTCAATCTGGGCAGGCAACGGTACTTCCTGTCCGGTCTGACCATGGATTTCAACAGTATAACGGGCGCCGGTCTAAATCTCCACCATGGCGGATTCAATTGGGGGGTTCTCTATTTAACCGATTTTCCGGAAGAAACCGCGGGGACTCCCTGGGAAACCGGGGCAGGGGCGTTTCTGGCCTACGACATAAACCGTTTTTTCGGCTTAAAGGCGAATTACCTGGCTAAAAACGAAAGCTTAAACCATCATAACATATACAGCCTCGAAGCGAAAATCAAGCCTGCCGGCAAAACGGAGCTGGATCTGGAATACGCCCTGGGCGAAAGCGGCGACTCAGTCATACGGGACGGCGCATACAGGCTCAACCTGAGCTGCCGTTACTTTAAACCCTTGTGGTTCACTTTGGAAGCGATAGACGCCGGTCCGGATTTCCTGGGCAATTACCAAAATTTAAACCGCATTAGTGCGGCCATGAATTTCTCTATGGGGGACAGATTCAAGGGGGAGCTGTCGTACCGGGCGGATCAGAGTTACACCCGCGCAGGGCCGTCAATGGATATTCCTGATTCCGAAACTTCATATAAGGCCAACTTCACCGTCTCTTTGCCGTTTTACAGCCATTTATGCGCGGAATACGAAACTTTGCGGGGGGGAGATCTTTTTCTGCCGGAGAGATATAATTTTATGCAAAAAAGGATAAAGGTGAGGCTGGGTAAAACATTCCCCTGGCTTACCATGAATTTGTTCGCCGAAGAAAAAGAAACCGACGACCTGCTTCCTGCCGGCCAGGACAAGGATACGAAACATTATGGTTTTACATTTTACTCCGACTTGATCCAGGGGCAGACTTACAGCTTATATGCCTCCATAGGGGATCCGGATTTCCTGTTAAATGGGGAAGGCACCAATATGGCGGGATTTTCCGGTTCCTGGCGCATTAATGAGGGATTTGACTTCAATTTATATTATCAGATCAAAAAATTCCTGCTTTATGCCGAAGAAAAGAGCGTTTATTACAATTTCAATTATACCGCGCCTTCCGGCCTTTCGGTGAGAATGGGAAACCGCTGGACGAAATACGAGGAAGACGATCATATGGATGGATGGTTTTTGCTGATTTGCGCCGTCCCCTTGGATCTTCCGGCAGGGAAAAAACCGGCGGGCGCCATCAGAGGAAAAGTATACGACGGGGAAGGTCCCGCCAGGACCCCGGTGCGAAACGCCGTGATTAGGGCCAACGGCTTTTATGCGGTCACGGATAAAAACGGGGAGTATTCATTTCCGTCGCTGGCGCCGGGGACATACTGTGTCTGGATGGAGAAGTGCCCTCTGGGGCCGGATAAAATCAGCCTCGCAAAAAGCCCCGTTATGATAAAAGTGGAAAAGGGGAGCTCGAAGACCATGGATTTTGCCATGGTGACTTCATGCAGGATCTCGGGGAAAATAACTTTTTATACTCTGGATCCGGAGAAAGACGGAGGTAAGAAATACGATGCCGCAGGAGGCGGCCTGCTGGTTTTAGGCGCGGATCAGGACAACGGATTGCAGGAGGAAAGCCTAGTGGAGGCGGGAATTCTGGCCAATATCCTGGTGGAGATTGCCAGCGGAGAGGAGGCGTTTCAACAGCTTACAGATGAGAACGGATGCTTTTCCTTCTCGGACCTGCGGCCGGGGAAGTGGACGGTAAAAATATCCGGTGCCAATCTGCCGCCCAATTCTTACCTGGAGAAAGAAGAAATAACCGTCGATCTGAAACCGGGAGAGGAAACTATGCTGGATGCCCGGGTGCTGCCGCTTGTCAGGCAGGTGGAGATGATCGATGAAGGGGTTGTCAAAGAGGAAAAGAAAAAATAGCGATGCCGCACCCGGTGCCGATAGTGGGAGCAATTTGCGTTGTTATGATAATTTTACGCCTTGCCATTAAATATCGATAGCCTAATGGTAGCCATACTATATTTAGTGGCAAGACCTTGAATTAAGGTAACAACGCAATTGCCTCAGTTTGGGTGGGCAGCAGTGAGCCGTAACTATTGACACCACCCCCCGGTTTTGTTATGGTCGGGAAAAGTCGGGTTCTAGAAATCAGTTTAATAGGATATTTTAAACATAAGATATAACCCGGGCAATGGTTGATGGAGCAACTTTTCCCGGATTTTTTAACCCTGATCATTCCCAAAGGAGCGGCAAATGACAGTGGAGCGTAAATCCTGGTGGGCCACGGCTTACGACCGGATAAGGGAAATCGGCTACTATTACCATTTCATCGATTTTCCGTCTGCTCAGGCGGAGATCCCGTTTATGGAGGAAGTTTTGCCAATACAGTCGGGGGCCTCCGTTCTGGACCTGGGCTGCGGCAACGGGCGGCATGCGATCCTGTTGGCGCAAAAGGAATACCGGGTTACCGCGGTGGATTTTTCGACGCAGGCGCTGGAAATGGCGGCGAATGAGGCCGGGCGGCAGGGCCTGGACATCACATTCCGCCGCCAGGACATGCGGGATATGAACGAGCGCGAAGCTTATGACGCCGTAATCATGATGGACGGCTCCTTCGGCCTTTTCTCCGATTTCGAAAACGAAGACGTGCTTAAGCGCGCGTCCCGCTCGTTGAAGTCCGGCGGGGGGATACTGCTTAATATCTTCAACCCTTATTATGCCGCGGTCCATCCCGAACTGCGGCATGAGATGGAAAATGAAAAGGAGTTCATACATCGTCGGTCATTTGAACCGTATAACGGGCGGGTTTGCGATGAAATCCGCTGTGTGGACACGACAACCGGCAGGGAGCAGGCTGTCCCGCCCATATTTTACCGGGCTTATACTTTACCCGAGCTTGCCAGGATGGGATCCGCGCATGGTTTGGGAAACCTGAAGGCGTACGGGCATGATCGCAAGTACCGTCCGAGCGCGGATAAACCGTTTGAGGCGGAAAAATGCCTGCTCATGTATGTTGTTATGCGAAAGATTTAAAGGGATCGATTAATAAGTTAATCACCGGTTTAAAATCACGGTTGTTTTCCGGCATCGCGGGGATCCGGTACGGTCCAGCGCCATATCAGATAAGCCGTCGTCAACCCGAATACCTGATGCTCGAGCAAGGAGAAAAAACGGAATGCGGGATCAATAGGTATTATACGCGCCCAGGCATTTACTCCGACGCCGGCCCCGAAAAGCCAGATCAGGTTTCCCGCGCAAATTCCCTTGTACCACCACAGATCCCGCCCGAAATGACGGAGAGACAGCAAAAGAAATAAGCCCAGTCCGCCTCCGACAATGATATCCGCGGTGATCCCGAGTATGATGCCTATCATGGATAAAGAGTCGCGCGGCATCAGGAAGACCGAGGCGGCGAGCTGCCAGTAAGAGGCGCCGACCACATGCAGTTTAAAAAGAATGAAGTTTGGGACACTTTTTACAAAAGCGGCGATCATGCCCGCCGCGGTGCCCGCCAGGACGCTGTCTGTTTGCCGCACCTTCCTTGAAGGGGGATTTTTAATTCAAGAGGGCAGTGCTTGCTGATTACATTTTTCCCTAATTCCGGCATGATATGCAAATAACAGAATCACGAAGACTCCGGTACGACAAACCTGATTATCCCGCCCTCCGGCGTTTTCCCGCATCGCCGGCAGGCTGGGTCCGGTAGTCGTCAGGATTCATATGGATCACTACGGATTTGCCGATGATGTCTTCCGCTTTAAAACGGTCAGTGAAAAAAGACATTCGCGCCCGTCTTTGATTTACAGAACAATACGGGGAAATCTCCGGCATGGTTTCCATGCGGTTGATTATCGTGATTCCAGTGATCATCCGCATCCTGAAAAGGATTCCCGGAATCTCCGGCAGCGTAATCGCCGAATTCATGGATGTTAAAACCGTGGGGACCGATGGGATCCCTGCCGCTCCTTGGAAGATTAAACCGTAAAGAAAAATATTGTTTTTCAAAAAGAAATTGATATTAAAAAAAACCGAAGTACGATATTAATACTAGCATGAGGTCGTGTGATTGGGCCGGAAATGGAAAAAAAGCAGGCTTATATTCGGCCTGATATAGAACTTACCCGTGCAAATTTTTTCGGATGAAAAGTTAGTAAATATAAATAAAAGGGGTGGAATGAATGAAAAGTTTTAAATGGGTATCAATAATGGGATTGTGTCTTTCGATATGGTTCTTCTCTCTGGGGGTGAAGGCGGAGAAAAAACCGGTCACCATTACCGTCTGGGACTGGTGGGTGGTGCAGTCCAAGTTTTTAAACAACGAGATCAGCTTGTTTGAAAAGGAAAATCCCCACATCAAGATAAAGCGCACGATTACCGCCAACAACAGATATACAACCCTCGTGGAGATGGCGGAAAGGGGCGACTCCATGGCGGACATCATCGCCATCGACGGGGGAAAATTTTACGAATGGGTGAAGGCCGGATTCTTTCACCCGATCACCAAATGGACCGGACCGGCGTTTATAAAACGTTATCCCAGGGGGGCCTTTTTGCCGGGCGTCAATACTTATAAAGGCGATATTTATACGTTTCCGGTGAACGGATTGAGCTACTGGTGCCAGTTTTACTTAAACCGCGATGTGTTTAGAAAAGCGGGCCTGGTGGATAAATCGGGCAAAGTCCTTTACCCGAAGACCTGGAGCGACGTCCGCAAATATGCCAGAACCATCACGGAAAAGGGTAAAGGAGATTATTACGGTTTTGGAATCTGTGCCAGGCCCGACGGGATGGTGGCCTGTTTTTTCTATGAATGGGCGCGGGTTGCGGGAGCGAGAAACGCCGATGGTTCTACCGGTTTTCTCCTCGATGTGGATTTAAAAACCGGCCGGTTTGATTTTACGGACCCCGCGTATATGAAAATGTTCAAGTTCCTTCTGGATATCACGGCCGACGGTTCGGTCTACCCCGGGTATTTATCCATGGAGGACGAAATCCTGCGGGCGGCTTTCGCGGACGGCAAAATCGGCATGATCATGGGAGGCATCTGGAACCAGCAGGGATGGTCGGGAACTCATAAAAACTTTACCGAATACGATTGCCTGATGATCCCGCCTTATGATTCCACCGGATATAAGGCGTTTTCCGATACCAGCGTGGCCGGTTCCTATTATGCCATGTCCAGCGACACCAAGCATCCGGAAGAAGCCTGGAAATTCCTGGAATGGTTCACCAAGATCGATACGGGTATCCGCTACGTGGAAATGGGCCAGGGGCCTTCGATTTTTGAGGAGGCGAACCGCAAGGCAAAAATAAAAACCCCGCAGATGCGGCAATATATCGAACTCAGCGCCAAATACGCCAAGCAACACCCCAGCGCAGTGCTGCGCAATCCGGAACTTGCGTTTGTTTCGTTCAAACAGCCCATGCCGAATTCAGTGGGCGTTTTCTGGGGGATTCTTTCCCGGCAAATACCGGAAAAAGAGATACCCGGCGCTCTCAAGGATATGCAGGACCGTTACAACAAAGCCCTGGATGAAGCGTTTGCCAAGGCCATAGCCGACGGATACAAAGTCAGCCTCGGGGACCTGATATTTCCGGATTGGAACCCCCTGGAGCATTATGAGACGAAACCCGGCAGGTAGAAAGAATAATCCGCAGCGACTATGAATTATCGATTCGTTCTTGGGTAAAAAGCCGGGATGGAAGATCGCCGTCCAGACAATACCTGCTCTCCGCCATTTTCGCATATAAAGGATCCAGGGCTACCAAATCGTCCCGGTTGATCTCTTTCAGACTTGATTTGCCCAGGCTGCGGGCGGCGTCCGTCATTTCCATGATGCAACTCATTAAAAAATGGTACAGGCTTTGCGCGCCCATATCTGGATTAAATTCGCCCGCTTTCCGCGCAGCATGGAAAACGAGCTCCGTAGGCGGCTCCCAAGGCACCGCCTTTGCGAGCCGGGTATGTGTTGCGGCGAGGATTGCGACAGTGCCGATGATTACGGCGTCCGCACCCATGGCAAGGCATTTTAAAAATTGGCCGGGAGTCGACAGCCCTCCACCCGCGATCAGCGATATTTTTCCGGCGTGTCCGTTTTTCCGGAGATGCCGGGCGGCGCGCAGCAGCCCGGGCATGGTGCAAAGACCGGCGTCATCCGCTAAAATGCCGGGACAGGAGTGGGTTCCGCCTTCCAGGCCGTCGATGACCACGGCGTCAACACCGCTTTCCATAAAACAATCCAGTTCGCTTTCCATACCGTGAGTGCAGCCGATTTTGACCGCGATGGGCACGCCGCCGGTGGCATCCCGCAATTTCCGTATAAGGATTTTCCAGTCCTGCATGCTCTCCACTTCAGGCAACCTTGATTCGATGAGTACTTCCAGTCCGGGAACGGCGGGGAGAAATGCTGCGAATTCCCTTGTCACTTTTTCCCCTTTAATCCGCACCGGGGCCGGGCCCCAGGCGCCGTGTCCCAGGGTTATTTCGATCATGTCCGCCTGGCGCAGGATATCCGCAGATTTGGACCAAAAGCCTTTGGAGTATTGCAAGATATATTTCTTGGCCTTGGCTCTTTCTTCCGGGATGAAGGGGCCGTTTCCGGAATTTTCCGCCGTGCCAGCCAATGCGGAGGCTTTGGCCAAGGCTGTTTTTGCCTTGCGGCTGAGCGCCCCGCCGTAGGACATGCCGGCGATCATGATGGGGATTGAGATATGGAGAGGTTTTTTGGCTTGCGGCCCGATTACTGTCCCGGTATCCACCGGTTCGGTGGAGTGTAACGGTTTTCGGCTCAAGTAAACCGGATTTAGCTGAATTTTGGACCAGTCGAAAGGATGCCGCGCGGTCCCGAAGGGCCTTTCCAGGGATTTTCCCGTTTCCGCCCGCAGGCCGGTCTCGAAAAAAACCTGCCAGGTCAGCCGCTGCATGATATTTACCGCTTCCATGAGAAAAGGTTTGCGCCTCAGCCAGGAACGAACCGCCGCCCTGCCTGCCGGGAGCACAAAATACGCCGTGAGGATGAAAAAAATCGTACAGCCCATGGCGAATCCGGCTGCAAACCGCCCAAAATCACCCATGGCCGCCGGTTTTGCTTTCCGCCGGTCCGAAGAGAGCCAGTTCGATTCCGGCCATCCGGGCGGTTTCCGGGGTCAGGGCGCACAGGTCGCTTTTCGCGGCATTCTTCAGGGATGTTTTGCCCAGCGTACGCAGGGCCAGGATGATTTCATCGCCGGAACTTTTCAGAAAGTTCTCCACGCTTTTCGCGCCTTTTTCAATATCAAACAAATTCCGGGATTTCCCATTGTCGTAAACCAGTTCCGTGGGGGGTTCTAAGGGGATGACCTTGGCCAGCTGCGCATGGGCCAGGGCAAGCACTGCGATGGTCCCAACCGCCACGGCATCCGCCCCCAGGATCAGGGATTTTAAAAAATGCCCCGGAGTATAAAGGCCGCCGGAGATAATAACGGATATTTTTCCTTTGAGTCCGCGGCTTTCCAGAAAACGGACCGTCCGGCACAAGGCGGGCAGGGTCGGCAGGCCGGTATCGTCCGCAAGGATTGCAGGGCCGTAATTGATGCCGGATTCGGAGCCGGCAACGCTTAAAAAGTCGATCCCCGCTCCGGTAAACACCTCCAGTTCCCGTTCAAGATTCTGGGTGGCTCCAAACTTGATTCCGATGGGAACCCCGTTGGTAAGCATGCGCAGTCTGTCGACAAGTTCTTTAAGTTCGGCGCCGTTTTGGACATCGGGCAGCGTCGCTTCCTCGGTTAAATTCTGGCCGGGTTTGAGATGCATATAAGCGCGGAATTCCGGGCTCAAATCTCTCCATCTGGCGGTGCGGGGCGCGGAACCGAGGGCGCCGTAGCCGAGGTTGATCTCGATCATGTCCGCCTGGCGAAGGGCTTCCGGCTCTTTTCCCCAGTTTCCCCGGTGGTATTGGATGATAAGGTGTTTTGCACATTTCCGCTCGTCGGCAAGAAAAGGTCCCACCCCTGTATTGGTAGCGGTTCCCGCCTGATCGGCCGCTTTAGCCAGGGCTATTTTGGCCCTGTATGAAAGTGCGAAGCCGTATGCCATGCCCGCGATCATGATGGGCGTCCGGATCGTCAGCGGCCGTTTGGCGGCCGGCCCGAGAGTGACTTTGGTGTCGATATCGATCGCCTCTAAAACGGGCTTGCGCGTCAGATAGACGGGATTAAACAATATTTGATCCCATGGAGAGTAGCGCCTCGGTGTACCGAAAGGGCGCTGCAGAGGTTCGCCCGTAGTTCCTCGCAGGTCGGTCTCCAGTATATTTTGCACTCCGACCTTGGCGAATACGTTATACATTTCGCCGATATTTTCCGGATAAGGATCTTTCAAAAGGCGTTTGATGAAAGCATCCACGTAAAAGTTGATCAGGGGTTTCCAAAACAATAAAAAAAGAATCCCTGCGGCCAGGAAACCCGTCGCGGCAGCGGAAAAAAGCGTCATGAATTCAGACAACCCGCACCTCCCGGAAGCTTAAAATTTTAAAGCAGCGGATACGCTTATTTTTTCCATGCCGCGATAAAATAAGCAAACCGCGGGCAAAATTAAAAGGCGCATACCTCTGGCTGCGCCTCCATAATGTTCCAGGTTATAAACCGCTTTAAATTCATGAGGAAAAGGATGATTTAATGATGCTTTCCGCTTTTTGCAAGGCTTCGTCCAGTTTCCCGGGATTTTTGCCGCCGGCCCGGGCGAATCCCGGTTTTCCGCCGCCGCTGCCGCCGATGACTGAAGCGATTTCATTGATCAAGGTGTCCGCATGGAGTTTATCCGTATAATTATCGGTAACGCCTGCAACCAACGAGGGTTTACCGTCCGCGGAAGAGCCGATGACGGCAACGCCCGTCCCGTATTTTTTCTTAAAATCATCCACAATCCGGTGCATATATTCCGGCCGCATGTCGTTTATTTTCGCCACCAGATAATGCTTGCCGCCCTCCGATTTTACATCCTTCCATAAGCTTTCGGCGCTTTCTTTCGCTTTTGATTCCCGCAGTCCGCCCAATTGACGCTCAAGTTCAGCATGGGATTTCAATAATTGGATTATTTTCTCTTCTATGGAATTGATTTCACAATTAAGGCGCCCGGAGATACTCTCAAGAAGAGCCTTGTTTTTTTTCGCCAGTTCTATAGCGGCGGGGCCGGCCGCCGCTTCGATGCGGCGGGTGCCGGTGGCGATGCTGCTTTCGGATAGGACGCGGAAATATAAAATCTCCGCTGTGTTTTTAACATGGGTACCCCCGCAAAGTTCCTTGCTGTATTCGGAAATTCGCACCATCCGCACGATGTCGCCGTATTTTTCGCCGAAAAGGGCCATGGCTCCCGCTTTTAAGGCATCCTGGTACGAAAGCTCCAAGGTTTCCACCGGCAGGGAACGCCGGATCCACTCATTGACGAGATTTTCGATGGCATCAAGCTGTTCGGGCCGGATCTTGTCGTTATGGGTGAAATCAAAGCGCAACCTGCCGGGATCCACCAGCGATCCGGCCTGGTGCACGTGTTCTCCCAGGACTTTGCGCAGCGCAGCATGGAGCAGATGGGTAGCCGAATGATGGCAGGCCGTGCGCCTCCTTGTTTCTTCGTTCACCGCCAGCCGGCAGCAATCCAGATCCGGCAGGGGACCGGTTTTTTTTACGAAGTGGATGATTTTATCGCCGGCCTTTTTTGTGTCAAATACCTCAAGTTTCGTCTCTCCCGCAATGATTTCACCGGTGTCGCCCACCTGGCCTCCAGACTCGGCGTAGAAAGGCGTCTCTTCAAAGATAAGACGGTATTCGTCTGGTCCTTCCCCGGCCTGCACCAGGGAGCCGCCTTCCAGCCCGGCGCCGGCGTAGCCGGTAAAGTGCGAATGCCGCTCCGACTTCAGCGGCCCCCAGGTTATCTCACTGTCATCCGTGATGAATTTGCCGGTAGCCCTGGCCTGTTCCCGCTGCTTTTCCATTTCGGCCTCGAAGCCGTCCATGTCGATAGAAAAGCCTTTCTCCTCGGCCATAAGCCGGGTAAGGTCCACGGGAAATCCAAAAGTGTCGTATAAGCGGAAAGCTTCTTTACCGTCCATCACGGTCTGGTTGTTTTTTTTCATTTGTCCGTAGATCTGTTCAAAGATATCGATTCCCCTGTCCAGGGTCCGGTTGAAATTTTCTTCCTCGATGCGGATAATGTTACCGCACTGCGCTTGTTTTTCCCTTACCTCCGGAAAGGCATCACCCATGATCTCCGCCACCACGGGTACGATCCGGTGTAAAAAAGGATCGTGCAAGTCAAGCCCCCGTCCGAACCGGCATGCACGGCGCAGGATGCGGCGTAGGACGTATCCCCGTCCCTCGTTGGAGGGGACGGCGCCGTCCGCAATGGCGAAAGTGAGCGCCCTAATATGGTCCGCGATGACCCGGAAAGACGTGACATATTCAGGGTTGCGGTATTGTTTTCCGGAAAGCTTTTCTGTGGCTGCGATGATAGGTGAGAACAGGTCGGTGTCGTAGTTGGACTGCTTGTTTTGCAGGATGGAAGCGATGCGCTCGAAGCCCATGCCCGTGTCCACGTGCTTGGCGGGAAGCTCCTCCAGGCTGCCGTCGTTTTTGCGGTTGTATTGGATGAACACCAGATTCCAGATCTCCACGAAGCGGGAACACCCCTGGTTTACGCCGCAGCGGTGCTTGGGCTGTTTGGATTTGGCGCATCTGGCGGGGCCGAGATCGATGTGGATTTCCGTGCAGGGACCACACGGTCCCGTATCTCCCATCTCCCAGAAGTTATCCTTGTCGAACCTCAGGATTTGGGCGGGATTGATGTCCGTCTCCCGCTTCCAGATCCATTCCGTTTCATCGTCGGTTTTGTATACGGTGGCAAAAAGCTTTTCCTTGGGAATCCGCCAGACCCCGGTGAGAAGCTCCCAGGCCCAATGGACGGCCTCTTTTTTATAATAATCCCCAAAGGACCAGTTGCCTAACATCTCGAAAAAAGTGTGATGGTAAGTGTCCCTGCCCACTTCCTCCAGGTCGTTGTGCTTGCCGCTCACCCTGAGGCATTTTTGCGTGTCTACGGCCCGCGTATACTCCCTCTTTCCGGCGCCGAGAAAGACGTCCTTAAACTGGTTCATCCCGGCGTTGGTGAAAATCAAAGTGGGGTCGTTATGCGGGATCAGCGACGCGCTGGGCACGATCACATGGCCTTTTTCGCGGAAAAAGTCCAGGTATTGCCGGCGGATCTCCCGGGAGGTAAGCATGGCAATCGCTCCTTTGGATGAGATGTGGGATGCGGGAATTGAGATGTGGGATTGTTCCGTGCAAATTCGAAATGATATGATGGTTCTTTATATTTTACAATAAATCCGGTTGGGAGGCAAGGTATGGAGTGATAAAATTGCAGGAAGAGCTTATTCAGTCAGGATCTTCAACAAGTCCCCATCAAATTCCTCCGGGGCTTCGTCTTCCTGCGTAATAAGCCCGAAATCCGCGCTCCGGTAGTCCTGGACGGCCCAGGGAATGCCGCATTCCTTGAATAATTCCGCCACATCCTTATGCCAAAAAAGCCGCTCGAATCTGGGCGCATGGCGCGACGCCCCCCAGGCGCCGCAAAAGATCTGCGCGGCGTATTTTTCCCGGAATTCAAGCACAGGTAAAAGGTGATCTTTTAATGTCTGCTTGCTCCAAAATTTGTCCTGCTCCTGGGCCAGCTTTACAAAAGCGGCGTCTTCCAGATGTTCCAGGGATATCTTGAGGATGTTTTCAATGCGTCCGGGGTAGTGGACTTCCGCAGGGAAATACTCCTGCCACGGGATGCAGGATACATGCTGATGCGTAAAGAAAAACGGCTCAAAAAAATGAAAACTGTACAAGGTATTCGCGTCTTCCACGGGCAAAAGTCCGCCGAACGAACCGGGATGCGCCTTACGGTTGGATCCGATGATGATGGTATGTACTTGATCCTTTGTCCTGATCTGTCTTGTGATGTCCCCGGCAAGAAGATTCCAATCCTCGTCTTTCAGGAGATCCGGACCGTCGAGGAGATCGAAGCAAAGGCCGTGGTTTTTCCCCTGGTAACGAGCGGCAAGAATTGCCCAGAAGCGGGTGATCCGGCTCACCTCATCCATGTCGATCGCGCCGTTCTCCGGGCGGCAGGGATTGCCGTCCAGGGCCAGAATCAGCCGAAGGCGGTTTTGTCCGCACCATTCGAGCAATTGATCCAGATATATCAATTGTTCCGGGGGAAGGTAGTCCTGCTCCCAGCCGGAAGGCAGGAAATCGTTTTGAACCACTGCGCGGATAGAGTTGAATCCCCATCTTGTTATGGCGGCCAAGTCTTCTCCATAGGTACGGCTCAAGTCCGATCCCGGCTTCTCTGCGCGCCCGACATTGACTCCTTTTATACCAGGGCATTCCATGCTGTTTCCTCCCGGCATCGTTTGCAGGTTTGCCTGAGGCGTATAAAAAGGGCAACCTGCCGTGATGCGTTAATTATATACGCGGTATGTGTTTACCTGCAATAAATCGATGGGAATGGTGTTGATAAAAGGCCGGATTATGGTCCTGGTTAAAACCGGAATCATGCCACGTTTACCGGTGTCAGTAGAATAAACAGCAAAAAAATTCCAGGCATTGAATTTTACCGTAAACGGTGCTATAATATTAAATACCGCATAGGCATGCCGAAGTGGCGGAATTGGCAGACGCAGCAGACTCAAAATCTGCCGCCCCAAAAAGCGTGCCGGTTCGACTCCGGCCTTCGGCACCATCTTGCATCAAAAAGGGCTGTTCCGGACGCTCCGGATCAGCCCTTTTGTTTTTTTTCAATAATATATATTATCTACCTTTCAAATTCCAGATCCACGGTAACGGTTTGATCCGCGATTTGCAATTCATCATTCTTATCTATGAATCCCGCGTAAAAAGTGGAGGTAAGGTAATACCGGTTGCCTTTTTCGCCGCCGATATGCTTATCCTTGTCGATGATCAGGTAGACATCGGCGTTCACCAGCCCTCCCCCTGAATCAGTAACCCCCGCGATATCTATGGATTCTTCGGTCTTAAGGATTTTCTTCTCTACGGTTTTGCCGTTCTTTTCTTTTTCATAAACGTACTGCTTGGAGAGGGGATAGTAAGTGTAGTATTCGGTCATGTCTTCATACTCAAGCTTTATGGCATACCAGACTTCAAAATTATATCATAAGGAGTTGTGGAGCAGGATATCCACGCGCAAATAATTCACATCGTAGCAAGCGATGACTCCCCTGATGTCGCATTCCGGGGCGTTGGAAACGTTTTGATCCCCTTCGTCTTCCTCATCCGGCGATATAATCCACTCGGAAGCGGTATAGGGTTCGTAAACATCTTCCACTTCATCCGCGGGGCGGCGCGGAATTTCTCCTGCGGAAAAGCCGGGGGAATGCACCGCCAACAAACAGGCAAGAATCAAAAATAAATAAAGGATCTTTTTCATCATTACCCCTCCTTTTATGAGCAATTTGCATAATTTTACGTCTTGACACTAAATATCGATAGCCTAATGGTAGCCATATACTTGTATTTAGTGGCAAGACCTTGAATCAAGGTAACAATGCAATTGCCTCTTTATAGATACATCGGCGAATTGCCGGTTTGGTTTTAAGGCATTTTGCCGCAACAATGGTCTGGGGGATAAATGATTCCAAGGGAACATTCATATAAGGTTTATAAGACTTCAGCCAGCGGATGCGGCTTAAAGCTTAAGATTTAGTATGAAAACTTGCTTCCTTTATACTGATATGCCCTCAAAAGCACACCCGTCTATCATATTTTTCATACAATATATCAAGGTTCGGCGACCTTAAAACTTCTTAAAGGAGGGCATAAAATGGGCAATTTATTTAATAATGAGGATTGCGGCGCTCTCGTAATTGTTATCGTCATCATCATCTTGGTTATTGCGTTGTGCTGCGGAAACGATTAAGGAGATCGCCGGTCTGCAGATGCTAATCGCCCATTCCTGGAGGCGGGTTTATATCCCCGCCTTTTTTTACGAAGAAGGCGCGGAAGCATCTTCTATTTTCTCCAAAAATTCAGGTACCTCTCGGGACATTCATAAGGACAGATTCTTATAAGGCAGTCAGGCTCCTTTTCCCAGGGGCAGCCTTTGCAGTCCAGAACAAGGTCGTCGGGAGGAAGCCGGTTGTTTCTAATATTCCGGCGCAATACGGCCAGGATTTCTTTTTTTGTCATTCCGACACTCCATTTTCGTTTTCAGGCTTGAACCGTCTGCCGTACTTATTATTAATAATATCATATTATCCGTTGTTTGTGTTTTTTTGTCCGCCTTTAATAATATTTGCATTTCATGGCACAATATTAATGGCCAATTTAATCCAGAGATGGAAGACGCCTGAGGGGGAAAAGATATGCATTGCCTGATTATTTATGCTCATCCTGATGTGAGGAGCTTTGTGGCCGCAATGCGCGACGCTTTCCTGGAAGGTCTCGGCCGGCAAGGTCATACCTATCAGTCTGTTGATCTTTACCGGGAGGGTTTTAATCCCGCTTTGTCCCTGACGGAGCTTTATACCCGGGAGAGCCGCGAGATCCCATCGGATATCGCGGCATACCAGGACAAGATCCATAAGGCCGACCTTATTGTACTGGCGTTTCCTACCTGGTGGCAGGGACCTCCGGCCATCATGAAAGGTTTTCTGGACAGGGTCCTTACCCCGGGATTTGCGTTTGAGATGAACGGTAAACTGCATAAAGGTTTGTTGAGGGGAAAAGCCGTGATCGTCCTCAACAGCTATGAAACCCCGCGTTTCATCGTAAAGGCGGTCAACGGAGACCGGGCTTTTCGCATGTTAAAAAGGGATGTTTTCAGGTTTTGCGGAATCAGGAAGGTTTTCCGGCTTTCCGCTTATTCCTTGAGCGCTGCCGCAGTGCAATACCGCGAAAAAATCCTCGATAAAGTGCGGGAGTTCGGTACGGACATCGGCGCATGGGCTATCGGATGATGCAACAAAAATAAAAAACCGTGAGCAAAGGCTCACGGTTTTATAAATTACTGGTTCTGGTTCTGGTTCTGGCTCAGAGTCTGACGAAAGGCGCTGCTTACCTGTCCCGCAGCCTGGTTGATCAGAGCCAATTCAGCGGCTTCGATCATCTTTTTCACCATGTTTCCGCCAACTGCGCCGCAGTCACGGGAGGTCATGTACCCCCAGTATCCGCCCTGGATCGGGCTCGTGTCGATTTTAAGCTCGCTTGCCACTTCCCACTTGAATTTGTCCAGAGCGTTACCGGCTGATTTTACTACATACGTGTTGCTTTTTTGTCCGGTACCCATGAAATTTCACCCCCTTTGATGATAGCTTTTGTCCGGCGGGGGGCGATTATGTTATGACTCCATTGGGTTGGATGCTTTTTTTGTGAAAGGTTTCGGTAAATTTGTTTTAGGTAACAGATTTTGCCCAAAATGGCGCTTTAATCGGGGGTTAGAAAATTTCCGACTGAGTAAAATATATAACACTCAACCTTCCACCTTGATTTTAATGGAGCAAAATCAATATTAAAATAAATTCCATTGCGGATGCAAGAGACGATATTTAAAAAATAAGATCACTGCTATAGCAAATAGTATGATCACGGCAAAAAAAAGCAGGGAAAGGAAAAATTTTCCACAGGCGCTCATGGAGTATCTCCGTTAAATGCATTTTTCTCCCGTTCAATTTATTTGACAATAAAGGATAAAGTCCTCCCGTTTTATTAAACCGGCGGTGAATAAAATTTCGGAAAATACGTAAGAAGCTTGTGAGAGCAATTTGCGTTGTTATGATCATTTTATGTCTTACCGCTATCTAATGGTAGTCATACACTATATTTAGTGGCAAGACCCTGAATTAAGGCAACAACGCAATTGCCTTTATGGTAAAGTCGATTGCTCAAATCAAAAATTCCAGTCCACTTCACGATCCAGAAAAAGGTAAGGATCAACTGGTATTTCACCTATCCGGATGGTAAGATGCAGATGCGGTCCTGTGGCAAGGCCGGAGGCTCCCACCATGCCTATGATCTGCCCTTTGTGCACGAAATGATTCTCATAGGCCTTGATTTTGGAAAGGTGCCCATAAGCGGTAAAGACATCGAGCCCGTGGTAAATAATGACTGTCAAACCGGTCTGTGTCAGCGAAAGCCACGATGCCTTGATTGACGGCGGCGACAGGGGTCCCGGTAGGAGCGGAAATGTCAAGTCCCGAATGGCGCCCGTTTTCCAGGTTGTTGATATAGCGGATTAATCCGAATCCCGAGGTGATCCGCCCGGAAACCGGCTGGACGAACCGGCCTTCCCAGAGCGGGGGCAGCGGTTTTAAGGTGAAACGGTCCCGGATTTGTTTGCTTTGCCGCGCATCATGTTCCTGGTTCGCCGGGGTGAAAATTTCCTGCCGTTTTTTTTCGGGGATGGCCAGATGTTGTTTGGGAAATTCCCGGCGTGTAACGGTGATGCGCCGTATCAGCGCCTCCGAATCCTTTTCGGAGGCGATTCGTATTTTAAGAGGATAGTTTCCGGGCGGAGTCCGGTAGGAAACAGGCGAAAGTCCGATCCATCCTCCGCCGCCGTCAAAGTAAAGTTGTTTTTTTACGCCCAGAAATTCCGCGGACACGGTGGATGATTCGGGCGCCTGCACCGACAGGCGCAGAAAATCCCCGGGCCTGATTGTTTCCGGATAAACCTTTAATGCGCTCCCTGCAACCGCTCTTACCGGTGATCCCGCGCAACCCGGGAGGCAATGCAGCAAAAAAAGGCAATAAGTAGGATCCGGGGAAGGTCTTTGCCGCCGTCCATGATATCCCGCCTTTTCTTTTTTAAAAGTATCGGCATTTTTTGCGCAAAGTTATACCAAGAGAGCAATTTGCGTTGTTTGATAATTTTACGTCTTGCCACTAAAATATCGATAGCCCAATGGCAGCCATACACTATATTTAGTGGCAAGACCTTGAATTAAGGTAACAACGCAATTGCCTTAAGAAAATATTTCTTGTATTTATATTCATTTTATTGTATAATTATACTATTATGTGTGCTAATATCTGCGGGGGACGCTATATGAAAAGAATAGCAGGCGGGATTACGGCTCCCGCCGGATTTAAGGCAACCGGCGTACATTGCGGCCTTAAGAAAGCCGGACATCCGGATCTGGCCCTGATTGTTTCGGAACCTCCGGCAGCGGGCGCGGGGGTTTTTACCACCAACCAGGTGAAGGCGGCGCCGGTGCTTTTGGATATGGAGCATCTCAGGAAGCAGAAAGGCACTGCCGCTGTTTTGATCAACAGCGGAAACGCCAATGCCTGCACCGGTGAAACAGGAATGCGGAATGCCCTTGCCTCCGCCCAAACTGTTGCAGAAAAATTGGGATTGGCTCCCGAGGAAGTCCTGGTGGCTTCCACAGGCGTTATCGGAGTTCCGCTTCCGTTGGGGAAGATCCTGAAAGGTATTGATGCGGCGATAAAAAGCCTTGCCAAGGAAAACGGCGGGATGGCCGCGGCGGCCATTATGACGACGGATCTCACTCTCAAGGAGGCCGCGGTGGAGCTTGCGATAGAAGGCAAAAAGGTAGTTATCGGGGGAATGGCCAAAGGATCGGGGATGATTCATCCTAATATGGCCACCATGCTGGCTTTTGTCACGTCGGATGCCGCCGTGGCGAAGCCGGTCCTTCAAAAAGCGGTGGAGAGCGCGGTGAGGAAAACGTTTAACTGCATTACGGTGGACGGCGATACCAGCACCAACGACACGCTTCTTGTACTGGCCAATGGATGCGCGGGCAATGAAACAATTGATGCCGTAGATTCTCCTGCATACCGACAATTCTATGCAGGCCTTGAGGAAGTCTGCCGGATACTGGCAAAAGCCATGGCTGCCGACGGGGAAGGGGCGACAAAGTTAATCGAGATCAGGGTGGAAGGAGCTTTGGATGATGAAGACGCCCGTCTAATAGGCAGGACCGTGGCCGTATCGAAATTGGTTAAAACCGCCGTTTTCGGAGAGGATGCCAATTGGGGCAGAATTCTTGCCGCTGCTGGATATTCCGGCTGCAGGACCAGGGTTACGGATGCGGATATCTACCTTGGGGATTTGCAGGTTTGCGCCGCGGGTGGGGGCATCCGGTTTGATGAGGCCAAGGCCAAGAAAATCCTGGGCCGAAAGGAGGTCGTCATTACCATCCGTCTGAAACCCGGCGCGGGATCAAGCGTGATCTGGACCTGCGATTTGACTTACGATTACATCAAAATCAACGCCAGCTACAGATCGTAATCAGTGATGAGCAAATTGATTATTTGATTATTGATGACCGGCAAATTGATATTTACGGCTGAAAAAACCGGAGGTTTAATACATGGATAGACTCATTGAAAAGGCCGATGTCCTGATCGAGGCCCTTCCTTATATGCGGACTTTCTACGGGAAGACATTCGTGATCAAATACGGCGGAAACGCCATGCTCAGCCGGGGATTGAAGCAGTCCGTAATCCTGGACATCATCCTGTTGAAATTCATCGGTATCAATCCGGTGCTGGTGCATGGAGGCGGGCCCGAGATCTCCGAGATGCTTAAAAAGGTAGGCAAGAAGACTGAATTTGTCGGCGGTTTGAGAGTCACAGACAGCGAAACCATGGAGATCGCTCAGATGGTGCTGATCGGTAAAATCAACCAGGACATCGTAAGTATCATCAACCAGGGCGGCGGCAAGGCGGTGGGCTTATCCGGCAAAGACGCCAACCTGATTGCAGCCCGAAAATACGTTCATGCTTCCGAAAAAGGCGTGGATCTTGGATACGTGGGAGAGGTGCAAGCCGTCAACCCCGCCATTATCAACCTCTTATGCGACAAGGGTTATATACCCGTAATCTCTTCCATAGGCGCGGGCAAAAACGGGGAAAGCTACAATATCAACGCCGATACAGTGGCCGGGGAAATCGCGGCGGCCCTGCGCGCGGATAAGCTGATTATGCTCACGGATGTGGAAGGAATCTTCGAAGATTATGAGGATAAAGGTTCCCTGCTCTCCTCCCTTTCCGTTGAAAAAGCCCGCGGCCTCATACAAAGGGGGAAACTTGACGGGGGGATGATACCCAAGGTGGAGGCGTGCATCCGGGCGGTTCAGAGCGGCGTGACGCGCACCCACATCATCGATGGCCGCCTTATCCATTCCATACTCCTGGAGATTTTTACGGATCAGGGGATCGGTACGATGGTAGTGGAATAATCAACAGTGAACAGTGCTCAGCAATCAGTGATGAAAAAATCAATGCCATGTGATCTTTAATAGTCATCGACAGGTTGGGAAAATAAGGAGTATTAAGATATGCCAACAGCGATTCTTAAGTTTTTACTGATACTGATTACTGATAACTGAAAGAGGTGATACCGATGTCCAAAAATGCCGAGATGCTGGCGAGAGCGGGAAAGACCCTGATGGGCAACGTAAGCAGGTTTCCGGTGGTGTTTTCAAAGGGCCGCGGCAGCAGTTTATATGATGTGGACGGCAAGGAATACCTGGATTTTTTAACGGGGATCTCCGTGGAGTCCTTGGGCCACGGCAATCCGTATCTGACCAAGGCCATTCAGGAACAGGCGGATAAGCTGTTGCATGTTTCCAATTATTTTTATACGGAAGAGCAGATTATCGCCGGGGAAATGCTCTGCGATTACGCCGGTATGGATAAGGTTTTTTTCTGCAACAGCGGAGCGGAGGCCAATGAAGCCGCCATCAAGCTGGCCCGGAAATACGGACGGGAAAAACTTGGCGGGCGGTTTGAAATAATCACCGCCTACCGATCTTTTCACGGCAGAACCTTGGGCGCGCTGGCAGCGACGGGCCAGCCCAGGTATCACGAGGCCTTCCGCCCCCTGCCGGAGGGATTCGCATACGCTGATTTTAATAATATCAAAACCTGGCGGGACAGGATATCCGACCGTACATGCGCGTTGATGGTGGAGCCGGTTCAGGGCGAGGGCGGGGTGTATCCCGCTACGGAATCATTCATGCACGGGCTGAAGGAACTCTGCGAGGGAAAGAAGCTGCTGCTTATTTTCGATGAAGTGCAGACCGGGATGGCCAGAACGGGCAAACCTTTTGCCTGGCAGCACTGGGGAGTGCGACCGGATATATTGACCACGGGTAAATCCCTGGGAGGAGGCATTCCTATCGGCGCCATGATGTGCACGGATGAATGCGATTTCTTCACCCCGGGCGACCATAGCACTACTATCGGCGGTGGCGGTGCCGCTTGGGCTGCCGCCATTGAAGTGATCAACCAGTTAAAAGAGCACGCATTAGCACAAAGGGCCTGGAAGCTGGGGGAAACTTTCAAAGCCGTGTTCCATCAATGGCGGGAAGAGCTTCGGGTCATCAAGGAGATCAGAGGGATGGGCCTGATGCTTGCCGTCGAACTGACCGTCCCGGCAAAACCTGTCGCCAGGCAGTGTCTGGAACAGGGGCTGATTGTCAATGCCGTTTCCGAGAACGCCATACGAATGCTGCCGCCCCTGCTTCTTTCGGAGAAGGAAATGAAAGACGGCCTGGGGATCCTGTACGGCGTATTGAAAGAGCAGCAGGAAATGAAAAGAGGGGGATCAAACAAATGAGTGTAAAAAAAGTGGTCCTTGCCTATTCGGGAGGACTGGATACTTCAGTGATTATTCCCTGGCTGAAGGAAAATTACCCGGGCTGCGAGGTAGTAGCGTATGCGGCGGATGTCGGCCAGGCCGAGGAGCTTGCCGGACTACAGGAAAAAGCCCTAAAAACCGGAGCATCCAAGCTGGTGGTCAAGGATCTCAAGACGGAATTCGTTAAGGAGTATATTTTCCCGATGTTGAAAGCCGGTGCTGTTTACGAAGGGAAATACCTCCTGGGGACTTCCATCGCCAGGCCCATTATCGCCAAACATCAGGTAAAGGTGGCGGAGGCGGAAGGAGCCGATGCCGTTGCACATGGCTGCACGGGCAAGGGAAACGATCAGGTCAGGTTCGAATTGACTTACAAGGCGTTAAATCCGGGCCTTAGGATTATCGCGCCATGGCGCGAATGGGGCCTGAAGTCCAGGGAGGATGAGATCGATTACGCGGAGGCGCATGGTATTCCGGTTCCGGTTACCAGGGCCAAACCCTACAGCATGGATCGGAACCTGTGGCACGTCAGTTATGAAGGGGGGACTCTCGAAAATCCCTGGAGCGAATATCCCGAGGACATGTTCCAGCTTACTGTCTCCCCTGAAAAAGCCCCGGATCAGGCGGAAACGGTCTCCATTGATTTTGAAAAAGGGGAACCCGTGGCTGTCAACGGGAAGGCTTGCGATCCGGTAAGTCTGGTGCAGAAACTCAATCAACTGGGCGGCAGGCATGGAGTGGGCCGGGCGGATATAGTGGAAAACCGCCTGGTGGGGATGAAATCGCGGGGCGTTTACGAATGCCCGGGCGGAACCATTCTTTACACCGCCCATCGCGAGCTGGAGTATCTTGCGCTGGATAAGGAGACCATGCATTACAAAGAGGCCCTGGCCATCCGGTATGCGGAGCTGGTTTACAACGGGCAGTTCTTTACGCCGCTCAGGGAAGCCCTGGATGCCTTTGTGCAAAAAACCCAGGAACGCGTCTCGGGAACTGTAAAACTGAAGCTTTACAAGGGCGCCTGCGCGGCTGTAGCCCGTAAATCATTTTATTCCTTGTATTCTGAGGAGTTGGCTACTTTCGGAAGGGATGAGATATACAACCAGAGGGACGCGGAAGGATTCATCAACTGTTTCGGGCTGCCTTTAAAATTGAGGGCACTTGTGGATAAAAAAAAGCAAGTTTAATCATAGGCGTTGTTATTAAACCGGTGATTAAACTTATCCGGCACTCAACCTTAAATATCTATAGTTCCCCAAGGCAACTTCGGGGATTTTTATTTATCTCTAAAATATTGATCTTGCCGCATCGAAATCAAGGTGCGAAAACTGAGTTGCAAGGTGGTTTAAAACTTGTATAAGTACTTGTTAAAAAGCATAAAGTTGGTTATAATGAAAATTCGATTATTGAAAGAATCATGATTTATAAATTTAATTAAAGGTTTATTGAAAAAGGGGGCAGGCCGGATGAACTGGTTCTCCGGTTTAATTCTGGGCATCGTCCAGGGTTTGACGGAGTTTCTTCCGGTAAGCAGTTCCGCGCATCTTGTTTTCGTCCCGGAAATCTTGCGCGTCAAGGCCGTGCCGTTGCCGCTGGCATTTGATGTAGCCCTTCATTTGGCCACGCTGGCGGCTGTGCTGACGTATTTTTACGGGGATTTGCGGGCGCTGCTCGCAGGGCTGTTCAAAAACGAACCGTCATCCAGAGGCCTTATCTGGCTTTTAGTTCTGGGGACCATACCTGCGGTGACCGCGGGGGTAATCCTGAAGCCGGTTTTCGCGCTTTTAAAAAATCCCCCTTTGACGGCTTGTTTTATGATGATTACCGGTCTGGCGCTGCTTTGGGGGGATTCCCTTTCAAACCGGGGAAAAACGTGCCGGGAATTGAGATGGTTTGATGCGGCCTGGATCGGGGCTGCTCAGGCCCTGGCCGTTGTTCCCGGGATTTCCCGTTCGGGGGCCACGATTGTAGCCGGTCTTGCCAGGGGGTTGTCCAAAAAGCAGGCGGCCAGATTTTCCTTCCTGCTATCCATTCCCGCCATTTGCGGCGCCGGCTTGCTGGAGTCGAAAGATATTCTGGGCGCGCAACATCTGGCCGTAAATCCCGGGACATTGGCTGCCGGGATGATTGCTGCGGGAGTGTCCGGTTATCTCGCAATCAAATATTTTTTGATTTTACTGGAGAAAAAATCCCTGCGCCATTTTGCTTATTACTGCTGGATCGCCGGCCTGGCTTTTTTGGCGTACTGGTATTTGGCAAATCCCCGGTTATAACAGGCGCGGGATGCTGAATTCCGGCTCTTCCAGGGCTTTTTCGTCCAGATGTTCATCGATGAGCCTGCGTAAAATCTCCGAAATGGACGTATGCTCATAAAACGCCAGATGCCTCAGCTTCTCATATTGTTCCCAAGGCACGATCACATGCAGTTCATGCGCCTTGTTCATGCGAACCCTCTCCTTCGCGTCACATTTGGAGCAATTGGCGTTATTGTGATAATTTTACGCCTTGCGCTAAATATCGATAGCCTAATGGTAACCATACACTATATTTAGTGGCGAGATCTTGAATTAAGGCAACAACGCAATTGCCTAATTTAAGGAAGGCCCTGTTAATAATTTGGATAAGCCGGATTTAAATTATGAAGGAATGTTTTGGGATTTAAATCTGGCGGCTTTGCAAATAGAGCAATTGGCGTTATTGTGATAATTTTACGCCTTGCGCTAAATATCGATAGCCTAATGGTAACCATACACTATATTTAGTGGCGAGATCTTGAATTAAGGCAACAACGCAATTGCTTAAAATAAAAAGGATAAAGATTTTTTATGCAGAATAATTTATAACTTATGGAAAAATAATGTTTTTTAAACAATCCGACCTGATTCGGATTTTGACATTATGAAAGGGAGAGGTAAAAATGGCAGAACCCCGCCAGGGTCTGGATATCGCCCGGAGCATCAAGATAATCGAATGGCTTAAAACAGAGCTTCTTGGGGGCGTGGCCAACCTCAGCAAGGCCATGATTAAAAACAGCGAGGAGCTAATCTTGGACGCCCTGGCGGGAGTGATTATGGTTTGCTATCTGCTGGCGCGCCGCATGGGAATTTCTTTCACCAGGCTTGACGAGAAAGTCAGGGAGAAAGTGGAATATTACAGGGAGAATAAGCATGAGGTGGAGATCTGGTATGGCGATCTCACTTACTTTTATGAATATTTGCGTGATCGGGATCAATTTAATTAAGGGGGACAAATCATGAAACTATTGTTGATTGAAAATGTAAAAGCCCTGGGTAAAGTGGGAGACGTTAAAGAGGTGTCGGACGGATATGCGCGGAATTACCTGATTCCCAACAAGCTGGCCGTGGCCGCCACGGAGGCCAACCTCAAAGCTCATGAACAAAGGAAGAAAGCAGCCGCCGTAAAAGAGGCGGAATCCCTTCAGGAAGCGGAGGAAATTAAGGCCAGACTGGATCAGGTTATAGTGACGATCGCCACCAAAGCGGGCGACGGCAGGCTATATGGATCCGTCACTTCCAAGGATATCGCCCAGGCTCTGGGCGAGCAAGCCGGCTTTCAAATCGACAAGCATCTGGTGGAAATCGGCAAACCGATTAAAAAGACAGGCACATATAAAGTGGCTTTGCATTTATATAAAGGGGTGAACGCGGAGATTACGGTGGAAGTGAATGAGGCAAAATAAACGGGAGGTTTATTTTTATTGAAAGGCACTGATGTAAAAAAGACCCCGAAAAAGAATATCTGGAACGGTCCCGGCCTTGAAAATGAGCAATACCAGAGGCAAATCAACGCTCTTTATAATCTGCTGGCAGGGGTTTTCGGGCCGGATAAGCTGGTTCTAAAAGCAGGCAAACTGGAGTCCCTGCGTCTCATGCGTTCGGATAAAATCGAGGAAAGGGTCCTGGGCCTGCAACG
Source organism: Bacillota bacterium (assembly GCA_050260475.1). Classification (GTDB taxonomy): domain Bacteria; phylum Bacillota; class UBA4882; order JBLNCG01; family JBLNCG01; genus JBLNCG01. The sequence continues at coordinate 28,013 of JBLNCG010000052.1, forward strand.
CTTGGTATATGAAGATCCGACCATCAGCGACATCCCCAACGCGAAGCAGATACCGGATATCCTGGAGGAACTCGAGGATGAAATCGCCGATGTGATCGCACGCCGCACTGTGGAGGAAAAGATCGAGCGAAAAATCGCCGAGCGCATGCAGCAGCGCCAGGAGGACTATGTCAAGGAGTTGAAGTTCCAAGTCTTGAAAGAAACCTCCGGGCCGGAAAACCCACAGACCCAGAAGAAACTCCAGGAGTTGGAAAGGCTTGAGAAGATCTCCCTTTCTGCATCCGCCCGGGACAAACTGCGGCCGAGGGACATGAGCGAAGTCCTGGGTCAGGAGCGGGCCATTCAGGCGATGATGGCCAAACTGGTTACTCCGTTTCCGCAGCATGTGATCTTATACGGCCCGCCCGGTGTGGGTAAAACAACCGTGGCTCGCCTGGCCTTGGAAGTGGCTAAAAAGCTCAAGCATACGCCGTTTCTCCCGGAAGCTAAATTTGTCGAGGTGGACGGCACCACCCTGCGGTGGGATCCGCGGGAAATCACCAATCCCCTCCTGGGATCCGTGCATGATCCCATTTACCAGGGAGCGCGCAGGGATCTTGCGGAGGGTGGCGTGCCCGAACCCAAACTGGGGCTTGTTACGGAAGCCCACGGCGGGGTGCTTTTCATCGATGAAATCGGCGAAATGGACTCCATGCTCCAGAACAAGCTGTTGAAGGTTCTGGAAGACAAAAGAGTCTACTTCGACTCAGCCTATTACGACGGGGATGAGCAAAACACCCCCAAGTATATACAAAAGCTGTTCAATGAAGGGGCGCCGGCGGATTTCATCCTCATCGCCGCCACCACCAAGGAGCCCGACGAGATCAGCCCGGCCATACGTTCGCGATGCAGCGAAGTGTATTTTGAACCGCTGACGCCTGATATCATCCGGGAGATCGTGGTCAAAGCCGCGGAAAGGCTGGAAGTGGAAATTGACCAGGACGTGCCGGAATTGATCAGCGAGTATACCATCGAGGGAAGAAAAGCCACCAGCCTGTTGGCGGACGCATATGGGGCGGTTCTTTACCGTCGGAGGGACACCCCCGAGGAAAGGCTTAAAATCGCCGCGCAGGATGTGTTGAGTATTATTCAGACCTCGCGGCTTTCGCCCCATGTTCAGATTAAGGCTTCATCCGGCCTGGAATGCGGCAGGATATACGGCCTCGGCGTAAGCGGTTTTCTTGGCAGCGTGTTGGAGATTGAGGCCATTTCTTTTCCGGCGCGCGAGGCCGGGAAAGGAACCCTGCGTTTCAATGAGACAGCGGGATCCATGACTAAGGATTCCGTATTCAACGCATTGTCGGTGGTGCGTAAATTGACGGGAATCGATCCCTCCGGTTATGACATCCACATCAATGTAGTGGGCGGGGGAAGGATCGACGGGCCTTCCGCGGGAATGGCCATCGCCCTGGTCATCATCAGCTGCCTGACCGGGCAGCCGCTCCGGCAGGATGTGGCGGTCACCGGGGAGATTTCCATCCAGGGCAAGATCAAGCCGGTAGGCGGCATTTATGAAAAGATTTTCGGCGCCAAACAGGCCGGATTCAAGATTGTACTCATCCCCGGGGAAAATGAAAAGGATGTGCCGTCCAGTCTTAAGGGGATTAAAGTAATGCCCCTCAATACCCTGGAAGAGGCCGCGGATGTTATTTGCGGCCCCATAGCGAGGAAGGGAGAAGCTGATGGTAGATACCCTGGAGCGCATACCCCCGCAGAATCTCGATGCTGAGAAATCCACCATCGGTTCCATGTTGCTTGACCGGGAGGCCATTACAAAAGTATGCGATCTTCTCCGGCCGGAGGATTTTTATCGTGAGGCCCACGGGATCATCTATAGCATTTTGCTTGCCCTGTTCGAAAAGGGGGAGCCGGTGGATCTGGTCACAGTCACCGAGGAATTGCGCAACAGCGGAGACTTGGAAAAAGCGGGTGGCATACCATACCTTACTTCCCTGGTCAACAGCGTACCCACTTCGGCAAATGTGGAATATTATGCGCGTATAGTGGAGGAAAAGGCCGTTCTGCGCGGGTTAATCAATGCCGGCACGCAGATCGTCTCCATGGGTTACGAGACCGACCGCGAAGTGCTAGCCATCCTGGATGAAGCGGAGCAAAGGATCTTCCGGATTGCCCAGAAAAAAACCCACCACGGTTATGTGCGGTTGAAAAACATTCTTACGGAAACCTTTGAAAGAATTGAAAAACTCTATGAGACCAAGGGTGGAATCACCGGAATCCCGACGGGTTTTTCAGATTTTGATCAGCTGACTGCGGGGCTGCAGCCTTCGGATTTGATAATCCTGGCATCCAGACCCAGCATGGGGAAAACCACCTTCGCCATGAATATCGCCCAGCACGTTTCAGTGACGCTCAAACAGCCGGTTATTGTTTTTTCCCTGGAGATGTCCAAGGAACAACTGGCGCAGAAGCTTTTATGCTCTGAAGCGGGAGTGGACAGCCAGCGGCTCCGTACGGGCCATTTAACGGAAAATGACTGGCCCAGGCTGTCTTATGCCCTGGGACGTCTGAGCGAAGCCCTTATGTACATCGACGACACTCCGGGTATTTCCGTCATGGAGATGAGGGCTAAAGCCAGACGCATCAAGGCGGATCAGGGATTGAGCATGATCATCATCGATTATTTGCAGTTGATGCAGGGCCGCAACAGGGTGGAAAGCAGACAGCAGGAGGTTTCGGAAATCTCCCGCTCTTTAAAAGCGTTGGCCAGGGAATTGCAGGTTCCGGTCCTGGCCCTTTCCCAGCTTTCGCGGGCCGTGGAACAGCGCTCTACGAAGATCCCCACCATGGCCGATCTCAGGGAGTCCGGATCTCTGGAACAGGATGCGGATATCGTGGCTTTCCTCTACCGGGAGGAGTATTACCAGCAGGAAACGGATAAAAAAGGCCTCACGGAGCTGCATATCGCCAAGCACCGCAACGGTCCCGTGGGGAAAGTGGATATGCTCTTCCAGAAGGAATACAGCAAGTTTGTCAGTCTGGAAAAATTCCGTCGCGCGGAATAATGGCGAGAAGAGAGACCGCGGGCTTAAGAAAACCAGCTGCTCCATTAGCCTAAAAAAACTTGATGGGACAGCCCGGGCATTTAGCCGTGAGAACCCTCATAATTAGAAATAAATCTAAACCGGGGTTCTTTTTTCTTAGCGTGACGGTCTCTCTGTTGGAGGAACCACGGACTTTAAGAAGTTAGCTGTTCCACCAGCCTAAAACTTGATGGGACAGTCCAGGCGTCTTGCCGTGAGAACCCTCGAATTCAGAGCGAATCTGAATGGGATTCTTCACTTCAGAGGTCTTGGTGGTTCCTCCAACTATATTTTGGCCGTTAAGATTTAAAATATACCTGCCCTTTGTGCGGCATTTTTTTCCAGGTATTTTAAAACCGACGGAATTTAAATGTTCCGCATGAGCAGTTCCACGAACTCCTGTTTAATTTTCACCAATCCCGGCGAAAAATATTTCTTCCGGTGGAAGGCGAGAAATGTTTTCCTTTCCATGACCGGCGCGTCCTCAACAACCACCCGGCTGATGCGGCCGGCGTTTATTTCGTCGGCCACGGATTTTTCCGGCAGGAAGGACAAGCCTAATCCTGCCTCCACCAGTTTTTTGATGGCTTCGATGTCGTCCAGCTCCATGGTAACGCGGGGAGGGATAGCATGCCTTTGAAATATCCCGTCCAGGTATTGCCTGAATCCCGAATCCCTGGGAAAAAGGATCATGGGTTGCTGCAGGAGCTGCAGCCAGTTGAGGGATTTACGCGCGGCCGGATGCGAGGCAGCGGATACCGGGATGATTTTCTCGGCAAAAACCGGCCGCGAGACGATCGACTCCAGATCGGCGGGAGTGGTGATCAGGCCAAGATCGATGGAATTCCGCAGAATGCGGCGGATGGTTTCCTGCGAGGAGCCGCCCCGCACGATCAATTCCAGGGCGGGGTGATTTTGTTTTAATATTTTTAAGACCGGAGGAAGAATATTGATGATGGTGGTGGTCCCGGCGCCGATGATGAGCTTCGGCTCCTCCAGGAAGCGGCGCGGGGACACATTTTCCTGAAGTTGTTGAAACTGCTGCCAGAGCTGGATCCCCTGGTTCAGCAAATATTCGCCCGCGGTGGTGGGGATGATTTTCCGGCCGATCCGCTCCAGGAGTTGCGTCTGTAATTCTCCCTCCAGGCGCTTCACCAGAATGGACAGGGCGGGTTGGCTGATATGCAATATGCCTGCCGCTTTACTGAAGCTCTGCTCCCTGGCTACGGTACAGAACGCGTGTATTTCCCTTAATTCCATGGGTTCCACCATATATAAATAATATTTATAGCTGATTATTTATTCCATATATTTGTATTATAACATAAATTGTGTTAGAATCAATATGTGGGATAAGGAGGGCCCTTGGTTGCCGCGCAAAATGCTCTATAAGGAGAGATGATCATGCCTGGCGTTATACTGGTAGGTCTGCAGTGGGGAGATGAAGGGAAGGGAAAGATCACTGATTTTCTGTCCGGCCAGGCGGACGCGGTTGTCCGTTATCAGGGCGGCAACAATGCCGGGCACACCGTGACCGTAAGCGGGGAGGAATTCAAACTGCATCTGGTCCCATCGGGCATTTTGTACCCGCGCACCCTGTGCGTGCTGGGTAACGGCATGGTAATAAATCCGAAGGTTCTTGCGGAGGAACTGGAAAACCTCAGAGCCAGGGGTGTGGATACTGAACACCTGCGCATCAGCGACCGGGCCCACCTGATCATGCCGTATCATGCGATTCTGGATCAATGCGAGGAAAACACCCGGATCTTCAAAATAGGCACCACCGGCCGCGGCATCGGGCCGGCATATGCCGATAAATATTCCCGTTATGACGGCATCAGGGTGGCGGACTGGATCGATCCGGAGCGCTTTAGGCAAAGGCTTTCCGAAGTCCTCCCGCAAAAGAACAAGCTGCTTGCCCAATATGGGGAGAAAACTCTTGACGCCGGCGCAATCAATGCGGAATACGGAAAGCTGGCCGCAAAGCTCGGGAAATACGTGACGGATACATCCCGCCTGTTGAACAGCGAATTAGATGCCGGTAAAAAAGTGCTTTTCGAAGGCGCTCAGGGTACGCTGCTGGATGTGGACCACGGTACTTTTCCCTTCGTCAGTTCGTCCAATCCCACTTCCGGCGGAGCTTTAACCGGATCCGGCGTCGGTCCCAAATCCATCCTGGCCGTGGTGGGTGTATTAAAGGCATATACCACCAGAGTCGGAGAAGGGCCGTTTCCATCCGAGGTTTTTGATGAAACATGCAGGATGCTGCGGGACGGCCGGGGCCGCGAATACGGAGTCACCACAGGACGTCCCCGGCGCTGCGGTTGGTTTGACGCGGTACTGGCCAAGTATGCGGCCCGCATCAACGGGGTTACGGATCTGGTAGTTACCAAACTGGATGTTTTGGACTCCATGGAAGAGGTGAAAATCTGCACGGGCTATAAATTCAGAAACACTGTCCTGACGGAATTCCCTGCGCGTCTGGATATGCTTGCGGATTGCACTCCCATTTATGAAGAGATGCCGGGCTGGCGACGGGAAATTACGGGCGCGAAAGAATACGGGGATCTGCCGCCGGAAGCCAGGAATTACCTGGCAAGGATCTCGCAGCTCCTTGGAGTTCCGCTGGCCATGGTATCAGTAGGGTGGCAGAGGGATGAGACCATTCTGTTGCGGCAAATCTTCCAGGGGAGAGAATAAGGCGGAATAACACCAAAAGGGTTGACTTTTCGGGCCAACTTATCTATAATATTAAAGTGGTTCACTTTCGGGCCATTAGCTCAGGCGGTAGAGCACCTGACTTTTAATCAGGGTGTCCGGCGTTCGAGTCGCCGATGGCCCACCATTTTTACAGTGAACAGTGAATCGGTAAACAGTAATCAGTAGCCGGGAAGCGGTAAATTAGCAAGCAGATCGGGAACGATGTTATTAACAAGCCGGTGCGGTGAAGCGCAATGGTTAATTGCACGGCAATAGGAATGAATAAATAAAGAAGCCGTTGAAACGATTAACCATTGATTACTGATTATTGAACACTGATAACTGGGATCCGGTCCCATCGTCTAGAGGCCTAGGACACCGCCCTTTCACGGCGGTGACAGGGGTTCGAATCCCCTTGGGACTACCATTTGGCAGCAGGAGCCGCTGTTGGCAAAAAAAACTGTCAGGATATAATATTGATGCCTTCCTGGTTCCTTTATTAACGCGGTCGCATGGCTCAGTCGGTTAGAGCGCTGCGTTCACATCGCAGAGGCCGCTGGTTCAAGTCCAGCTGCGACCACCACTAAAACAGTAAACAGTGAACAATAATCAGTGATCAAGGTGAAAAAACCGGGTGGCAGCCGGAATATAAATTTTGATAGCTGATCATTGAACACTGACAACTGAATGCGGAGCCGTAGTGTAGCCGGTTTAACATGCCAGCCTGTCACGCTGGAGATCGCGGGTTCGAGTCCCGTCGGCTCCGCCACTTTAACAAATCAAATCGTTGTTGCATTAATTCAAGGTTTTACCGCTATATGTAGTGTACGACTATCATTGGGCCATCAATATTTCGCGGCAGGACGTAAAAATATAGGGCACCGCAAATTGCTCAACAATGAACAATTAACATGAAAAACGTCGCCTCTTTGGGCATGAATTTTTTATTGATAATTGATAATTGAAGGCGCCACGATAGCTCAGTTGGTAGAGCAGCGGACTGAAAATCCGCGTGTCGCTGGTTCGATTCCGGCTCGTGGCACCATTTTGTTTTAAATAAAAAAGGCTGGCAGAACCAGCCTTTTTAATTCGTGAGCGTCATAACGGGTAATCATAAAGGGGCTGCCTTGCCGGACAGCCCTTTTTATTTATATTACAAAGAGATTATTTGAATGTCATTTCGAAATAAGAATTTATAACTTTAATCACCGGTTTAATAATCCATGCTCAAATTGACTATCCCAGGCGGATATGTTAATATTTAAATATTCTTCAGCGTTTAAATGGTCTTAAATCGGGTATTACCGGGTATATCTGCACAATAGCCCGGCAAATCCTGGGAGGAGTATGAAGTTGTCCGATAAGAAACTGTTATGCAGAGTTTGCGGCAAAGAGTTCACATTTACCAAGAGCGAGCAGGAGCATTTTGCCAAGAGAGGATTTGCCAACGAACCGCGGCGCTGCCCCCGTTGCCGCCGCGGGAAAATGTGCCCGGAACAGCCCCAAGTCGGAAAAGGGGAACGGATTATTCATACAGCCGTATGTTCCCAATGCGGCAGGGAGACCCGGGTTCCTTTCGTCCCCGAAGGCGGTCGGCCGGTGTTTTGCAGGAATTGCCTGAAATCTGTGCGGGGTGGACAGCCGGGCGAGGACTCATAATCATATAAAAAGTGCATATAATTAATATAATTCGGACAGGCGATGAGATGTGGCAGGTGAGTGTATAAAAAGGGGGATTTTCAAAGTGAGCAAAAATACATGGTTGAACGTGACTCTGGGTATACTCGGTTTTTATTTCGCTTTTTCCGTTTTTGACACCGAAAAATACGGTATTGAGGTTTACGCGATGCAGGTGCCGGTGAGCGCGTCAAATTACTGGCTCTTGTATTGCGCCATTGCCTTGCTTTTTGCTTGCATTCTGGTTATCGTTTTCTGTAAGCCCAGATCGCCGTTGATGACGGCTATCGCTGTGGCGCTGGGTTTTGTAGCGGTACATTGGAATAAATTATGTGAACCGTTGGCAAACATCAACAGGACGCTGCATCTGGAAGTGTTGAAGGCTTTTCAGGCTATTCTTCCCCATCTGGCTTTGGTTGTCAGCTTTCTGCTGGCTTTTTTCATTGTTTTGCTATACAATAAAGTTGTAAAGTCGGAGTAACTTGCCGGCAAGGCAGAACCAAACATCAACCGCTTCCGGGAATGGAGCGGTTTTTTTATTTAGAACCGGTGATTAAATACATCTAACCGATTTCGAAATATCGCGATATCTAAGCCGTATCAATTAAGCAATTAAGGTACGCTCGGTCGTGCCCATGTTAAGGCACGCTCCTTTAACGTATTCCGAAATTAGATTGATACGTTAAATCACCGGTTTTTTAGTTTAGTTTAGCGTTATTTAAAAATGTAATTTTCATTTCTTAAAATAAAGAATGCGGGTGTAAAAAATATGTTTTTATTTTCTGTAAAACCGATGCAGGGAAAATTATGCAGTTATGGAATGCAATAAAAAGGTTTTTTAAGTTTTAAAATGACAGAATATTTGACAAATTTTTTGATTCCCCTGGAATAAATAATCATATTACCCGAAAACAATTGAAAAACCGGTCGACATCCGGACGGTTTTTACTCCGAAATATCAGGCATAAAATCCAGAAGGGAGGCGTGCTGATTCCAATCCGGGCGGCTGAAAAAATATGGACACGTTTGCCGTATTTCCCCGGATGGAAAGAAAGAATTTTACACCAACAGTCTGTTTGACAATTTACACGAAAAGGTTAAAGGAGAGGTAAGGATGAAAACATCGGCCTGTAAAAAAGGGTTTATGCTGCTGGTGGTGGGCCTGGTTTGCTATTTCTGTTATCACCCCGGCCATACCCTGGTGCAGTTGCCCCAGTCCACAGTATCCATCGTCCAGTCCTCCAAGGCCAATGCCACGGATTTGACCGAGGCCGACATTAAAACCATGGTCACCGACGCGGTCAACATGGCGGGAGGTTTTACCGGAGTAATCAATAACGGGGATACGGTGGTGATCAAACCAAACCTGGTCAACAAGATCGATTATACCCATCCCGGCTGGACAGGCGATCCTCTAACCCCGGAGGTTAACGGCTGCTGCACGGACTGGCGCGTGACCAAGGCCATCGTGGAACTGGTCCGGCAGGTGAATCCCAACGGAATCGTATATGTGATGGAAGGTTCCGCGGTGGACACTGGAAGTGTGATGAGCGCCCTGAAATACACTGCCTCTTATATCCCCGGCGTCAACCAGTTTGTCGAGATCGAGGACGACAGCGGAGCCTGGCAGGACTTTTCCTCCCCTGGCCTTGTGCTGGTCAATCTTCCCACCGGCCTGATCCATACTTCATATTACTTGAACAGAAAGTATAAAGAAGCTGATGTGGTGATCAGCGTGCCCTGCCTGAAGAACCACTGGAGCGCTGCATTGAGCGGCGGCATCAAAAACGTAGGCATCGGCGCCACACCGGCCAATATTTACGGAATATCCCCCACTGACCCGGGCCGGAACAACATGGTGGCCCATGACGCCGCCAGTGATGATTTGCACAAGTGGATTCACGATTTTTACATGTGCCGCCCGGTCAATTTTGTCATTATGGACGGCCTGCAGGGCATCGAAAACGGCCCCACCCCGTGTTACGAAGTGAGCGGGACCACGGACATCAGCCAGGATCAGATGAACATGCGGCTGATCATGGCCAGCAAGGATTCTGTGGCCCTGGATACCGTCGCTTCTTTAGCGATGAACTGGGATCCGCAGTCGGTGGATCATCTAATATTCCTTAATAACAGCTCCGCCGGCAACCTGGACACTTCCTGCATCACCGTGCTGGGCAAGAAAGTGGATGAAGTCCGGAAAAGCTTTGAAGGCATCCTGCCGCCGGCGGGAGGGATTAAAGTAACGGATCTGACCCCGCCCAGCCTTACGGTGAATTCCGCTTCTTTTGAAAGCGGAACCATGAACTTAAACCTCACAGTGGCCCCGGAGACGGTAAAAGTGGAGGTCTACATAGATGGCGCACTCCGCAGCCCCATTATCAAATCCGATTACAGCAATATCTCCATGAGCATCAGCGATCTCTCCGCCGGGAAACACACAGCCTTGATTTGCGCCTACGACCGTTTCCTGAACCGCGGTTCCCAGGAGATTCCCTTCTCCACCCTGGGGGGCGACTATGTGGCCAGGAAGACGGACGTGGCCATGACCGTCGACGGCCGGGCCAGTGAAAGCTGTTGGGGTCTTGCGCCCTGGCGCGACATCAAATATCTCTGGCTGGGCACGCAGCCGTCCGCCTCCGATTTCACCGGACGTTATAAAGTGGTCTGGAATGCGGACAGGCTGTATTATCTCATCGAAATCACCAATGAATACCTGCATACGCCGTATTCGGATCCGCTGTACAATTATTACAACGAAGACTGCACGGAGTTATTCATCGACGAGAACAACTCCGGCGGCGATCACACTTATAATTACAATGCTTTCGCATACCATATCGGCCTGGATTACAATATCGTAGATCTTGACACTACCGGCAATCCCAGGCTGTACAATGATCACGCCACGGTCCGGAGATACCAGGTCAGTTCCACGGTGTGGAATTGGGAGATCGCCCTAAAGGTTTTCGCGGACACATACGATGAAAACTCCGGCGCAAACGTGCCTGTAACACTCACTTCGGGCAAGGTCATGGGCTTCGGCGTGGCGGACAACGACAACGACGGGGGCGATACCCGCCAGAGCTTCATGGGTTCCTTCGACATCCCCGGTACGGATAAGAATGTGGCATGGAAGGATGCCGGCGTCTTCGCGGATATCGAACTGGTGACCGTGGATTCCGGCACGGTAACTCCCACTCCTACTCCGACCTCCAGTTTACCGGCCACGCCCACAAATTCACCTACTCCTACGCCTACCGCTTCATCCGGCGGCGCCACGGTAAACGCCAAGAACACCGCCCTGGCCATTACCGTGGACGGAAACCTTGCGGAAAGCGATTGGAGCATCACCACATCCGTAGCCAAAACCATTCTCGGAACGCCTAATAATACGGTAAGTTTTGGCACGCTGTGGAACAGTACGTATCTATACGTAGGGGTCAAGGTTACGGACAGCAGCCTGAGGAACGACTCCACCAATACCTGGGATGATGACGCGGCGGAGATTTATATCGACGCCAACCATAACCACGGTACCACATATGACTCCTATGACCGCCAATATGTAAAAGGTTATAACGACAGCGGCATCTGGGAAAAGAACGGATATACCGCGGGCGTTGTCCATGCCTGGGCCGCCGTTGCCGGCGGATACAGCGTGGAGGTAGCCATTCCATGGAGCAATCTGGGCGTCACCCCCGCGGTCGGCATGACCATCGGCTTCGACATCGGAAACGACGACGACGACGACGGCGGAAGCCGGGACAGCCAGTTGATGTGGGCGGGGACCAACGACAACTGGACGAATACCTCCGCGTTCGGCGACTGCTACCTGGCGTCCGGAACCGGGGCTACACCGACCGCAACCCGGAGCGCCACGCCGACCAATACACCCACCAATACACCGACCAATACACCCACTTCTTCAGTTCAGGCGACGGCGACTCCCACCCCGACCACCACGCCTTCCACCAATACCGTAAATGCCAGAAGGGTGCAGGGGAATGTGAACATCGACGGAAATTTGAATGAATCCAATTGGAGCATCACAACCTCCGTCAGCAAACTTATTCTGGGTACGACAAACAACACAGTCACCTTCGGCGCCATGTGGAACAACACTTATTTATACATCGGTGTCAGGGTCCTCGACGGCAGCCTGAGGAATGATTCCACCAATTCCTGGGATGACGACGCGGTGGAGCTCTATATCGACGGTAACCACAACCACGGCACTTATTATGACAGCTATGACCGGCAGATAGTAAAAGGTTGGAATGATGCGGTTGTCTGGGAAAAGAACGGCAACACTTTCGGGATTTCCCATGCCTGGGCTTCCATTTCCGGGGGATACAGCGTGGAAGTGGCGGTGCCATGGTACAACATCGGCATAACCGCTTCATCGGGCATGACTATCGGCCTGGATATCGGCAACGACGACGACGATGACGGCTCCGCGCGCGATGGCCAGTTGATGTGGAGCGGCACCAACAATAACTGGACCAACACTTCGGCCTTCGGCAACTGTTATCTCCAGCCGTAAACCGCAACGCGATAAAATTCAAAAGGGAACTGGCGCCCGGCGCCAGTTCCCTTCTCTTAATCCGGCTTGTTTGCGTTGTATTAAAGGGGTTTATATAACTCTACCGCAATGCCGGCCAATTTTTTTGTTTTTTCCTCAATTTTCGAAGTTTCTCCGGAGATAAACTGCTTCAATTCCGTTGTTTTCCGTTCAGCTTTGTCCAATCCCAGGTTTCCCGTGGCCCCGGTATGGGTCTTTTTCCTGATGGTTTTAACAGGATCCATGCTTTGCAGGCGGTCCAGATGAAGCCCGATTTCCTTATAAGCGTCGCGGAAAGGCATGCCTTTCCCTACCAGTTCCAATGCGGCATCCGTGGCGTAGATTTCAGGAATAAACCCGGCCAGCAGTTTATCTTTGTTGACCTTTATTTCTCTAATGGTGAGATCCATGATCTTCACGCAGTATAATCCGGTGTTTATTCCCCGGATGAAGGGCTCCTTGGTTTCCTGGAAATCCCGGTTGTATCCGGAAGGAAGAGCCTTGACGATTCCTTTTACCTGCATGCAGCAGGAGGACACGGTGGAGGTTTTGGCGCGCAAAAGCTCAAGACCGCAAGGATTCTTCTTCTGCGGCATGATGCTGCTTCCGGAACAGAGCCGGTCCGGAAGGGTGAAATACCGGAACTCCGGCATGGAAAAAAGGATCAGATCCTGCGCCATTTTGCTTAAAGTGAGGGTTACTTGCTCCACGGCATCCAGGATGATGGACTCCATTTTCCCCCGGCTGTTATTGACATATAAAACGTTGTTTTGCACATCCTCGAATGCAAGCAGATCGGCGACCAATTCCCTGTTTAAGGGCAGAGGGACTCCGTAACTTGCGGCCGAACCAAGGGGGCACATATTGTTGATTTCATAGGCGGTCCTAATGAGCTTCAGATCATCCAGAAGCTGCTCCGCGTAAGCTCCGGCCCAAAGGCCAACGGATGACGGCATGGCGATTTGCATGTGAGTGCGCCCCGGCATGGGTGTATCCCTGTGTTTTTTTGCGAAGTCAAGCAGTTTTTCCGCAAGTGCCAGAGAATGCCCCGCATATTCCAGCATAAATCCCCGGGCATAAAGACGCAGGGCCGCGATAACCTGATCATTCCTGGATCTGCCGGTGTGAATCTTTTTACCGGCGATACCTGCCGAGGCAGTGAGGTAATTCTCAATGGCCGTATGCCCGTCTTCATCCGAGAGGTTGATCGGGAAACCGCCGGCCGTATTTTTTCGGATGATTTCAACCAGCCCTTCTTTCAGGGACTCCAGCTCCTCTTTGGTAAGGATGCCGATGGACGAGAGCATGGTTGCATGCGCCAGGCTGGCAAGGCAATCGGCATTGATGAGGTTGCGGTCCAGTTCAAAGTCCATACCCACGGTAAACTTCTCCACCAGGGCATCCAGTTCGTAGTTTTTATGCCATAACTTTGTCATATTTTTCTCCCCACCCAGAAAATAAGCCTGCTGATGCCTGCCAATTCATAATAGCTTATTTTTATTATTTTGTGATAGCTTTCTGTTTTACGGATTTGAAAATAGATAGGTAGCTATCATGAATGGCTACTTGATTTTTTGATTGCGTTTTGCCAGTATTTCAAAGGGAAGCCCGCGTACCTTGGCAGCATTTGCGCACCATCTCTGGTTAAAACCGGAACTCTTGATGGAGCGGATCTCCGGGTAGAACAGGGAAGTGGCTGGGCGGTTCCGCTGGGTAATGATGATATTCCCTTTATATAATTTCACTTTAGTGGTCCCCTCCACTACTTTCTGGCTCTGGGCGATAAAGGCGTCCAGGTCTTCTTTCAGGGGGTGGAACCATTCGCCGTGATAAACCATATACGCCCATTTCGCGTCGATCATCTTCTTGAACTGACGCTCCTCCTTGGTCAGGCATGCCCCTTCCAGATCCAGCTTCACTTTCAGGATCAAATGAGCAGCTGGAGCCTCATAGATTTCCCTGCTTTTTAAGTCCATAATGCCGTCTTCGAACACATCGATCAGACCGATGCCGTTTCTCCCGGCGATGGTATTAAGCATCGGGACGATCTCCGCCAAGGGCATTTCTTTGCCGTTTATGGCCACCGGAATGCCTTCCTTGAAAGTGAGTTCAACGAATTCGGGTTTCTCCGGGGCTTTCTCGGGTACGGTCAACCACATCCAGATGTCGTCGGGAAGTTCTTGGTTTAAGTCTATGGCTCCGGAAGCGATGGAACGGCACCACATGGTCTTATCGTCGCCGCCCACGATAAATTCGTTTACCGGTACGCCCCATGACTCGCATATCGCTAATTCTTCCTTGCGTGTGAGGTCGAAGTCCCGCACCGGCACGAGCACTTCCAACGCCGGAGCGAACATTTTGAATACATTGTGCATGCGGTACTGGTCGTTGCCGCGGCCGGTGGAACCCTCCAGCAGGCTGTCGCAGCCGAGTTCCACGGCTTTCAAGGCCACAATGCGGGCTATGAGCTGTCTGGTCATGGAGGTGGAAACCGGGTAACCGTTGTAATCTGAGTTAGCCTGAATGGCTTTTCTTAACCAGACCTCGGTGAACTCCTTCCGGGCATCGATGACAATGGGTTCAATCTTTAGCTGTTTGGCCCGATCCAGTCCCATCTTGAGTTCTTCTTCACCCTGACCGACATTCACATTGATGGCTACTATTTCCTCTGCCTTGTATACCCGTTTGAGCAGTTCTATCCCCAAGGTACTGTCAAGACCTCCTGAGTAAGCAATGGCGCATTTTTTTACCCTGGGTGCGGCAGCGGATTCGATCTTCCGCATTATTTCCTGAAGCGATTTTTCCATAGAAAGATCCTCCGTATGCATTTTTATAAAAGTATACAACAAAGGAAAAATCTTGTCAAGCATATATTTTACAATATTCTTACCCTTTGCTTAATGTATATTTATTAACATAGAGTGAATATTCATTCGCTCAGGTATTTTGGAGAATGGGGCGGTTTAAATGATAAGCCGCGGGGGAAAATAGAAAATAAAAAATAAGGGGTGAAAAGGAATTTGAAAATCAGGGATATCATGACCGATGAAGTCGCCTATGTCAGCCCGGAAACCATGGTGGTGGAGGCAGCCCGATTGATGCAGAAACATGATGTGGGCGCAATTCCGGTTTGCACGCAGGACGGGGTGGTAGGGATTGTAACGGACAGGGATATTATCGTGAGAAACATCGCCCATGGCAAAGATCCTCATACCACGCCCGTGAAGGATGTCATGACCTCTAAGGTGGAGTCCGTTTCGCCGGAGATGAGCGTGGGGGACGCGGCGGAACTTATGTCGGCCCGGCAAATTCGGCGCCTCCCGGTGGTGGAAAACGACAGGTTGGTAGGAATTGTATCTGTGGGAGATCTGGCCATGGGAGGGATCGCCGATATGGAAGTGGGACAGATGCTGGCGGATATTTCGTTTCCGGCGAAGCCGGAAAAAATATAGGGAAGAATCCAAACAGTTTGTAATTCCCGGAAAAACCTCCGGGTTTTTTTCGCAAAAATAACGAAGGGAGAAAAACCTGAGTGCCCATCTGGGAAGCAGGCGACCAGGGTTCCAAGTTCATAACCGGGCCGGCCGGGCAGTACCGCATATTGCGGAACAAGCGGAAATTAAATCGCGCCATGTTCTTTCAACGCTTCAAGGAATTTCAACGTCGCCTTTTCCATGGATTTAAGGCTGTTTCTTTTATACAGTATAATTTCTTTTTCATAGCTTAAACCGCCTGTATCCTTGATGCCCTCTTCCACCCACGCGATTACTTCTTTTCCGGCGCCCTGCGCAATCCCCAGTTCTTTCAGCAGCCAGGATGGAGTCGTGAATCCGCCTTTTTCGATTTTATCCCTCCTGACAAAGATGATAATAAAAAGGCCGGAATTGCGTATACGGTTTTGCACCTTTTCGGGAATACTGTCTTTTGAGTAGCGTTCACCGGTCTGATACTTGATTTGCAGAGCATCTAAAATCCCGGTTATATATTGGTTGATTTCCTGGTCTACGGGATTAAAACTTTTTGAGACAAAAAGGGATAAATTTTTTTCCATTGTTGCGGCCGATTCCGGTTCATCATTTATAAAATCCTGAATTCTCTCTTTATAGAATTTTAACTGGGAGATGCATAGGTTGATGTGTTTTTTATAGTCCTGCACTTCCTTGGCATAATCGATTTCTCCTCCCAGGAAAGTGGATGTAAAGACGTTTCTTTTAAAATTCTCCGCTTCCTCCCTGGAAAACAATTCCGACAGTAAGGTCTCCGTCCCGTGATACGCCAGGTTATATGCTTCATCGTAACGGTTATTGTAATTTATCGGTTGGTTTAGCAGGCTTTGAAACTGTTTGATTTTGCCATCGATCAAGATGAGGGCTTTGCCAGCCGTAATCAACATTTCGCTTCACACCTTATTTGTATTATAAAATAATTTCGACACGTTTTTTTATGTACCTTTTCAGGTAACCGGTGAAGATATATTTAAAATCAGCTAATAAACGCCAAATTTATGGAAAAAGGGATTGTTTTGACGGCGCCTTTTTTCATACTTTACTCGATTATCTTCCCTTTTGTTTTCATTGCTTCACCTGTGTCACTGGTTGCCTACGTAGAAGACTATTTAAGAAACACCCCGAACATGATCAGTTTTATGTGGGATATGCCTGCGCTGCCGATGGTGGTGATCAAACCTTACTTTCCGACCTCCCTGCCCAGCGTGGATTTTAATTTTGACGGCGGGATCAGCTTATTGTCCGCTATCTGGCCGAAATCGGTCACCGGGATCTGGCTTGGCTCGGTGAAAAGGCGGAAGACAGCGCAATTAACCCGCGCTGGTCCGCCTCCTGCGAGCAGGTCTTCATCAGGGAAGCCTGGGATCACGGGATGATGGGATTTTCCTACTGCATCCAGGCGAAGTATATGGTATCTCAGATCGACAAATACATAAAGGCCCTGGATGATGAGGTTGAGGCCATGCGCGCGAAGAAGGGGCATTTTACCGCTTTAAAAGAGAGAAAAAACCTTGCGGTTTTTTCTCTCCTTATAAATCAAATCTGTCATGGAATTTGCTGAAGTAATCCGTGTTCCGGCGACCGAAAGCTCGACCGCCGGAACAGATGGTTGATTCGTTTAATTACGGCTGCACGATGATGTTATAAGCCGTCACATTGCTGTTCAGGTTATAGAGACGGATGCCGTTCAGCCCGGCGCCGAGATACACGGTGATGTCGCCGCTCCAGACGGTCGCGCCGCCTGAATTGGGCAGGCTCAGCGCGCCGGCCACATAACCGTTGGCGACGACCCGAAATGTAGTCGCGGCGCTGTTGCTGTATTGCACGCGCAGGCGGTAATATCCGGCCGACGGAGCGTTGATCAGGTAGCCGTGGCCCTTGAAGCCCATGCCGTTGTCCACTCCGAAGGTGACGCTGGCCGCGTTTTTATCGTGAAATTGCGCTACCCAGGCGGTGTTTTCGGTATAGGCCGCCGCCTTAAAAGACGCTGCTCCGGTGGAGACGCCGATGGTTACGGCGCTCTTCGACGTGGTCCCGGCCAGGTCCTGGATGCCTTGCATCTTCGGGCGCAGGTAAGGATCCCAAACGTTCACGACATATTCCCATGACGACCCGGGAAGGGCCTGATCGTTAAAGCCGCACAACGCCAAGGCGTTTCCGCCATCGGAACCGTATTGCTCGATGGACTCATGAAGCACCCTGACCTGCGTTCTCATCCGGGAATCCAGCAAGGAGGTCGAAACGGCCCCGCCTATGGCCGAATCTCCGAAAGCTACGCCGCCTTCATAATGCAGATTCGCCAAACCGAAGGTTTTGGCCTGAGCCACCTGTGTCTCCATGTAAGTGTTGAGGAAGGCGATTCGTCCGGAATCGAAAGAGCTGAAAATCGCATTAACGCTTGACGTGTCGGAAGCACTGTAATAGAAGGTATCGCCGGCGCCGAAGATGTAGTAATTCGCCGGGTGCGGACTGGCGACATGGGTGATGCCGTCGCCGTTGTTGTAATAATCGTGCAGGAATTGCAACGCTTGGGCGATGTAAGCGGATCCTTGCTGCCCGCCGATCACGGGACGGACGGTCGCCATCATGGCCTCATCGCCGAACACCGTGCGGAAAATGTTACTCGCCTGCATCGTCCGCCAGCCGTACCAGCGATAGGCCAATACGTTTTCATCCATTTCCTTGCTCAGGCCGTCATATCTGATGGGGTGGTCAGCGGTGACCGCGTTGGCCTGAGTGTGCAAATAGTTAGTGTTATACCAGTATGGCATGCCCCAGTTCCAAACCTCGTTGCCGAGCTCGAAATAGACTTTTCTGCCGGCTTCCAGGGGCGGATAAACGGGATTGGCCTGCGGCGAGGTGTAGGGATTGACGCCGTCGGAGCCGTACTTGATCAGCCGGGCGACTTTCGTGATATAATCGTCGCTGGCGGGAATCGGAATGTTGATCCACAGGTCGTTATCCGTTTGGTTGGCTAAAGCCATATAGTACTCCCATGACATTCCTTTTTTATGCGTCGTGCGGATCCAGCCGTAATCGCATCCGTCCGGAACAAGCTGTTCCTGCGGAGATGCCGGGAAAGTTCTCTGGTTCCACTCCACTTCCCAGTCGTTTGACCCATCGTCGATGTTGGACATGCAACGGAGCACGCCGAAATTCGGCGCGAGGAAGCTGACGATCTGCGGATTGAAAACGGTGGATTCAGAAAGGCTGACGCCGGAATTGGGCGCGGAAGGCCGCATTATCTTCAGGTTCGTGATGCCCGTATTGGTTGCGCTTCCATTGGTACGCTGCGTATTCAGAAAATGAAGGCAGGGATGGACGGGATCCGCCGGAAGAACAAACGTGCCGGTGGTCCGGTTATTGCCGCTGTCATACGGGTTCATGGTCAGCGTGCCCCCGGTGCCCGTAACGGTCGCCTTGCCGTTGAAGGAAATGGAATATGTGCCTCCCAGGTTTCCCAACGTTCCGTAGTTCGTGTCGAACAACAGTATCGAAAAGTCCTGTTTCAGTTCGCCGTCGGCATCCAGGATTATATGGTATTCGTTACCCGAGGTCGGATTATTGTAGGTGCCGTAGCGAGCCGTCTTTGCCACATTGGCGAACATCGGCCAGCGGCAGCAGTCACACGGACCTAAGATATTCATCCCCACATAGCGCGTGGAAATGCTGTAGGGCGCTCCGCCGCCGCCGAACGGGGTGATGCTTGGCGTGGGCATGGTCGTTGTGGGCGTCGGCGTAGGCGTTATCCCCGCTGAAACGGTTGCTGTAGGCGTATTGGTCGGTGTGGAAGTTGGCGTTGGCGCTACACCACCGCCATTCAAGACATAATTATCCGTGATGCCGTAATCAGGATTGCTGCCGCCGTCATAGTTAATCTCCACTTTTGTCACCGAAGTCCAATTCAGGGTCTTGGTGGCCAGAGTCGTTCCGGAGGCGGAGATGGATTCGTTGTATGTGCCTCCCGCGGATTTGTACCCGGTGATGGCGGCATCGGCCAGCCCGCCCCCGGGAGAGCCCGCGTAATCAAAGGAAGTGAAGTCAAAGCTGCCTCCTCCGGTCTTGGTCACGACGATCTTACAGTTCCAATTGTTGTTCCGCAGCACTTTGCTGCCTATATTCTCGACATATAGGGCATCGTTGGAACTGTCGTGGCTCCACTGGCTTTCAAACGTAAAACCGGAGGGATCGTTATACGGACTGGTCAATGCGCCGGCGCTCAAATTTTCAAAGTCGACCGTCCCGCCGCTGGGCGTCGGAGTTGCCGTGGCAGTTGGTGTAGGTGTGTTGGTCGGAGTCACGGTGGGAGTCGGAGTTATCGTCGCCGAAACGGTTGGGGTGGGCGTATCGGTCGGCGTGGCCGTGGGGGTGGGTGTGCCGCCGCCCACGGTCTCGGCGGAAAGATAGCAGTGTCCGAAGGCCGAAGTGTCGGTCCAGTTGTTGTTGGTCCCCCACCACATCAACTGGCTTTCCCGGGCGCCGCCGTTAT
>JBLNCG010000053.1:0-26458 GCA_050260475.1 Bacillota bacterium
CTAGGCTGTGCCTTGGCACATACCCACAGAACCACAAGGTCCCTTCGGACCCTTCGCTTCCTTCTCTTATACCATTCTGGCGCTTTTCTGCTGTTTAGTTGTCAAGGTTCAGAGATGAGCCATGGAAAATAGTGTAAAAAAAATATGCTCAACAATGGTTAATTATATCATAAACATCAATCTATTGTCAATGGTGCGATTTTAATCATTTAAAATGTAACCCAACAGGTCCATGTTGTTTACCGTATAGACAAATTCTCCTTCCGCGTTGCTTCCGCAATGCGCCACCGTGTCCATTTCAACGTATCCCGGCTCCTTGACCTCCCACACGGTACTAATTTCAATCTGATGCTTAAACAGCCTTCCAGGCTTTGTTGTCCCATATAATTTCTTGCGCACTTCCGCTTTCGTTACGCTTCAGTCTCCTGTCCATCTGGGCGCAACTGATTTGCGGTAACGCTATTTCCATCTTTGGAACAATCTTCCATTCCTGCTTGAAAACGGCAACCATAACGAAATCACCTTCTTTAAAATGACCCCGCAGGGATAGTCCGCCCTCTCCCATATCCTCCTTACAAAACCAATCACTGCCTCCGAATACTTCGGCCTCCGCTTCCGCCTTCTTATCCCCTTTTTTCGTAAGTCTTCTCTCCCTCTTTTTTATTTAATACCTGATCGCATACTCTCGATGATATCCGTAATTTGCTACTGATTCATCGATAATTGCTTTCTTTTGCCCTTTTCCCTTCGCTTCCTTGTATCTTCTTCTAAGAACCTCAATATATTCCCTCTTCGCTTTCTTTCCCATGATTGTAACCGTCCTCTTTTTTAAGATTTCGGTTACTTCTTTAAATGATTTTCCGTTTCTTCTATGGTTACATTTTCAAATGATTCATAATGTGAGCAATTCGCGTTGTTATGATAATTTCACGTCTTGCCGCTAAATATCGATAGCCTAATGGTAGCCATACGCTATATTTAGCGGCAAGGCCTTTGAATTAAGGTAACGACGCAATTGTACCGGAATCCACCCGCTCTGAACTGCGCCGGTCAAGGTAAGAATCCTGTTCCATGCCGCATTCCCCCGTTTAACGGCCTGTCCGACTTTTTTTATGACATCTCGTTTATAATGAAGTCATAAATTGCCTCCTTGCCGGTATCGTTGATAAAAGCATGCAGCGCATCGGGAAGCGAATGGACTTCAAATCCGGGCGCCAGGGCGGCGAATTCCGCCGGCGCTTCCGGGGAAACAATGGTATCTTTACCCGCCTGCAGAATCAAGGCGGGCACCTGAAGCTCCCCGGCTTTTTCCCATACCTTCCGGATAGCCCGGTTCATGGCGAAATAAAGCGCCGGAGTGACGAACCTGGTTTCCATAGTGCAAAGCCGCATCTTTCCGGCGTAAGCTTTATCACTCACGATGTCCTGGGGATAAATCGGTGCGGCAAAATGAGCACCCGGAGCGACAATCCGGGCTATCCTGGCGGCCAACATGGTTATCCGGCTTATCTTCACCTTCTGTCGCAGGGCCGGAGAAGTCAAG
This sequence comes from Bacillota bacterium, assembly GCA_050260475.1. Taxonomy (GTDB): domain Bacteria; phylum Bacillota; class UBA4882; order JBLNCG01; family JBLNCG01; genus JBLNCG01. The sequence continues at coordinate 1,544 of JBLNCG010000053.1, forward strand.
ATCATCTTACGAAGTCCTTCCGGCCTATGGAGGGCGATATAGATCGCGATAAGGCCCCCAAGGCTGTCACCCAGCAAAAAATTTCCGGCAACTCCATCTTTCAATAGCACCTTTTGCCTGAATGCATCCCAGTCGTCCACATACTCGTCAAAACTCTCGATGTAGGCCTTCCGCCCCTCATTATTCCCGTAGCCCCTCAGGTCGGGAGCGAATACCTTTATGCCGCGGTCGGCCATATATTCTCCCATTTCCAGGAAACGCCAACTGCCGGTGCCTATTCCATGCAGGCAGACCAGGGTAAGCCCAAGTCCGGCTTTTTTCGGGGCCCACCGCCGGTAAAAATGCACTTTGCCGTTGGCTGCGCGGTAATAATCCTCCGTATAACCCATCGAACCTCCCCCCGACCAAAAGAAATCATCACAACCGCCTTGGCTCTATATTTTATTTCGCCGCGCTTATACCAATTCCTCTTATCCTTCACCGGTCAGCCGGTCCGGGTCCCTTTGCACGCTTTGACGAATGCCTGAAAAATTCCAAGCATGGATGAATCCGAGCCGTATAAATTTTCGGGATGCCACTGTACGCCCAACCAAAATTTTTTTCCTTTGCCGTTGAAAGCCTCCAGAAGGCCATCCTCCGCCCAGGCTGCGGGCGTCAGCCCGGCCGCCAGCCTCCGCACTCCTTGGTGGTGCCTGCTGTTGACGGATAACCTTTTTTTGCCGCATGCAGCGGTCAAAATTGTACCAGGCTCCACGAAAACCGAATGCCCGGCGTGATCCGGCGCGGTCATAAAATGATCCTGAAAACTCAACTGCACGGCACTGAGATCATGATAGAGAAGCCCGCCCAGAGCGAGATTCATCCCCTGCATCCCACGGCAAATCCCCAACGCCGGCCAATCCCTTTCCCACAGGATCCGCATGAGGCCAATTTCAAACATATCACGTTCGCCGTCCACGCCCCGCAAGTTCCGGCAATCCCTTTCATCCCCGTAATAGCAGGGGGAAAAGTCCCCCCCTCCGGTAAAAACAATTCCGTCGAAATAAGATAAAAGATACTCCCCCGCCTCATGGGGCGGCAAAAGCCAGGCTATTCCCCCGGCCTCCCTCAGCGCCTTCACATAATCCCAGCAGGCGAAATACTTTTTTTCCTCCGCATCAGAACCGCATGTCACGCCGATAACCGGTTTAATGCTACCACCCCGCTTTCTCAGTATACAGTTCCATATTTTCCTTTGATAAGGCAATTGCGTTATTACCTTAATGCTAGGTCTTGCCTAAATACAGTGTATGGCTACATTTAAGCTATCTATATTTAGCGGCAAGACGTAAATTGTCATAACAACGCAAATTGCTTTTTAAAATATGTATGCACCCTTTCGGGTGCATATCAGCGTGTTTTAAATTTCCGGCAATCCCAGGCTGATTATCAGAGCCATGTTCACCTTCATCATGGTCTTTTCATCGAGCCTGGTGATCTTTTCTCTTAAACGTTGTTTGTCGACGGTCCGGATCTGTTCAAGCAATATCACCGAATCCTTTTCCAGGCCGTACCGCTGCGCGCTCAGTTCCACATGGGTTGGCAGTTTCCCTTTCTTGATCTGTGAGGTGATCGCTGCGACGATTGTGGTTGGGCTGTAAGTGTTTCCGATATCGTTTTGAAGCACCAGAACCGGACGCAATCCGCCTTGTTCCGAACCTACCACCGGGTTCAGGCTGGCGTAAAAAATGTCCCCGCGATTAACATTCACTTCTTTTCACGCTCCGCCAGTCTTTTTTCATAGTTTTTAAATTGTTCGTCGTCCGCTGATACGCTTTCTTCCGCAAGCGCCAGGTTTATCTCCGCCATGGCACGGTAGCCGTCTTTCATCTGCACGGTCAAGGCCCTGTTCCTGCGGTCTTTAAGATACATCCGGATAGCCTGCAGAATCAGTTCGCTGCGGTTCGTCTTCTCCTTGTCGGTGATCCGGTCGATTTCCGTCAAGAGGCTGGCTGGCACGCTGATCTGAATTTTTTTTGATTCCGCCACAAACACACCTCCAAGGGATATTCTAAAACTGCCATATCCATTATATTTTAACGGATAATTTTATGTCTATTGGGAATAATCCGCTGTTACGGCTTGCCTAATTAAATCAACATAAAACAACCATTAGCCCAATCCTTCGATCATTTAAAATATACGCAAAATCCCTTGCGATATACTCGCCTTTAGAATTCCCTCACGCCGTGGAAATATGCTCCAAACGCGGAGCGGGAACTTTAAAGGCGGTAAATGAAGCAAACCAGCCAGCCTTCATGGACCGTAACCTCCACCGGATGCCCGCAAACTTCATTGTGGACACCGCGTGTTTTTCCCATAAAAAGGCTTTCGTTCCGAAGCGGGTATTTCAGCCCTTTGGTCGTAATCCCCTTGACCTCCGGAGAAAGTGGAATTAAAGAAACCAAATCCCCCATGTTCAGATTAAAGCTTTTATCCTGCCCGGCCAACCTGGCCTCCCCGCCTGGAAAAACCAGCCGCGCCCTCATCCCAAGGCGCGAGGCGGTGACCAGCAGGCCAAAATTGGCAAGGGTGTGATCCAGCCGGCTGCCGGAAGCGCCCAGGATACTCGCTTCATGTGCCCCGTATCCCGCCGCGCAAACAAGCGCAAGCTCCAGATCCGTCTCGTCCTTTTCCACAGGATATGCCTGCACGGTGACCTTCCCGGTCCAGTCTTTCAGCACCTCGGGACTGATGGAATCCAGGTCCCCGACCAGGGTGTCGGGAACCAGCCCTAATTGATGAAGGCGGTTCCCGCCCCCGTCAACAGCTATGAACTTGTCATGGAAAGGCCATTCCGCCCTGATCAGGTCCGGAGAGATAATCTCCCCGCCGGCGACCACTAGAATTTTCTCACGCATGCACGCCACGCTCTTTATAAAAGATTTGCAGTTCCATATCTATAAGCGTTGTGAGAAACTCACTTTTGCCCTCTATTCCACAGAAGAAAGGGGGAACGGGAGTGAGTTCGACTTTATCACAACGCGTGTGGTTGGATGACCAGTCCGCCCCTTTCCAGAATGCGCCCCCTGGAAAAAAAGACCGCCGGTGACGGTCTTGGAATAGCAACGGATTTCCGCATATAAATTTAAGAATGCAACTTGATCTTAATATGCATAAGTGATGCCTATTTGACCCCGAACAAATCCGTATCCGTCTCCGGTGTAACCCAGGGCTCCGAAACGTAAGGACAGCCGGTTGTCGAGATTGTGCTTCAAACCAAGCTCATAATGAAAAACCGTGACATCCCCGGCGATTACGGAGAACTCAGCCAAACCAAGCAGGTTGCTTGCCATAGGTGTGCTGCCGATTACCCCTCCGTAAAAACAGCTGTAACTGTCAAAGCCGACAATTCCCCCCACCAGAGCCATGCTGTTGTTGAGCTCATATTTGATGCCTACTTCATAACCGCCTTCCACTCCCAGTTCCAGTTTTAAACCCAACTCCGGGCTTAATCCGTAATTCCAGTCTATACAAAGCCCGTCATCAAAAATGATAGCGGCTCCAATTGTGCCCTGCCCGGGGATCACTGTGGGCACCGTAAGGGCAGCCTCGGAAAACGCACCCACCGCCGCAATCAGCGCAGCAGCAAGCAAAAAACACAAGGTCATCTTTTTCATAACTATGTATAACCTCCTTTATTTTTTCAGCAGATCTTATTCCCGACAATCGCGTCATGGAACCGTACCCCATCAATGGCGGCGGGAACCGGAGTTCACCTCTCTTTCATATACATTCTACAGTGCGATTTTTCGACATAAAAACGTAATATCCTTCGAAAAAACGCAGCCAATTTTTTCTGAATTGAGGCAATTGCGTTGTTGCCTTAATTCAAGGTCTTGCCACTAAATATAGTGTATGGCTGCCATTAGGCTATCATATTTAGGGCAAGGCGTAATTATAACAACGCAAATTGCGCGAATTGAATTCCGCAGCGCCCTACTGGCCGGGAAATGGTTAAAAAAAAACGGCTGCCGCCGTTTCGTTTTCTAACGCTTGGAGTACTGGGGCGCCTTGCGGGCCTTTTTCAGGCCGTATTTGCGCCGCTCCTTGACCCTCGGATCCCTGGTCAGAAAACCCGCCTTTTTCAATGCGGCTCTCCATTCCTCATTGGCCCTTACCAGAGCCCGTGCAATACCATGCCTTACCGCACCGGCCTGGCCAGAAGCGCCGCCGCCAGCCACTTTGGCGATGACGTCGAAGTTCGCGGCGGACTCGGTAACCTCCAAAGGTTGGCGCACTATGACCTGCAATGATTTACGGCCGAAATATTCTTCAAATTTTTTATCGTTGATCAGGACATTGCCCTTGCCGGGGACCAGTCTGACCTTGGCTATGGAGCATTTACGCCTGCCTGTGCCGTAATAAAAAACATTCTTTTTAGCTGCGCGCGGCATCTGTTTACCCCCTATCCCTTTATCTCCAATACTTCCGGCTTTTGAGCGGCGTGCGGATGTTCACTGCCCCGGTAAATCTTTAATTTTCGAATCATTTTTCTGCCCAGAGGCGAATGGGGCAGCATACCCTTGACCGATTCGCGCAAAACCCGCTCCGGGTTCTTTCTCAACAGCACGCTGTACAGTACGGCCTTTAAACCGCCCGGATACATGGAGTGTGTATAAAAAACCTTTTGCTGGTTCTTTTTGCCCGTAAGAACCACCTTGTCGGCGTTGATCACGATGACAAAGTCGCCGGTATCCACCGACGGCGTATATTCGGGTTTTACTTTTCCTTTCAGGACTGATGCGATTCGGCTGCACAACCGGCCGAGGGTTTGGCCTTGCGCATCCACTACATACCACTTTTTGAAAACCTGGTTGGGTTTAGCTATAAACGTTTTCATCCTTCCCCTCCTCGTGCACCGGTTCCTTTCGGCGGAAACTGCTTTATTTAGTTGCCGGATATCCATCAATCAACTGCTGGTAATGAACCGGGGGCTCAACCGGTTCCAAAATCCGACAAGCTATATTTTATTACAGGTACAGCCCTTTGTCAAGAAAATCCTCAAGCGCCGGAAATTTTTCCGGCCGGTCATAATACACCCGCGCCAAAATAAGCCCCTGCGGAGGGGCGGTCCGACCAGCCCCCTTTCTGTCGCATTCTGATAGCAGCCCCGGAATGCGTTCAGGCGGAATACGCCCTTCTCCCACCGCCAGGAGCGTTCCCACCATACGCCTCATCATCTGGTATAAAAATCCGTTTGCTGTGACCATCACATAAAGCGTATTTCCGAATTTTTCCAAAGTGAACTGGTATATATTCCTGACCGTTGATTTTGCAAGGGATCCCGAGGCGCAAAAGCTGGAAAAATCATGTTCCCCCGGAAAATATGCGGCCGCCTGCTCCATCGCCGCCAGGTTCAACGCCCCCGGATGGTGCATGAAATAACGGTACCCTATGGCCGGCCGGACTTCGGCGCAACAAACCTGATAAAGATATGTCTTAGCCGTCGAGAAGAACCGTGCATGAAAATCCCTATCCGCCTCCCGCGCCTCTTTTACGACAATGTCGCAGGGGAGCAGGCTGTTGACGGCCGTTTTGATCCTGGCGGTCGGTATCCGGCCATGGGTATGGAAGTTAACCACCTGGGCCAGGGCATGCACACCGGCGTCCGTCCGGCCCGAACCTTTTACATATACGGCGTGTCCGGTGATTTTCGCCAGGGCGTTCTCAAGAACTTCTTGAATGGTCTGCTTTTTTGTGTGCCGTTGTTTCTGGAAGCCGGAATAGGATGTGCCGTCATAGCTGACTACCATCATAATGTTCCTGGTTTGCATGGCCATAGCATCACCGCCCACAGCAAAACAGCCGCTCCGAGTATCGCCCAGTCGGAAGCCGCCATCTTTCGCTCCATATAATAAGTCCTCGGTTGGCCCACCCTGTATCCCCGCGCTTCTATAGCCAGAGCCAGGTGATCCGCCCTCCTGATCATACCGATCAAAAGCGGCACTATCAGCGCATTCAAGGCCAGCCATTTTTGCTTCAGACCGCCCCGCCTAAAGTCTACGCCACGGATTTTTTGGGCGGTGATAATCTTTTCGCTCTCTTCAAGCATCAATGGAAAAAACCGTAATGTAAGACCCATTACCAGCGCGATGCTGTCCACCGGCAGTCCCATCCCGCGTAAAGGCTTGAGCAATGAAACAAATCCGGCGATCAACTGAAGGGGCCTGGTGCTACGGTTTAGCCATAATGCAATCCACAGAGTCAGCGTCAGCCTCCAGACCTGAAAGAGCCCCGCCAAAATATAAAAGGATGCCTTTTCAAACCTGATGAGCGGCAAAACATTGAAAACCGCCGTCAAAAGCAACAGCCAGCGCCAGGCCCGGAGCGCAGCCCAGAGTTCCCCCCACGCCGGTCCGCCTCCGATATAAAGAACGGCGACTAAGGTGGAAAAGGCCGCGAGCCAGGGCAAACCGGAAGGCTTCCACCACAACCACAGGATCAGGGAAAGGGCCAGGAAAAGCTTAACCCGGGCGTCGGCTCTGCGCCAGAAGAATTCACGGCCTGTGTATGAACCAAGGAGAATGTTTCTTTTCATGGATTCGTTAAGCTCCGCAAGTATGAAATCAATTCTCCGGCGCTTCTTGCCGCCGGCAGGCCGGAAAAGCCTTCCTTTTTAAGCAGGAGTTGAAGTGCCAGCACCTGCGGAAGCTCCACTCCAATTTCCTTAAAATATTCCGCTCTATCCGCCAGGGATGTCCTGGGCGACCCGGTCAGGCTGCCGTCGCGTAAAAAAAGGTAATCGTCCACAATCCGGTAAAGAAAATCCGCGTTGTGGCTGGCGATAATCAATCCCAGACCGGTTTTTTTCAGCCCGTTCAAAGTATCGCTCAGGGCATCCAAACCCTGGGAATCCAATCCCGCATCCGGCTCGTCCAGTAGTAACAAGCGCGGACGCAATGCAATTAAAACCGCCAGCGATAAACGGCGCTGCTCTCCTCCGGAAATAGAAAAAGGCGATCGCTCCAGCAGGTCCGGGCTCAAACCGGCTTCCGCCATAATCCCGCGGATGAAATCCGGGTCTGCGCGCATACCGGCATTGCGGCAGCTAAAGGAGATCTCTTCGCGCACAGTGGGTAAAAAAAATTGCGCTTCCGGATCCTGAAGCATCATAACAGGATGGGCATTCTTCCGATAAGGTTTCAACAAAATACGGCCTGCTCCGGGCGGAAACAGACCCGCCATCAAAGCCAGCAAGGTTGTCTTGCCGGCTCCGACGGGGCCCATGAGCCCAAGAGCGCACCCCTGCTCCACGCAAAAATTGACGCCTTTAAGGATTTCCGGCCCTTCATCGCTGTACCGAAAATGGACGTCCTCCAAGATAATCCGCATATTTACGCACCAGCTTTTCAGCTTCGAGGTTTTTAATGCCATCCCCACATCCCAGATCTGCGAGATAACTCCAGAACTCCCAGAGCGGCGGGGGAAAAATGCCCCATTCCGGCCAGCGCTCTTTTTGCATAAAAAGCTGTTCCGGAGAACCTTTCCAGATCAGGGCGCCGGATTTTAATATAATGATTTTATCCGCATGCAGCATGGCCGAAGGATCCGGCGTGGCCATTACAATAGTGACGCCCCGAGCCCTGAGGGCATCGAACTTGCGGCGCAGCTCCAATCCGGCGCCGGCGTATAGAAACGGTTCATCTGCAAGCAGCGCTTCCGGTTCCATAATCAATACGCTGGCCAAAGCCAATTTCTGCTGCTGCCCCCCAGAAAGCAAATGCGGGGGATGGTGGCGATACGGAGCAAGCCCCCATTCCTGCAAAAAATAATCCACCCGGCGCCGGATCTCCTCCGCGGGCAAAGCCAGGTTCTCCAGGCCGAATGCCAGTTCCTCCTCCACGGAGGTTGTGATCAACTGGTTTACGGCATGCTGGCCCAGCCAGGCCACTTTTGGGCGGAAGCCGCCATCCTTCCAGTCGCTAAGTTTCTTTCCGGCAAATGATACGGCGCCGGTCCCCGGCTCGTAGAGCCCCGCCATAATTTTTAACAGGGTTGACTTCCCGGATCCGTTATGCCCGAATATCACCGTCCATTGACCGGCCTCTACGGAGAAACCGATCCCTCTCAGCACATCCCTTTTTTGCTCCGGAAACGCATATCCGAGATTTTCAACTTCCCAAACTTTACTCATGCCGCCTCCACCAAACCGCCAGAATAAAAACCACTGAAACATCGAGGCTTTCAGTGGTCGCTATCAAACCGGTGACTAAACTTATCCATTTTGGTCTCAAAAACGCGTTAAAGGAGCGTGCCTTGACTTAGGCACCGAGCGTACCTTAATTGGTACGGCCTAGATATCGCGGTTTTTTGAAATCGGTTAGATGTATTTAATCACCGGTTCCATAGATCAAAGTATACGCGCCCCTTTACACAAGCTCGATGATGGCCATCGGCGCGGCATCGCCGCGGCGCTGTTCGAGTTTAACTATGCGGGTGTATCCGCCGTTGCGATCCTTATATTTGGGCGCGATGGTCTCAAAAAGCTTCTTTACCGCCTCCGGATTGTTCAATACCCTTGCCGCGCGGCGGCGGGCTTGCAGATCATCCTTTTTGGCGATGGTGATCACTTTTTCCGCCAGCATTCTGATCTCCTTGGCTTTTATCTCGGTAGTCTCGATTTTTTCCTTTTCAAAAAGCGCAATTACTCCATTGCGGAACAATGACTGCCGGTGTCCCATGGAGCGGCCCAGTTTCCTAAAAAGCATGTCTTATCCTCCCTTGGCTTGCTATTTTCGTCTTATTGATCTTATGCCGTCAATCGTCGGATTTCCGGAAGGAGAGGTCCATCGCCAGCAACTTAGCCTTTACTTCCTCCAGGGATTTCCGTCCCAGGTTGCGCACTTTCATCATATCCTCTTCCGTCTTCCTGGTAAGTTCCTCGATGGTGTCGATGCCCGCCCGTTTTAAACAATTATAGGAACGCACGGACAGATCCAGCTCTTCGATGTTCATCTCCAGGATCTTGTCCCTGCTCTCCTCCTCTTTTTCCACCATCACTTCAACTTCCCTGGATAATTGGGTCATGTTAACAAAGAGCTGTAAATGGTCGCTGAGAATCTTCGCCGCCAGCCCAAGGGCCTCATCGGGTTTGATGCTTCCGTCGGTGGTGATGTCTATAATCAATTTGTCATAGTCGGTGATCTGCCCGACCCGGGTATTTTCCACGGTAAAATTGGCTTTCAAAACCGGAGTGAAAATGGAGTCCACCGGTATTACTCCGATAATATTGTTATTTGCCTTGTTGCGCTCCGCAGGCGCATAACCCCGGCCTTTATCCACCGTGATCTCCATATAAAACCGGCGGTTTTCCTCCAACGTAGCTATGGTAAGATCGGGATTAAGGATTTCCACGTCACTCGTGGGGGTAATGTCTGCGGCTGTTAGCATGCCCGGTTTGGAGGTTTCAAGGCGTAAAACAACCGGTCCGTCGCCATGCAATTTCACTAGAAGCCTCTTAAGGTTTAGGATGATATCCACCGTATCCTCCACCACTCCGGGAATGGTGGAATATTCATGCAAAACCCCATCTATTTTTACATGTGTTACCGCCGCTCCCGGCAGAGAAGACAATAGGATCCTGCGTAAAGAATTTCCAAGCGTTGTCCCATACCCGCGCTCGAGCGGTTCAAGCACGAAAACGCCATGCCGGTCGGTAAGATCCATTGTATTGATTTTCGGTTTCTCAATCTCGATCATTTTTTTCCTCCCTCTTTTGCTTGCTCATTTGACGCTTGAGGGTCTTTTCAGTACGAATATTACTCAGAAATAGGCTCCGTTGCCTGCCGATTCATGATAGCCCTATTTTCATCGCTTCACTTGTGATAGCGGTAGCTATCATGAACGGCTACCTAAAAATAAGTCAACGATGCCTGTCGATTCACGATAGCTTATTTTCATTACTTCGCTTGTCTCAGCGGAAGCTGACGTGAAGGACTACCTAGAATATAATTCCACAATCAGGTGTTCTTTAACCGGAATGTCGATTTGTTCCCTGGCAGGAAGAGATTTGATTTTTCCGGTCTTGTTTTTTGCATCCACTTCCACCCATTCCGGAACAGCTTTATCTTCTGCGGACTGCAGGATCTCCTGAAATTTTACCGAACCGGCGCTTCCTTCCTTAAGGCTGATCTGATCCCCGGATTTGGTCAAATAAGAAGGAATGGTCACTTTTTTCCCGTTGACCAAAAAATGCCCGTGGCGCACCAGTTGCCTCGCTTCTTTCCTGGAATCGGAAAATCCCATCCGGAAAACCACATTGTCCAGCCGGCTTTCCAGTATTTGCAGAAGGTTGTCGCCGGTAATCCCTTTCTTACGTTCCGCAAGGGAAAAATACCGCGCAAACTGCCGTTCCAGGATTCCATAAATACGGCGCAGCTTTTGCTTTTCCCTGAGCTGTATCTCGTATTCGGACATTTTTTTGCGGTCTTGACCATGCTGCCCCGGCGCATAGGAACGCTTAAGAATGCTGCATTTATTGGTATAGCAGCGATCCCCCTTCAGGTACAGCTTCTCGCCCTCGCGCCTACATTGGCGGCATACAGAACCGATATATCTTGCCATTTATTCAAAACACCTCCTCATAGGTCTGACAAACGAACCAGGCTGCAGGCTATATAAACGCCAAAAACGCAGCGTATAAACAAGACGCATGTTTGCGCCCGGCCACGAAAAAATAATACGATTCATACTAAACCCTGCGGCGTTTGGGCGGCCTGCATCCGTTATGGGGGATCGGGGTGACGTCCTTGATCATGTTTATTTCGATCCCTGCGGCTTGCAGCGAACGGATGGCCGCCTCGCGGCCGGCACCGGGCCCCTTTACATATACCTCGATCTGGCGCATCCCGTGATCCATGGCGGCTTTAGCGGCGGATTCCGCTGCCATCTGCGCCGCAAAAGGAGTGCTTTTGCGCGATCCCTTAAAACCCATGTGCCCCGCGGAAGCCCAGGAAACCACGTTTCCCCGGGTATCCGTGATGGTTATTATGGTATTATTGAAAGTAGATTTGATATGGGCAACGCCGCTTTCAATATTCTTCCGTTCCCGCCTTTTTGTGCGTGTCCCTTTTCTTGGCCTCGCCATCTGTTACCCTCCCTTATTTCTTTTTCCCCATGATTCTTTTCGGGCCTTTGCGGGTGCGCGCGTTTGTTTTGGTCCTCTGGCCGCGCACCGGAAGACCGCGCCGGTGCCGCAAGCCGCGGTAGCTGCCGATGTCAATCAGCCGTTTGATATTCATCTGCTCTTCACGGCGCAAATCCCCTTCCACCTTATAGCCCCGGTCGATGGCTTCACGAAGCTTTGTCACTTCCTCTTCCGTAAGATCCTTGACCCTGGTGTCCGGGCTCACGCCGACTTTTTTCAGTACCTGGCCGGCGGTAGTCCTTCCCAGTCCATAGATATAGGTAAGAGCGATTTCGATCCGCTTTTCCCTTGGCAAATCCACTCCTGCAATACGCGCCATTATTTAAACCTCCTCGCTCATTTTATCCTTGCGTTTGTTTATGTTTAGGATTGCTGCAAATAACCATAACCTTGCCGTGGCGTTTGATAATCTTACAGTGCTCGCAAATAGCCCTTACAGACGGACGGACTTTCATGGCTGCTTCCTCCTTTATTCCCTTTTGCTTTGGATAATCAACAGCAAAAAGGCGGTGACTATTTATTTGAAACGGTAGACAATGCGGCCGCGCGTAAGATCGTAAGGCGACAATTCCACCGTCACTCTATCCCCCGGTAAAATTTTAATATAATTCATGCGCATTTTGCCGGAGATATGCGCCAATATGCGATGGCCGTTTTCCAGTTCCACCCGGAACATCGCATTGGGCAGCGGTTCGATTACTTTTCCTTCCACCTCGATGACATCCTGTTTACCCAAGCAGGCTTCCCTCCTTTACGGCTTTTATCCCCGTGTTGATTGCCTCCTGAATGGCTTCGTTTGCAACGGACGCCCCCGCCGGAAACCTTTTTTCAAGTTCCGCAGCCACCCACCGGGCGCCCTGAAGGTGTTTGATGTTCTTTTTTTTCGGATTTTTCAATGTCCGTTTTTTGCCGTCCACCAGGAGAACAAAATTGGTTTTGGCGACATTTTGATAAACCAGATAAGCCTGCCCCCTGTCCCGGCCTTGCGTGGAATATACCAACTGGCCGGGGCGCAAGTTTGGGGAAGGATTTGTTTTGCTCATTCCTGCACCACCCAGGACCATGGGGTCAAAATTTCCGGCCCGTTGTCCGTAATCCATACCGTATGTTCGCAATGGGCCGAATATAATCGATCAGCCGTAATCACCGTCCAGTTATCCTTCAGAACCTTCACCTGGTAACCTCCCATATTGATCATGGGCTCGAGCGCCAGGGTCATCCCTATTTTAATGCGCGGCCCCGTTCCGGGCTTTCCGAAATTGGGGATCTGGGGGTCCTCATGCAATTCGCGTCCAACTCCATGTCCCGCGTAATCCCTGACGACGGAATAATTGTTTTTCTCCACCGCCGACTGAATGGCGAAGGAGATGTCGCCGATCCTGTTGTTCGCCGTCGCCTTGAAAATGCCTTCCCTTAGCGACCGCTCCGCCACTGCAATTAAACGCCTTGCTTCCGCGGAAGCCTCTCCCACCGGAAGCGTCAATGCCGCATCGGCATACATCCCTTGATATACCGCACCGAAATCCAGGCTGATGATATCGCCGTTTTTCAATACCCTCTTGCCCGGTATGCCATGGACCACTTCCTCGTTGACGGATGTGCAAATAGAGGCGGGATAATCCCGGTAGCCTTTGAAGCCGGCTATGGCGTCGTATTTTTTTACGATCCGCTCAGCCAGGCTGTCGAATTCCTCCGTGGTTACGCCTGGTTTGGCCAGCGGTTTCAACCGCTCCAGAACTTCCGCCACGATTTTGCCGGCCGCGCGCATTTTTTCAATTTCCCGCGGAGATTTCAATACGATCATCGTTACTCACTTAAACCTTTAATGATTTCCTGAAATACCGCCCGGATCTCCCCGGTACCGTCGATATTCAGCAACAGCCCCTTTTTACGGTAATATTGAATCAGGGGTTCGGTTTGCTCCCTGTATACCGCCAGCCTTTTTAACACCGTGGCCTCCTGATCGTCGTCCCGCTGATAGGTTTCTCCCCGGCATAAATCGCAGATACCGGGCTCCCGGGAAGGTTTATTGGCAATGTGGTACACCGCCTGGCAGGATTTGCAGATGCGCCTTCCGGTGATGCGGCCGGTCACCACCATATCATCCGCCTTAAGGTTGATGACTTTCCGGATGTTCCGGCGCGCCTCAATCAAAATGGCTTCCAGCGCCTCCGCCTGGGGGATGGTCCGCGGAAATCCGTCGAGTAAAAATCCTCCCGCGCAATCCGGTTTTGCCAGCCTCCCACCGATGATGCCGATGACGGTTTCATCCGGGACCAGTTTCCCCTGGTTCATATAGCCTTGTGCTTTTTTGCCCAGGCTGGTCCCTTCTTGTATGGCCTGCCTTAGCATATCCCCGGTGGAGATATGGGGGATCTTAAAATAATCCCTGATCAACCCGGCTTGCGTGCCTTTACCCACTCCCGGCGGGCCAAGCAAGATGAGATTTATCAAAAGGAAACCCCCTGTTCTTCGCCATTATTTCAGGAATCCCTGGTACTGCCTGAGCAGCAGGTGGGATTCGATTTGCTTCATGGTATCCAGCGCAACGCCAACGACAATCAACAGTCCGGTGCCGCCCAGCAGGTAGGACGCGGTCCGCAACTTGAAAATCCACGCCAAAAACGGTGTAGTTGTCAACGCCACCAGAAAAAGCGCGCCGACAAAAGTAATTCGCTCCAAAACCCGCTCCAGATATTCCGCTGTGGGTTTCCCGGGCCGTATTCCGGGAATGAACCCGCTGTATTTCTTCATGTTGTCCGCCACTTCCGCCGAGTTAAAGCTTACGGCGGTATAGAAGAAAGTGAAAAAGAACACCAGAATTGCTTCGGCAAGGATATTCAACGGCGCTCCGTAGCCGAACCAGGTCGTGATCCAGTTTTCAATCTTTTGCGGAAAAATCCCGGCCATCTGGGCGGGGAACATTACCACCGCATTGGCGAAGATGATGGGTATTACCCCGGCCTGGTTGATTCGCATGGGGATATGCGTAGTCTGCCCTCCGTACATTTTCCTGCCCACTACGCGCTTGGCGTATTGCACGGGTATCTTCCGTTCCGCCTGCTGGATGAAGACGATGCCTGCGATTATGGCCAGCCAGGACAGAAAGATCGGCACGGGTTTCCAAGGTTCTACATCCTTCATCACCGCGAATCCGGTAAAAATCGCTCCGAACTGGGAAGCTATACCGGCGAATATGATCAATGAAACGCCGTTGCCGATGCCCAATTCGGTGATCTTTTCCCCGAGCCACATAAGAAACATGCTGCCCGCCACCAGGATGGTTACAATCATAACCTTGTTGGACAAGGTGTTGGGAGTGATTTCCTGCTGAAAAAGCGTGAGAAAACCCACAGCCTGAATAACAGCCAGCAGAATAGTGGCATAGCGGGTATACTGGGAGATAAGCCTGCGCCCCTCCACACCCTCTTTGGAAAGCCTTTCCAGATAAGGCCAAACGATGCCCAACAACTGCATGATGATGGAAGCGGTGATATATGGATTCACCCCAAGGAAAAAAATGGAAAAGTTTTTCATGGCCCCGCCGCCAAAAAGATTGAGTAGTTGCAGAATATCCGCGCTTCCGCCGGAAAAGCTTTTTTGGATGCGAGTTACATCAACACCGGGAACGGGCACATATACCCCCAAGCGGTAAATTCCCAGCATCAGCAGAGTGAAAAGTATTTTCTTGCGCAGATCGGGAAGTTTGAAGGCGGTAACAATGGTTTCCCACAGCTTTTTCAGCATTTATATCACCTCTGCATTTCCGCCGGCGGCCTTTATTTTCTCCGCCGCCTGTTTAGTGAAGGCATGCACTTTCACTGTCAAAGGTTGATCCAGCGCGCCGTTTCCCAGAATCTTGACACCCGGTTTGACTTTTTTGATAATCCCCGCTTCGAGGAGTTTTTCCGGGGTCACCTCCGTGTTGGCCGGGAAAGCATTTAAAGCCTGCAGTTTTACCTCCACAAATTCCCGACGAAAGACGTTAAAAAATCCTCTTTTCGGCAGCCTTCTCTGTAACGGAGTCTGACCCCCCTCAAAGGCCGGCCCTTTTCCCCCTCCGGAACGCGCTTTCTGCCCTTTATGCCCTTTCCCAGAAGTTTTACCCAAACCGGAACCGATGCCGCGCCCCAGCCTTTTCCTGGAGGAACGCGAACCTGGGGCTGGTTTCAATTCATTGATTTTCATTTTGGGCCCCCTCCCGTAATTAAGCCTTTACATCATGCCGTGAATCCGCCACTGATCAAACAAACGCTCTGAAAAACTAACTTGCGTCATTCACCACGGTAACCAGGTGCTTTACCTTATCGATCATGCCGCGCATTGAGGGTGAATCTTGAATTTCCACCGTCTGGCGCATTTTTTTAAAACCGAGCGCCCTGATTGTCGCCTTTTGATCCCTGGAATATCCGATGGCGCTTTTGGTCCAGATCACGGATATTTTTGCCGTCTGCTTCTTTTTTGCCCTGGGCATTTCAGGTGCCTCCTAACGAAAATAATATAAATCCGGTCAACCCAGCAGTTCATGCGCTTCCTTGCTGCGCAGGCGGGCGACTTCCTCCACCCTTTTCAAGGATTTCAAACCCGCCATGGTGGCGTTGACAATATTGATGGCATTGCTGGAGCCGATGGATTTGGTCAATATATCGCGGATACCTGCCGCTTCCACTACGGCGCGCACCGGTCCGCCGGCAATGACTCCGGTCCCCGGAGCGGCGGGTTTTAAAAAAACTTTCCCGGCGCCGAATTCGCCCAATATTTCATGCGGTATGGTAGTATTGACCACCGGAACCTGGATCATATTCTTCTTGGCATCTTCGACTCCTTTGCGGATGGCCTCCGGGACCTCTGCGGCCTTGCCAAGTCCGTGTCCTACCCGGCCTTGCCCGTCACCCACCACCACCAGCGCGCTGAAGCTGAATCTCCGGCCGCCTTTTACCACCTTGGCCACGCGGTTTATATAAACCACCTTCTCCATCATCTGCATCTCGCCGTTGTCAGAGTGCTTCATAGATCCCCCTCCTTAAAATTCAAGTCCCGCTTCCCTTGCCGCTTGGGCCAGGGCGGCTATTCTGCCGTGGTAAAGATTCCCGCCCCGGTCAAAGACCACCTTTTTTATGCCCATCTTTAGGGCGCGCTTGGCGATTTCCTGGCCCACCGCTTTGGCTCCCTCCACCGCGCCGGTTTTTGCCCCCAGCTTTTTCTTGAGCGCAGGGAGCTGGCTCGATGCGGAAAGAATCGTATGCCCTTTTTCATCATCGATGATCTGCACGTGTATGTGGTTCAGGCTCTTAAATACGGTCAGGCGCGGACGTTCAGCCGTCCCGGTGATATTCTTGCGCAAGCGAAGGTGTCTGACTGCCCTTTTTTGTTTACGGTCGATTTTTTCAAACATGGTGAACCATCCCTTCTTACGCCATTAAAACTTATTATGGCCGGTGACTAAATACATCCGAAATCATAATGGCATGCCTAATCGCCGGTTCATCAGTGATGCCGGCATACGCTCACTTAGTGGTTTTACCGGCTTTTCCGGCTTTCCGGCGGATATATTCCCCTTCATACTTGATACCTTTGCCCTGGTACGGTTCGGGTTTGCGCACGTTTCGGATTTGAGCGGCCACCTGACCGACCAGTTCCTTGCTGGGACCGCTGATGATTATCTTATTCGGCGCCGGAACTTCAAATTTAATGGTAGCCGGGGCTTCTATCTCCACGGGATGGGAGAATCCCACCGTCAGCACCAGCTTTTTGCCTTGCATCGCCGCCTTGTAACCGACACCGTTGATTTCCAGGTTTTTGCTGAAACCCTTGGTTACCCCTTCAAACATGTTGGCCACCAGGGTTCTGGTCAGACCGTGCAGTGAACGATGTTCTTTGTCATCTGACGGGCGGTTGACGATGATCCGATCTTTTTCCTGAACGATTTCCATGGACGGATGCAGCTCTCTGGCCAATTCACCATGGGGCCCCTTGACCTTGATTTTGTTGCCGTGCAATTCCACCGACACCTGGCCGGGAATCGCTACGGGTTTTCTGCCGATACGGGACACTTAAAGCCACCTCACTTTCCAAAAGATGATTTTACCGGCACTTGCATATGCATATCAGTACAAACGCCATTTCCGATGTAAAATGCAAATGCCCCTACCAGACATAGCACAAGACTTCCCCGCCGAGTTTGGCTTTACGCGCCTGTTTATCGGTCATTATCCCCTTCGGTGTGGAAATAATGGCAATACCAAGACCTCCAAGAACCTTGGGAATCTCCTCCTGCCTCGCATACACGCGCAATCCGGGTTTGGAAATTCTTTTCAAACCGGAGATAACCTTCTCCCTGCCCATATATTTCAAGTGTATTTTAATAGTGCCCTGCTTCCCATCCTTGACGGATTCAAAGTCCTCGATAAATCCCTCTTCCTTCAAGACCCGGGCCAGTTCCAATTTGATTTTGGAGGCCGGGACTTCCACCCCTTTGTCTCTGGAAATGTTGGCATTGCGAATCCTGGTCAACATATCCGCGATCGGGTCCGTAAAAGCCATTTATAAAACCTCCTTCCCGCCTCTTTTTACCAGCTGGCTTTGGTCACACCCGGGACTTCCCCGCGGTGCGCCAGATTTCTGAAACAAATTCTGCACATCCCGAATTTACGCATATATCCACGGGGACGGCCGCACAGCTTACAGCGGTGATAAGCTCTCACCCTGTATTTGGCCGGCCGCTGCTGTCTAATCTTTTGAGATGTTTTTGCCATCTTTACGCCTCCTTAATTTCACGCCGGATATGCGTTATCTCATGCGGCGCGGAAAGGCATCCCCATTTGCTTCAACAATTCCCGCGCTTCTTCATCGGTCTTTGCGGTAGTGACGATGGTAATGTCCATGCCTCTGATTTTATCGATTTTATCGTAATTGATCTCCGGAAAAACCAGCTGTTCCTTGATACCCAGCGTATAATTGCCCCTGCCGTCGAAAGACTTCGGGGATACCCCCCTGAAATCCCTGATCTTGGGCAGGCTGATATGAAACAGCTTGTCGAGAAAGTCGTACATTCTTTCTCCGCGCAGAGTTACCTTGCAGCCGATGGCCACCCCGGCCCTTACTTTAAAAGCCGCAATAGATCTCTTCGCCCTGGTCACCAGGGGTTTCTGCCCGGAAATGCTGGACAAATCGTTGACCGCCGCATCGATTACCTTGGCGTCCTGCGTGGCCTCTCCAACCCCCATGTTGATGACGACTTTCTCCACTTTGGGAACTTCCATGATATTTTTATATTTGAAGTTCTTTTTTAAGGCCGGTACTATTTCACTTTGATATTTTTCTTTCAGCCGCGACATGCCTTTTTCCCTCCCCCCATTAGTCCAGAATAGCTTCGCAATGCTTGCATATCCTGACCAGTTTATCCTCACTGAACTGCCTGTTGATCCGTGTGGGCTGATGGCAGTTGGCGCACACCAGCATCACCTTACCGCAAGGCAGTCCGGCGGCTTTTTCCAAAACCCCTCCCTGGGGGTTGGCCTTGGTCGGTTTAGTATGGCGCTTGATCACATTGAGGCCTTCCACGATAACTTTGCCTTCCGTAGGCATCACCTGGAGGATTTTTCCTCTGCGGCCCTTGTCCCTCCCGGATAAAACCATCACTTCATCGCCTTTTTTCAGGCGAATGCTTGATTTTTTCACTTTTAAGCAGCCCCCTTTCTGTTCCAGTTGCATTTGGAACTGCAAGACTACAGCACTTCCGGCGCCAAAGAAACGATTTTCATAAAATCCCTGTCCCTCAGTTCACGGGCCACCGGTCCGAAAATGCGGGTGCCCCGCGGATTATTCTGTTCATTTAAAATAACCGCCGCATTGTCATCGAACTTGATATAAGAACCGTCAGGACGACGCAGCCCTTTTCTGGTTCTGACCACAACAGCCGTCACGATATCGCCTCTCTTTACGCCGGCTCCTCCCGCGCCCTTCCGGGCCATCGACGGGGGTAGCGCGTCTTTCACCACGGCAATAATCAAATCGCCGATATGAGCATAACGCCGATGCGAACCGCCCAGCACGCGGATGCACATCAATTTTTTCGCGCCCGAATTGTCAGCCACGTTTAAATAAGTTTGAGGTTGAATCACGATGGAGTCCCTCCTTTAAGGAAAGAGTGTTGACTATTACAGCGAAAAATTTGAGCCGAAATCCTCTGAAAATCCTTCCTTGAAGCGCCGGCAGTATTTCAGACAGTATTTCAGAAGGTACGATATTTTCGCTGCAGGATTATTTAGCCTGTTCCAGCACGGCTACCACACGCCAGCGTTTGCGGGCGCTTAACGGCCTGGTCTCCATGATCCTTACCACATCGCCTTCCCGGCATTTGTTGGTTTCATCGTGGGCCATAAACCTAGTGGTTCTTTTAATGGTCTTTTTATATAAACGGTGTTTGATCATTCTTTCCACTGCCACTACCACGGTTTTGTCCATTTTTTCACTGACCACTTTACCGATCCTGGTTTTCCGAATTTTCTCCGGCATCTTCCATAGCCTCCTTATCGCCTCAACCTTTTCTTTCGGCCTGTAAAGTCCGTTCGTGCAAGATGGTCTTAATGCGGGCAATATTTTTTCTTACTTCCTTGACGCGAAGCTTGTTGCCCAATTGCCCCGTAGCCAACTGGAAACGGAGGTTGAACAGTTCCTCTTTAAAATCATTCAACTTTAAATTAAGCTCATCACTGGTCGACTGTTTTAAGAGTTCAAATTGATCAGCTTTCATCGCTTTCCCCACCTACTTCCTGTCGCTTCACAAACTTGGCTTTGATCGGCAGTTTCATGGCGGCCAGTTTGACAGCCTCGCGGGCTAATTCCTCTTCCACTCCGGCGATCTCGATAAGGATTCTCCCCGGCTTGATCACCGCCACCCAGTATTCCGGAGCGCCTTTTCCGCTTCCCATGCGGGTTTCGGCTGGTTTCGCGGTTACCGGTTTATCGGGAAAGATTTTTATCCATACCTTGCCGCCTCTCTTAATGTGCCTGGTCAGGGCAATACGGGACGCCTCAATCTGGGTACTGGTGATCCACCCGGGAACGGTGGCTTGAAGCCCGTAATCACCGTGCTGCAAGGTGCTGCCTTTGATGGAAACACCCTTGCGGCGCCCTCTTTGGACTTTTCTATATTTTACCCTTTTCGGCGCTAACATTGGTCGACCCCCTTCTCAATAGAGCAATCTGCTTTGTTATGATGATTTTACGTCTTGCCGCTGTATCGATCGCCTAATTGTAGCCATACACTATATTTGGTAGCAAGACCTTAAATTAAGGTAACAACGCAATTGCCTTTAATATAAATCCCGGTTATTTTTTGGCTTTCTGCGGCAGGATCTCTCCGCGGTAAATCCATACTTTTACACCGATCTTGCCGTATGTCGTTCTTGCTTCCGCAAAACCGTAATCTATATCAGCCCTCAAGGTATGCAAAGGCACTTTGCCTTCAGCGTAACCCTCGTTGCGGGCTATTTCCGCCCCCATCAAGCGTCCGCTGCACAAGACCTTCACGCCCTGCGCTCCCATCTTCATGGTTCGGGTCATCGCCTGCTTCATGGCCCTCCGGTGCGAGGTCCTTTTTTCCAACTGGAACGCGATGTTTTCGGCCACAAGTTGGGCGCACAGCTCCGGAACTTTCACCTCATATATATTGACATTCACCTGCTTACCGGTCATCTCCTCGAGCCGCTTCCGGATTTGCTCCACCTCGGCGCCGCCCTTGCCGATGACCAGGCCGGGACGGGCGGTGTAAATCGTGACCTTGACGCGGTTCGCGGAACGTTCGATCTCAACCTTTGCCACCCCTGAAGCATAAAGCTGCTTCTTGATGGTGCGCCGGATTTTCACATCCTCGTACAGCAGATCGGAATAGCCCTTTTCCGCATACCATTTGGCATCCCAATCCCTGATGATGCCCAGCCGCAAACCAAGAGGATTCACTTTCTGTCCCATTAAACATCTCCTCCTCTATTTCTCTCTTAAAACCACCGTGATGTGACTGGTTCTTTTGTGGATCATGGCCGCCCTGCCCATTGCTCTCGGCATAAACCTCTTTAACGTAGGGCCCTGATCCGCCCTTGCATCCGCGACAAACAGGTCTTTGCGCTGCAGCTTATGATTGTGCTCCGCATTGGCCACCGCGGACTTCAGTACATTTTCAATCACATCTGCCGCATTTTTGGGGACGAAAGCGAGGATCTTAAAAGCTTCATCAATATCCTTCCCCCGAATCAGATCGATCACCTGCCGCGCCTTGCGCGGCGTGATGCGGACAAATCTGGCTTTGGCCTGTGCCTCCATGAGTATTCCCCCTTGCCCGTCGGCCGGTAGGCGAGTATCTTCATTTCGCCTAAGCCGCAAAGGCCGTATTAAGCTTTTACGGTTTTTTCCGTTTTTTCTCCCGAATGCCCCCTGAAGGTGCGGGTGGGGGCAAATTCACCCAATTTATGACCGACCATCTCCTCCGTCAGATAGACCGGCACATGCTTGCGGCCGTCATGGACCGCCAGGGTATGCCCGACCATTTCCGGCATGACGGTGGACGCCCGCGACCAGGTTTTGATCACGCGTTTCTCACCTGTTTTGTTCATGGCCGATACTTTTCGCAACAAACTCGGTTCGCAGTAAGGACCTTTTTTAACTGAACGAGACATGCCCTTTCCTCCTTATTGATGCCGTTTGCGAGCATGCAGGACAACGCAAAGACATTTATAACCAGGCGCGGGCTTAGCTGCGCCTTTTCACGATCATTTTATCGGAATGCTTTTTCTTTCTGGTCCGGTAGCCCAGCGCAGGCTTGCCCCATGGAGTGACAGGCGCCCTGCCGATGGGTGAACGGCCTTCGCCGCCGCCATGCGGGTGATCGATGGGATTCATGACCACGCCGCGCACCCCCGGGCGAATACCCAGCCACCGTGAACGCCCGGCTTTACCGATCCTGATATTTTCGCGTTCAAGGTTTCCGACCTGCCCGATGGTGGCATAACAATTGATATTAAAAAGCCGCATTTCCCCGGAAGGCATTCTGACATGAGCATTGGCTCCTTCCTTTGCCATCAACTGGGCGCCGCCTCCGGCCGCTCTTACCAGCTTCCCGCCTTTGCCGGGCTTCAACTCCAGGTTATGAATGATGGTGCCCACCGGAATATTCATCAATGGTAAAGCGTTTCCCGGCTTGATATCCGCCTCTGGACCGGATACAACATGCTGGCCTGTTTCCAGCCCCATGGGAGCCAGAATATAAGCTTTTTCCCCGTCCCGGTAATGAAGCAGGGCAATATGGGCTGAGCGGTTCGGATCGTATTCGATAGCCGCAACCTTGGCCGGAACCCCCACCTTTCTTCTTTTAAAATCGATGATGCGGTACTTTCTTTTATGGCCGCCGCCCTGGTGGCGCACGGTTATGCGGCCGGCATTATTCCGCCCGGCGTTTTTTTTGAGCGGGGCGGTAAGTTTTTTCTCCGGTTTCCCCTTGGTGATCTCCTCAAAATTGGAAACGGACATAAAACGCCGGCCCGGAGAGGTCGGTTTATATACTACGATACCCATCAGAGTGCCTCCTTTTAGACTCCTTCAAAAACCTTGATGCTTTGCCCGGCTTCCAATGTTACGATGGCACGCTTCCAGTTCGGTCGCCTTCCCGCAAAACGTCCCATGCGTTTCATTTTCCCCAGCACATTCATGGTGTTGACGGACTTCACCTTTACCTTGAAAATCTCTTCCACCGCTTTTTTAATCTGTGTCTTGTTGGCTCTGGGGTTGACTGAGAATGTGTATTTGCTTTCCTCCATCAACCTGGCGGTTTTTTCGGTCACAATCGGCTTGACAATGATCTCTCTGGCTTCCATCAAGCAAGCACCTCCTCCACCCTGGAAGCGGCCGCTCCGGTAAGAAGCAGATTATCATATAACAACAGATCATAAACATTCAATTTATCGCACTGAACGGTCTTGACCCCGGGAATGTTCCGTGCGGATTTGGCTGCGTTCACATCTTCTTCCGCCAGTACAATCAAAGTCTTGTTGGGATAGAGCTTAAGCTTGGACAACAGGTCCACCATTTCCTTGGTTTTGGGCTCCGCAAAAGACAACTCCTTAATCACTTTCACCGCCCCGTCCAGAGCTTTTGCCGACAGGGCCGACTTCAGCGCCAGGCGGTTGGCTTTTTTATTTATCTGCCTCTTGTATTCGCGCGGTTCAGGGCCGAAAATGACGCCTCCGCCCCTCCATAACGGGGAACGGCTTGAACCGTGCCTGGCCCGTCCTGTTCCTTTTTGGCGATACGGCTTGCGGCCGCCGCCCCGGACAAGACCCCGGGTTTTGGTGGCTGCGGTCCCCTGACGTTCGTTGTTCATCTGCAATACCACCGACTGGTGCAGGAGCGGTTTATGCACTGCCACGCCGAAAATACTATCTTTCAACTCTATTTCGCCCGCTTTTTTACCATCCTTCTGATAAATAGGCAGTTTAGGCATTTTGATTCCCCCTTTCAACACGGGACAAAAACTACTTGCTCGATTTCATGGATTTCTTTATCATCACCAGACTGCCTTTGATCCCGGGAACTGACCCTAGGACAAGCAGAAGGTTCCGGTCTTTATCGACCTTGACAATTTTTAATCCCTGAATGGTCACGCGTTCCTGCCCTGCATGACCGGCCAATCTCCTCCCCTTGAATACCCTGGCCGGATCAGTTGCTCCAAGGGATCCGGAACGCCGGTGATACATGGAACCGTGGGACATAGGCCCCCGGTTGAAATTCCATCGCTTGACCATGCCGGTGAAGCCCTTTCCTTTGGAAATCCCTACGACATCCACGGCTTCACCTTCATTGAAGATGTCCACTGTTATATTCTGTCCCACCTGCCATTTTCCGGGATCTGCCACATCCACCTCCCGTAAATAACGGGTGGGATTCACATCGGCTTTTTTAAAATGAGCCTTGATGGGTTTTTTAACCGATTTATCCTTAATGGCGCCGAATCCCAATTGCAACGCGGTATAACCGTCCATCTCCGCAGTTTTAATCTGCACAATAGGACATGGACCGGCTTCGATCACCGTTACGGGAACAGCCCGGCCGTCCCGGCTGAAAACTTGCGTCATACCTAATTTCTTGCCTAAAATCCCCGTTGACATCTTTTGACACCTCCTTTTAAAATCCTTGATTCCGGTCTTTCCCGGGCGCACCTCCGCAACGGATAGATATAATCACAGTTTGATCTCGATATCCACTCCTGCGGGCAGATCCAGCTTCATCAACGCTTCCACCGTCTTTTGGTTTGATTCGAGAATGTCGATCAAGCGTTTGTGGGTGCGCATTTCAAACTGCTCCCGCGAATCCTTGTCTATATGCACCGACCTCAATACAGTATAGATGTTTTTTTCCGTCGGCAAAGGAATGGGCCCGGAAACAACGGCTCCAGTCCTTTTGGCGGTTTCCACGATCTTCCCCGCGGATTGATCAAGGATCTTGTGATCAAAAGCCTTAAGCCGGATGCGTATTTTTTGGGTCGCCATGATCTTCCCTCCTATAACCTTAACCCTGCCCCTCTCCCCAAGGAAAGGGACAGAGGCGAAGATTTACTCGATAACCTTGGTCACCACGCCGGAACCGACGGTGCGGCCGCCTTCGCGGATGGCGAAGCGCAGCTTCTCCTCCATGGCGATGGGGGTGATGAGCTCGATGCTCATCTTGATGTTGTC